>JAUIBL010000043.1 GCA_030428355.1 Alphaproteobacteria bacterium | reverse complement strand
CAGTCACCCGCCAGCTACATGGAGAGCGCAGCTGACTGGCCGCCGCTCATCATCCGCGTCCCGCGTAAACCCAAAGTGGCCCAGTTTTGCGCCGCCCCGTGGCCTAATTTTACTCCGCCGTTGACATTCTGCTGAGACTCCTGGATCGAATAGGCGACGCGGATCGAAACCGAACCGCTCTCACCCTCTCGCAGAGCTTCCACGGAATTATCGGTGCGGTTGATGTTCGGAACGAGGTGAAACACGTTGCCGGACACGTCCAACACGGACACCGTGAGGTAACCGTCGGTCACATCGGCCGGGATTTCCACGTCGATCACCGGGTTCTCTCCTACAAGGAATTCGCCGGTCGGATTGGGATTGTTGTCCTGATCTCCCTGATAGAAGGCCACGTCATTGGCGCTGGCCGGAGCGCGGGGCAGCACGCTTTCTATCAGGCAGAGCGTGGTATTGAGAATGTCGACATCAATATCCAGCGGTCTCGAGCCGACAACCGAAGACAACGCATTCGCCAGTGCCGCGCGGCTGTCTTCTCCTGACATGACACCGCCGACGACAACCGGACTTTCCGGGCCATAGCCCGCAATGGGGCGATCGACAAGAATAAGCGGGCCGCAATCCGCAAAGGTGTTCAGGATCGGATCGAGCTTTTCCGGTGCCAGAATGATCGCTTCCAGCGTCAGGTCAGGTTCCCCGGACAGGGCCCCCAATGCTCCGGCATCAAATGCTGCCATTGCGGCGTCAAATATCGGACGGCTTGTTGTTGTGCCCTCAACCTCGACACTGTTGCCGGACAACGAGACGCGCCACGCGTCCATCTCGTCCACGGCGTCGACGACGCTCAGGACGTCCTGTCCCCAGCTTTCCGCAATCGCGCCGCTGGCAAGGGTCAAATCGAAACTTCCACCTTCCGCCTGCATCTGTTCGCGCAACACGTTTGCGATGTCATCGCTTGGTACGAAACCCACGGCACGCGGCGGAGCATCCTTGGCTTTTGCAATCGACAAACGATAGGGGTCAGCCATTGGCAAGGCCGGTTCCGAAGTGAACAGCCCCATCGCAAACGCGCCCGCAAGACCGGCCACGACAACACCGCCAATGGCAATCGGCAGAACCAGACCGCCTTTCTTGCTGTCCTTCTGAACGGGTTTGGGCTGTGTCTTGGGGGCAGCTTCCTTGGGCGGCGGGGGGGCCGTGACCGGTTGTTCCGGCGCGGCGGCTTTTGCCACGGCCGTCAACGGCGCAATCACCGTTGCGTCTGACAACGGTTCGTTGTCCGCAGCATCGAACGGGTTTCCAGCCAGCGCGTCCAGAACCGCCGCCGCACTCGGAAAGCGGTCGTCCGGATTGGGCTGGGTCATCTTGTCGAGGATCGACTTCAACGGCTCCGGAACACCGGTCGTATCCAGCGGTTCGGCCTTTTTCTGAACGACCTCCATCGGGTTGCGCCCGATGTCGGGCGATTTGCCCCGGAAGTTCGCCAAGAGAGACGCGCCAAGCGAATAGATGTCGGTGCGTGCGTCGGTCTTGCCTGCCAGTTGCTCGGGAGCGGCATAGGCGTATTTCCCGGCGAATTCATTGCCGACAATGGTCTCGGCACCCGGATTGGTGTCCTTGGCGATCCCGAAGTCGATGATCACCGCCTGCGCGGGATCGTCGTTGCGCAGAAGAATGTTATCCGGAGACAGGTCGCGGTGAAAAATGTTGCGCTCATGCGCGGCCTGCAAGCCTTCGCAGACCCGTTTGCAGATCACCAGCAGGTCATCCGCCGACATCGGCCCCTGCTTGAGTTTCTTGTCCATGCCCGGCCCATCGACATAGTCGATGAGCAGGTAGACATGGCCATCCGCCGTGCGGTGGTTTTCGGAATAGCGGACGATGGCGTCGTGCCTGATCTCGCGCATGGCCTCTTCGCGGGTGAGAAGAAGCAGGTAATCCTCATTGGTCGAGAATTCGGCTTTCAGGACTTTCAGGGCAACCAGCCGCCCGGAAATCTCGGACCGTGCGCGATACACGTCAGACGTGCCCCCGCGTCCAAGAATGGCTTCGACGCGGTAGGTGTTGTTCACCAGATCGCCAGGCTGAAAAAGGTCCCCTGGGCGGCTTTCCGTCATAATGTCTCCGGTTTCAGAAGGTGACCGAAGTCATTACCCAAGTGCTTGGAACTCGACACGCCGGTTTTCGTCACTCCGCGGATCATCGGCATTGAAGGGCACGCTTTCGCCCATTCCGATGGCCTCGAGCCGATTTTCCGCGATTCCGCATTCTGTCACCAGATGCCGCTTGACCTCTTTCGCACGCAGGAGCGACAGGTTTTCGTTGTACGACGCCGAACCGGAACTGTCGGTATGTCCGACGATCTGGAACAGTTTCACATCGACCGACTTCATCACTTCGCACAAAGTGGCCAGTTGCGGTTTCTGATCCTCGCGCAGCGTTGCGCTGTCGAAGTCGAACTTGATCTTGATATTCACCTGATCGGCTTTGTCGACTTCGGTATAGGTGGTTTCGGTTGCTGTGACGGTTGTCGTGGGTTGCGCTGCCGTTGCGGCAGGTGCGGTGCTTTCCGAGGGCACAAGAACAAGCCCCCGAGTTTTCTGTTTTTCAAAGGCTTGCATCATTTGTTCAGCCGTCATCCCGCCGCTTTCGGACGATTGTGCGGTCGCGTGGTCAACCACGCCAAGGGATAGGGCAAGGGCAATGGTGAGGGCGGTTACAGATCGAATGGTCGACATTGCAATACATGTCCTCGAATAAAAAAGGTGAGTAACCAAAGACTAGCTTAGCTCTGTCGTTGCGGCAATGCCTTTGACGGTGGAACGTCGGTGCATGTCCGGCTGTTGCACCGTGAATGCACTATGTCGAACGCATATTGTCCGGTCGGGCGCTTGGGATCAGGTAAGTCTTGGATTAACGGGCAGAATGCGGTTTACTTGAAGCAAGGTCTTTACGTCAGGAATTTGTTTCATGCGCCTGCTTCCGGCGATCATTCTGAGTATTGCAATCATTCTGGCACCGATCATCTGGATTTTCGTGCCGCGCTTGATGTCGAGCGAAGAACAGGGATTTGCTGGAACGGCGATTGACTCGGGCGCAAGGATCGAGATCGAAATGCTCAGCCAGCAGGTCGAAGACCTTCAGATCCGGCTGGACGACATGGCGCAGGAGATGTCGCGGATTGCAGCAGCCGCCTCGCGCGTGCCGGTCGCGCCCTTTCCCGATCAATCGCTGGCCGCGCCTCAGCCGGGGACGCCCGGAACCGGTGCGGATGTCTTCCAGCAGAATGGTCCGAATGACATCATCGATGCGTATGCACAGGTCGTCCTGATCGCCAACCGTCGCGAGGTGAACGAAGGGCTTACCATCGCTGGTCCATCCTATCTGACCCGCGTCTTCGGCCCTCCGCGCGAGGTCATGTCGGACAATTGCGAGGAAATGACCAATCCACGCCTCGCCAGCAAGCTGGTTCTCGAAGATGTCGGGCCGATCCGGGTGCGTATGCTGAAACCGGCAGCGGATTCTCTGCGGCGTGTGTTCGAAGAGGTGCGTGTCACAGACCCGGATCTCTATGCGCGGATCAATACGGCGGGGTCGCTTTGCGTGCGTCAAATCCGCGGCACGCGCGGTCGCGCGTCGACCCATGCCTTCGGACTTGCCGTGGACCTCAACATCGACGGGGTTCTCGACACGCTTGGCGATGGAAAGACGCAACTTGGTCTCACCATTCTGGCGGATTTCTTCAAGGCCGAAGGTTGGGTCTGGGGGGCCTCGTGGGGCCGTGAAGACAGCATGCACTTCGAGGTCAGCCGCCAGAAGCTTGACGAGTGGATCAATTCCGGCGCGCTCTGACCCTAGCGTTCCCCACGTCTGTATGGCGCCATAAGCGCCTCCGGAACCTCGGCCCGACGTGCGACGAGGATCAGCGCGACGATGGACAGCACATAGGGCGCCATCAGGAACAACTGGTACGGCACGCCCTCGACCACCGTTTGCAGCCGCAACTGATAGGCGTCGAAGAATGCGAAGAGCAGCGCGCCGATCAGAGCCTTGCCCGGTCGCCAGGAGGCGAACACCACGAGCGCAATGCAGATCCACCCGCGCCCCTGTACCATTTCCGGGAAGAACGAGTTGAACGCGGCCGTGGTCAGGAACGCCCCGCCAAGCCCCATCAACGCCGATCCCGCGACAATAGCCCCGATGCGCAGCGTGTTCGGGTTCAACCCCTGCGCCTCGACCGCATGGGGGTTTTCGCCCGTCATACGGATCGTCAGCCCGAGCGGCGTTCGCGTCAGCACATAGGCCAGCACCACAACGGACATCAGCGCAAGATAGGTCGGAGCGGTCTGGCTGAAGAGGATTGGGCCAAGGACAGGGATGTCCGAAAGGCCCGGAATATCCAGCGGCTTGAACGGTATTATGGTTGGCGGGGTTTCCCCCACCTGCACGATCAACCGGTAGAGATAATACGCCAAAGCCGACGCAAACAGCGTGATGCCCAATCCTGACACGTGCTGCGACAGACCCAGAGGCACCGTGAGCCCGGCATGGAGAAGCCCCATCAACCCGCCACTTGCGGCCGCGATGACCAGTCCCATCCACAGGTCGCCGCCCAGATACACGGTCAGCCATCCGGCCATCGCACCCATCGTCATGATCCCCTCGATCCCGAGGTTCAGCACACCTGCCCGTTCGCACAGCAGCGCGCCCAGAACGCCAAAGATCAGCGGCGTGGCAATCCGCAGGACGGCGGCCCAGAGGCTTGTATTGGTCAAAAGCTCCAGTGCTTCGATCATCGGCGCAGCCTGTAGGTTGTGAAAAGAAGGGAGACCAGCATGGTCAAGAGCGACAGCGCGACAATCACATCCGCGATGAAGCTCGGCACGCCGGTCGCGCGGCTCATCGCGTCGGCCCCTACGAACACCGTCGCCACAAAGATTGCCGCCGCCACCACGCCCGCCGGATGAAGGGCGGCCAGCATCGCAACAACGATCCCGGCATAGCCAAAGCCCGGCGACATCGTGGTGGTCACTCCGCCGGTCACCCCCATCACCTCGACCGCACCTGCAAGACCGGCCAAAGCGCCAGACACCAGTGCGACGCCCATGATCGTGCGGGGCAATGAGATGCCCGCAAACGCCGCCGCGCGGGCGTTCAGGCCTGCGGCACGGGTTTCCACGCCGAAAACGGTGCGCGTCAGCACCAGCCAAACCACGCCCGCCGCCGCGATGGCGAACAGAAGGCCGATATGCAGCCGAGTGCGCGGCACCAGATCGGGCAGGCGGTAATCACTGTCCACCGGCACCGATTGCGGCCAGCCAAAGGCCAGCGGGTCACGCAGCGGGCCTTCGATCATCAGGCCGACAAACAGGATCACGACGAAGTTAAGCAACAGCGTAGTGACCACCTCATCGACGCCGAACCGCAAGCGCAGAAATGCCGGACCCGCCAGCAACAGCGCCCCCGCCGCCATACCGCAGGCCATCAGAACGGCAATGCCTAGCGGGCCGGGCAGGCCCAGCGAATGACCGATCCATGCGGTGGTCAGCGCCCCGACATAGAATTGCCCCTCACCGCCGATGTTCCAGAGGCGTGCGCGGAACGCGACTGCCGCCGCCAGCCCGGTCAGGATCAGCGGCGTTGCGCGGGTCAGCATCTCGGTGATCGACAGCCGCGATCCCAAGGCGCCGCGCAGCATCTCGCCATAGGCGCTGAGCGGGTTCACCCCCGCCGCTCCAATCAAGCCAGCCGCCAGCACAAGCGCCGCGAAGATCGCCGCCAAGGGTGCGGTCGCGACCAGAGCCAGCGGTACGGTCTCGCGTCGTTCAAGCCGCATCGCTGTCCTCCCACACACCCGCCATCATCAGCCCCAGCTTTCGGGAATCCGCTTCACCCGCCATGACAGGCTGCGACAGCCGCCCTTTGACGATGGCCTGAATGCGGTCCGACAGTTGCACCGCTTCCTCCAGTTCTTCCGAGATCAGAAGGATCGCCGCCCCTTCGGCCCGTGCGGCCAGCAACTCTGCATGAACCGCCGCAATCGCCCCTTCGTCGAGGCCGCGCGTTGGCTGATTGGCAAGCAGAAAGCGCGGCCCTGTGGCAAGGCAGCGACCAAGGATCAGCTTTTGCATGTTCCCGCCCGACAGGAGTCGGATGCGCGTATCCGGATTGGCCCCGCGCACATCGAAGCGCTTGATCAGGTCGGCGGCATGCGCTCGCGCCGCAGTTCGTCTGACGAACCCGGATTTCGAGAACTCCGCACTCCGCAACCGCTCCAGCACCGCGTTTTCCCAAACGGTCATCTCTCCGACCGCGCCTTCGGCATGTCGGTCCTCGGGCACCCGCGCGGCACCGGCCCGGATCAATCCGCGCGGGCCAAGGTGCCCCGCATCGACCCCGTCCAGCGTCAGCGTCCCCGCACTGGGATGCATCAGCCCGGAGAGCAGCGCGCCAAGCGCGCCTTGCCCATTGCCCGACACACCGACAATGCCGAGGATTTCACCCGCGTGGACCGTGAAGGACACATCGTCCAGCTTGGTATCCCCGTCATCCATGACCGTTACGCGATCTGCCACCAGAACGGGTGCACCGATGCTCTGCTCCTCGCGCACGGGTCGCTCCACCCGACGGCCGACCATCAGTTCGGCCAGTTCGGCGGGCGAGGTCAGGGCGGTCGTGCGTTCCGCCACCATTTTGCCGCCACGCAGTACCGCCACGCGGTCGGATGCCGCCATCACCTCGTGCAGTTTGTGGCTGATGAAGATCAGCGACAGCCCGTCTTTCGTCATGCCGCGCAGAGTTTCGAACAGGCGTTCCGCCTCGGGCCGGGCCAGAACGGCGGTGGGTTCGTCAAGGATCAGGATACGCGCATCGCGGTAAAGCGCCTTGAGGATTTCAATGCGTTGCCGCTCGCCGACCGACAGGCGTGACACCTTGCTGTCGGGGTTGACCGGCAGGCCGAACCGTTCGGAAATCGCCATCAGCTTCTTGCGCGCCGTCGCCGTATCCGACCGCAACCGTCCCAGCGGTTCCGAGCCGAGCATCACGTTCTCCAGAACGGTCAGGTTGCCTGCCAGCGTGAAATGCTGGTGCACCATCCCGACCCCGGCGGCAATCGCAGCACGCGGTTTGCCGGGGGGCAGGGTTTCGCCAAAGACGCGGACCTCACCTTCGTCAGCCTCGTAATGCCCAAAGAGGATGTTCATCAGGGTCGTCTTGCCCGCTCCGTTCTCGCCCAGCAGCGCAAGGATTTCGCCTTGGGCCAGCGACAGCGACACGTTCTCGTTCGCCGTCAACGCACCGAACCGTTTGGTGATGTTGGAAAGTTCAAGAACGGCGGTCATGTCGGCAATCCGGCGATGGGGTGCGGGAACGGAATGTCGACAAGATGCGCAAGACAGGCGGCCAGCGCCAGCAGGACTGCGTCTTTTCCCAGTGGTCCAATAAGCTGTGCGCCGACGGGCAGACCATTTCGAAACCCAGCCGGAAAGGCTAGTGCAGGCAACCCAGCGACATTTACCAGCGTTGCCATCGGCGCGATCTCGGCCATACGGGCAAAGCGGGCCTCTGGCGATGTCTCCTCGTCCGGGAAGCTGCCGATCCTGGGTGGTGGGCCTGACAAAACGGGCATCAGGATCGCATCGACATCTTCGAACAACGCCGCCGCCTCATGGCTCAAGCGCGCCACGTCGCGGGTCAGGCCGAAGACCTCGGTGCCGGTCATGGCCCGCCCTTCCGCTGCGATGGCCGCCGCGATGGGTGTGATGTCCGGCTCGTTGAGATCCAAAGCATCCACCCATTCGGCCAGAGAGACCGTCAGGATGGCACGGGCAACCCGGTCGCATTCGGCGGCCAGTTCGGAGGGTGGCGCAATGTCGGTCGCGACATGCCCCTGCGCCGTCAACGTGTCGGCGGTATTGCGCAGCGCTGCCGCTGTCTCTTCCGACGCGCCGGACGGCAGACAGAGGCCAATGCGTTTCGGCTCAGACGCCGCGACGGGCGAAATCCCCGCTAACGCATGAAACACTGTCTCCACATCCCGCAGGCTGCGCGCAACGACCAGTTCCGATGCGATCCCCATCAGGTGATTGCCGAAATCCGGTCCCTCCGGGACCGCCCCGCGAGAGGGTTTCAATCCCCAAAGTCCGCAACACGCCGCAGGCACGCGGATCGAACCGGCCGCGTCTGTGGCATGAGCAATGGCGACGATCCCGGTTGCCACGGCCAAGGCGGCACCGCCTGAAGACCCTCCCGCAGAGAGCGCCGGATCGAACGGGTTGGCCGCAGGCGGTGTCCCGCGTGGTTCGGTGGTCAGGGCCAGCCCGAATTCTGGCACAGATGTGAGGCCGAACGGAACGATCCCAGCCGCGCGGAAGGCTGCAAACATTGCGCTGTCCTCGGTTGGGTCAGGCCACCGGTCACGCAGAGCAGGCACGCCAGCAGCGATCCCCAACCCACGTGCTGACGAACCGAGGTCCTTGCCCAGAAACGGGATGCCCGAAAATGGCCCCTGCGCCGGTGCGTCAGCCAAGGCCAAAGCGTCAGCCTCCGGCAAGACCCGCGCCACCGCGCCGGGAACCTCGCGAATGCGCGCGAGGCTTGCCGCCATCACCTCGCGGGCAGTCACCCGCCCGTCAGCAATAGCGGCAGCAAGGGCCGTCGCGTCCGTCATGGACGATCAGGCAGGCTCGTTCGCGTCGATTGGCACCTCGAATTCGCCCGCCTGAATGGCCGCGCGTTTCGCCTCCATCGCAGGCACGGCGTCGGCTGGCACCATGCTGTCGACATAGATCAACTCGTTGCCGCCATACTTCATGAAGGAAAACTCGGTATAGTCCTTGCCCACCGGGTTGCCCGCGGTCACATCGGCTACAATGGCCTCAATCGTCGGGCCATAGTTCCAGATCGCGTTGGCGAACACGGTTTCCGGGTAACGCGGCGTGTAGTCGATGAGCGAGCCAATCGCTTTGACACCACGCGCCTGCGCGCCATCCGCCGTGCCGATGCGTTCACCGAACAAAACATCTGCGCCGGAATCGATCTGCGCAATCGCCGCTTCCTGCGCACGCGCCGGATCGAACCAAGCACCGATAAAGCCGTTCAGGAACGTCGCATCGGCGTTCACCTCTTTCACACCCATGCGGAACGCGTTGATGAGCAGGTTCACCTCGGGGATGGGGTAGCCGCCGACCGACCCGAAGACATTGCTTTCGGACATCTTGCCCGCGAGCATCCCGGCCAGATAGGCGGCCTCGTGGTTGCGGGTGCCGAAGACACCAAAGTTGTCGCCTTCCGGCCCGCCGGACGATCCCATGAGGAACGCGGTTTCCGGATAATCCGCCGCGACCTCACGCGCCTCGCGCTCCACGGCATAGGACTCACCCCAGACCAGTTGCACACCGCTTTCCGCGTATTCCCGCATCGCGCGGGGATAGTCTGTGGCGGCCACACCTTCGGAGAATTCGTATTCGATCAGACCGGATTCGGCCGCCTGCTGCATCGCAAGGTGAATCCGGCTGTTCCACGCGTTCTCGACCGGCGAGGCGTGGACACCCGCTACCTTCACGACAGTCTGCGCATTCACGCGGCGGATATAGGCGGGCAGGGCCAGCGTGGCGGCAGCGCCGACAAGCAGGCTTCGACGGGTTGTGGTCAGGGTCATGGCAGCATCCTCTGTGTTGGGTTTGGTTTATGTGTTTTGCGGCGGGGCATAGTCCGCCGGGTTCACGCTGTCGGGCCGTCCCTCCAGCGAAAGCTGTGCAATGCGCGGTGCGGTGCGCGACAGAACCTTGCCGCCTTTGATCACCGCCAGACGTGTCGCCTTGAGGCGCACCGCCTCGATCGGGTCGCGGGCTTGCAGCAGGACCATGTTCGCCGGGCCGCCTACGCGCAGCGTCGGGTCGGGCAAACCCATCGCCGCCGCGCCCCCAAGAGTGACCGAATGGAACGCCCATGCCATCGCCTCGCGCGAGGTCATGGGCACGGCATGCACGCCTATATGCGCGACCTCCAGCATGTCGGCAGAGCCCAGTGGATACCACGGGTCCATCGTGCAATCCTGCCCGAAGGCCACGTTTACGCCCGCAGCCCGCAATTCCTGCACCCGGGTCAGACCCCGGCGGCGCGGATAGGTGTCGGACCGCCCCTGCAGCGTGATGTTGATGAGCGGATTGGGGACCACATGCATCCCCGACTCCGCGATCAGCGGGATCAGCTTGGAGGCGTAGTAATTGTCGTAGGAATGCATCGCGGTCACGTGGCTCGCGACAACGCGCCCGCCCAGCCCAAGCCGCGTGGTTTCCGCCGCCAGCGTTTCCACATGGCGCGACATCGGATCATCGCTTTCGTCGCAATGCAGGTCGACGGGCAGTCCGCGATCTGCCGCGATTTCGCACAGGCGTTTGACCGACCGTGCCCCATCTTCCATTGTGCGTTCGAAATGCGGGATGCCACCCACTACGTCGACACCCATATCCAGAGCACGCAAAAGGTTTTCTTCCGCGCCCGCAGCACGGAACAACCCATCCTGCGGAAAGGCGACCAGTTGCAGGTCGATATAGGGGGCAACTTTTTTCCGCACCTCAAGCAGCGCCTCGACCCCGGTCAGGGAGGCCGTGCTCACATCGACATGACTGCGGATCGACAGTAGTCCTTGGGACACGGCCAGATCGCAATAGCGCAAGGCCCGTTCGACCACCGCCTCGACCGTCAGCATCGGCTTCAACTCGCCCCAGAGCGC
This sequence comes from Alphaproteobacteria bacterium, assembly GCA_030428355.1. Taxonomy (GTDB): domain Bacteria; phylum Pseudomonadota; class Alphaproteobacteria; order Rhodobacterales; family Rhodobacteraceae; genus Marivita. The sequence goes on along the minus strand of JAUIBL010000043.1, from coordinate 10,818 downwards.
GATGCCTTCCAGAAGCGTGCCAGACTGGTTCAGCCGGGGCAGACCAAGGCTCAGCGTTGCGTCCATATGGAAATGCGGATCGACGAAGGGCGGCGACACAAGCTGTCCCTTGGCGTCGATCACCTCAGCCGCGTCGCCCGGAGTGTTCTGACCAATCGCGGCGATGGTGCCGTCCTTGATCGCGATGTTCACGGGGCCGCGCCCGTCGGACAAAAATGCCTCTTTGATCAGCAGATCAAACATAGTCCCACCAGATAGAATCCCCGCACGATACGCGCAGTTCCACGTTTTCCCAAGCGTTTCTAAAAACTTGGGGGACTAAAAGCGGGAACGGCGAAAATGTCAGGTCATCCGGAACAGGGCTGGCACCTGTGCCTAGATGTTAGGCACCCGCCCCCGTGCACTCGCCTTTGCGCTGAGTTGGTCCGGCGTCAGGTGTTGAACGGATCGTCCAGAATGCCGACTACCCGCAGGATGAACTCTCCGCCATCGGCAGCCAGTGCGTCGGCATAAAAGCCGTCGGTTGCGTCGATTGCGTCCTGAATGCTGCCCTGTGATCCGTCGAACAGCGCCATCACAGCCGACGCATTGCCGACATCCGACATCCCGTTCGTCACCGCAAAATACGCGCCAATATCCGTCTTGTCGCTCAGATACTGACGGTCGGCCAATTGCTGGTCGATGAAGTCGGGGCTTGCCCCGCTGGGCGGATCGGCCTTGGCCCCGCCCAGAATGGCCAGAATGAACTGATCCCGCCCAACGCTGCCGCTGTCCAGCGCGTCGACCCAGAAATCGAATCCCGCCTGATCCGGGATGCGGCCGAGGACATTGTCGTACACGGCGGTGGCGAAATCCGCGTTCGACAGGTCGGACGGGTAGGTGGCCCGCGTTTCCGGCTGGTCGATGAAAAACGTCGCGGACTGCTCAAGCGTCACACCATTGGCAAAGGCCGTGCCCCAGAAGGAAAGCCCCACGGCATCGGGTGCGCGGTTGAAATAGGCGATGTAGAGTTCGATGAACGTCTCCAGATCGGCCCGTGAAAGCTGCGCCAGACCGCCGAATTGGTCGAGGCTGAAGGGCTCACCGGTGAAGTCCGTATCGAAATCCAGCGTTTCGATTTCGGTCAGCGTATCGGTGCCGTTCCCACCACCGCGCCGATCGGTGATGATCACCGAGTCCGCACTGATCGTAAGGGTGTAGCTTGCCTGATCGCCGGAAAAGAACGCCGCGTCGGTGCCTGCCCCGCCATCAAGAGCGTCGTCACCCGCACGCCCTTCAAGGGTGTCATCGCCCTCGGACCCTTCCAGCAGGTTGCCCGCCGCGTTGCCCCGGATCACGTCATCACCGCTTGTTCCAAGCACGTTTTCCACATTGGAAAAGGCGTTCGAAATCTGGCCGTTCGATTGCGTCGAGGCCGTGATGTCAATCGCAAAGCTGGGAATGTCGTCCTCGGTCTCGTCGCCCGTCGGCAAGCGCAGATCGAGATCCGAGGCCGAGCGCGCATAGAGCGGATCGGTCAACAGCACATCGCGCGGGCTGATGGACTGTCCGTCGAACTGGCGCGACGCCGTACCGCCATCGTCGGCCCAGACCACGCGCCCGACCTCGACATCCCGCGACAGCGTGCGGGCTTGCAGGTCGATCTCCAAGGCGAGCGTCCGCCCGCCACCTTCTGCAAGGTCGGTGCCGCCCGAGAAATCAAGCGTGTCGGCCCCGTCGCCCCCATCGGCGAAAAACGAATTTGCGCCGATCACCAACCGGTCATTTCCGGTGCCGCCGTAAAGCTCGTCCTCGGCGTTGATCGCATTATGGCCCCCGGCAATCAGAATATCGTCCCCACCGCCACCGCTGAGCGTGTCCACCCCTGCGCCACCCGAGAGCAGGTTGTCGGCATCGTCGCCGGTGATGTCATCATCCAGATGGGTGCCGAAGACGTTCTCGATGCTGATCAGAGTATCGCGTTCGCCGCCACGTCCGCCGGTCTGCGCCGCAAGATCGACAACTGCCCCGGCAAAGACCTGCGCCACGATCTCGCCCTCGGCTCCACCGTAGCTGGCAAAGGCATAATCCACCGTGTCGGTGCCATCTCCGCCATCCACCAGGTCGTCGCCCGCGCCGCCATTGATCGTGTCGTTGTCACCTTCGCCCCGGATCGTGTCGCGCCCTTCGCCACCGAAGACCTGATCGGCACCGTTGCCCGCACTCACCGTGTCATTGCCAGCCCGGGTGATGATGCGGTCAGCCGCGCCGCTGCCAACAACGGTGTCGGCTGCGTCCGACGTCACCAGCGCTTCGATCCCGGTGATGCTGTCGAGGTCGATGTAAGTGTCCGAAACCGCCGTCCCGTTTGCCAGGTTGACGGATACCCCTTCGCCAAAGCGCGGTTCGATGATCAGCGTGTCATAGCCCGCCCTGCCAATGACCTCGTTGTCCATGCGGGTGATGAAGAACGTGTCGTTGCCGTCGCCGCCATCGGCCGTGACGTCTCCGCCCGATGTGACCTCGATCCGGTCGTCGCCGATGCCACCAAACGCGTTGCCGCCGTCACCGATAATGATCAGGTCATTGCCTGCATCGCCATAGAAAGTCGGGTTTTGACTTCCGGTGCCGCTCACGGATTCAAGGTGATCATCACCCCCGGCCCCCCGGATGATCGCATCCGTTCCCGTGCCCCAGGTCACGTAGTCGTTGTTTTCTCCCAGCAGGAATTCGTCGATATTCGCGATCCCGAACCCGTCGCCCCGTGCGTCGATCTCGCGTCCGGTGTAATCCTTGTCGGCCGCGATAAAGCGCAGATTGCCGCTGCCGCTGCTGGTCAGCAGAATGAACCGCGCGTCGCCCACGGGCCGCAGGTCGAGCGTGTTGTAGCCGAACCCGCCGTCGAAATTGCCTGCGATCCGGCCCCCTTGCGGCCCACGCTCGGCAATCAGGAGGTCGTCACCGCGCCCGCCGCGCACATTGTCGGCACCCCACGAATACAATATGTCATTGCCGCCGCCGCCACCGATGTCGATCCGGTTAAGGGCATCCCCCGCGCCATAAATCGTGTCGTCGGAATCCGACCCGATGAAATGCTCGATATTCAAAGCGATGTCGGTCGCGATCGCCTGTCCTGACCCGTTCAGCCGGTCGATCTCGCCTTCTGCGGCGCGGATCACCACGGGGCCGGTGGTGGCGCTGTCCTGCATCGCGACGTTGAGCCAGCCGAGATAGGTCTGGTTGTTGGACAGGAATGAGTCGATCTCATCCCGCCCGGTCGCATAGCTGAGCGTGTCGATGCCCGCCTCACCATCATAGAGCTCGGCACCGCCATTGTCGGATGTATTGAGCGCACCTAGGAAGTCGTTGCTGTCACCCCCGCGCAGCGTGTCGACACCCTGACCACCCCACAGCACGTCCTGCCCTTCGTTGCCGAACAGCGCATCATCGCCCGCGCGCCCGGACAGCATGTCCCGACCCCGACCCGAGAACAGCGTGTTGTCGCTGCCATTGCCGTAGATCTGCATGTCGCTGCCATTCTGGATGATGACATTCTCGACGTCGAACACCTGATTGACGTCGCCATCCGCGCTGGCGAACCCGGTTTCAAGGTTCACCGTCACCGATGAATTGCGCCCCAGATCGAACACCTGGAACGTGTCGCTGCCGGGACCCCCGTCCAGCGCGTCGACCCCGGTGCGCGGGATAATCAGGTCATTGCCGGGACCCCCGAAGATGAAGTCACGGCCCAACGTGCCCTGAATACGGTCATCGCCCCCCAGCCCGTAGACCACGTTCATGTCGTTGAAGAATTCGCCGTTCAACTCAAGCCCGTCGATCAGAACGCCACCGGGATTGAGGAAGATCAGTTCGCCTTCGTCGGTTGTGACCTCCCCGTTCGGGCCGGGCGTATCGTCAAGGACCGAGACGCCCACAACCGCGGCTTCGAATTGCTCCTTGGTGAAGGTCTCGGTCCCGAAGTCGAAGAATTCGACCTCGGTCACGATCTCGATCCCTTCGTTGAACCCATGCCCGCCGACATCGGTATGGGTGAAGATCAGCTCGTTTGTGGCATCGTTTCGGGTGAAGTCGTATTCGGCCAGTTCCCCGGCAAACACCACGCGGTCAATTCCGGCCCCGCCGATGATGGTGTCTTCGCCCGCACTTGCGACGATGATGTCATTGCCGTCATTGGCAAGAACAAGATCGTCCCCGCCCGCAGGGTCGAAGGCCTCGTCGCCGCCGGTGCCCAGCAGGGTGTCGGCGGTCGGGTCCCCGAGACGCAGGGCCGGGCCATCGAGCAGCGCCAACGCGTTGAGTTCGACGGTCTGGAATGTGACGTCGAAAATGTCGAAAGCTTCAAGCGCGATCTCGGTGAAATCGGGGACATCGAAAAAGTTGAAGTCGAGTTGATCCAAAAGGCTTTCCAGATCGTCGACCACGGCGAGAAACCCGTCGAACAGGTCAATATCCGGAAAGAGCGGTTCCAGAATCCGCGCCAGCTCATCGAAAAGCTCATCGACCCCCAGCTCTTCGTTCAGAAAGTCGATGACCGGCGCAACAACGAGATCGAAGACAACCCCGATCGCGTCCAACAGCGGCTGGATCGGGCGCAGCGCCGCTTCGACAATATCAAGGATCACGCCCAGCCCTTCGAACAGGCTGTCGAATTCGACCAGATCGCCGAAGATCGCATTCAGATCCGGAAACCCGGCGATGTCGAATGCGCCCAGCAGGTCGTCAAACCGCGCCTTCACATCGTCATAGGCATCGGCTGCATCCTGTGCCGGACCGAAAGCCACGTTGATCGGCGTGACCAGATCGTCGGCTTCGTTGAACAGGCCCTCGAAGTCGTCCCTTGCCGGGCGGCTTGTTCCCGCATCGGGGTTGAGCGCGGGAATGCCATTCGGGGTCGACACGCGGTCAAAGGCACGGACGATCTCGTCAATGCTGTCGCGGATGTTCACGAGGGTTTCGTCCGTCGACACGATCGCTGGCATGATCGTCAGGTCGACCGCCTCGTCCGCCTTGACGATCTTGGCCAGCAAAGGCTCCAGCTTCTGTGCGCGGTCGGTTGCGTCCTTGACCTGCACTACGCGCGGCTGGATCACCTCGAGAATGTCCTTGAGCGCGCGGGATGGACCCTGCAAAGGGGCCACGTTTTCCGAAAGCTTGAGCGTTGTCAGCGCCGCCGAGAACCCGGCATCCGCAACCTTGATGATCTTTCGGAAGGTCAGGTAGCTTTGCGAGGCCGTCGCCGCAGCATCGAGGGCCGCCGCCAGCTTTTCCGCATCAGCGCGGATGGTCTGAACATCCGAGGTGGTTATTGTAAGGTTCGTTTGAAATTCAAGAAGGTCATTTCCGGCAGTCATGAGACATCCTCCGCTGCCCGAAATTGAGCATCCCGCAAGCTAACGCGACGACATGCGCGCGAGTCAACGGATAGTTGCCTGCCGTGATGTGTCCCTCAACCGGTCAGCCTGTCTCGATGGCGTCCTCCAAAGCCGTCAGATCGGGAACGGGCAAGCGGTTCAACAGCGTGTGACACGTGCGCCGACACTCGGAACCGCGCCACCCATCCGGCATAAGCGTTTCGGGAAAGGCAGGTGTCCGCAGGATCAGCCTGCGCCATTCATGCACCACGACCATCCGCACGGCTGTGCGCTGCAACAGGTCCAGATCGGCTATGGCGGGATGATCCAGAAGCCCCGCAAGCCGGCGCGCAAGGTCGCGCGATGCGGCTTGCAGTGCCGGCGGGCACAGCTTGTCGGTCACCCAACCGGGCAGGTCATGACCGGCATCCAACGCGATCCGAAGATGATGGCTGCGCGTGGACGTGGCCGTTGTGATCGCGGTTTTCGGCCCGATCTGAACCGTCGCCGCAGTTGTCTGCAGGGCAAGCCAGTCCGAGCTTTCGGCAGGGTTCTCCATGACCAGAAACGCCTCGATGCCATCGGGTGCAGGACCATAGACGCGAGGCGCTGCCGATCTGGTTTCCGTCCGCCCATGGGGCGTCAGCCCGTACCGTGTTTGACGTCCGGTGCGGTGGCTTTCGATCCAGTCTTCCTTTCGGAGACGATGCAGCGCAACCCGCGTGGCCTCGGGCTTGATCCTGATGGCGGCGGTCAGAGCGTTGACGGTGGCACCATTCAGCCGCGCCTGCGGTGCCAGCGCAAGGTCTCCGAACATGGTCACCAGCAACGACCACACCCGTGGGGTGGACGATCCGAGAACACGGGTGACAAGCTGGGCAAACTCTGCGTCGGTCATCACCAACCGATACGCCGCGACATGCCTCAGGCCAAGGGTGTGGATGTCTGACCGTATGCGTTCATCGTCAGCAGTTCATATTCTGCAACAGGGTCGTTGTCCTGATTGCGCAGAAGAACATGCCACCGCACCTCGCCATAATCGGCGGTGCGTCTGGTTTTCTTCTTCACCGTAAGCTGCACCTTGATCCGGTCCCCGGCGCTCACCGGTTTCTGAAAGCGTAGATTGTCGAGGCCGGTATTGGCCAGCACCGGGCCTTCGTCCGGATCGACGAACAGACCAGCGGCAAAGCTCAGAAGCAGATAGCCATGTGCCACCCGACCGGGGAAGAACGGGTTGCGTTTGGCCGCGTCCTCGTCCATGTGGGCATAGAAGGTGTCGCCCGTGAAATGCGCAAAATGTTCGATGTCGTCCATCGTCACCTCGCGCTCTGCGGTGTGCAGCGTTTCCCCGATCTGGACCTCGTCAAAGCTGCGCCGGAACGGATGCGCCGGGCCTTGCGAGGTGGCGGCCCCCGGCCCCCATTCACCGGTCACGGCCTTAAGGATGTCCGGGCTGCCCTGCACGGCAGTCCGTTGCATATAGTGCAGCACCCCGCGCACACCGCCCAGTTCCTCGCCACCACCCGCACGGCCCGGTCCGCCATGCACCATGTGGGGCAGGGGGGAGCCGTGGCCGGTTGCTTCGGCCATGCTGTCGCGGTTGTTGAAATAGAGCCGCCCGTGATACGCGCCCGCACCCATCACCACCTTGTGGGCGACCTCAGGGTCATGGGTGATGACCGACGCCACAAGGCTGCCTGCGCCACGATTCACGAGTGCAACCGCATGGGACAAATCGCGGTAGCCCATGACGGTCGCCACCGGGCCGAAGGCCTCGGTGTCATGCACATGCCTGGCCGCATCCGGATCTGCGCAATGGTAGAGCATCGGCGGCAGGAACGCGCCTTTGGCAGCATCGGCCCCGTGCACGTCAAACGCATCGGGGTTGCCAAACACACGTTCCGCCTCTGCGCCCAAAGTCGCGCATTTCGCCAGCACGTCGCGCCGTTGACCATCCGACACCAATGCGCCCATACGGGTTTCCGGGTCGCGCGGGTCACCGATTACCGTGTCGCGCAGACGGTCGGACACAGCCGCAATCACCGCATCGACCTGCGGCTGAGGCGCGATGATCCGGCGGATGGCGGTGCATTTCTGCCCCGCCTTGGTGGTCATCTCGCGGTGCACTTCCTTGATGAAAAGATCGAACTCCAGCGTGCCGGGCAGCGCGTCCGGGCCGAGGATCGAGGCATTCAGACTGTCCTGTTCTGCCACAAACCGCACCGAGTTGCGCAGCAGGTTCGGCGCGCTGCGCAGGGTGTGGGCTGTAGCGGCAGAGCCGGTGAAGCTGACCACATCCTGAGGACCGAGGTGATCCAGCAAATCGCCCAAACCTCCGGTCACAAGCTGAATTGTACCATTTGGTAAAATTCCGCTCTCCAGCATCAACCGCACGCAGGCTTCTGTCACATAGCAGGTTGTCGTCGCCGGTTTGACGATGGCCGGGACACCTGCCAAGAGGGTCGGGGCCAGCTTTTCCAACATCCCCCAAACTGGGAAGTTGAACGCGTTGATATGCACCGCCACGCCCTGCAACGGGGTGCAGACATGCTGGCCGACAAAGCTGCCCTTGCGCGACAACTGCTCGACGCCGCCATCGAGATAAACATGCCCATCCGGCATCTCGCGCCGACCTTTGGAGGCGATCACGAGCATCGTCCCGATCCCGCCATCCACGTCGATCAAGTGGTCCTTCTGCGTGGCGCCTGTCGAAAAGCTGAGGTCGTAAAGAAGCTGCTTGCGCTCTTGCAGGTAGAGCGCCAGGGCCTTGAGCATCCGGGCGCGATCATGGAAGGTCATCGCCCGCAAGGCGGGTGCTCCGACGGTCAGAGCGTGGTCGATCATCGCACCTGCATCGACCTGCGCGCGGCCCGCACGCGCGATAACTTGGCCGGTCACCGCATCGCGGATGTCCCGCGCGCTACTGTCCGGAGCAAGCCAGTCACCGGCCACGAAACTCTGAATGTCCTGAACTGTCATGCTGGCCCCCATTTCCCTGTCTAAGTATTTGACCGAGCGCGAACTTCATGCAAGCGTCGCGTCCATGACACCGGACGAACGCGCGAAAAAATCTGCAGAGAAAATGTGGCTTCAGGACCATGCCTCGCAATGGATGGGCATGGAGCTGACGCATATCGCGGAAGGCGAGGCGGTCATGGAACTGACCGTCAAGAAACACCATTGCAACGGGCACGGCATGTGCCATGGCGGGGTGATCTTTACCCTGGCCGACAGCGCCTTTGCCTTTGCCTGCAACAGCCGCAATCAGGTCACCGTCGCTCAGCACAACAACATCACCTACATCGCCTCGGGCCGGTTGGGGGACCGCTTGCGTGCTACGGCAACCGAGATTTCACTGACCGGGCGCAGCGGCATCACCGATGTACAGGTGACCAATCAGGCAGGGGTCCTGATTGCCGAATTCCGCGGTCTTTCGCGGTCGATCAAGGGAACGGTGTTCGACGAAGCGTAGGGGAGGCGCTGGGCACATGAAAGATTTGTCACCGAAACCGGGTGATCTCGACCCGATCGAAACCGCATCGATCGACGAGATCCGCGCGCTGCAACTGGACCGCCTGCGCTGGTCGCTGCGGCATGCCTATGACAACGTGCCCATGTACCGCGCGAAGTTCGACGCGGCGGGGGTGCATCCGGACGACCTGCGCGATCTGTCCGATCTGGCGAAGTTTCCTTTCACGCTGAAATCCGACTTGCGGGACAACTATCCGTTTGGCCTCTTCGCTGTGCCGCGCGAACAGATCGTGCGCATCCATGCGTCTTCGGGCACGACGGGCAAGCCGACCGTGGTGGGCTACACCAAGAACGACATCGACATGTGGGCCGACGTGGTCGCTCGGTCGCTGCGTGCGTCTGGCCTGCGGGCGGGCGACATGGTGCATGTCGCCTATGGTTATGGCCTCTTCACCGGCGGGCTGGGCGCGCATTACGGGGTGGAAAAGCTGGGCGGCACCGTGGTGCCGATGGGCGGCGGGCAGACCGAGAAACAGGTCGGGTTGATCACCGATTTCAAGCCCAAGGGGATCATGGTCACGCCATCCTATATCCTCAACATCCTCGAGGCGTTCCACAAGGCGGGGCTTGATCCGCGCGAGTCCTCGCTGGAGGTCGGTGTCTTCGGTGCGGAACCCTGGACCAATGCGATGCGGCAGGAGATCGAACAGGCCTTCAACATGCACGCGGTCGACATTTACGGCCTGTCCGAGGTGATCGGGCCGGGTGTTGCCAATGAATGTGTGGAAACCAAGGACGGTCTGCACATCTGGGAAGATCACTTCTACCCCGAGATCATCAACCCCGAGACCGGCGAGGTGCTGCCCGATGGCGAGAAGGGTGAGTTGGTGTTCACCACGATCACAAAGGAAGGCATGCCCGTCATCCGCTACCGCACCCGCGATCTGACGCGGCTTTTGCCGGGCACCGCGCGGTCGATGCGGCGGATGGAAAAGGTGACGGGCCGCAGCGACGACATGATGATCCTGCGCGGCGTAAACGTGTTCCCGACCCAGATCGAGGAAGAGGTCATGGCGACCGGCGGGCTGGCTCCGTATTTCCAGATTGAGCTTTACACGTCTGGCCGGATGGACGCGATGCGGGTGCTGGTCGAGGCCACGCCCGATGCGGCAGACGAGTTGTCCCGTACGGCGGCGACGCGGATGCTGGTCAAGCGGATCAAGGATCACATCGGCATTTCGACCGAGGTCGAGGTGGGCGATCCCGGGTCCGTGGCGCGGTCTCAGGGCAAGGCGGTGCGCGTCGTCGACAAGCGCAAGCCCGGCTGACGGTTACTGATCGTAATCGACGACCACGCGCTTGGTGATCGGGTAGGACTGGCAGGACAGGACGTAGCCCGCCGCGACTTCGTAATCTTCGAGCGCGTGGTTGGCGACCATATCCACTTCGCCCTCTAACACCTTGCATTTGCAGGTCGAACACACCCCGGCGCGGCAGGCATGCGGCGCGTCGAGCGCATTGTCGAGCGCCGCTTCGAGGATCGTCATGTCGCGGCCCATCTCGAAGCTGCGGGTCATGCCGTCGAGCGTGATGCTCGCAGCAATCGCGTCCGTGGCCGCGCCACCGGCGGCTTTGGTGCGCCGTTCGAGCCGCCCGGTCTGGGCGCTGGCAAAAAGCTCGAACTTGATCTGATCCTTGCTCAGCCCGTGATCCTTGAGCGCCTGCGCGATGGCCTTCATCATCGGTTCCGGACCGCAGATGAAGGCGGTGTCGACGCTCTTTATATCGATCCAGTGCTCGAACAGGGCCGCGCATTTTTCGCCATCGACACGGCCCTGGAACAGGTCGATGTCCTGCGCGTCGGTCTCCAGAATATGGATGATGGTGAAGCGCCCCATGTGGAGGTTCTTGAGGTCTTCCAGCTCTTCCCGGAACATGATCGTGCTGACGCTGCGATTGGCATAGACCAGCGTGACCTGCGATTTCGGCTCTGCCG
>JAUIBL010000071.1 GCA_030428355.1 Alphaproteobacteria bacterium | reverse complement strand
CCCGATCCAGCGCATCGCGCAGCGTACCGTCCCGCAGGTTGAGGTTCACCTGTCCGTTCTCCACCACGCTCAGATCAAGCAGATCGTCCAGAAGCCGCGTCAGGCGCTGTGCCTCGTCATGGATGATTGACGCATAGCGGGATTGCTCGTCCGGTGTCATCTGGTCGGTGTCGCGCAGGATCTCCGAAAACGCCCGGATCGACGTCATGGGCGTGCGCAATTCATGGCTGATCTGGCTGAGAAACGCATCTTTCTGGACCGACAGCCGGGTCAGTTTCTGGTTGGCGTTGCGCAGCTCCAGAGCGGTGCGGCTCAGTTCTTCGGACTGTTCCTTGAGCCGTGCCGAATATTCCAGCATCTGCGCGGTTTCATCCGCCACAGCCATCAGGTCTTCAACAGAAATCGCCATGCCTCCGGTGATCTGTCCCACCATCGCATGTGCGGTTGCTGCCCCCACCGAGCTGCCCAACTCGCGTTCCAGCGCCTCGAGAAAATCCGGGGTCGGCGCGGGCAGATTGCCCCGGGCCCCTTGCCGCCGCGCGTGGCGCAGGAACAGCGCTTGTGCTTCACCGGCCCCCAGAATGCGCTGAGCCATGACCATGAGGTCTTCCGTCTGCGCCGTTCCGCCCGACCAGCTGCGCGCATTGGTGGAATGTTCGAAGATGTTGACGAACTGTGCGGCCTGCAATCTTTCCAGAGGCGACGGGAATGTCACCAGCGACACGGCCACGAAAGCCACCACATTGAACAACATGCTCCAAAGCAGCGCATGCATGAGCTGGTCCATTCCGGTGATGCCGAACAACGCGTCGGGCCGCAGCCATGCAAGACCCAAAAGCCCATTTTCCACGATCGACATGGGCAGGATCGTGCCCACACCAAAGCTGGGCAGGTAGAGCGTGTAGAGCCAGATTGCAAAGCCCGCTGTCAACCCGGCGAAGGCCCCCAACCGTGTCGCCCCACGCCAGAACATGCCACCCAGCATCGCGGGCAAGACCTGCGCCAGCCCGCAGAACGCCACCAGACCGATGGACGCCAAAGCCTCACCGCCGCTCGACAGGCGAAAATAAAGATAGCCCAGCATCACCACGCCAACGATGGAAATGCGCCGTGCCATAAGGACAGCCGCGCGCACGTCGCCTGAAACGCTGGCGCCGCTGGGGCGCAAATGAAGCCAGATCGGCATCACGATGTGGTTCGACACCATGGTCGACAGGGCAATCGCCGCAACAATGACCATTGATGTGGCCGAACTGAAGCCGCCAAGGAACGACAGCATGGCAAGACCATTCTGCCCAAGGGCCAGCGGCACCGTCAGCACGAAGAGGTCGGGGTTCGACCCTTCGGGCATGATGTCGAGACCCGCTACAGCAATGGGAACCACAAAAAGGCTGATCAGGCAAAGATACAGCGGAAAGGCCCAACTGGCGGTGCGCAAATGATTTTCGTCGTCATTTTCCACCACCAGCACCTGGAAGGTGCGCGGCAAGCACAAGAAGGCCGCTGCCGAGAGGAAGATCAGACCGGCCCAGCGGCTGCGGTCGGTGTGCCAATGGCCGAACTCGGACGCGTCGATCCGGTTGAGCGACTCGGTCAGACCTCCCGAGACGCCCCAAACCACGAAGATCCCGACCGAGAGAAGCGCCACAAGCTTGACCACCGCTTCCACGGCGATGGCCATGACCACGCCGTCATGCCGCTCTTTGGCATCGAGGTTGCGGGTGCCGAAAAGCACGGTGAACAAGGCCAGTCCCATAGACAGCCAAAACGCGACAATGGCCTGATCCTGCGCCGCCAACCCATCCGATTGTGCGGCAAACACCGAAAACGAAAGCGTCACCGACTGCAATTGCAGTGCGATGTACGGCGTCGTGCCGATCACCGCGAGGATGGTGACCCCGGCGGCCAGCAGGCTGGATTTGCCATAACGCGAGGAAATCAGGTCCGCGATCGAGGTGATCTTCTGCGTCCGTCCGATCCGGATCAGCTTGCGCAACAGCCACCACCAACTGACCATCACGATCGTCGGTCCAAGATAGATGGTCAGATACTCGAACCCGTTGCGCGCCGCCGATCCGACGGCCCCGTAAAATGTCCAGGCGGTGCAGTAGATCGACAGGGAAAGCGTGTAGATCAGCGGAGACCGCAGCCAGGCTTTCCTTCCCTGCGCTGCCAGCCGATCCGCGGCAAACGCAACGAAGAACAGGAAGAGCACGTAGGCCACGCAGACCGCGACGAGAAGGTTGAGCGTGCTCATGTGTCGGAATCCGACAGTTCGTCCACCTCACCGGCCAGAAGATACGACAACCCCCATGTGAGCAGAATGATCCCTGCCCAAACGACGAAGACATAGATCAACGCCTTGGCGCTGCTGACCGTGCCATCCCCCGATTGCGGCCAGATCAACGGGATCATCCAAAGGATCAGCGCAAGAAGCGGGGCGACACGTGCGGCATCCATGACCCGGCGTCGGCGATAGGTGCGCCTTTCATGAAAGACGGTCGGCGGTCCGGGCCTTTCCGTGGTGCGGGTCATTTCGCGGCAAGCGCTCTCACGGTTTCGAGCACATCCGCATTCGAGAACGGTTTGGTCATGAAGGCGTCGCAGCCCGCACGTTCGGCGATTTCGCGATCCTTGGTCTGGCCCCGTGCGGTGAGCATCAGAACCGGCAAGCCATTGACATCGGGATCGTTCCGCAACTCGCGCAGGATGTCGTAACCGCTTTTGCCCGGCAGCATAACGTCAAGGATCACGACATCCGGTTTGCGCTGTTTCACGATATCAACGGCGTCGGCGCCGTTTGAATGGGTTTTGACCGTCCACCCGTCGCGCGACAGGATGAAGCTGATCGCCTCGATGATATTGGGTTCGTCTTCGATCAACAGAACCTGCTTGGACATGCGTGCCCTCCCCCGTGCCGCAAGAAGCTGATTGGCTTTTGCCGTTTTTTTCCAGCTTCGCTAAACTATTACGAAGTGCGCGCCTCGTGTCAAAGCTTCCGGGGCGCGGACGCCACCATGATCGACGGTTCGCGCCGCGCCTCACAGCTTGCCTGAGGGCAGATCCGACAGGTCAACCCGACTTGCCGGATCGGCTCAGATACATCCCTCTTGGGTTCCGGCACGATCAGCATGTGGCTTTCGAACAGAACATCCTCGCCCGGTCGAGCCGGACCGGTTGGCTGCGAGATGGCAATACCCCGGTGGCGGGCTGCGGCGCGGGCGGATTGCTCCATCACTTCGGTATGTACCATCATCGGACGTGCCAGAGCCCGATAGAGCGGCCAGAGCACACATCCTGCTCCAAGGCGCGGCAGCGGAAATTCCGGTAACGGTTTGCGGAACGTCGTCACGCCAGACCCATCGCAGATCGCAAGACCAACCGGGTCCGGCAGGATGTCGTCGGGAAGATGGGCCAGACGGCGCATCGCGCTCGCCAGATCGCAGCCGAACCGCGCGGCAAAGGCGAAAGGGTCATTGCCCGACACAGCGACCGTATCAGCGCACGCGGCCAAAGGCATCCGTTCGGCATCAGCGCGATAGCGCAGAAGGACCCGGCGCAAGAGCCAGCGCGCGGCCTGCGAAACATCCTGCCCCAAATCCGCCGCCACCGCATCCACATCCGCTTGCGGTGTTTCAAGAGCGGGCAGATGAAAGCCGGCTTTCTGGAACACGCCATCGAGCTCATCCTGGGGCGCATTGGTTTCCGACGCTTCGGAATCCGCCTCGGCAAGATATTGTGCGAGGCTGCGGCTGCTGTCGGCCAGGCGCGCACTGTCTTCGTAGATGTTGCGATTGAAACGGCGTTGCCATTCCGGTTCGATATCGCCGGGTTCGGCAAGGATCGATGCGGCGGAGCGGATCGCAGTCACCGTGGACAGCATCTCATGCAGCGACGCCGCCAGATGTGGATCGTGGGTCAGGCGGTCGGTCAACGCTTCGACGCTGCGCTGCAACGTTTCGACCTTGCGCTGACTGTCGGCCAGAAGCGCCGCCCAAGCGGGAAAGCGCCCGGCGAACTCCTCGACCCGGACGAATTCAGCCTCGGGCATGTCGCCACCGCTTGCGGCCTCGCGCAACGTGGCCAAAAGAGCGGTCTCTGCCCCCTCGGTCAGCGACCCCGGTTCCACACCCAAAGCATGCGCGATGTCGACCAGCAGTTTTCCACCGATTCTGCGACGGTTGTGTTCGATCAGGTTCAGGTAGGAGGCCGAAA
>JAUIBL010000070.1 GCA_030428355.1 Alphaproteobacteria bacterium | reverse complement strand
CGACCTGCGCAGTGCTGTGTACGAAATGGATTTCGATCGTGTCGCCGGGAACAAGGTCACCATGTTCGGAGACGCCAACGGGCTGACCAAAAGACGCCAGTTCTGCCTCGGTCAGTTCGCCGTCATAACGGAACCCGGTGCCGTAGCCATAGCCATCTCCGTTTCCGGCATATGTCGTGAAGTCACCACCGCGGTGTTCAGCGTTTTCATGAAAGTGGATATTGCACAGGTTCATCACGCTGCGGTCGGGAGCAGCCCCAAAGGCGCGGTCATTCGAGCCCTCAACGGAATCGATATCACGCGGTGACTGGGGGCCGTATCCTGCGTCGTCCGTAGCGGCTGCGAGGGCTGCACGCTGCGCCGCTATCACGTCGTCCGATACGTTTTCGACGTGGCTGGCATGGCCAGTAGTTTCCGCAAGACCCGTGCCGGCGCCAAGGCTCATGCTCGCAACGGAAGCTGCGCAAAGAAGGTGGACGATTTTCATGGGTTTGGTCCTGTTTTGTCCAATGTTGGATGATTAAGCGATGCAATGTCACAGGCATGGCTTTATCGCAATTCATTCCCATAAACGCGCGAAAGTTGATGGTGTGACTCGGCTCAGACCGAACAAATGCCGCACGGCAGCTTGTTCCCCGACGCTCTGGACTGCGACCTCGAAATGCACGCGGGTCTGGTCGATGTCACGCAAGATGATGTTCACTTTACGTTCTCATGATGGTATCAATGAGGCTCTCATGGAAAGCGCTCTCATGGTCTCATCATCAACATGCCAGCACGAGGCGGAATGTCTGCATAGGCGTTACGCCATGTGGCAAGACATTCAACAATCACACTGGAACCGAGGCTGACTGCTATGGCAAAAGGCTCCCCCAAAAAAGACCACCGGCAGCTTGACCTGTTCGACGCACCTGTCGTTATGCCCGCCCCCAGCGATAACGTGCAGGCGCCTGTGAAAGTCCCACCCATCGATCCTGCCACGTTTGACGACGCCAGATTGGTGGAGGCCTTGGCCGCCGCGTCTTTACAGGATGTGCAGGCAATTGCTGCGCAGGTTGTTGCCAGACGCCCTCGCGGATGGGAAGGCGCGGCGTTACATTTGTGGGTAAGATACCTCGGCTTTGGCTTTCAGAAACCCATGCTGGAGCAAGTCGCCGTTCTGGACCTGATCTGTCAGACACAAAGCAGGACCTTGTTCAAAGAGGTTATCGCCCGCGGGCCCATTGGCGAAAGCCTGGATGCAGAGCTGCTCTGTGCCGCTGCAGCGTGTCATGAGCCCCTCGCGCAAGACGTGGTCATGCGCGGCCTCTCGCATCCGTCAGCAAAGGTTCGGCACGCTGCGATTACTATCGCCGTGCAGTCCGGCGTGGAAAGCTCGGAACTGCTGTCTTGTTTGTCAGACGCATCCCACGATGTGCGCCGAACCGCCGCCATCGAAATCGCATCGACGGGCGATGCGGCAGCGCGGGACCTGCTGATTTACGAGATGCGCCAGCAGCCAGACCAAGAAGGGCTGGAAGCCTTGGCGTTTGTCGCCAATGAAGATGTTGTCATCAGGCTCGGTCAGATTGCGCGTCAGCACCCTGACTGGACCCCGACCGTTCTGGGCGTGTTGGAGGCCATCGGGGGGCCTGTGGCGACTAAAGTTGCGGGAGGGTTGATGGGGTGACACCTGCGGCGCGCACGACACCGAGCATATCGTTTATTTAGCCTCTCGGTCTTTGAATGTCACAGCCAACGGTGTCTCACCAAAAACTGTCTCAGCGCGACAAAACAACTTGACAGGACCCTGGACTACAGAGGCCGCGCTGCATTCATCGTCTGCTGCAATTGTTTGCTGCCGCGGAAGCGAACATGCCGCTTTGGTGCAACGGGCACGATGCCGCCAGTGCGCGGGTTACGCCCCATGCGTCCCTCCCGCGCACGAATCTCAAAACTGCCAAACCCACGCAGCTCCACACGATCACCGTTTTCCAAACCAGCCATGATGGCTTCAAAAATGGCCTCGACGACGCGCTTGAGGTCCTTCTTTGTCAGGCCCGGGTAATCCGCGGCAAGTTTTTCGATCAGCTCTGTACGCGTCATGCATCTGCCCTTGAATCAATGGGATAGGTCAGGGGAACGGTTGCACGCGCCCCTGACACAATCAAGCCGTCTGCCCGATCACAAACTCCATCGAGCGCTTGCGCGGCACCTGACGGCCATTGAGCCGCCAGACGATGACTGCCAGCCCGTACTCGTACCGCCGATGCGCGGTCGCCCGGCTGATGCCGTGACGCCAGGTGATCCGCTTCCACGGTTTGCGGTTGGCCCGCGCCCACAGGATCTCGCCGATGTCCTTGTCCAGCCACCTGAGCCACAGCATCGCCTCATCGGCCTGCGTGATCATCCGCGGCGATGGCAGCGGTTTTTTCATCCGGGGCTCTTGCTCCACCTGATCGGCGAAGCTCGAGACGTATTCGGGCCAGGCGCTGACATAGCCCTGCGGGCCCACCGGTGGCAGGCTGTGCATCACATCTGCTGCAAGGTCCAACCGATCGGCCACCATCGCCCGGGTCCAGTCACCGCCCATGACGCACCTCCCTGCCCTGCGGGCGTTTGCCGTAGAGTTTCGTTCCCAGCTGCTCGACCAATGCGCGCTCGGGCCATGTCAGTCGGTGATCATCCACGCTGACCGCGAGCAGACCCTGCTCTTGCCAGCCATCGCGCTTGACCTGGTCAGGGTCACGGCGATGACCGCCGTAGCCCTTCGGAGTGAACCGCATGCCCATTACGCCAGCCCTCCCTGCGTCTCGATCGCCCAGAGCAGGATCGCGATGGCATCCGCCTCATTGTCATCGGCGGGGCTGAAGCCACGCTTGCGGGCAGCATCGATCATGGCCTGCTTGTTCGCATTGCCGTGGCCGGTGGCGTGGCGCTTGATCGTGCCGACCGGGACGCCCTGGTATGGAACACCGCGCAATTCGCCCCAGCTCGTTAGAACAGCCAGCAGGCCGCCGTGGACATGAGCCGCGTCAGTGCCAGCATGCCGGCGGATTTCTTCGAAATAGATCGCTTCGATTGGCCCAGACAGCCGGTTGATCTCGGACAGCCAGTTGGTGAAGCGCAGGTAACGCATGCCGCCACCGTCGTAGCGGCCGGGCTTGAAGCTGACGGTGCCGCTGGTGATCAGCCCGTCAAAGCCGCGCAGCGCCCAGCCGGTGATGGTGCCGAGGTCCAGCGCCAGAATTGTGCGATAGCCCTGCGCAGGCGGCATGGGCGTTTTCGGGGTTGCGCCGAGATTGGCCTCGGCGAGAGTCGTGTCAGCCATGAGTGGTCTCCTCTTCTGGTTGGCTGCTCGGGTGGAAGACGACGGCGGTCATGTGCTTGGCGGTGTAGGCCGCCGTCGTCGGACGAAACGGTGCAATGGGCTGAGGGGTTCACGGGTCGAGGTCCTTCAGCCAATCGGGGCGTAGGGGACCTTGTGAACCTTGTTTTTGAGGTTCACACCGAGGTTCACACGTATAACCCTCTGAATTCACGTTCGTTTGTGAACCTTGTGAACCTTGTGAACCTATTCCGGGGCCATCCTTATCGCGCGCGTACGCGCGCGTGCGCATGTGTGAAGAGGCGGAAAAAGGTTCACAAGGTTCACAAGGTTCACATTTGCCCTTCATATCAGTAGGTTGGGAGTGTGAACCTCTGTTTTTAAGGTTCACACTGCACTCCAAAGGTTCACACGCCGATTCACGTTCAGGTTGATTTCGCGTGTTCTGGGGCTCCGCGAACAGCTCAAGCTTCCACTTGGCAGCTCGCCGATACGTTCCAGCTGACCTTAACCGGACGCTCACATGGCCGATTTTGAAGACGCGATCGCGCATCTTGGTCAGCGCCATACCGAAAGCCGTTTTCTGAGCGCGCTCAGTGTGGCCAGAAATCGGCGGCCCCGGATCACAGAACGCGGCAACATCGAAGAGATCGGCAGCGGCTACATCCGCCGTCCCGAACCGATCCCACCAGGCCGCGATGAACGCGCTCCAACCGGCCCCCTCGCTGTCTGACGCAGCCATCATGTCCTCAAGGTTTCCGAGGAACCCCGGGATGCCAGCGGTCGCCAGCACGCCACCAATCACCTGCGCCCAGTTCTCATAGGACCCGATGGTTTTGCTGCCCCGGGGCTTGCCGGCGGCGATCCACGCCTGGCACAGCGTCAGGCAGGCGGCCACGATGCGCCCGCGGTTGGCACGGATCCAGACCATGAGGTCAGGGTGCCGGAAGCCTCCGCGCTGCCACGGGCGCTCGACATTGGCATCGAGCCGGATGCGCACAAGGCGGCGCGCCATTTCGTTGG
>JAUIBL010000042.1 GCA_030428355.1 Alphaproteobacteria bacterium | reverse complement strand
ATTTGCGAATCCATAAGACACTCTATCCCGGCATTCTGTCGCGCAAAAGGGAACACGGTCTTGCCGCGAGACAGTGCAGTTTCTATAAGCAGCCGACCACTCCGAAAAGGCCAGATGATGCGTTTCGATCAACGACACCTGCTTGGGATCGAACCCCTCCGCCCTGACGAAATCACCACACTGCTTGACCTGTCAGACCAGTATGCCGACCGCAACCGCAAGCGGACGCCCAGCACCGATGTTCTGGCGGGGCTGACGCAGATCAACATGTTCTTCGAAAACTCGACCCGGACGCAGGCCAGCTTCGAATTGGCGGGCAAGCGTCTGGGCGCGGATGTGATGAACATGGCGATGCAGGCGTCGTCGGTGAAGAAGGGCGAAACCCTGATCGACACGGCTCTGACGCTGAACGCGATGCATCCCGATCTGTTGGTCGTGCGGCACCCGCATTCGGGCGCGGTGGATTTGCTGTCGCAAAAGGTGAATTGCGCGGTTCTCAACGCGGGCGACGGCAAGCACGAACACCCGACGCAGGCGCTGCTTGATGCGCTGACGATCCGTCGCGCCAAGGGGCGATTGCACCGTCTGTCGATCGCGATTTGCGGCGACATCGCCCACAGCCGCGTGGCGCGGTCGAATATCCTGCTGCTGGGGAAGATGGAAAACCGTGTGCGCCTTGTCGGCCCCCCGACGCTGATGCCCACGGGCATTGGCGAATTCGGGGTCGAGGTCTTCGAGGACATGCGCGAGGGGCTGAAAGACGTCGATGTCGTCATGATGCTGCGCCTGCAAAAGGAACGCATGGATGGCGGGTTCATTCCGTCGGAACGGGAATACTACCACCGCTATGGGCTGGATGCCGAAAAGCTGAGCTTTGCCAAGGAAGATGCCATCGTCATGCATCCCGGCCCGATGAACCGCGGGGTCGAGATCGACGGCACCCTCGCTGACGACATCAACCGATCCGTGATTCAGGAACAGGTCGAGATGGGGGTCGCCGTGCGGATGGCGGCGATGGACCTCTTGGCGCGGTCCCTGCGAGAGCGCCGGGCGGCACAGTCCGAAGGCGTCATGGTATGAGCACCACCATGCACATCAAGAGCAGCGAACGCGGTGTGATCCGGGTGTTTCACATCGACCTGCCGCGCGAGGCCATCGAGCGCTTCACGACGCAGGCGGGCACCGGCGAATGGCCGCTGCAATATGCGCTTGGGGCAAAATCGCTGCGGTCGGCCTTTGTCGAGGTGATCGACCTGCGCGATTTGGGTGAGATGTCGCTGTCGCAATATCTGATCAACGCGCATGACGTCAGCGGGTCGGATTTCTCCGCGATGCGCCCACGCCTTGACGCGCTGACGGGGTTTGTGCTGGTCCTTCCATCCCAGGCCTTCGACCAGACCGCACAGGACCTGACCATTGCCACCCCTCTGCGCTGGATCGGCACCTTCAACGAGCCCAAGGCCAGCATGGGTGCAGCAAAAATCCAAACCAAATCCGCCAAAGGCATGGTTGGCACCAAATCTGCGCCTGCACCGTCTTCCAGTAAAGGGCTGTGGGTTGTGATCGGCCTTTTCGTTCTGATCCCGCTGACCATCATCATTGCCCGGTTCCTGATGACCTGACCGACAGCGAAAGCCATAATGACCGAATTCAGACCTGATAAGCAGACCTACATCCGCGCCCATGCGGTCATGACGGCCTTTGCCATGGCGGGCGGGATGCTGATCCTGTGGCTTATCGACAACCCGCATGTCTGGACAGGGGCGGTTGGCGGGTTTGCCGCGGTTGCCCTGCGGGGGTGGTATATGGCGGATGAAGTCATGGACGAGGTCTGGACGATGACCAGCGCCAGTCTGACCGGCCCCTACGAACGCAAGGCGCGGCTTGAGGACATCGTCAAGCTGCGGACGATTGCCGGTTCGGTGCAGGTCATCACCCGCTCCGGCGACAAGCACCTGATCAAGTATCAGCCAGATCCACAGGCGGTGATCGAGCAGATCAACGCGGCGCGTCAGAAACAGGCAGGGTGACATGACGATCCTCATCTCGAACGCGCGGCTGATCGACCCGGAGGCAGCAACCACCACCCCGGGAGCAGTTCTGATCCGCAATGGCGTGATTGCCGAGGTGTTCGCCACACCGATGCCCGAGATCAGCACGGACGCTGTGCCCACCGAGGCACGGCGCGATGCAGGCGGTAAATACCTGGCTCCCGGCATCGTCGATATCGGGGTCAAGATCTGTGAACCCGGCGAACGGCACAAGGAAAGCTATGGCTCAGCCGGGCTTGCGGCGGCAGCAGGTGGCGTGACCACCATAGTGACGCGCCCTGACACAAACCCGGCCATCGACACGCCGGAAACGCTGGAATTCGTCCGCCGTCGGGCCAACGAGGCCGCGCCGGTTCATGTCTTGCCGATGGCCGCTTTGACCAAAGGCCGCGAAGGGCGCGAGATGACCGAGATCGGTTTTCTCATGGATGCCGGGGCGGTTGCCTTCACCGATTGCGACCGCGTGGTGCGGGACACCAAGGTGCTCAGCCGCGCGATGACCTATGCCCGCGCCTTGGGCGCGTTGGTCGTCGGTCACCCGCAGGAACCGAACCTGTCAGCGGGTGCCGCCACAACATCCGGCAAATTCGCATCGCTGCGCGGTCTGCCCAGCGTCACACCGATGGCCGAACGTATGGGCCTCGACCGTGACATCGCCTTGGTCGAAATGACCGGCGTGCGCTACCACGCCGACCAGATCACCACGACCCGCGCCCTGCCCTCGCTGGAACGGGCCAAGCGCAACGGGTTCGACGTGACCGCTGGCGTGTCGATGCACCACCTGACGCTCAACGAATATGACGTTGCCGACTACCGCACCTTCTTCAAGGTCAAGCCGCCATTGCGCGCCGAAGACGACAGACAGGCGGTGGTCGAGGCAGTGAAATCCGGCCTGATCGACGTGATCGGGTCGTTCCACACACCACAGGACGAGGAAAGCAAACGCCTGCCCTTCGAGGAAGCGGCAAGCGGGGCTGTCGGTCTCGAAACCATGCTGCCGGTGCTGATGCGCCTCTATCATTCCGGCGATCTGGACCTGCCGACGCTGTTCCGTGCGCTGTCCCTGAACCCGGCCAAGCGGCTGGGGCTGAACTGCGGACGCCTGACCAAAGGCGCGCCCGCTGATCTGGTTCTCTTCGATCCCGACAAGCCCATCGTGCTCGACCGGTTCCAACTCAAGTCCAAGTCGAAAAACACGCCCTTTGACGGCGCGCGCTTGCAGGGTAAGGTTCTTGAAACCTTTGTCAGCGGAACCTCGGTCTACCGGAGCACATGATGCCAACGCTTGAGACAGGACTGGCCCTCTATGCGCTATGGGCGCTGATCGGCTACCTGCTTGGGTCGATCCCTTTCGGCCTGATCCTGACCAAAGCGATGGGCCTTGGCAATCTGCGGGAAATCGGATCCGGCAATATCGGCGCGACCAATGTCCTGCGCACCGGCAACAAGGGGGCTGCTGCGGCGACCCTTCTGCTCGACGGGGCCAAGGGCGCGGTTGCCGTTTTGCTGGCGCGCGAGTTCGCCGGAGAAGGTGCCGCACAGATCGCAGCTCTGGCCGCGTTCCTGGGCCATTGCTTCCCCGTCTGGCTGGGCTTCAAGGGCGGAAAGGGCGTTGCGACCTTCCTCGGCCTGATGCTGGCCCTCGCATGGCCTGTGGGCCTTCTTGCCTGCGCCACATGGCTGGCCACCGCCGTGATCAGCCGGATCTCCAGCCTGTCCGCCCTGGTGGCCGCGTCTTGGTCGACGCTCTGGTGTCTGGTCGTCGGACAAGGGCAGGTGTTCTTCCTGACACTGACGCTTGCCCTGCTCATCATCTGGCGGCACCGCGAGAACCTCGCCCGGCTCAAGGCCGGCACGGAACCCAAGATCGGCGGCAAAAAGACCTGAGCGCAGCAGAAAGGCCCCCAAACTGGCCTTTCCGTGGTCTTTCAGAGACCGTTACTCCGCCGCGTCGCGCTTGGGCAGCACCCAGTTCGGGCGCGGATAGTGGCAGGTATAGCCATTCGGGAACCGCTCGAGGTAATCCTGATGCTCGGGTTCGGCTTCCCAGAAATCCCCTACGGGCTCCACTTCAGTCACAACCTTGCCCGGCCAGATGCCGCTGGCGTTCACATCGGCGATGGTGTCCAATGCGCAGTCCTTCTGGGACTCATCCACAAAATAGATCGCCGAGCGGTAGCTCAGACCCCGGTCATTGCCCTGACGGTTCAGTGTGGTCGGATCGTGGATCTGAAAGAAGAACTCCAAGAGTTTGCGATACGAGATCACCGACGGATCAAAAATGATCTCGATCCCTTCGGCATGGGTGCCGTGGTTGCGATAGGTCGCGTTCGGCACATCCCCACCGGTATAGCCTACGCGGGTGTCCAGAACACCGGGCAGTTTGCGGATCAGATCCTGCATTCCCCAGAAACAGCCACCGGCCAGAACAGCACGTTCAGTCATGCCACATCCTCCACTTGATCCAGATAAGCGCCATAGCCTTCGGCCTCCATGTCGTCGCGATGGATGAACCGCAGGCTGGCGGAATTGATGCAATAGCGCAGTCCACCCCGGTCGCGCGGACCGTCTGGGAACACATGCCCCAGATGGCTGTCCCCATGGGTCGAACGTACCTCGGTGCGGATCATCCCATGGCTGAGGTCGCGCAGCTCGGTGATATGCGAGGGCTCAATCGGCTTGGTAAAGCTCGGCCAGCCACAACCGGACTCGTACTTGTCGGCACTCGCAAACAGCGGCTCACCGCTCACGATGTCCACATAGATGCCGGGTTCCTTGTTGTGCAGGTATTCCCCGGTGCCGGGCCGTTCCGTTCCGCTTTCCTGCGTGACGTAGAACTGTTCCGGCGACAGCGTTGCAATCACGTCCGGGTTCTTTTCATATTTGGCCATGCGGGCACCTCCATTGGTCGTCCAGAGCCTATAGATGGCGCGCAGAATGCCAAGTCCAACCCTTGTTACAGCACAGTCTCCGGGTCGTGAGCCGCGATCCTTGGACGCCCCGTCGCCTCGACCACGATCCTTGCCTCGACGAACATCTCGCGCGCTTCGATCTCGGCCCGTTTGACCTCGCGCCAGACCTGCACATGGACCGAGGCCGCGCCCGCCGCTTCGGCGTCTTCGGTCGCGGCTGCGCTTAGGCTCGCCTCAAGCATCGCCATGGCGGCATCCGCATCGCGGAAATCCTGCGGTGCGTCCGGCAGGTGCGCCCGGAACAGCCCTTCCGACGGGCTGCTCACCAAACCTTCGCGCAACATCCGGATCCGGCCTGTGACAGCGCCGATGGCATTCGCTACATCGCCATGATCCGGCAACAGCATCTCGGCATTGAGGTATTGTCCGACCGCCGGATAGGTCGTCTGCGCCGACGCACCCAACCCCACGACGGGAACCGAGAGGCCCGCCGTCAGATGCACGAGCCCCGGACTGTGCCGTAATCCCCGCGCCATCAGCGGATGTTGGGCGAGCGCGGTCGGGTCTTCCATCCCGTCCTCCGCAAACGCCGCTTCCAGCAGCACGGTTCCGGTGGCACGGGTCAGCGCTTCGACGATCTGTTCAGCCATCTCCTGCGCGGTTTGGGCGTACCGCTCCCCCGATCCCGCGCGATTGCGGGCCAGCAAAGCCAGCGCCTTTTCCGACGCAATGGCGTCCCAATGCGCGAACCGCCCCAGCACATGCAGCGCATCCGTCGGCGTCGGACCTGCAACCTGCACCAACCCACGCGACACGAGGAGCCGCAGCGCCTGCGCCTCCAGCCGCGACTGCACCACACCGCCCAAGGGCTGCGGCGCAACGGTGATCCGGTCCAGCACGACCTGCGCCCGCTCCGGCAGACCAACCGCATCCTGCCCTTCAACCCGCCGCACGAACCGCGCGTCGTATTCGCCGGGAACGGGCCGGTTCATCTGCTCGTCCAGCACCTTGTGCACCACCTCGGGCGCATCCTGCGCCACCAGCGCCACCGGCAGCACGCGCCTTGGCCCAAGCGCAACACCTCCGGTCAGGCCCTGGCTGGCCAGATGGACCTCGCTGTCCCCACCCAGCCCGTGCGTGCGCATCGCCACCGCCTCGACCATGGTGCGATGCGGACCAACCCGCGCGCCATCGGGGTCGATCACCGGCTGACCATTGCGCAGCACAGCGATGTCGGTTGTCGTGCCACCTATGTCCGACACCAGCGCCTGATCCGCCCCGGTCAGCCAACGCGCACCGACGATGGACGCAGCCGGCCCGCTCAGGATGGTCTCGATCGGCCGTTCCTGCGCCTGCGCCGCCGACATCAGCGCCCCGTCGCCGCGCACCACCATCAGCGGCGCGTCGATCCCCAGCTCACGCAACGCGCCCTCGGCTCGCCCGATCAGCCGATGGGTCAACCCGATGAGCCGGGCATTAAGCACAGCCGTCAAAGCCCGCTTCGGCCCGCCCAACTTGGCCGACAATTCATGCGAACAGGTCACAGGCCGCCCGGTCGCCGCCCGCACCACGTCGCGCGCCGCCACCTCATGCGCCGGATTGCGCGTGCCGAACTGCGCCGCGATGGCAAAGGCCGACACGTCCTGTGCCGCCGCCCAATCGGCGATCACGGCGACATCCAAGGGCGCCACTTCGGCCCCGCTGTGGCTGTGCCCGCCTGAGGTCACCAGCACAGGGTCACCCGCCAAAGCCTCGGCCAGTCCCTGCGCCGCCAGATCGCGTTCGGAAAAGCCGATATAGATCAGCGCCACCCGCGCGCCCTGCCCTTCGACCAGCGCATTTGTCGCGAGCGTGGTCGACAAAGACGCCAGCGCGATGTCTGCCGGAGACACCAAAGACTGCGCCAGCACCGCCTTGACCGCTTCGCCGACACCAATCGCCAGATCGTGTCGCGTCGTCAGCGCCTTGGCACTGGCGATCACCGCCTCTTCGTCGCGCATCAAGACGGCGTCCGTATACGTGCCGCCGGTGTCCACACCCAGTAGAATTGCCATAAACGGGCCTCCTGCGCCTGACCTAGCCTAGTCGCGCGCCCCGGCCCGCGCGTTTGCGACATCGGCAAGTCGCATCGCGGCCCAGCGCGCTGCATCGGCCACGGTTTCGTCGGGATCATCGACCAACGCCTGCGCCACCCCCCGCAAGCGCGGCGACCCGGAATTACCGATGGCATAAAGCACGTTTCGCACAAACCGGTTGCGCCCGATCCGCTTGATCGGAGAGCCCGAGAAACGCTCCCGAAACCCCGCGTCGTCCAACTGCGCAAGCTCCGCCAGATCGGGCGCAACCAATTCCTCCCGCGCGTGGTACTTCACTTCTGCTGCCCGGCTGGCAAACTTGTTCCAAGGGCAGACGGCGAGGCAATCGTCGCAGCCATAAATGCGATTGCCCATCAACGCGCGCAGGTCTTCATCCACAGGTCCGTGGTGCTCAATCGTCAAATAGGAAATGCACCGCCGGGCGTCTAACCGGTAGGGCGCGGGGAACGCATCGGTCGGGCACACATCCAGACAGGCCCGACACGATCCGCAATGATCCACCTCGGCCGCGTCGGGTGTCAGATCGAGCGTCGTGAACACCGAGCCGATAAAGAACCAAGACCCCAACTCCCGCGACACAAGGTTCGTATGCTTGCCCTGCCAACCCAGACCCGCCGCCTGCCCCAAAGGCTTTTCCGGGACGGGGGCAGTGTCGACAAACACCTTCACCTCACCCCCGGCCTCAGAAATCATCCAACGCGCCAGCCGCTTGAGGCGCTTCTTGACGACATCATGGTAATCGCGGTTCTGCGCATAGACCGAGATTGCGGCCCGCTCGGTCTGCTCCAGCACCGCCAACGGATCGTGATCCGGCCCATAATTCTCCGCCAGAACAATGACCGACCGCGCCTCTGGCCAAAGCACCTGCGGCGCACCGCGCCAATGCGCCCGGTCAGCCAGCCAGCCCATCTGGCCGTGATAGCCTGCATCCAGAAACGCCTGCAGACGCTCTGGAACCTTGGGCACATCCCAGGGCCGGCAGATCCGACAGGCCGAAAACCCTTCGGCCAAAGCCTGCGCCTTGACCTGCTCCGTCAAATCCATGACGGCCTGCTATTCTTCTTGCCACAAATATCCCGGGGGTGTGGGGGCTGGCCCCCACTCCGCACTGCGGGATCAGAAATCCAGATCGGCATAATGCGGCGGTTGCGGGAAACCCGGCACCTGATCGGCGAGGATCGACCGAAACGCCGGACGAGATTTGATCTTGGCGTACCAGTCCTTGACCACTGCGCTGCGGTTCCAGTCGACATCGCGGATATAATCCAGCGAAGACAGATGCGCGGCCGCCGCGAAATCGGCCAGCGTCATGGTATCGCCTGCCAGCCAGCGGCGGTGGTCCAGCAACCACGCCATGTAGTCGAGGTGGTACTTGATCGCCTTGGCCCCCGCTTTGACGTTTGCACTATCGGGAAAGCCCTGCTTGGTGACCTTCTTGTTCACCCGCTCATAGAGCAGTTTCGAGGTCACCTCGTTGTGGAACTTGTCATCGAACCAGCCCACCAGCCGCCGCACTTCATAGCGCGCGTCCAGGGATCGGGGCATCAGCGGAGGCTCGGGATATTTCTCTTCGAGATATTCGCAGATCGCCGCACTTTCGGCCATCGTGCGACCGTCGATCTTGAGAACGGGCACCTTGGCGGCAGGGTTGCGGCGCAGGAAATCCGGGTCTTTTTCCCAGTATTTCTCTTCCACCAGCTCGCACTCGATCTTCTTTTCCGCAAGGCTCAGCCGGACCTTGCGGCAAAACGGCGACAACGGAACATGATAGAGCTTGGCCATGCGAAACGAGTCTCGAATTCAGGGTGGTCAGACCCTCTCTAATTGCCGCGAAGCGGTCCGCAATACAATGGTCCGGGGCCGCATTAATCCCCGACGCGCGGTTTTCGTCTCACCCTATCAGGCTCAGTTCTGGAAACAGGCCGCGCGCCCATCCTGATTGATGGTTTCTGCCCCGCCCCGGATCGACCGGGCGCGGCGCTCGACAAAATTGCTCGGGTTCGAGGCGGATCGCGACTTGGGCGCGGGCAAAACCGCAGCCAGCCGCGCGGCCTGCAGTGCAGTCAGATCGCGTGCATCGACCCCGAAATAATGCCGGGCAGCGGCCTGCACTCCGAACACGCCTTCATCGAATTCCGCCACGTTCAGATAGAGTTCCAGAATGCGCCGCTTTGACCACATCGCCTCGGTCACCGGGGTCAGCACCGCCTCAAGGCCTTTGCGCACCCAGGACCGGTCCTGCCAGAGGAACACGTTCTTCACGACCTGCTGCGAAATCGTCGACGCGCCCCGCGCACCACCGGCTTCGATGGCGGCCTGAATCGCTTCAACATCGAACCCCCAATGCAGGCAGAAATTCGCGTCTTCCGCCGCCACGGCAGAGCGGAACATCACCGGCGCGATCTGGTCGGCATCGACCCAGACCTGATCCACCGGCGCGCCCAGACGCTGGCCTTCGGACCACATCGTGTGGGTTGTCGGCGGGTTCACCACGCCGAAAAGACCCACCACCACCAGAGCAAGAACAATCAGCGCCAGCCCTGTCCGAAAGCCCCATTTCACCAGCCAGCGATAGGGCGCGAGGATCTTGTCGACCACACCGGGCCCCTTGCGGGCACGGCTGCGTTTGGCCTTCGGCTTGTCCAGCCGAGGCCCCTGCTGAGGAGTAGGTTTGGGTTTTCCGCCTGCCATCGCAGGCACATTAGGCGCAACTGCCATGCAAGAAAACATCCCCTCTGCTGCGGTTCAGCCGGAAGTCTGACCAAGAAATCCGGTACAAGCAGGGCAACGACGTGGCGACAAGATGAAAGCGGTTTACTTTCGGGTCCGATCCCGGAACACAACATCATGCTTCTGGTTCTTGCCCTTCTGGCCTTCTACCTCAGCAGCCTTGCGATGGCTTTTGCGTTCACACATGCGCGGCAGGCCGTTGTGCAGGGCGTCGGCCTGTGCGCCATAGCCTGTGTCGCGGCGCTGACATTGTGGCTACTGGTGCAGACCTCGCTGATCGAGCCGTGGCTATCGATCGCGATGATCGGCGTGATCGCATTGCCCGGTGGGCTGATCGGCCTAGGCCTTGGTTTGGGTGGGCTGGTGCGGATCGCAGCACGGGACCGGGGATGGAAACTCGGGCTGGCCTGTCTTGGCGCAGCGACACCTGCCGTTTTTGGCCTTTATGCAGCCTTTGCGCAGTAAGCGCGCCTAAAAGCACGGACCGGGATTGTTCGGTCCGGTCAGATTGACCGACCTCAAAAGCAAACGACCCGGCCATGTAGACCGGGTCGCTGATCCAGTATCGGAACCCGCTTACTCGGCGGGAACCGCTTTCTTTTCGATGCCGAGCGGATGGCTGATCTTGTCCAGCATCTCTTTCGGGCAGACCTGAACAAAGTTGCCCAGTTCGATGTCCCAATGCTGCAGAATGTCCTGCCCCTTGCGGCTCATGGTTTCCTCGACATGACGCTCGATCAGGCCCTTCAACTGGCCGATCCAGTGATCCACGGTCACGGGACAGGTCACGATGCTTTCGTGGTTCATCAGCGCCTGTGCCTTGCCTTCGGGATCATAGAGATAGGCCATGCCACCGGTCATACCCGCACCGAAGTTGGCACCGATGTCGCCAAGGATCACCGCAACCCCGCCGGTCATGTATTCGCAGCCGTTCGATCCACAGCCCTCGACCACAACCTTTGCCCCAGAGTTCCGCACCGCGAAACGCTCACCCGCGCGACCCGCAGCGAAGAGGTAACCGTCGGTCGCCCCGTAAAGCACGGTGTTCCCGATGATCGTGTTATCTGCCGCCACCAGCGGAGACATCATCGGCGGACGCACCACGATTGTGCCGCCCGACAGACCCTTGCCGACATAGTCGTTGGCGTCGCCCGACACTTCGAGCTTGAGGCCCGGAGCGGCAAAGGCTCCCAGCGACTGGCCCGCAGAACCGGTCAGCTTAACCGTCAGGTGGTTCGGTTGCAGCGCGTTGCGCATGCCGAACTTGCGCACGATGTGCGACGAGGTGCGTGTGCCCACGGTCCGGTGCGTGTTCTGCACCGCGTAGGACAGTTGCATCTTCTCACCGTCCTCAAGGAACCGCGCCGCATCGCGCACGATTTCGGCATCCAGAGTGTCCGGCACCGCGTTGCGCGGCTTGTTGCGGTCATAGACGATGTCATCCGACCCATCGACGCGGATCAGCAGCGGGTTAAGGTCCAGATCATCAAGATGATCCGACCCACGGCTCACCTGGCTCAGAAGATCGGCACGGCCGATCACGTCGTCCAGAGACCGCGCACCGATCGAGGCCAGAATATCCCGCACTTCCTGCGCATAGAAGGTGATTAGGTTCACCACCTTGTCGGCGTTGCCGGTGAACTTGGCCCGCAGGGATTCGTCCTGCGTACACACCCCGACCGGGCAGGTGTTCGACTGGCACTGACGCACCATGATACAGCCCATCGCGATCAGCGCCGCTGTGCCGATGCCGTACTCTTCAGCACCCAGCATCGCCGCCATGACGATGTCACGCCCAGTGCGCAGGCCACCGTCGGTTCGCAGGGTCACGCGATCCCGCAGCTTGTTCATCGACAGAACCTGATGCGCCTCGGTCAGGCCCATCTCCCACGGCAAACCCGCGTACTTGATCGAGGTCGCGGGCGACGCGCCGGTGCCGCCGTTGTGACCGGAAATCAGGATCACGTCCGCCTTGGCCTTTGCCACACCGGCGGCAATCGTGCCGACGCCCGAAGACGCCACCAGTTTCACCGTCACCTTGCAGCGCGGGTTGATCTGCTTGAGGTCGTAGATCAGCTGCGCGAGGTCCTCGATCGAGTAGATGTCGTGGTGCGGCGGCGGTGAAATCAGCGTCACGCCTTTGGTCGAATGTCGCAGGCGGGCGATCAGGTCGGTGACCTTCATCCCCGGAAGCTGACCACCCTCACCGGGCTTGGCCCCCTGCGCGACCTTGATTTCAAGTTCTTCACACTGGTTCAGGTACTCGGCAGTCACGCCAAAACGGCCCGACGCCACCTGCTTGATCTTCGCAGACGGGTTGTCGCCGTTCGGCTCCGGCACAAAATGCGCCGGGTCTTCGCCGCCTTCACCGCTATCGGACTTCGCCCCGATCCGGTTCATTGCGACGTTCAGCGTCTTGTGCGCCTCGGGCGACAGCGCGCCAAGGGACATGCCCGGAGTCACGAACCGTTTGCGGATGCTGGTGATGGATTCCACCTGCTCCAACGGGATCGGGTCGCCCAGCGGCTTGATCGCCAAGAGGTCGCGCAGATGGATCGGCGGATTCGCCTGCATCGCCTTGGAATAAGTCTTCCAGATCTCGTAGGACGCCTTGTTACACGCCATCTGCATCAGGTGCATCGTCTGCGCGCCCCAGGCATGGGTCTCGCCGGATTTGCGCGCCTTGTAGAAGCCACCAATCGGAAGGACGTCCTGACCGCCACGGAAGCCCAGCGCGTGGATTTCCTCGGCCTTGCGCTGAAGACCGTTGAGGCCGATGCCCGAAATGCGGCTCAGCATGCCGGGGAAGTATTCCGCACACATGGCACGGCTCAGGCCCACGGCCTCGAAGTTCAGACCGCCGCGATAAGACGAAATGACCGAGATACCCATCTTCGACATGATCTTGAGCAAGCCCTGATCCACCGCTTCACGGTACTTGGCGACAGCCTCGGTCAGCGTCAGGTCCAAAAGACCACGCTTGATCCGGTCATTGAGCGAATCCTCGGCCAGATAGGCGTTGACCACGGTCGCACCGGCGCCGATCAGAACGGCAAAGTAATGCGGATCGATACATTCCGCCGACCGCACGTTGATCGAACAGAAGGTCCGCAGGCCCTTGCGGGTCAGGTGGCTGTGCACCGCGCTGGTGGCAAGGATCATCGGCATCGCGACCTTGCCTTCGCCGCAATGCTCATCCGTCAGGGTGATGTGACCGGCACCCGACCGCACGGCGTCTTCCGCCTCGGAACGAATACGCTCCAACGCCACTTGCAGCGCGCCCTGTTCCCCCGTCGCAGGGAAGGTACAGTCGATCTCGCAAAGACCCGCGTTGAAGTGGTTGGCCAGTTCCTTGAACTGCGCATTGCCGACAAACGGGCTGTCCAGAACAAGGATCTCGGTCTGCGCGCTTGACTCGTCGAGCACGTTCTTGAGGTTGCCGAACCGGGTCTTGAGGCTCATCACGCGGTATTCGCGAAGCGAGTCAATCGGCGGGTTGGTCACCTGGCTGAAGTTCTGGCGGAAGTAATGCGACAGCGGGCGGTACTTCTTGGACAGAACCGCCGATGGCGTGTCGTCGCCCATCGAGGCCACAACCTCTTTGCCGTCCTCGGCCATCGGGGCCAGAACCTGCTCCAGCTCTTCGATGGTGTAGCCAGCCGCGATCTGACGGCGGCGCAGTTCCGCGCCCTCGAACATCGGGGTCTCGGTGACCTTGGCCAGTTCCTCGTCCAACTCGTTGATCTTGCCGACCCATTCACCAAACGGCTGGCTTGCCGCGAGTTTGTTCTTGATCTCGACGTCGTGATAGAGCTTGCCTTCCTGCATATCGACGGCGAGCAACTGCCCCGGCCCCAACGCGCCCTTTTCGCGCACGGTGCCTTCGTCAACCGGAACCATGCCCGCCTCGGACCCTGCGATCAGCAGACCGTCACCCGTCACGACATAGCGCATCGGGCGCAGGCCGTTCCGGTCCAGACCGGCGCAGACCCAGCGACCATCGGTCATGGCAAGGGCTGCGGGGCCGTCCCACGGCTCCATCACCGAGTTGCAGTAGGAATACATGTCGCGCCATGCCTCGGGCAGTTCGATGGCCTGCTTCGACCACGACTCGGGCACCAACATCGTCTTGGCCATCGGCGCATTGCGGCCCGCGCGCACCAGCACTTCGAACACCGCATCCAGAGCCGCCGAATCCGACGCGCCATTGGCGATGATCGGCTTGATGTCGTCCGCCATATCCCCAAATGCCGCCGAGGCCATGCGGATTTCGTGGCTCTTCATCCAGTTCAGGTTGCCCTTGAGCGTGTTGATCTCGCCGTTATGCGCCAGCATGCGGAACGGCTGCGCCAGCCACCATTGCGGGAAGGTGTTGGTCGAATAGCGCTGGTGGTAGATGGCGAATGCGCTCTCGAACCGCTCGTCCTGCAGGTCGGGATAGAATTCCGCCACCTGTTCGGCCAGCATCATGCCCTTGTAGATGATCGACCGGCAGGACAGCGACGCGATGTAAAGCTGACCAATGCCAGCCGCAGCAGCCGCCTTTTCGATCCGGCGACGGATCACGTAAAGCTCGCGCTCGAAGGTCTCTTCGTCCACGCCTTTGGCGTTCGAAATGATGATCTGCTCGATCTCGGGCCGGGTCGCGTTGGCCTTTTCGCCAAGACAGTCCACGCTAACCGGAACATGGCGCCAGCCGTAGATGTAATAGCCCATGCGCAGAACTTCGGTTTCCACGATGGTCCGGCAGGTCTCCTGCGCGCCGAAATCGGTGCGCGGCAGGAAAACCTGGCCAATCGCCATCAGCTCGTCCTTGCGCGGCTCGTGACCGGTGCGCTTGATCTGGTCGTAAAAGAACGGCGCCGGGATCTGCACGTGAATGCCCGCACCATCGCCGGTCTTGCCATCAGCATCCACAGCGCCGCGGTGCCAGATCGCCTTCAGCGCGTCGATTCCCGCTTCGACCACCTTGCGCGAGGGCTTGCCGTCAAGGCTGACCACAAGGCCCACACCACAGGACGAATGCTCGTCTTCTTCTGAATAGAGACCGTTCTCCGCCATCCATTTGCGCTTGGCTTCCTCGGCACGGACCCATTCTGCATCATACTTGGTCATGGCGTGTCTCCTTCGACAAAAGGGTTGTTCGCTTCGTATTGCGCCTGCGTCGCGCGCTTATGATCGCCCTTGACCTGGCCATAGGCCGGGGCGCGGTCGCAGTAGATTTCTGAAATCACCGGGAACGAATCCGCCGCAGGGAACAGCGCGGGCATCAATTCGTACTCGGCATCGTCTTCGTTGTTTCGCAGCCAGAGGTTCGTCCCGCAAACCTCGCAAAAGCTGCGCGAGGCGAAGGGTGTCGAGGCGTAGGTCTTGGTCGGACCCTCGACATGCACGGCCTCGGGCTTGGCAAGGAAATACCCGGTGAGTGTTCCCGACCAGACGCGGCACTTCCGGCAATGGCAGACCCCCACTGCGGCGACATAGTCACCCTCCACGCGGATGCGCACATCCCCGCAGAGGCATCGCCCCTCAAGCGTGCCGGTCCGCCGGTAAGGAGCGGCAAGATCGCTCATTCGGCAGCGACGGCGCTTGCACCGTTCAACTGGCGCAGCACGGCTTCGGCGCAATCACGACCATCACGGATCGCCCAGACTACCAGCGACGCACCGCGCACGATGTCACCCACGGCATAAACACCCGGCAGCGCGGTCGCGCCCGTGGTGAACTCGGCCTTGATGGTGCCCCAACGGGTCACTTCCAGTTCCGGCACACCCCAGAGCGTCGGCAGCTCTTCCGGCTCGAAGCCCAGCGCCTTGATGACGATGTCCGCAGGTTCGACATAGTCCGACCCTTCGATCACCTCGGGCATCTGACGACCGGTCGCATCGGGCAGGCCCAGACGCATCCGTTCGACAATCATGCCATCCACGGGATCGCCGGTAAAGCCCTTGGGCGCGGTCAGCCATTCAAACTGCACGCCCTCTTCCTCGGCGTTCTGCACCTCGCGCTGCGAACCCGGCATGTTGGCGCGGTCACGACGATAAAGACATTTGACCGACTCGGCCCCCTGACGGATCGCGGTGCGCACACAGTCCATCGCGGTGTCACCCCCACCGATCACGACAACCTTCTTGCCCGCCGCGTTCAGCTTGCCGCTGTCGAAGTCGGCAACCTCGTCGCCAAAGCTCTTGCGGTTCGATGCGGTCAGATAATCCAGCGCCTTCACGATGCCATCGGCACCCGACCCCGGACCACCCAGATCGCGCGACTTGTAAACGCCGGTCGCAATTATCACCGCGTCATGCTGCGCGCGGATCTCTTCGAACGACATGTCCTCGCCGATATTGCAGTTCAGAACAAAGCGCACACCACCCTTTTCCAACTGCTCGTTCCGGCGCATGACAACTGGCTTTTCAAGCTTGAAACCGGGAATACCGTAGGTCAGCAGACCACCCGCGCGGTCGTAGCGGTCATAGACTGTGACCTGCACGCCCTGACGGCGCAGCACATCCGCTGCGGCCAGTCCACCGGGGCCAGCCCCAATGATACCCACACTTTCCTTGCGTTCCTGCGCGGGTTTGATCGGCAGAACCCAACCTTCTTCCCAAGCTGTGTCGGTGATGTATTTCTCGACGGACCCAATGGTCACGGTGCCGTGGCCGGACTGTTCGATCACGCAATTGCCTTCGCACAGACGGTCCTGCGGGCAGATGCGGCCACAGATCTCGGGGAAGGTGTTGGTCGCCTGGCTGACCTCATAAGCTTCCTGCAACCGACCTTCGGCGGTCAGGCGCAACCAGTCGGGAATGTTGTTGTGCAGCGGGCAATGCGACTGGCAATAGGGCACACCGCACTGGGAGCAGCGGCTGGCCTGCTCCTTGGCCTTGGCATCGGCATATTCGGCATAGATCTCGTGGAAGTCCGCACGCCGCTCTTCGGCCGCACGCTTTGTCGGCATGTCGCGTTCAACTTTGACGAACTTCAACATCGGCTGCTTTGCCATGGCGCAGGTCCTTCCCTTCATGTGGTCGCGCCTGATTACAGAAGACCGAAGAGAAAGAAAAGTCACTTATGCTGACCTATTTTTCGGAAATTTCACGCGTGCGGTCAAAAAACGTGCTGCAATGCAGCTATTTTAGGACCGATCCGGACCTAAAATAATCCTTCCCCTTGGTTTTAAAGGCTTTATACCCATCCAGGACTTCGCCAGCGGAGGGCACCTCATGCCCCTGACCCATTTGCTTATCCTCGCTTTGATTCAGGGCGTTACCGAGTTTCTGCCGATTTCCTCGTCCGGGCACCTGATTCTTCTGCCGAATCTGACGGGACTGGCGGATCAGGGACAGGCGCTGGATGTGGCGGTGCATGTGGGCACGCTTTTGGCCGTGATCCTCTATTTCTGGTCCGACGTGAAAGGTGTAACCGCCGGCATGGGACGGCTGGCGCGGGGCCGCATCGACACCCAAGGCGCGTTCTGGGCGCTCTGCCTGATCATCGCCACGATCCCCGTGGTCCTTGTCGGACTTGCGCTCAAACTGTCAGGGCTGAACGATCTGCTCCGCTCCACCGCCGTGATCGGCTGGACCATGCTGCTCTTCGGCATTGTCCTCTATTGGGCCGACCAGACCGGCCCGACCACCAAACGCGCAGAGAACTGGAGCCTGAAAGACGCCACCATCATGGGTCTCTGGCAGGCGCTGGCCCTGATCCCCGGCACGTCGCGATCCGGCATCACCATCACCGCCGGGCGGCAACTGGGCTATGACCGCGAAAGCGCGGCACGCCTGTCCATGCTGATGTCGATCCCGACAATACTCGCTTCGGGCGCCTTGCTCAGCATCGAAGTGGCGCAAGAGGCGGATATGAGCATCGTCCGCGACGCCGGGATCGCGGCGGTCTTTGCCTTCCTCGCCGCACTTGCCGCGCTGAAACTGATGTTCAAGCTGCTGCAATCGGTGAGCTTCACGCCGTATGTGATCTACCGCGTGATCCTCGGCGTGATCCTTCTGGTTATCGCCTACACCTGACCACAGGCACCCGCTTTCGGTCGACCGAAGGCCACGATGCGTCGTCGCATCGTCCCCCTTCACTCCCGATGATAGGGCGTCCCCGCGATGATCGACGCGGCCCGATAAAGCTGCTCCGCAATCATCACCCGCACCAGCTTGTGCGGCCAGACCATCTTGCCGAAGGACAGCAGCATATCCGCCTCGGCCCGCAACGAAGGGTCGATCCCGTCCGCCCCGCCAATGACGAAACAGACATCCGACCGCCCCTGATCGGCCCAGCCCTGTAGCTTTTTGGCAAAGTCGGGCGACGACATCAGCACGCCCCGCTCATCCAGACAGACCAGAAGGGACCCCGCCGGGATCGCAGCCCGCAGCAACGCCGCCTCTGCCGCCATCCCGCCGTTCTTCTTGTCCTCGACCTCGGCCTCGCCCTCGAAGCGCCAGCCAAGACCGCGCCCGGTCTGGCCAAAGCGCGACAGGTAGTCATCGGTCAGCGCGCGTTCCTCAGCGCGGCCAGCCAGCCGCCCCACGGTGCGCAGATGCACCCGCATCCTAGTTGGTCAGGGCTGTCCCTGCCGGGAGCCACATTTTTTCCAACTGGTAAAATTCCCGGACTTCAGGCCGGAAAATGTGCACGATCACGTCGCCCGTGTCGATCAGCACCCAATCGCCGGTTTCCTTGCCCTCGACCTTGGACAGGATACCGTGATCCGACTTGAGCTTTTCGACCACCTTTTCGGCCAGAGCCGACACCTGGCGCGTCGACCGTCCCGAGCACACGACCATGTAATCGCCAATGGACGATTTTCCGCGCAGGTCGATCTGCACGATGTCCTCGGCTTTGTTTTCGTCAAGTTCCGCAAGAATCGCCGCGAGCGTCGCGTCGCTGGCTGATCCGGTTCCGGGTGTGCCGGTCATCGGCAGACCCCCGTCAGTGGCACGTGCCACATCCGTTTGAAAAGACAGGACATCGTCCTCCTAAGTGTAAACGCCGTTCCGCCCCGGCGCTGGGTAGTGCAAAACTAGCATTGCCACGCCGAATTCTCAATGACCCCAACGAAAATTGGCAATCATGCGCCATAAGGCACCCAGACCGTCTTGGTTTCGGTCGCGGCATCAAGGAACGCACGCCCTTCACCCTCGGCCCCCATCCAGTCGCGGCCGCGCCCGTTGTTCACCCATGTCCGCTTCAGGTTGAGCGCCGCACCCCGTTCGATTTCGGCCGACAGGTCCGCCGAAGAGAACGACCAGACCGCCTCCAAATCCATATGCTGCGCCAGTGTCGGGGCCAGTTCTGCGTGCCGCCCGGTCAGGATATTGACCACCCCGCCCGGTACGTCCGACGTGTCCAGCACCTGGTAGAAATCCGTCGCCGCCAATGGGAACGGCTCCGACGCCACCAGCACCACACGGTTGCCCATCGCGATCGCCGGGGCCATCACCGACACCAGTCCCAGAAGCGGGTGATCGTCCGGGCAAAACGCCCCGATCACACCGCAGGGTTCGCGCATGGCCAAGGCCACACCCCGCAACGGCACCTGCGCCACGCGCCCGTCGAACTTGTCGGCCCAGGCGGCATAGGTGAAAAGCCGGTTCACTGCGACATCCACCTCTTTCGCGCCGGTCTTGGCCCCCGTCATCTGGTTCAAACGCGCCGCAAATTCGTCCTTCCGCGCCGCGAGGTTCTCCGCGATGTAGTAGAGGATCTGCGCCCGCAGATGCGCCGTGGTCCCGGCCCAGCCCGCCGCACCACGCGCCGCCTCGACCGCGTTGCGCACGTCCTTGCGGTTCGCCAGAGGTGCCTGCCCGATCAGCTTGCCCGCCTTGGTGTAAACCTCGTAGGCATAGCCGCCATCGGGCCGCGCCTGCTTGCCACCGACATAAAGCTTGGCCGTCCGGTCCACCGCCTGAGGCTCGGCATCCGGCCCGCTGCTGAAGCCTGCGATCTTGCCCAGCGCCTTGCCGCTGCCCGATGGCTTGGTGTAGGCCATCATCCCTTCCGGCCCGCCTTCCCGCCCGAAGCCGCTTTCCCGGACACCACCGAACGGAGCTGCCGCGTCGAACATGTTGGTCCCGTTGATCCAGACCACCCCCGCCGCCAGCTTCGGCGCGATGTCCAACGCGACGTTGATGTTCTCGCTCCACAGCGTTGCCGCAAGCCCGTAGCGCGTGTTGTTCGCCAGATCGACCGCCTCGGACGGCGTGCGGAAGGTGGTGCCCACCAACACCGGCCCGAAGACCTCTTCCTGCATCAGCGGGTCAGCCGTACTCAGCCCGGTGATAAGTGTCGGTGGGTAGAAACACCCGCTCTCCGGCATCTCGCAAGTCGCGCGATAGGTCTCACCCGCCGTGTTGCTGTCCACCAAACGTGTGATGGTCTCCAACTGCTTCGGATCGACAATCGCTCCCACGTCGATCGACTTGTCCAAAGGCGATCCGACACGCAGCTTGTCCATCCGCGCCTTCAGCTTGGCATAGAAGCGATCGGCCACGCCTTCCTGCACCAGAAGCCGCGACCCGGCGCAGCAGACCTGCCCCTGGTTGAACCAGATCGCATCAACCAAACCTTCGACGGCGGAATCCAGATCCGCATCCTCGAACACGATGTACGGCGACTTGCCGCCCAGCTCCAAAGTCAGCGCCTTGCCCGATCCTGCCGTCGCCTCGCGGATACGCCGCCCCACGGCTGTCGATCCGGTAAAGGCCACCTTGTCCACATCCGGGTGCGTGACAATCATTTCTCCGACAGAACCGTCACCCGTGACGATGTTCACAACACCTTTTGGCAGCCCGGCCTGACGGCACACATCCGCGAACAAAAGCGCGGTCAGTGACGTGTATTCCGCAGGCTTGAGAACAACCGTGTTCCCAGCCGCCAAAGCAGGCGCAACCTTCCACGCCAGCATCAGCAGCGGGAAATTCCACGGTATCACCTGACCACAGACGC
Source organism: Alphaproteobacteria bacterium (assembly GCA_030428355.1). GTDB lineage: Bacteria > Pseudomonadota > Alphaproteobacteria > Rhodobacterales > Rhodobacteraceae > Marivita. Next base: position 2,334 of record JAUIBL010000042.1, on the reverse strand, counting down.
CATGCGCCTCGCGCCCGGCAAATTCGCTGTCGAACAACTGCGCCTGACCTGCGTGATAGTAGAAATGCCGCTGCGCCAAAGGCACATCGATGTCCCGGCTCTCGCGGATCGGCTTGCCGTTGTCGAGCGTCTCGAGCACCGCAAAGAGCCGCGCATGTTTCTGCATCAGCCGCGCCAGCGCATAAAGATACCGCGCCCGTCGCGCGCCGCCCAGCTTCGCCCAGCCCTTCTGCGCCTTGCGGGCCGCCGCCACAGCCGCATCCACATCCGCCTGCGTGCCTTGCGTCAAATGCGCCAGCACCTCGCCAGTGGCCGGATTGCGGCTTTCGAACACCTGACCGGGATCGGTCATCGCGCCATTGATGAAATGCCCGAACCGGTCCCCCTGATCGACCAGCCACGCCAGTGCGTCGCCTGCCGATTCCGGCGCAGTCCCGTAGTCCATACTCTCGAAAATCTCTTGTAAGGTCATTGGAAGGTGCCTTTCAAAAGCAGGAAAACAATATAAGCCAGCCAGAGCAGCGCAGCCCCACGGATGACCCATTCAACCTGGCGCGTCCGGTCATGCAAACGCGCAAAACCTTGCAGGCCATCGGGCAGATCGGCCGGCGGCTCGAAGGCCGGTTCCGGCCCCAGCATCCGCTGCATCAGTGTCGGCAGATCGCGCACCGCGCGCTTGAGCCTGCGCCGCCGCCAGTTCTGCGCCCCCAGCCACATCAGCGCGGACAGGCCGAATAGCAGGACCATCGGGTTATTGCCCATCGTCCCGCCTCACCCCGCCGCATGGCGCCACGACGCCGAGTACGCCCCGGTGACATGATGCTCCAACTGCCGCTCTATATCGCCCAGCAGCGACGACGCGCCAAAGCGGAACAGATCGTTCTGCACCCAGCGGTCGCCCAGCTCTTCCTTCATCAGCGCGAGGTAGACCAGCGCATCCTTGGCCTTGGAAATCCCGCCCGCGGGCTTGTAGCCCACGCGGTAGCCGGTTTCCTCGAAATAGTCGCGGATCGCCCGGATCATCACCAGCGACACTGGCAGCGTGGCGTTCACGCTTTCCTTGCCGGTCGAGGTCTTGATGAAATCCGCCCCCGCCATCATGCAGACGAGCGACGCCCGCGCCACGTTCTGCAGCGTGCCCAACTCGCCCGTGGCCAGAATGGCCTTCACATGCGCCTCGCCACAGGCGGCACGGAAGGCGCGCATCTCGTCATAAAGCGCCTGCCAATTGCCCGTCAGCACCAACCGCCGCGAGATCACGATGTCGATCTCAGCTGCCCCCGCATTCACGCTTTCCTCGATCTCGGCCACCCGCAGGTGAAACGGCGACAGGCCCGCCGGGAAACCGGTGCTGACCGCCGCCACGGGAATCCCCGTACCCGCCAGCGCCTCCACCGCCGCCTCGACCATGTCGTGATAGACGCAGACCGCACCCACCTTGAGCCCGTCCATGCCAAGCGCCGACAGCAGATCCGCCCGCACAGGCTGCCGCGCCTTGGCACAGAGCCGCGCCACACGCCCCACCGTATCATCCCCGGCCAATGTCGTAAGGTCGATACAGGTCACAGCCCGGCAAAGCCACGCCGCCTGATGGTCCTTCTTCACCGACCGCCGCCCCGGCAGTGTCGCCGCCCGCCGCTCGATCGCCGACCGGTTCGCTGTAGCGCGCATCACCCAGTCCAGATCCAACGCCATCCCCGGATTGCGCGGCTCAAGCGTCTGCGGCAGGTGCACCGTCTCACGTGTCGTCGTCTGCATGGATCACTCACTCCTTGAGCGCCGATGCTGACATGGCCACACGGCGCACACAAGCCACGACGCCGCGTAGCGCGCCTACCGGATCAGGTTCGAGAACCACCTCTTCAGCGCATTCTTCTGCGGACGAAGGATCGGCAGGTGCAGGATGCGCGGCTTCGGCTGATCCGACCAGATCAACTCCGACGCCTCGAAAATCCGCTTGTTGAATTGCGGCGGGAACACGTAGAACCGCAGATCGGACTTCCAAAGCGTTTCACGGAAGGTCGGCTGATCGATCTTGAACCCTGCCGCATCATAGGCCGCCTGCCAGTCATCGAAGAACGCATCAGTCGCGGCGCTCTTTCGATACAGCAGCACCCCGCAATTGATCTCGGGAAAGGTCTCGGGCACCTCGGTCTGCCACACCCGCTTGTGCCGGGGCCGATGCCACAGCATCACATGTGCCCCGCACAGATCGAACTTCTGCAAGAGGTCAAAAAGCGACGACAGATCCGCCCGGATCATCGTGTCATTGTCCAGATACAGTGTCTCGTCATACGGGCTGAACTTCAGCGCCCCCACCTTGGGCCGGGTCAT
>JAUIBL010000069.1 GCA_030428355.1 Alphaproteobacteria bacterium | reverse complement strand
TGAAATTCCTGAACATCGAGCCCGAGATTGCGCGCACCGAATTGTCGGTCAATTACCGCGTCGATGAACAGGGCGTGCACGTCAAGAATTTCGTGACCATCGCGCAAAAGGTGGCGCGCAAGATGTTTTAGGGGGATCGGCCCGGTGTCCGGGCCAATCCGTCAAACGCCAAGCCAGGTGTGCTGCGCGTCTTCGTCGGCCTTGATGTCGTCGGCGCTGCCGGTCCAGACGATCTGGCCCTTGCCGACAATCACAACGTCATCGGCAAGAGATGTGGCAAAGCCGAAGTTCTGTTCGACGATGATCATCGACAGGCCCGCTGCTTTCAGATCCTGAAGTTTGTCATGGATCAGCTTGACGATGATCGGGGCGAGGCCCTCGGTCGGCTCGTCAAGGATCAGAAGCTTGGGGTTCATCAGCAACCCGCGCGCGATGGCCAGCATCTGCTGTTCGCCGCCCGAAAGCTGCGTGCCGCCATTCTCCATACGCTCGCCCAGACGCGGGAAAAGATCGAGCACCCGCTCCATCGTCCAGTCCGCCCCGGCACCGCCAAACCGCTTGGCCGCGATTTCGAGGTTTTCGCGCACCGTCAGCGACGGGAAGATGTCCCGCGTTTCCGGCACATAGGCGATCCCGCTTTTGGCGATGTCAAAGGGCTGGCCTGCCATCGGTTTGCCCTCGAACAGGATTTCCCCAGACTAGCGGCAAGAGCCCCATGATCGTCTTGAGCGTCGTGGATTTGCCCGCGCCATTGCGGCCAAGGATGGCCAGAACCCGGCCCGCCTGCGCCTCGAGCGACAGGCCATAAAGCACCTGCGTTTCGCCGTAGCCGGATTCGATTGCGTTCAGGTTAAGCATCTTCCCAGCTCCCCAGATAAATGTCCTTGAGCAGTTTCGATCCCCGCGCCGCTTCGGGCAGGCCATCAAAGACCACTTCGCCGTAGTTCAGAACGGTGATCGTGTCGGCCACGTCAAAGGCGAGGTCCATGTCATGTTCGATGATCAGCATGGTCAGGTCGCGCGGCAGGTTGTTGAGCAGGTCGTGAAACCCTTTCGACATTTCCGGCCCGACGCCGCTGGTGGGTTCGTCCATCAGCAGAACCAAGGGCCGCGTGGCCAGAGCAACGCCAACCTCAAGCTGACGGCGCACGCCGTAGCTGATCTCGGACACCTTGGCGTGGATATAGGGCATCAGGTTCACCTGTTCCGCCACCTCGTCCACGATCTCGCGCACTTCGGGTTTGGCAAGGCTGTCGGACCAAAGCTGGGTCGCATTGCCGGTATGCACGGCGGCGGCGAGCCCAAGGTTTTCCTCGACCGTCAGCCCATCGAACAGCGTGTTCTTCTGGTAGCTGCGCGACAACCCGCGACGGGCGCGTTTGGCGACCGGGAGCGCGGTAACGTCTTCTCCCGCCAGATGCACCGACCCGCTGTCCGGGGTCAGCTCGCCGACAAGCTGGTTGAACAGCGTCGTCTTGCCTGCCCCGTTCGGCCCGAGGATCACCCGGCGTTCGCCGCGTTCGAGTTTGAGCGACACGTTGCGTGTGACGTGGACGGCGCCAAAGCTCTTGTCCAGATTGCGCGTCTCAAGCATCTCCCAGAACCTCCTTGGCTTCGGGTTTGCGCGTTGCGTCGGTCAGCCGGCGTTCGATCCGGGCGCCCCAGCGGGCTTCGATCCAGCCGAAGATCCCGTTGGCGCGGCTCATGACAACAGCGATCAGGAGGACGCCCACGACGAGGTGCCAATAGGTGGTGACCGCACTCAGTTCGTGCTTGAGCACCACAAAGGCGGCCGCCCCCACCAGCGGGCCGACCAGTGTGCCCAGACCGCCAAGAATGACGACAACCAGCGCCTCGCCCGAGACGGTCCAGCTCAGCAGACCCGGCGAGATGTACATGATGTGCTGGGCAGCAAGGACACCGGCCAGCCCTGCGATCATGCCCGAAAGACCGAACACGTCCGCCTTCACGCGCCAAACGGTCAGGCCGAGCGCGCGCATGCGCTGTTCGTTGTGCATGACACCCGTCAGCGACCGGCCCAGCCCGGACCGCAGGATCAGAACCGACGCGCCGTAGATGGCCCCGAGAACCGCAAGGCAGAACAGGGCAAAGCTGCGGCTGTCATTCAGGTCGATGCCGATGAAGCTCAGATCCAGCCGTGCGATGCCGCCCAACCCGTCATCCCCACCGAAGATCGGTGCCTCGAACACGTAGGAATAGGCCATCTGCCCGAAGGCCAGTGTCGCCATGATGAAGTAGATGCCGTGGCTGCGCGAACAGATGGCACCGATGGCCCAGGCGATGGCCCCGGTCAGAGCAACCGCGCCTGCCATCGCCACCGGAGGCGCGATGCCTGCCGTGGTCGACAGGAGGGCATAGGCATAGGCCCCCACCCCCATCAGCGCGCCGTGGCAGAGCGAGACCATGCCGCCGAAGCCCGCGACGATGTCCAGAGCCAGAACCAACATGGCCAGGATCAGGATTTCGGTCAGGATCTCCAGACCGAAATATTCGGCTGTGAACGCCTGGAACAGCGCGGCCGAGGCCAGCAGGACCAGAACGGCATAGCGAAGTGCGTTGTGACGAAACATGCGCCTATCCTTTCGCCGGGAAGAGACCCACCGGCTTGATCACGAGGACCGTGGCCAACAGGGCGTAGATGAGAACAGAGGAGAGTTGCGGGGCCAGAACAGCGCCGAAGGTCTGCACGAAGCCGTAGATCAGCGACCCGGCGATGGCCCCTCTGAGGGACCCGAGTCCGCCGATCACGATCACGATCAACGTCGGGATCAGGATCTGCAGCCCCATGTCCGGCGTGACGCTCAGGAGCGGCGCCGCGACAGCACCGGACAGACCCGCCAGCATGCAGCCGACACAGAAGACGATGAAGAACAGCCGTTCCACGTTGATGCCGAGGCAGGCGGCCATCGCGTCATTGTCCACGCCGGCGCGGATCATCGCACCGATCTGGGTGCGCCCCAGCACGAAGGCGAGCGCGGCAAAGATGGCAAGGCCCAACACGATGATGAACAGCCGGTAGGTCGGGTATTCGACGCCGAGGAAGGTCAGCCGCCCGGACAGGAGGGCGGGCACGTCGATGGCCAGCGCCAGATCACCCCAGACGATCCGCGTGAGATCGAGCAGAACGAAGATCAGCCCGAAGGTCACCAGAACCTGCGCCATCGGGCCGGATTTGCGCATCCGCTTGATGAGCCCCGAGTAGAGCAGGATGCCGACACCTGCGACGGCGACCGGGGCCAAGAAGAATCCCATCCAGTAGCCACCCACAGCCGCCAAAGACGCCGCAAAGTAAGCGCCCAGCGCGTAGAGAGAGCCGTGGGCGAGGTTCACGAAATGCATCAGCCCGAAGATGACCGTCAGGCCGATGGAAAGCAGAAACAGAAGCATGGACAGTTGCAGCGCGTTCAACGCCTGAAGTGTCCAGAAGCCAAGATCATGTGCCATGAGAGGTCCTCCTCGGACAGTGCGACCCGGCCGCTGGCAAGCGACCGGGCCGGACGGGTCAGTTGGAAACCGGAGCCATCTCGCAGCCGTTGATCGGGTCGGCCTCTGCCGGAAGCTGCGCCAGCACCTTCTGGGTCAGGCCGCCCTCACCCGCCACGGTCTCGTAGACATAGACCGGCTGGATGATGTTGTTGGTCGCGGGATCGATCGACAGATTGCCACGCGGGTCGTCAAAGCTGACCTGACGCAGGGCCGTGGCGAGCGACGCGCGGTCGGTGGCCCCGGCCTTGACCGCTTCGATCAAGGCGCGGGCGGAATCGTAGCCCTGCACCGCGAACTCCGAGGGCGCACGGCCTGTCTCGGCGGTGAAGGCGGCGACAAAGCTCGCGTTGGCCGGACTGTCGATGGTCGGCGCATAGTGCAGCGCGGTGATCACACCTTCGGCAGCTTCGCCCTGCGCATTGACGTAGAGCGGCGAGGTCAGGAAGCCCGAGCCGTAGAGCGGCAGCTCCGCCTTCAGGCCGAAGCTGTCATACTGCTTGACGAAGGCAATCGCCTCGCCCCCGGCGTAGAACACATAGACTGCATCGGCACCGCTCGCCTTGGCTTGTGCCAGGTACGGGCCGAAATCCTGCGTCTTCTGGAACGGAGTGAATTCCTGACCGACGATCTCGCCACCCGCAGCCGTGAAGGTCTCGGCAAAGGCGTCGATCATCTGGCGACCAGCGGCATAGTCGGGGGCCAGCGTGAACACCTTCTTGATGCCCTGCTCGGCCATCCATGTGCCCATCGGACGGTTCACCTGACCGTTCGAGAAGGACATGCGCGTGATGAAGGGCGAACAGACTTCACCTGTGGCCTCATCGTTGCCCGCGTTGGCGACGACCAGCGGTATACCTGCACCGTGGACCATGTCGCGCACGGCGCCCAGAACACCCGAGCTGACGATGCCGACCATGACGTCGACGTTGTCCTGCAGGATCAGTTTCTTCGCCTTACCCAGTGCGACGGGCGGCTTCACCTCGGTGTCTTCGCGGACGATGTCGAAGGTGAC
>JAUIBL010000041.1 GCA_030428355.1 Alphaproteobacteria bacterium | reverse complement strand
TGTCAAAGAGCAAACCCAGAGACAAACAACAAGACCAGTGCGCCCTAACTCAACGGCGCGCCCGCCCTCATCATACCCCTGAATTATCCACCTCGCCCGCGCCAGCTTCTCAACCAACACCAAACTCGGCGTCCCAGCACCCGCCTCAGCGCCGCCGGTGAGGGGTTATTTAGAGTCGGCGTCCGGGGACTGCAAGAGAGAAATTCCCGGAAATCGAAAAATTCGTCATAATTTCGTTAAGTGACTGTATTCATGAAGATAAATTCGAAGCCCCCAGCCCCTTGAGCCTGTGCGTCATCCGCACCTCATGCCGCAAGAACAGTGTCTGCGCATTTATCCACAAGCTTACCCACACTTGCCCCTGCGTCATGCCGAAGACTCAGTCCGAGTCACCGCCCCTTCCACACAGGATCGCGCTTTTCCGCGAAAGCCCGTGCGCCTTCGAGCTGATCCTCGGAGCCATAAAGCACATCGACCGTCGCGAACTGGCGGCGGGTGATCCGGTTCATGGCATCCTGAAATTTCATGTCTTCGGCTTCGCGCACGATCTCCTTGATCGCGGCGTAGACAAGAGGCGGACCGGAGGCGAGCAGCTCAGCCATCCTGCGCGCCTCGGTCATCAGATCGGCTGCGGGATGGATGTGATTGACGATCCCCCAGCGCGCCGCCTCGTCCACATCAAGCCAGCGGCCGGTCAGCAGCATCTCCATTGCGATATGGTACGGAATGCGTTTGGGCAGTTTCACCGACGCGGCATCGGCAACCGTGCCCGAGCGGATTTCCGGCAGCGCGAAACTGGCATGATCCGCGGCGAGGATGATGTCGGCGCTGAGCGCCAGTTCCAGACCGCCCCCGCAGCAAATGCCATTCACCGCCGCGATCACCGGTTTGTTGAGGTCGCGCAGCTCCTGCAGGCCACCGAAGCCGCCAACGCCGTAATCCCCGTCAACCGCATCCCCCTCTGCCGCCGCCTTGAGATCCCAGCCCGGACAGAAGAACTTGTCTCCTGCCCCGGTCACCACCGCCACGCGCAGGTCGGGATCGTCGCGGAAGTCACGAAACACGTCGCCCATCATCCGGCTGGTCTTGAGGTCGATTGCATTGGCCTTGGGCCGGTTCAACACGACTTCAAGCACATGGCCATCTCGTGTCACGTGTAGCGGACTGTCCATCATCACTCCTCGCGGATCAGCGCATCCGCCACCACCGCTCGGGTCGGGGTGACGATCAGCGGATTGATTTCAATCTCGGCAACGCGACCGGCCTGCGCAACCACATATGTCTGAACGGCCATGATCGCAGCGACGGTTGCCGCGCGATTGCCACCAGGCTTTCCACGGTAGCCGCGCAAAAGCGGCCCGACGCGCAACGTATCGAGCGCCGCGTCGATCTCGTCTTCGGTCGCCGGGACAAGCAGGTGGCAGGTGTCCCGCCAAAGCTCTGTCAGGATGCCCCCTGCCCCAAGCGTCAGCACATAGCCATGTGCAGGGTCGGCCACGATCCCGACCAGAAGTTCGACACTGGCATCGCGGATCATTTCCTCGATGTAGAACCCGTCGCAATCCATCCCGGATGCTGCGGCACGAACCGCATCCGAGGTGGCAAGATCAAGAACAACGCCGCCCTTCTCGGATTTGTGCGCCATGCCGCGCGCCTTGAGCGCCACGGGCAGCATAGGCTGCGCAAGACGGGCGGCGTCTTCGGGTGATGTGGCCACGGCGTGGCGCGGCACATCAAGACCGGACCGCGCGAGGGTCGACTTGGCGTCGGCCTCGTCCTGCATCCTCGGGGTCCCGTCCGGCCTCGGAACCGGGATAGGGCGATCCACATCCGCGGCCGGTCGCTTTGCATAGACCACCGAAAGCGCATCCAAGGCCGCATCCAGTCCGTGCAACGGCAGGATGCCCGCTTGCATCAGCCTGTCCGACAGGTCTTCCGACAGGGACTCGGACAATGACGTCAGAAGCGCGATCCGCTTGCCGGTCTGCGCGCGGGCCGACAGCGCCGCATCGACGACACAGTCCCAAGCGTTGGTTTGACAGCGATCCGCTCGCGGGAAATCGACCACGATCACGGTCAATGCGGCCGGTCCTGCGGCCATGATGCTATAGACCTCGGCCATGCGAGGGGCGTCGTTCCAGATGAACGTGTGGTAATCAAGCGGATTGGCCCGCGTGACCAACGGGCCCAGCACCCGTTCCAAGGCACGATCCTGCGCCTCGGTCAGCGGCGCAAAGGTGAGACCACGCGCATCGCCGCCATCGGCCATCAGGCTGGCCTCCCCGCCCGAACAGGACAGAGAGGCAATGCCCCCTGCCGAAACCGGGCCATAGAGATGCGCGTGTTTCAGGGCCTCGATCAAGGCATCGAGCGACCGTACCCGCAGGATGCCCAAACGGTCGAACAAGGCACCCGCCCCAGCATCGGATCCTGCAAGAGAGGCGGTGTGTGACAGCGCGGCGGTCTGCGCCGCTTCGGACCGGCCGGATTTGAGCGCGACAACCGGCTTGCCCAGTCGATGCGCCTCCTGCATCAGGGCCTGCAGCGCCGCCAGATCGCCGACCCCTTCGATATGCAGGCCAAGCGCGGTGATCCTTGGGTCCCGGATCAGCGCATGGGCAATTCGGCTCAATCCGGTCTGGGCCTGATTGCCCGCCGTGCCGAGAAAGGCAATCGGCAAGCCCCGCCGCTGCATCGACAGGTTAAGCGCGATGTTCGAACTTTGCGTGAGGATCGCGACACCGCTCTCCACGGGAACCAGCCCGTGCACATCCGGCCAGAGCGCGACCCTGTCCAGAGCATTGACGAAACCGTAGCAATTGGGGCCGACAATCGCCATGTCGGCGGCTGCTTCCAGAAGTGCGGCGTTCAGGTCGGCGCCGTCACCGGTTTCCGCAAAGCCGCTGGCAAAGCACACGGCACCCCCTGCACCCTTGGCCGAAAGCGCTTGCAGGGCATCGACGGTGGCACTTCGGTTCACGCCGATGAAGCAGGCATCAGGGGCTCCGGGCAGGTCGCTGATTGTCCGATATGCCCCTTCGGCTGTGGGATGCACGTGCCACACGGGGCCGTCAAAGCCGATCCGGTCCTGCGACAGGATCACCGAACGGCACCATGCCCCGCCGCCGATCACCGCGATGGACGCGGGCTTGAACAGACGTTGCAACCCAACCGTCGTCATCTTGGTCATCCGCGCCATCCGCACCGCATCCGGGCGCGATTCTTCTGCGAAGAATCGGGCGGCGCGCTGAAAAAACCCTTAAACACGCCCGTCACGCTCCCAAAGGCCGCAGCAGATCGCGGCTGATGATGTGGCGCTGGATCTCGGATGTGCCATCCCAGATCCGTTCGACCCGCGCGTCGCGCCAGAACCGTTCGATCGGATAATCGTCCATCAGCCCCATTCCCCCATGGATTTGCAACGTCGCATCCGTCACCCGCGCCAGCATCTCGCTGGCGTAGAGCTTGGCGCTCGCGATCTCGCGGTTCGCGGGCAGTCCCTGATCCAGCCGCCACGCAGCCGACAGGGTCAGCCAGTCCGCCGCATCGATCTCGGTGATCATGTCGGCGATCTGGAAGCTGACGCCCTGAAACTTGCCGATCTGCTGGCCGAACTGCCTGCGCTCGGCCGCGTAGGTCAAGGCATGGTCGAAGACCCGCCGCGCCCGGCCCACGCTCATCGTCGCAACGGTGATCCGCGTGGCATAAAGCCAGGTGTTCATCACCTCGAACCCGCCATCGACCGCGCCCAGAACCTGTGCGTCGCTCAACCGGCAATCATCGAATTCGAGGATGCAGTTCTTGTAGCCGCGGTGGCTGACGGATCGGTAGCCGTCGCGCACCGTGAACCCAGGATGTCCCCGGTCGACAAGGAAACAGGTAATGCGTTTCTTCGGCCCCTTCGGGGTCTCATCAACGCCTGTCGCCACGAAGACGATGAAGAAATCCGCGTGATCGGCGCCCGAGATGAAATGCTTGGTGCCGTTGACCACCCAGTCGCCCCCATCCCGCCGCGCGGTGCAGGACATGCCGCGCACGTCCGATCCGGCCTCGGGTTCGGTCATGGCGAGCGCGTCCATCTTTTCGCCCCGGACCGCAGGCAGCAGATACCGCTCTTTCTGATCACCCTCGCAGGCCATCAGGATGTTCTGCGGTCGTCCGAAGAAATGCGTCAGCGCCATCGACCCGCGCCCCAACTCCCGTTCGACGAGCGCGAAATCGAGATGCGACAGACCCGCGCCGCCCACCTCTTCGGGGAAGTTGCAGGCGTAGAACCCAAGGTCGATCACCTTGCGCTTGATCTCCTGCGCCACCTCGTGCGGCACCTCTCCAGTCCGCTCGACCTGCGTTTCATGCGGATAGATTTCGCGCTCCACGAAGTCGCGCACCGTGGAGACGATCATCTCCTGTTCGTCTGACAGCGCGAAATTCATGCGCCCGCCTCCGCGTGTTTGGCCGCCAAAGCCTCGACCGCCTCAAGAACCTGCGGCAATGGCGGGCAGGACCGCCGCGTTTCCAGCGACACATGCAGCAGGAACTGGTCGCAGGTGGCCAGCAGTTCATGATCAGATGCTCGGTGCATCTGGTGCCAGAGCTTCAGTTTCTTGCCTTGCCCGATTATCACCCGCGTGGTGACATAGATGTCCTCGCCCGCATGGGTCTCGTTGAGATACTTGATGGTTGTCTCAGCCGTGAAATAGCTGTTGCCCGCCTCCACATAGGCGCGATCTGCGCCGACATGGGTCATCAACTCCTCTGACGCATCGCTGAAAAGCTGCCCGTACCGGCCTTCGTTCATATGGCCGTTGATGTCAGTCCAGTCGACAGGCACAACCCGGCGCACCGTCACCAGTGGCACCTCTTCCCCCAAAGGCCCGCGCAATGCAGTGTCATGCTCCAGGATCAACTTTCCTGCCCCGGCCCCTTGTTGCTTCAACCCGCGCAGGATGGCGACAAGGTTGTTGTCCCGCAGCCGTTCGAGATCGCGGATGCCCATATGTCCCGATTGCGCGTCCGACTGACCTGCGATCAGGTCCACAAGCTCATCCGTGAACTCCGGCACATCGGTCAGCTTGGTCCAGGGCCATTGCAGGCACGGCCCGAACTGCGCCATGAAGTGCCGCATCCCGGCCTCGCCCCCCGCCACGCGATAGGTCTCGAAGAGGCCCATCTGCGCCCACCGCAAACCAAAGCCGTAACGGATCGCGTTGTCGATTTCCTCGGTTGTGGCGATGCCATCCTTGACCAACCAGAGCGCCTCGCGCCAGACCGCCTCAAGGAACCGGTCAGCGATATGGGCGTCGATTTCAGCGCGGACGTGAAGCGGATACATACCGATGGCGGTCAGGATCTCCTTCGCCCGCGCCACGATGGCCTCATCAGTGGCCGCACTCGGCACCAGTTCAGCCAGCGGCAAAAGGTAGACCGGGTTGAACGGATGCGCGACGACGATCTGGCCGGTCCGTGCGGCGCCTTCCTGTAACTCGGACGGCTTGAATCCGGATGTCGACGATGCAAGCACCGCGCCTTCAGGACAGGCCGCCTGTATCTCGGCAATCACCCGGTGCTTGATATCGAGCCGCTCCGGCACGCTTTCCTGTATCCAGTCCGCGCCCGTAACCGCCTCGGCCACCGACCCTAACAGCCGGATCTGTCCACCCGCCGGCATCGGCGCTTCGTAGAGCATCGGCAGCACGCGGCTCGCATTGCCCATGACTTCCCCGATCTTGCGTTCCGCCTCGGGATCGGGGTCAAAAACGCGCACTTCCCATCCCATCAGGGCAAACCGCGCGGCCCAGCCGCCGCCAATCACGCCACCGCCTATGATGGCCGCTACCTTGGTCATGGTGTCAAAGTCTCCGTATGTCCGTCGATGGCCAGGATCTGGCCTGAAATCCGTTTCGCCTGCGGCGAGGCAAGCCACGCCACCGTGTCCGCCACATCCTCTGCCGTCACCCACGACCGCAGCGACACGCCCTTGACGTAAAGCGCGCGCACCTCGTCATGGGTCTTGCCCGAGGCCGCGGCTTCCATTGCCACCACCCGGTCCATCCGGTCGCCTTCGACCGCGCCGGGGCAGATCGCGTTCACCCGCACGCCCGCCGGACCAAGCTCCATGGCTAGGGTCTTGGTCAGACCGACAATGCCCCATTTCGCCGTGGCATAGGGGGATCGTAAAGGATAGCCGAACTGCCCGGCGGTCGAGGAGGTCAGGACGATCAGCCCCTGCCCTGCCGCCCGCATCCGCCGCGCGGCCCATCGGCAGGTCAGGAACGTGCCAGACAGGTTCACCTCCACGCAGCGGTTCCAGTCCGCAAGGCTCAGGTCTTCGATCCGCCCCGCAGGCCCACCGATCCCGGCATTGGCGCAGACCACATCGACCTGATCCCAAGCGGCGTCGATCCGGTCGAAGACCGCCTGCATCTGCGCCTCGTCGGTGACATCCGCCACGCAGGCGATCTGGTCGGGATAGGCCTCGGCGAACCCCGCCACCGCATTCGGGTCCGCATCGCAGATCGCAACGCGGTCGCCCTCGGCCATGAACCGTTCGGCCATCGCGCGCCCAAGCCCGGACGCGCCGCCGGTGATCACCACATGTCTCACAGCCGCGCCGCCACAGCCTCGGCTATCACCGCCCCAAAGGCGTGATGCGCCTCCACTTCCCAATGGATGCCGTCAACATCGGACACGGCCACATGCCGCCCGGCCTCCAGAAAGCCGCAGCCCTGCCGCTCCGCCGCCGCCGCAATATGCTCCGCCAAGCCAACCTGCCGCGCCTCGGCCCCGGCAAAGGCATGCGCCTGCACACCCGCCTCTTTCACCGGCACAGGAGAGACAAGCAGGATGTCCGGCACGTCGATCTCGTTCCGCGTTGTCACGATCAGCCGTTCCAGAGAGCGGGCAATCTCGAACGCTGTCACCGAAAACCGGTTCTTGAGGTCATTTGTCCCCAGCATCAGAACCATCAGGTCAATCGGGCGATGGCTGTGCAGGATCGCGGGCAGAACAGTGAGGCCATTCCGCATCCCGCCTTCGACAATATCGTCATGCACCGTGGTCCGCCCCGGCAAACCTTCGGAAATGACCGTATGATCGGGTCCAAGGGCTGCTGCCATGACGTCGGGCCAGCGATCACCCGGACCGTGGCGTTCGAACTTGCCCACCTGCGTGAGCGGCTTGGTCCCATGCGTGTTGCTGTCGCCGTAACAGAGAATGACCGCCATCTCAGCCTCGCGGCGCGCGTTTGGTCAGGCCCAGCTTGTCCCGCACAGCCTGCGGCCCCATCACCTTGGCCCCCATGCCTTCGACGATGCCCACAGCCCGTTCCACGAGTTGCGCGTTGGTGGCCAGCACGCCTTTGTCAAGCCAGAGGTTATCCTCAAGCCCCACCCGCACATGGCCCCCCGCAAGAACGGCAGCCGCCGCATAGGCCATCTGGTTGCGCCCCAGTGAGAAGGCGCTGAATGTCCAGGTGTCCGGGACGTTGTTCACCATCGCCATGAAGGTATTGAGGTCATTCGGCGCGCCCCATGGCACCCCCATGCAAAGCTGCACAAGCGCGAGGTCATCAAGGATACCTTCCTTGACCAACTCCTTGGCGAACCACAGATGCCCGGTGTCGAACGCCTCGATCTCGGCCTTCACTCCAAGATCAGTCATCATCTTACCCATCGCCCGCAGCATGCCCGGCGTGTTGGTCATCACGTAATCGGCCTCGGCAAAGTTCATCGTGCCGCAGTCGAGCGTACAAATCTCCGGCAAGCACTCGGCCACATGCGCCACGCGCTCTTCGGCCCCGACCATATCGGTGCCGTTCGGGTTCACCGGCAGCGGCTGTTCGGTCGAGCCGAAGGTGATGTCACCCCCCATCCCCGCCGTCAGGTTCAGCACCACGTCGACTTCGGCATCGCGAATGCGGTCCGTCACCTCGCGATAGTATTCCAGCTTGCGCGACGGCGCGCCGGTCTCGGGGTCGCGCACATGACAATGCACAATAGCTGCGCCTGCCTTGGCCGCCGCGATGGCGCTGTCGGCGATCTCTTTGGGAGAGCGCGGCACATGCGGGCTGCGGTCTTGCGTGCCACCCGATCCTGTGACGGCGCAGGTGATGAAGACCTCTTGGGTCATGGTGAGCGGCATGGTGGTCCTCCCTTGTCTTTTGCCGGAGTTTGGCACTGGATTTTCCCTCAACCATGCGGATACGGTCAGCTTCATGCAAAACCCGCCAGATTCCTCTGCCGCGCGGTTGAAAATCGGGTTCCTGCTGATCGACCGGTTTTCCAACCTGTGCCTGTCCAACGCGCTGGAACCCCTACGTGCGGCCAACAGTTTTGCCGACGCGCCGGTGTATTCCTGGGCGTTCTACAGCCTCGATGGTGATGCCGTGCGGTCAAGCTCGGGGATGGCCGTTTTACCAAACGGTAAAATCCATGATCTGACCTGTGTAGACCGGCTCTATGTCATTGCAAGTTATGGACATCTTGCCAATGACACCCCCGCCACCCGCCGCGCGTTGCTGCACGCCGACCGGCGCTGCGGCGCGATGTTCGGGCTGGATGCGGGGGCGTGGCTGATGGCATCGGCGGGGCTGCTGGCGGGGCGGCGGGCAACGGTGCACTGGGATCTGCTCGACGCTTTTTCCGAGCGTTTTCTGGATGTTGACGTGGAACAGGCGCTGTGGGTCGAAGATGGCGACGTGCTCACCTGTGCGGGGGCGTCGGCGACGTTGGGGCTGAGCCGGCACCTGATTGCGCGGGATGTCAGTCCGGCGGTGGCGTTGGATGTGGATGCGCTGTTCACGCCGCCGGTGCGGAGCGATGCGCTGCCTTCAATCCGCGATCCGCTGCTCACCCGGGCGACCCGGATCATGCGCGAGAACATCGAGCAACCGATTGATATAAATGACCTTTCCGCACGTTTGAACACCAGTCCGCGCACTCTCACACGGCGCTGTCGGGCGGTGTTGGGGATGACGCCGGGGGGGGTGTATCGGCATATTCGGTTGAGTGCGGCGAAGGCTTTGGTGGAGGGGTCGACGGCGAGCATTGCGGAGATTGCGGTGCGGTGCGGGTATGAGGACCCGACGGCGCTGACGCGGGCGTTTCGGAAACGGTTTGGTTCCGCGCCGAGAACACTTCGTGGCGAAAGCGCCACCGCGCTGCCGTGAAAACACCATAATTTCAGGACATTACGGCCCCCTGTCACACCGCCTGGGGAGGCTTTATGCGACATTATGCAGACCTGCACAGCGCAGGTCACACCGATCCGCGTCGGGCAAAACTGTTCGAATTGCACCGGCAGGAACAGCTTCAGACGGGGTCCGGACGGGCCTATGGGGAGCCGGAGATGCAGCGCCCGGACATCGCGCTGAGCCTGCGGGAACGGGCGATCCGTACGCTTCGGCCACGCAAACCGGACGTTTCATCCGTACGGGAGACCCCGTGTCGTACGGTTGCTCCGTACGGTTCAGGCCCAACCGTACGGTAGCGCCTGAAACCCTGCCGAGCCGTACGGTTCACGCCTCGGGCGTGCCCCGGAATCCGGTTGCGACGACGAATTTTTCCGAGCTGTCCGAGCGGGACGCGGGCGGCTTGACGTTCATCACCTTGGTGAACCGCTGCTTGAGAAGCTGCTGCAAACTGCCCTCGGCCCCGCCGGCCAGAACCTTGGCGACGAAGGTGCCGCCGTCTTCGAGCACGTCGAAGGCGAAATGGGCGGCGGTTTCGCAGAGGTGGATGATGCGCAGGTGGTCGGTCTGCTTGTGGCCGGAACTGGCGGCGGCCATGTCGGACATGACCACATCCGCGCGGCCGCCCAACCACTCCTTAACCTTTTCGTCGGCATCGTCCTCGAGAAAATCAAGCTGGTGAATCTCGGCCCCGGCGATGGGTTCGACCTCTTGCAGGTCGATGCCCAGCACGGTGCCGATCTTCTTGCCGGATTTCTCGCCCAGGGCGTTCACCCGCTTGACGGCGACCTGACACCAGCCGCCGGGGGCGCAGCCCAGATCGACGACGCGCGCGCCGGGAACGAGGAAGCGGTACTTTTCGTCGAGTTCGAGAATCTTGTAGGCGGCGCGGCCCCGGTAGCCCTCGGCCTGCGCGCGCTTGACATAGGGGTCATTCAACTGCCGCTGCAGCCAGCGGGTCGAGCTGAGCTTTCGACCCCGCGCGGATTTCACCTTGACCTTGAGGTCCCGCTGTCCGCGCCCGGAGGTGTTCTTGCCCGTTGGGGTCTTGGCCATGTCTGCGCCCTTCGTGATGGTTCGGAGGGCGGTGTAGCATGGGTTTGGGGGAAGGTCATGGGGGGAAAAATAGCTATGCCACTAGTGAAGCACTAGGAATGGATTACACCTATAAGTGAAATTTCGTTGCGTTCATTGTCACAACAATCAATCTATTCGGCTGTACGATGCTCAAGAGCATCTTGAGCCTCATTCATCCAGATTACTTCCGAAACTTTCAAAGACTTTTTAGGATCAGCTTCGTCTATCGAGCAGATAAATGCATCGTGCATTTCCGGAACTCGAACCGCATATGCAAAAGCCCTAGCAATTTCTTTACAATTTCGATTACTAAGCAAACACAAGAGTTCTTGACCAAGCGGCGTAAGGACCAAAACTTCAATTGTAAATTTCGTTCCCGGATTACCTTTAAAAGCAATAACGGTGCTTCCTTCCTTTAAGAACGCTAGACCACCCTTGTCCACCGTAATGGTCTTCGTCAGCCCAAGACCTGTTGCTCCCTGTATCAGTCCGCTTGCCTCTAGATTTATCAGTTCACGAATATCTTGTTTTTCTTTCGGACTAACTAGACTTTTAGGCGCGGCATCAGCAAAGACAGAGTTTGCAAATGTTTCAAAAGTCAAAGCATCTGCTTGTGAAAACTCTGACAAAAAACGAAGTGTTCTCAAAGAAAATTTTCCGGGCGAACGTACTTCACCCGCCAGAACCCGCCCCCACAGGTTTTGAAGTCTTTCACTCGAAGCATCCTCTGCGTAACGTTCGAAAATGTTCAACCAGTCATCGCTAATATCCATTTCGACATCTGCGCGGTCGTTATTTTTAGACGCATCCTCAGGAGGAGTATCTAACTCCTGCAGCATAGCGCGAGCAACCTCTTCTCGATTTAATTGCTTTCTATATTCTTTTCGAACTAGCACATTAAGAGCTCTATCTGTAATCTGCGGGTCCGCACCTACATCAGACGCGACAGAAGCGGCGATAGATGCCTCAACAAGATTGAATGACGCCGTTTGAGCGTCGATTTTTGCTCTTTTCTGCTGAAGCCAGGCTACTGGAATATCGACAGTTGCCCCAAGAAGTCTATCAAGGGACTTGAGCACGCTTGGTGTCAAACCTTTCGGAATTGCCACCAGTGCCTCAGCGATCTGCGCTGGCAAGTTCGACTTGTCTTCATTCATAGGTCACCCACAAGCTCCAAAACAGTCGCTCTAGACTATTAGCTCTTGCATCAACAGGCAAGATATTGAATTCTTCGCGGAACCAAGCGCTACATCTAGACAAATTTTGATCCTAAGCGGTGTAGGGTGCGTGATTTCACGCACCAATTTCACGCAAAATTAACCTGCCGGGTGGTTGGTTGATGCATGTCCAATTACCGTCGCCCCAAACTTGCAGGCATCCCGATCTTCTTTACCATCGCTCTCGCAGATCGGCGGAGCGATTTACTGGTTCGGGAGATTGACCTCTTGCGCCAAGCTGTTCGTCTCACGAAAGCAGAAAGACCTTTCAAGATTGATGCTTGGGTCGTGTTGCCGGATCATTTGCATTGTATATGGCGACTACCCGACGGCGATACCGACTATCCAACGCGATGGCGGCTGATCAAGTCCAGGTTCTCACGCGAGGTTCCGCTGGGACCTCTTCGCAGCAGCCATGCCAAACGGCAAGAACGGGGCGTATGGCAACGCCGATATTGGGAACATCACATTCGTGATGAGGCGGATTTTGCTGCGCATGTGCAATATTGTTGGCTCAATCCGGTGAAGCATGGTCTGGTGGACAGGCCGGAGGATTGGGTGTTTTCGAGCTGTCGGCGGGACTATTTGATTCCGGGATGACTGGTGCGTGCGAGCACGCACCCTACGGAGCAATCCAATTGTAGGGTACGTGATTTCTAGCACAGCACAACTGACGCCCTTTGCCTATCAATCAACTGCCGCTCCTATTTCTGGTCGAGCATGCACTCGATGCTTACCATCACCCCGAGACGGGCCAGCGTCCGTCCGGGGTGGGCGCTGCGACGGGGGAGCGAGGCGCTCCGGTTGGTTCAGGATACCGGCTCTTCGGCGCGATGTCGGTGCAGAAGCGCCCGCCCAGGGGGCGGACGGGCGCTGGCCCGTTCCGGTCTGGGGGTGACCTCTTGGGTTTGGCTAGACGCTGCTGGCCTCCGGGGTCAGGCGCGTCGCCACGCGCTCGACCGTCTCTCCCATTGCTGGACGAGGCCGTATTCGATGCTCAGCATCACGCCCGCAAAGGCCAGCGCGTAGGCCATGACGGTCGCGGTGTCGAAGAGCTGAAAATAGAGGTGGATCTGGAAGCCGACGCCGTTGGAGCGGCCGAGGAACTCGACCACCAGCACGATTTTCCAGATCACGGCCAGCCCGTTGCGGGTGCTGGTGGCGACGAACGGCCCCAGTTGCGGCCAGATGATGTGGCGCAGGCGGGTCATCGGCGTCAGGCGGTAGACCTGCGCCATGTCGGCCACGCCGCGGTCGAGCGTTCGGACGCCCTCGCGGATGGTGACGGTGACCATGGCGGTCTTGTTGAGGGCGACGGCGATGATGGCCGCGACCTCGTTCAGGCCGATCCAGAGGTAGCAGAGCACGATGATCACCAGCGCGGGCAGGTTCAGAAAGACGGTGACCCACGGGTCGAGCCACATGTTGAGCCGCTCGGACCGGCCCATGGCGATGCCGAGTGTCATGCCGACGGCCATGGCGAGGGTGAAGGCCAGAGCGACGCGGCGCAGGGTGTTGGCCATGTGGTACCAGAGCGCGCCTGAGGCGCTTTCGTCCGCGATCTCGTGCCAGACGGCGAGCGGGGTGGGCAGGATGTCGGCGTCGTTCATCGCCCAGGCGCCGAGCGTCCAGGCGGCGATCAGCAGGGCGAGCGAGATCAGGGTGACATGGGGTGGTGCGCGCATGGGGGCAGCATAGGGGATCTCACGGTGGCGTGACTGTTGGACGAAGGTCCAATAGGGCGGCGCGGGAAAGCGCATTTATGGTCGCGCTCATGGGAGGCCTTCGTTTCATATGTGCCGCGGTTCTGTGGTGTCTGAGTGCCGTTTGCGCGGTGGCCGAGGTTTTGTCGGAGGAGGAGATCGCGGCGCGGATCTATGCGCCGATGAGCCTTGGGGCGCTGATCTCGGACAACGGGGTGTATGAGCTGCTCAACTCGGGCGGTGCGCATGCGGGCTACGTGTTCCAGACCGAGCCGATGGCCGCCCTGCCCGGCTTTTCCGGCGCACCGATCAATGTGCTGGTGGTGCTCGATCTGGACGGGCGGTTCCTGGATGTGCAGCTTCTGGATCATAACGAGCCGATCTTCGTGTCGGGTCTGGGGGAAGCGCCGTTTCACGCGTTCTTCGAGCAGTATCGCGGCCATTCGATCAGCGACTCGCTGGTGGTGGGCACGCCCTATGGCGGGGCGACCGGGGGCGGCGGGCTGGTCTATCTCGATGGCGTGACAAAGGCGACGGCCTCGGTGCGGATCGCGCATGAGAGCGTGCTGGCGGCGGCGCTGCAGGTGGCACGCGAGAAGATGCAGGGGATCGCCTCGGGGCCGCCTGCGTTTCCCGATCCGGACTATGTCGAGGTGCTGAGCTGGGACGATCTGGTCACGCAGGGGCTGATCACCCGGCGGGTGGCGACGAATGCCGAAGTGCAGGCGCTGTTCGCCGGCACGGTCTGGGAGGATGACGACGCCGAGGCGCTGGACGACCCGGATGCGCCCTATCTCGACCTCTGGATCGCGGATGTGGGGCCGAAGTCGATCGCGCGGGTGCTGCTGGACGCGGACACGCTGGAAGAGCTGGACCGGTTCATGTCGATCTCGACCTTCGACGAGCCGATCCTCGTGATCGAGACCGCGCGGCATGGGTTGGTGTCAGAAGATTTTGTGCGCAACACCGCGCCCGACTGGATCGGGGCCGCGCAGTCCGGGTTCCCGGTGGCGCTGCGGGATGCGGACCTGTTCGTCGAGCTGAGCGACGCGGTGCCGGACGACCTGCATGACGGTGTGGCGATGATCCTGCGCACCGACCGGCGGCTGGGGTTCGATCCGACCCGCGAGTGGACGATGACGGTAGAGGCGGTGCGCGAACACGGGATGTTCCAGCCCGAGATCGGATCGGTGCAGCTTGCCGCGACCCATGTGACGGATGAGAGGTTCTTTGCCCGCCCCGCCGTGATCGAAAAGCTGCCGCCCTGGAAAGAGGCGATCCTGAACCGGCAGACCGATCTGATCGTGCTGGCGGTTGTCCTCGCCGGGTTGGTCGCGGTGCTATTGGGAGCACAAAGCTGGCTTGCGGGATTGGCAGCATTCACGCCGGTACGGCTGGGCATTCTGACCGGAGTGCTGGGCTTTGTCGGCTGGTGGGCACAGGGGCAGCTCTCCATCGTGACACCGCTGGCGGCGCTGCAGACCGCGATGGCGGGCGGGTCATTCGCATTCCTGCTCTACGATCCGTTCTCACTGCTGATCTGGGCTGTGGTGATCCTGGGTTTCGTGCTGTGGGGCCGTGGGCTCTTCTGCGGCTGGCTCTGCCCGTTCGGCGCGATGCAGGAATTCGCCCATCACCTTGGCCGCCTGCTGCGCCTCCCGAGGATCGAACCGAGCGCCAGATGGGATGCACGGCTCAAATCGGTGAAATACGTGGCCCTCGCCGGACTTGTCGCCGTGACCCTGTTTGCGCCGTCCTACATGGACAAGGCGGCCGAGATCGAACCGTTCAAGACCGCCATCACCACCTTCTTTGTCCGCGAATGGTACTATGTCGCCTATGCGGCGCTTTGGCTGGTGCTGGGCATGGTCGTCTTCAAGGGCTTCTGCCGCTATCTCTGCCCCCTTGGCGCGTTGATGGCCATCGGCGGGGTGCTGCGGCTTCGGCGATGGATTCCGCGCCGGGTGGAATGCGGATCGCCCTGCCAGTTGTGCCGGGTCAAATGCAACTATGAGGCCATCGCACCAAGCGGCAAGATCCAGTATTCCGAATGTTTCCAATGCCTTGATTGCGTGACCATCCATGATGACGCGGATCAGTGCGTGCCGCTGATCCTCAAGGGTCGAGCTTCGCGCCGGGCCCCGCGCAACCTCGGCCATCCCAACACGGTGCCTGCCGAATGAAACGACGCCGCTTTCTGACCCTTGCCGCCGCCTTTGCCTGTGCCCCTGCCCTTGCCCGGGCCGACACATGGTCGGGTCAGGCGCTGGGGGCAGAGGTGTCAGTGACGCTGCACGGGCCGCGCGAGATGACGCAACGGGCGCTGGCCGACGTGCCGCGCCTGCTGGTCAATTTCGAAGAGGCGTTCAGCCTGTTCCGCCCGACCTCGCATCTGAGCCGGCTGAACATGATGGGCCGCCTGCGCGACCCCAATGTGCTCATGCGGACACTCATGGCGCGGGCGGACGAGGCGCATCGCCTGAGCGGCGGGCTTTTCGATCCGACGATCCAACCCCTGTGGGAGGCGCTGGCCACGGGGCGCGACACCACCCCTGCCCGCGCTGCCCTTGGCTGGCACCGCGTGCGCTATTCCGACCGAATGATCGAATTGCAAAGCGGTCAGGCGCTGACATTCAACGGGATCGCGCAGGGCTTTGCGACGGATGTGATGCGGCTCTTGCTGCGCAGACACGGGGCCAAGACCGCGCTGGTCAATATCGGCGAACAGGCCGCACTGGGCGGGCCGTTCACGCTGGGTCTTGAAGACCCGACCCATGGACATCTGGGCACGCGCGAGCTGCGCGATATAGCCATCGCCACATCCAGCCCCGCCGCAATGTCGCTGGGCGCGCGATCCCATATCCTTGGCCCAAGGGACGAGCGCCCGATCTGGTCCACGGTCAGCATCGAAGCGCCTTCGGCCACGATGGCGGACGCGCTGTCGACGGCAGCGGTTTTCATGGACCGCCCTGCCCTTGAGCGTCTCAAGGTCGCTGCAGGCCTGCATCGCATCACATTGGTCGACCCGGACGGCAATCTTCAGACCGTCTGATCTTCTCTGGTTCAAAAATACTTCGGGGGTCTGGGGGTAGCACCCCCAGGATTTTGCGGTGACGCAAAATCACGATGCGTCGACGCATCGTGCGCCGCACATGAAAAAGCCCCGGTTCGAGAACCGGGGCTTTCCTGTTTCATCGATCCAGTGGATCAGCCAGCCGCAGCAACCGCCCGCTTGGTCATCACCGCCACGAGATGCGCGCGGTATGCGCCCGAGCCGTGCAGGTCCGAGATCATGCCGTCGCCCGAAGGCGCTGCCGGAACAGCATCCGCCGAGAAGTTCGACGACAGCGCCGCTTCCGCCTCGGTCCAGCGGAAGACGCCGTCTTCCGAGGCACCGGTCACGGCCACGCGCACACCTTCGGCATATTTCGCCACGAACACACCGACCAGCGCAAAGCGCGAGGCGGGTTGTTCGAACTTCATGTAGGCGGCTTTCTCGGGGACCGGGAAGCGGACCTCGGTGATGATCTCGCCTTCGTTCAGAGCCGTGGCGAACATGCCCTGGAAGTAGTCATCCGCCGCAATCGAGCGGGTATTGGTCACGACGGTGGCACCGGACGCAAGAACCGCTGCCGGATAGCAGGCCGAGGGGTCGTTGTTGGCCACGCTGCCACCGATGGTGCCGCGGTTGCGGACCGCCGGATCGCCGATGTGACCGGCCAGCGACGCCAGCGCCGGATAGCTTGACGCGGCTTCGCGGGCGACGGTGGCATGTGTCGTGCCGCCGCCGATGCAAAGCGCGCCGTCATCGCCGGTGCAGACGCCCTTCATTTCCGCGATGCCCGACAGGCTGACCAGCACGGACGGGGCCGAGAGGCGCTGCTTGAGCGTCGGGATCAGGGTCTGGCCGCCGCCCAGAGGCAGGGCTTCGTCGGTGGCCAGGGCTGCCACCGCGTCGGCGACGGTTGTGGGCCGTTGAATGTCAAAGCTGTACATGTGCTGAGCCCTCCTTACTGGCCGTTGATCGCTGCCCAGACGCGCGAGGGCGACACGGGCATGTCAATATGGGACACGTGGGTGTGACCGCCGGAATGCAGCGCGTCGATGACCGCGTTCACCACTGTGGGTGGTGAGCCGATGGCCCCGGCCTCGCCGCAGCCTTTCACCCCAAGCGGGTTGTGGGTGCAGGGGGTCTGGCAGGAATGGTCGACCACGTAGTTCGCCATATGCGGGATGTCGTCGGCGCGCGGCATGGCGTAATCCATATAGGATGCCGACAGAAGCTGGCCGTTCTCGTCATAGGCGCAGTTTTCCAGCAGCGCCTGGCCGATGCCCTGGGCGATACCGCCATGGACCTGGCCTTCGACGATCATCGGGTTCACGACATTGCCGAAATCATCCGCCGAGACGAACTTCTCGATGGTCACCTTTCCGGTGTCCGGGTCCACCTCGACCTCGCAGGCATAGGCACCTGCCGGGTAGGTGAAGTTGGCCGGATCGTAGAAGGCGGTTTCCTCGAGGCCCGGTTCGATGTCTTCGAGCGGGTAGTTGTGCGGCACGTAGGCGGCGAGCGTCACATCCCCCCAGGCGACCGACTTGTCGGTGCCCGCAACGGTGAACTTGCCGTCCTTGAGCTCGATGTCCGCATCGGAGGCTTCGAGAAGGTGGCCGGCGATCTTCTTGGCCTTGTTGATGATCTTCTCGGTGGCGCGGACCATGGCCGAGCCGCAGACCGCCAGAGAGCGCGAGCCGTAGGTGCCCATGCCGAAGGGGATCTTGGAGGTGTCGCCATGGACGATGTCGACCATGCTCTCGTCGATGCCGAGCATTTCGGCCACGACCTGCGGGAACACGGTCTCGTGCCCCTGCCCGTGGCTGTGTGCGCCGACAAGCACCGAAATGGAGCCGGTGGCGTTGACGCGGACAGTGGCTGCGTCATAGAGACCGGCGCGGGCGCCGAGCTGACCGACGAGGTTCGACGGCGCGATACCGCAGGCTTCGATGAAGCAGTTGACGCCGAGGCCACGCAGCTTGCCGTTCTTCTCGGACTCGGCGCGACGTGCGGCGAAGCCCTTGATGTCCATCAGCTCTTCCATCTTGGCCATGGTCGCTTCGTAGTCGCCGGTGTCGTATTCGACGGCGACGGGCGTGGCGTAGGGGAATTGCGTGATGAAGTTCTGACGGCGGAGCGCGATCGGGTCGACGCCCAGTTCACGCGCGGCCTTGTCGATCACACGCTCGAGCTGGAAGGTCGCCTCGGGGCGGCCGGCACCGCGATAGGCGTCCACGGGCACGGTGTTGGTGAAGACGGCCTTCACGTTCACCTGCACGGCGGGGGTCTTGTAGTTGCCCGCCATCAGCGTGCCGTGGAGCCATGTCGGCACCGAGGACGAGAAGGTCGAGAGATACGCGCCCATGTTCGCCAGCGTGTCGGTGCGGACCGCGAGGAAGTTGTTGTCCTTGTCGAGCGCCAGCTCGATCTTGGTCACGTGATCGCGGCCATGGGCGTCGGACATGAACGCCTCGGAGCGGGTCGAGGTCCACTTGACCGGGCGGTTGCAGGCCTTGGCGGCGAAGGTGCAGAACGCCTCTTCCGCGTAGTGGAAGATCTTGGTGCCGAAACCGCCGCCCACGTCGGGGGCCACGACGCGCAGCTTGTGCTCGGGGATGCCCAGAACGAAGGCGCCCATCAACAGGCGGATCACGTGCGGGTTCTGCGAGGTGGTGTAGAGCGTGTGCTCGTCACGGGCGCGGGAATAGTCCCCAACTGCGACGCGCGGCTCCATCGGGTTGGCGACGAGGCGGTTGTTCACCAGTTCCAGCGTCGTCACATGGGCTGCGTTCATGAACGCGGCGTCGGTGGTTTCGGTATCGGTGCCGAACTGCCAGTCGTAGCAGAGGTTGTCGGCCAGATCGTCATGCACCTTGGTGGCACCGGGCTGCAGCGCCTTGGCCATATCCACGACGGCGGGCAGTTCCTCGATGTCGAGCACGATGGCTTCCGCCGCGGTGCGCGCCTGTTCGAGGCTGTCGGCCACAACGGCGGCGATGGGATCGCCCACATGGCGCACCTTGCCCTGCGCGAGCACGGGATGCGGCGGTTCCTTCATCGGATCGCCGTTCTTGTCGGTCACCTGCCAGCCGCAGGGCAGACCGCCTACACCTTCAAAATCCTTGCCGGTGAAGATGCGCACAACGCCCGGCATGCCTTCGGCGGCGCTGGTGTCGATGCTGTTGATCTTGCCATGCGCCATGTCGGAGCGCAGGAAATGTACATAGGCCTGGCCATGTACGTTGATGTCGTCGGTATAGTTTCCGGCGCCGGTCAGAAAGCGGACGTCTTCACGCCGCTTCGGGCTTGCGCCAATGCCATGATCCTTCGGCATATCATTCTCCTCCAAGTTGCAGAACGCTCGTCAAGCCTGTCGACTTTCTTCGTGAAGACACCTCGGACAGGGGTGGATGAGCGCTACGTGTTCTGAATTATTCGGCTGCGACTGCGGGTACGTCCTGACCGGACGCTGCCATGATGGCACGCACGATGTTGTGGTAGCCGGTACAGCGGCAGATATTGCCTTCGAGATGATCGCGCACCTCGGCCTCGGTCGGCTTGGGGTTCTCCTTGAGCAGCGCCGCCGCCGACATCACCATGCCCGGTGTGCAGAATCCGCACTGAAGACCGTGATAATCCTGGAACGCCTGCTGGATCACGTTGAGCGATCCATCCGCATTCGCCATGCCTTCGATCGTCGTGACCTCGGCCCCGTCGGCTTCGGCTGCGAACATGGTGCAGGACTTCACCGCCTCGCCATTCACATGCACGACGCAGGCGCCGCACTGGGACGTATCGCAGCCGACATGGGTGCCCGTCAGGCGCAGATCTTCGCGCAGGAATTCGGTCAGAAGCGTGTTGCCCTTGACCTCGCCGGAAACGGTCTTGCCGTTTACCGTCATTGTTACCTTTGTCATCAAACTCCTCCCGTAGGTATTCAAATTCAACTGTGTTTCAGAAGCGCCGGACGATCAAGAAACGAGTTTCTTGAACCAGCCCTTTTTCTTTTCCCCGCCTTCCCCGGCGGTTTCGGCACTGTCGGCATCCGCCTCTTGCGGACCTTCGACAACCGTCTGGAAATTGCTGAAGAACTGATCGGCCATCTTCTTGGCAAAGCCGTCGATGATGCGGCTGCCCAACTGGGCCAGCTTGCCGCCGACCTTGGCCTCGACCTCGTAATGCAGCTCGGTGCCGCCTTCGACCGCCTTGAGAGTGACATCGGCACCGCCCTTGGCAAAACCTGCCGCGCCGCCCTTGCCCTCACCGCTGAGTTTCAGCGACTGGCCCGGCACCATGTCCGAAAGCGCGACCGTGCCCTGGAAGGTTGCCTTCACCGGCCCGACCTTCTGCACCACCGTGGCCTCGAAGCCCTCTTCGGCGGAGCCGCTCATCTCGGTGCAGCCCGGCACGCATTGCTTGAGCACGTCCGGATCGAGGATCGCGGCCCAGACCTCTTCGGGGGTGGCAGCGATCGTGCGGGAATCGGTCATGTGCATGGGTGTGATCCTTCTTTGGTGGTCAGCCTAGGGGGTCGGTCCCCGGCGGCATATAAGACCAATGGCCTAACCAGTTTGTAAAACTACCTTTCGGGCGGCTGATGCGTCAGCCCGTAGCTTTCGAAAATCGCGGCAATCCGCCCATCCGACAGGGCGGCGAAAATCGCATCATCGACCGTGTAACTCAGCCCACGATAGGCAAAGTGACTGCCGGTCCCGAGGGTCCATTTCGACTTGGCGAACCCTGGCAGCGGCGGCTGGTGGATGGCAACCCCCTCGCCCGCACCGAATTCGAGCTGCGCCAGCGGGCCCATGGCCGCCATCACCTCGCCCGCGTTAAGCGCCTCCATCGCCGCCTGCATCGTGGGGTAACGGCGCACGCCCTGCGCCACCTGCCCGCTGGCAAAGCCGGTCAGGTAGAAATCCGCAATCGAGTCGTTCTCGACTGCCACGGTGTCGATGCGGAAATAAGCCGGGACCGGGCCACCATCGGGATAGGCGGCTTCGGAATAGGCGATGGCGATGCTTTCCATCATGTACTGCCCGGTGAACACCACCTGCTCCACCCGGCAGGAGAACGCGCTGTCATAGGGCACGCGCATCATCACGTTGGACACCGAGCCGCCGACAACCGGCCCGCGCCAGATGTTGTTGCGGAGATCGGCATCGAGGTTTTCCCCGGCCGCCACGAATTTGAACCGCGGCTCGACGCCAAGATCGTCGGCGATGATCCGTGCGATGTCGATGTCAATGCCGCGCGGCTGTCCGGCCTCTTCCCAACTGTAGGGCGGATAATCCTCGTAGACCGCGAAGGTCATGAAGCCCCGGTCCATGATCTGGTCGATGTCCTGCCCGACGATGTCCCGGCTGGCATTCTGCGGCTTGGGCTGCGGCACGAAATCGGCGCAGGGGTCACTGGCCAAGACAGGTCCTGTCAGGGCCAGCGTGGTCATGAGGCATGTTGCGCGCAACAGGGTCATCATGGTGTCAGTGTGCTGCGGACAATCCGATCGTCAAGGCCTCGGCGGCCCGGGCATAGGCGTCCTGCGTGCCGTCGATGATATTGGCCGCGCGGAAGGCCGCGCTGTCGGCCACCGGTGCCCCGGAGACGGTTTCGATGCCGGCCGCGATTTCGCTCAGACGGGCCTTGATCGCGTCCGCATCCGCCGCCGACGCATCGGTCGCATAGCCCGCGATCTGGTCGCGCAGCGCCTTGAGCTCGTCTGCCACCTCTTCCATGGACACATCATCGGGGCGGGTCTCGATATAGGTGCGGATGGCCCAGGCCGCGTCCTGTCCCAGCAATTCGCCGAATTCCGGCATCTTGGTGATCCCGTTCTGCGTATAGCCGAACCGGAAGCGTTCGATATACCATTCGTCGCCATATTCCTCGGCTTCGAGGAAGCGCACATCCGGGGCGAGGCCGCCGGAAATTGCCTCGAGCCCATGGCAGCGGGCGCAGTTCTGGTTGTAGCCGGACGCCCCGATCTCGACCGCGCGGGCCCAGACCTCTTCCCCGACCGCTTCGGCGCGATAGGGGTTCTCGGTCAGCCACTCGTCTCCGGTGGCCGGAAGGCCGGTGGTGTCGACCGCCTGCGGGGCCACGTCGCCATGCGCGTGAACCAAGCTGGCAGCGGCTGTCAGCGCAAGCGCGGCGCAGGTGGATTTGAAGAATGTCGCGGTCATGGTGGTCCTCCTCAGGCACAGTCTCGTGTCTTGGCGGATATGTACCGAGGCCCGGTCGGTGCGGGTATTGGACTTTCGTGGCGCGACAGCGGGATTCCGGCCCCGGACGCACTGGACCATGGTCGTATTCGCGGTTGCCTCCGCCTGTGACTAGGCTTTGCTCAGGGAGGAACCTGTCGATGAAGAGGTCACGTCTTGCGTGTGCGCTTGCGTCCGTTCTGACGGTTGGCATCGCCACGTCGGCCGCCGCAGAGGTTGCGGTGAACATCCACTATCTCAAGCAGGTTCTCGAAGCGCCGCCCACCCTGTCCAATCTCGATCCGATCCCCGAGGATCTGGGGGTGGTCGGGGCCGAACTGGGCCTGCAGGACAACAGCACAACCGGCCGGTTCCTGGGCCAGACCTACGCGCTGACCGTGACCGAGGTCTACGAAGGCGAGGATTTCGCCGAAGCCGTGCGCGCGGCCCTCGCGGAAACCGATCTGCTGGTGCTGGATGCCGGGACCGACCAGATCCTGCAGGCCGCCGACCTGCCCGAAGCGGCGGGCGCGCTTCTGTTCAATTCCGGCTCCGGGGATGCGGCGCTGCGCGGTACCGAGTGCCGGACGCGGCTCTTGCACACCCTGCCCTCGGACGCGATGCGGGCTGATGCGCTGATGCAGTTCTTCGTCACCCGGCGCTGGGACGAGATCGCCCTGATCGCCGGAGACCGGCCCGACGATCAGGCCTGGGCCGACACGCTTGAGGCCTCGGCCCGCAAGTTCGGACTGTCCTTCGGCGCGCGCAAGACCTGGGTCTTCGATGCGGACATGCGCCGCAACGCCTCGCAGGAGGTGCCGCTCTTCACGCAGGACCTGGGCGACTATGACGTTCTGCTGGTGGCGGACGCGGCCGATGATTTCGCGCGCTACATTTCCTACAACACCTGGCGCCCCCGCCCCGTCGCCGGGTCCGAAGGGCTGCGCCCGGTGGCCTGGCACCGCGTCGTGGAACAATGGGGGGCCGCGCAGCTGCAATCCCGCTTCGAAAAACTGGCCGAGCGCCCGATGCTGGACCGCGATTACGCCGCCTGGGCCGCCATGCGCGCCATCGGCGAGGCCGTCACCCGCACCGGTGCCGCCGATGCCGAGACGCTGCGCAGCTTCATGCTCTCGCCCGACTTCGAACTCGCGGGCTTCAAGGGCGCGCCGCTCACCTTCCGCAGCTGGAACGGCCAGCTTCGCCAGCCGATCCCGCTTGTGCAGGAACGCGCGCTGGTCGCACAGGCCCCGCTGGAAGGCTTCCTGCACCAGCGCACCGAGCTTGACACGCTGGGCCTCGACCAACCCGAAAGCGGCTGCACCGCGTTCGACAACTGACTGCTCCTTCATCTTGCCAAATAAACTCCGGGGGTTCGGGGGCTGGCCCCCGATCCCACATCAACCAAAAGGACCGACACCGATGAAACTGCCGATCCTCACCACCCTGATCGCGGCCCTGCTGTCGACAACGGCACTGGCCGACGAGATCTGGGTGACCAACGAAAAAGACGACACGATCAGCGTGATCGATATCGAAACGATGGAAGTCGTGCGCACCATCGAAACCGGCGAGCGCCCGCGCGGGATCACCTTCTCGAAGGATTTCTCGGTCGTCTATATCTGCGCCTCGGACAGTGACGCGGTGCAGGTGATGGACCCGAACACGGGCGAAATTCTGCACGACCTGCCCTCGGGCGAAGATCCCGAGCAATTCGTGCTGCACCCGGACAACCGGCATCTCTATATCGCCAACGAAGACGACGCGATCACCACGGTGGTGGACACCGAAACGCGCACGGTGGTGGCGCAGATCGACGTGGGCATCGAACCCGAAGGCATGGCCGTGTCACCGGATGGCAAGATCGCCATCACCACCTCCGAGACCACCAACATGGCGCATTGGATCGACACCGAGACCCAGACGCTGTTTGCCAACACGCTGGTCGATTCCCGCCCGCGCCATGCGGAATTCGTCAAGGACGGCACCGAGCTTTGGGTCAGCGCCGAGATCGGCGGGACGATTTCCGTCTTCGATGTGGCGACGCAGACCGAGAAGGCCAAGATCGACTTCGACATCGACAACATCCATCCCGACCGGGTGCAGCCCGTCGGGTTCGAATTCACCACCGGTGACACCCATGCCTTCGTGGCACTGG
>JAUIBL010000068.1 GCA_030428355.1 Alphaproteobacteria bacterium | reverse complement strand
CGATGACCCGCGAGTCAGGAGACCTGCCATCTTACGTGAACTGAACCCGGGCGGGGTGCACCGGAGGTCGAGATGCCTTGCGCCCGAAACGGGCAAAACATGCGTGCGGCCTCGATGCGACCCGTCCCAGCGCGGAGGGCGCTATTATGTCTATCGAACGAACACTGACTCAGTTGCAGGTCAATCCACGCACGGCAGAACGGGCGCGGGAAATCGGGCAATTGGGCTATATGCAATGGCTTGGAAGCTTGCCGGCGCAAGCCTGTTACCTGACCGAAGCCACCTGTGCCTACATGGCTGCCACGCCATTTCGGGAGACCGATCCGGCGGTTTCAGAATTCTGTGCGCTGTTGAAGGCGTCGTTGGACGCGCCGCTCACGCCGCTTGAACTGGCGCTGCCGAAGCCACGCCGGAGAGGTGGAGCAAAGGAGCGACGGCTGTCTTTATAGATCGCGTCCGGCCGCGGCGGCTTCGAATGCGGCGGCCGCCTGTTCGGTCATCGGATCGGAGAGGAGACCGCGCGCAATGTCCGGGGACAAAGTAAAGCAGTCGAGACCCAAGGCGGCGAGGGACACTATCTGGTCGCTGGTCCTCAGGGATGCGACAAGGATGCGGGTGGTCCCGCCAGCGATCGCCTGCATCTTGGACAGGTGGTCAAGGGCGGGCAAACCTGCCTCCTGCATCCGCCCGAAATAAGGGGCCACGAAATCGGCGCCCAACGCCTTGGCGACAATCACCTGCTTGGGGTCATAGACGGCGGTCAGGAGGATCGGACCACCCAGCGCCCGAACAGCAGGCACCGCCTTCAGAGCATCGGGTGTCATCGGGATCTTGACGACGGTGCGCAGCCCTGCGGCAGCGCCAGCTTCGTAAAGGCGGGTGGTCCAATCGAGATAGGTTTCCACCGGGCCATAGACCTGAGCGTGCAGCTCTTGCGCGCCCAGGTCACGGGCGCGGTGCGCCATGTCGGCCCAGTTGATCGACGGATAGGTCAGACCCGCGCGGTGGGCGAGTAGAGGGTTGGTTGTGATGCCCCGGAAAAGACCGCTGGGCATAAGGTCCGCCCACGCATCCTCGTCGGCGGTATCGAGATAGAGGTCCATTGGTTCAGGCCGCAGATGCCATTGCCGCGTCAAGCTCTTGCAGAGTGGGCGGGTTGCATCCGGCGCGGCTGCAATTGATGGCAGCGGCCATACCTGCGCGGCGGATCAGGGCCTCAACCTGCGCAGCATCGAGATGCTCCAGTGCGTTGGGCGCTAGTGCATCGGTCCGTGCCAGACCGGCCAGCAGCGTTGCCATGAACGTGTCACCTGCCCCAACCGTATCAACAAGACCCGGCACCGGAGGCGCTGGGATCGTGACAGTCTGATCGCCACGCATCGCGATGGCGCCTTCGGGACCTTTGGTCATCACCAAAAGGGATGCGGATGTCTGGCTGCGCACATGGGCGAGTGCTTCGTCCTGCGGCATGTCAGGGCACAGACCTTCGAGGTCTTCATCGCTGAGTTTCAGAACATGTGTGGCTTTCATCATGCGGAAAATGCGCGCACGATAAGTGTCGATGTCGGTGATGACGGACAGGCGCACATTCGGGTCGAGCAAGACCAGCGTGCCAGAGGCGTAGGCACTTATGCAGGTCTCTTCCCAAGCATCAGCATCGGCCCCATCGGTCAACGCCAAAGACCCGGTGTGCAGGGCCCGGGTGGCTCCGGGCATGGCGGCGGCGAGCGATGCGGCGGTGACGCTGCGCTCTGCGGTGCCATCACGTTCGAACACGTAGGACGGAATGCCTTTCGTCACGGTCACGCGGGCAATGGTTGTCGGCGCATCGACACGCCCACCAGCGAGCGTCACGCCGGAAGCGATCAGCGTATCGGCCAGAATATCGCCCCAGGAATCGGTCGAGATCGGCGTCAGGTAATGCACGTCGGCCTGTTGCCGCCCCAGCGCCATGGCGACGTTGAACGGCGATCCACCGGCAAGGGCCGAGACCTCTCCATCGCGGGTGACGTGATCAATGAGGTTTTCACCGCCGACGCAGATAACGGGGCTCATGGGCATGACAGGACTCTCGGCTTTTTGGTTCAGTTCGTGTTCAGATGAACGTCGGGCAACGTATCAAGCGCCTGCTTAAGCGCATTGCCCCATTGAGTCGAGATCGCCTGAAACTCCGGGTTGTCGGCTTCGACACGACCGACGTGCTTTTTCTCAAGGCTGTCCGTTTTGTAGCAGAAGTAATCGAGCGGCGCGCCCACGGACAGGTTTGCCTTGAGCGTGGAGTCGAAACTGACGAGCAGCAGCTTCAATGCCTCGGCAAAGGTGATATCGGGATCATAGGCCCGGACAAGGATCGGGCGCCCATACTTGATCTCACCGATCTGGAAGAACGGCGTGTCTTCCCCTGCCTCGATGAAATTGCCCTGCGGGTAGATCAGGAACAGGCGTGGCGGGTTTCCGGCAATCTGGCCGCCTAGGATCAGCGTTGCCTCAAAGCTGGTTTCCGCGCGTTGCCCGCCATCGCGCAGCCCCTTGATGACCTCGCGCAGCGTATCGCCGACCATGCAGGCGGCCTGAAACATCGACGGGGCCCGCATCAGCGATGGCGTACGGTCCTCGGGATGTTTGCTGCGTTCGTCCAGAAGACTGACGACAGCTTGCGTGGTCGCAAGATTGCCCGCGGACATGAGGGTCAGAACGCGCTCGCCCGGTTCTTCCCAGATGGTCATCTTCTTGAAGGTCGAGATGTTGTCCAACCCGGCATTGGTGCGCGTGTCCGACATGAACACCAGACCGCTGCGAAGCATCATTCCAACGCAATATGTCACTTGAGGCGTGCCTTTACTGCTGAACCACGTGGATGCTGACGTGCAACTCTTCGTTCACTCCGCCAATCCGCGTACCAGTTATCGGCGCAGCATCGGAATAGTCCAGCCCTGTTGCGACGCGCACATAGCGTGTGTCTGGCGAAACACCGTTCGACACATCGAACCCGACCCAACCCAGGCCTTCCACATGCACTTCGGCCCAGGCGTGCATCGCGTCCTGGATCGTTGTTTCGTTCAGCATCAGATATCCACTGGCATAGCGCGCCGGCAGTTTCAGCGCCCGCGCACAGGCGATCATGATATGGGTGTGGTCCTGACACACGCCCTGCCCGGCCGCGATCGCGTCTTCCGCGCTCCAATTCGGTGACGATGCACCAAGGGTATAGGAGACCTGCGACCGGATGCGATCGGACAAGTCGTGGAGTTCAGATATCCCCGCGTCGGCGGTCATCCCCTTGACCAGAGCCCGCGTTCCCGGCCCGGCTTCGGTGAGGGAAGTGTTCATCTGATAAAGCCAGAGCGGGGTCATACCGTGATGCGGCCCCAGAATACCGGCGTTGTCCGTAATCTCGACCTCACCCGCGCTTGAAACCGACAATTCGGTAATGTTGGGATCAAAGCTGATCAGTTCGGTCGTGTTATGGTGATGATCCTCGAACGTGACTTCCTTGCGGCCACCCTCAATGCGGGTATCCCATCCAAGAACTGACTGATTGTACGACGATTTCGGCGTTTTACGCAGTTGCTGCAAACCGTAAACCACCGGCGTTTCGAACCGATACACCGTCGTGTGGTCAATCTTCAGGCGCATGCCGTGCAGTCTTGGTATGGCCTAGGCATAAAACCGGAAATCCTGTTCGATCTGGCGCGAGATGCTTGACAGTTCCTCAAGGGTTTTTTGCAGGAACTCGTGCAATCCGAAGTCGAAGATATCATCAATACTCTGGGACAACAGCCCGTTTTCCAATGCACCAACCCGTGCGCGGGAAGCCGCTCCTGCGTCGTCCTCATTGCCCAGATAGTTCAGGTTGTCACACAGCTTGCTGGCGCAGAACGCAAGGGATCGTGGCATGCGCTTGTCGAGGATCAGGAACGCAGCGATCTCTCTTGGTCCGCCCCCCGCACCATATTCCATGCGGAACCCGCCCTTGGCCGAGACAGACCGCAGGATCGATTCCCACTGCACATTGTCGAGTGACGTTCCGACGGCACGCGCCGACGGCAACAGGACATAGTATTTCACGTCAAGGATACGGGCGGTGTTGTCGGCGCGTTCCAGAAACGTGCCCAGTCGGGCAAAATCGTAGATGTCGTTGCGCAGCATCGTGCCGTGGGTCACACCACGCACCAAGGCCGCATGATGGCGGATCAGGCGCAACGTGCTGGGCAGATCGCGCTCTGATACCTTGCGCGCCAGTGCCGTTTTCAGCGCCATGTAAGCCGAGTTCACGGCCTCCCAGACTTCACCGGTGATCGCCGTTCGCACGAGACGCGCGTTCTGACGCGCGGCATTCACGCTGGACAGGATCGACGACGGGTTGTCCTTGCTCCGCAGCATCCAGTCGACGGCCAGATCGCGGGACATCTCGTCGTGGGCTGCGCGGAAACCATAGAGACAATCGGCGGACTGCAACACGGAAGCCCATTCGTCATCGGTCTGGTTGAGCCGTGTCAGTGCAATCCGTTGCCCCGTTTCGATCAGACGCGCGGTGTTCTCGGCCCTCTCCATGTAACGATACATCCAGAAGAGGCCATTTGCGGTTTTTCCCAGCATGCCGCTATTCCTCCAGAACCCAGGTGTCTTTCGTGCCACCGCCTTGCGACGAGTTCACCACCAAGGACCCCTTCTTGAGTGCTACCCGCGTCAGGCCACCGGGCGTGATCTTGATCCCATCCGGGCTGACCAGCACATAGGGACGCAGATCGACATGGCGCGGGGTGAGACCCGCCTTGGCGAAAATCGGAACAGTGGACAGGCT
>JAUIBL010000040.1 GCA_030428355.1 Alphaproteobacteria bacterium | reverse complement strand
CCACGGTATAGATCTCCCCGCCCTCCCTGCCGCTGCAAGAAGGGAAAAGTGGCAGGATTTTACTCCGCCCGCAGCGAGACTATCCCGCCGCTACCGTGGCCTAATTTCGCACCGCCGTTTCCAGGTCACCCTGTTGATCGACGCGACACAGATCGAGATGAAGCAGGCCCTGTCCGATTTCGGGCGCAACCTGCGCAATGGCGGGCCGGACACCACCGGCCTATTCTACTACGCCGGGCACGGCGTGCAGAGTTTTGGCAACAACTACCTCTTGCCGGTCGACGTG
The DNA here is from genome assembly GCA_030428355.1 of Alphaproteobacteria bacterium. Taxonomy (GTDB): domain Bacteria; phylum Pseudomonadota; class Alphaproteobacteria; order Rhodobacterales; family Rhodobacteraceae; genus Marivita. The sequence continues at coordinate 26,349 of JAUIBL010000040.1, read as the reverse complement.
TCGCTCAGCGATGCGGCGGACCTTGATCTGCAAGGCGTCGAGGCACAATCGGTGCTGCGCCAGATGGCATCCGCCCGCAACCGGACGAATTTCGTCATTCTCGACGCCTTTCGCAACAACCCGTTCGAGGACATGGCCGAATTCGACTCTCCGGGTCTGGCCGAGATGAAGGCGCCGACAGGCACCTTCCTGTCCTACGCAACCTCTCCCGGTGCCGTGGCGCTGGACGGGCTGGGGCAGAACAGCCCCTTCACCACCGCGCTTGCCCGCGAGATGACACGCCCCGGACTTCCGGTCGAACAGATGTTCAAACAGGTGCGCGTCTCCGTGCTGGAAGAGACCAACGGCTTGCAGACCCCGTGGGACACATCCTCGCTGACCAATGACTTCACCTTCGTCAACGCCCCGGTGGAAGATCCCGAGGACCTTGCGGCGCGGTCATTGTGGGAATCGGTTCAGGCCACCAAGGATCCCGTGCAGATCATGCTGTTTCTGCGCGGCTACCCCGACAGCGCCTATGCCGACGAGGCCCGAGCCCTTCTGGCCGCAGCCATCGAAGCCGAATTGACCAACGACACTGCAGCGGTCGAACGCCCTGCCCCGGCAGCACCGCCCGCCGACGAGCAATCCATGTTCGAAGCCGTGCAGGCCAACCCGACCGTCGAAGGCTACCGCAATTATCTGGATGCCTTCCCGAACGGCACCTTCGCGGAATTTGCCAAAGGCGAAATCGCCGCTCTCGAAGCACAGGCCAGCACGGATCCCATCGGTCAGGGCCCCAGCGCCGCACCCCAGGAGACCGAGCTGGCCATGGCCGCGGTGGAACAGGAACGCTCCACCGTGCCGAATGTGGTCAAGTTCGACCTGCCCCTGGTCGCTCCGGGGTCGGTGATCGACGGCATCATCCTGTCCGAGATCACCAGCCTGTCGCCGCTCTTTCCACCGGTCGAAGGCCTGCCTGACGAATTCTGGAAGGAACAGACCTGTTCCAACTGCCATGAATGGAACCAGGAACGGCTGTGCGATCAGGCCAATGTCTACCTGACGCTCTGCGGTCAGAAGTCGCTCGAGAAACCGCATCCCTTCGGTGGCATTCTCAAGCGCAACCTGCGGCAATGGGCAGTGGGCGGCTGCGAATAACGCCTGTTACTGGCGGCTCAGCGTCTCAAGACGCCGGGCCGCTTCCCGTACCTGCGGCACCATCCCGGTCAGCGTCTCAAGGTCATACCGCTGACGCGGGGCATGAATCGACAAGGTCGTCAGCAACCGGCCTTCGGTATCGCGAATGGGCACGGCGATGGCGACCATCCCGTCCATGAACTCTTCGTTGTCGGTGGAATAACCGCGCGACCGCGTGATGGCCAGCTCGTCCAGCAAGGTATCCGTGTCGGTGATCGACTTTTCGGTCGAAGGCTCGAGCTTCAGCCAGGACAGCACCCGCTTCAGCTTGTCCACCCGCAGCGACGACAGATACATCTTGCCACTGGCCGTGCAATGAAACGGCACCTGCGTGCCCACCGGCAACTGGATGCGCAGCGGCCAATGGGTCTCGACCCGGTCCAGATAGACCATCCCGTACCGCCCTGGCGCGGCAAGATTGCAGGTCTCGCCCAGTTCGCGCTCCAGCGCTTGCATGATCGCCAATCGCTCGGTCCTCAGGCGCTGCGAGGACAACGTGTTTCCCGCCAGCTTGCGCAGCCGCTGCCCGGGACCATAGGACCGCCCGTCAATATCGCGTTGAAGAAACCCCTCTTCCTCGGCAGTGGCCAAAAGCCGATGGATGGTCGGCTTTGGCAGGCTCAGCGTGTCCGACAGGGCAGACGGGGCAACAGGCACTCCGGCGCGTGCGACTTCTTCCAGGATCAGAAGAAGCCGCAGATTGGTCGGGATCTGCCCTTTGGAGTCAGAGGCAGAAGCATCGGGCATAAGGTCAGTCTCATCTGTTCGGCAGCAGGGACAACGCCAATTCCGGCGTCAGGGCAACCAGAATCCACACACTGATCAACGCAACCAGATAGGGCACCGTGTACTTGAGCAGCCGGAAATACGGAACACCCGTCACCCCGGACGCCACGTAAAGGTTAAGACCATAGGGCGGCGTGATGAACCCGATCGATGCACCCACAAGGAAGATCACCGAGAAATGGATCGGATCGACGCCGACACTTGCGGCAATCGGCGCGAGAATGGGCGCAAGAATGATCGTCACCGGCAGAGACTCGAGAACCATGCCCGAGACGAACACGATGATCATCGCCGTGAACAGCACCGCATAGTAGCCGCCCATCGCCGTCACGAAATCGCCGATCACCTGCTGCGCCCCAAGCAGGGACAGGATCTGTTGCATCACCACCGAAATGGCGATCAGCGGTGCAAGGATGCCCGTGATCTCGGCCGACCGCATCGTGATGCCGGGGATCTGTTTCAGGGTAAAGCCCTCGACCACAAGCATCTCGGCATAGCTCTTGTTCTCCCATGTCTTGTTCGGATCCTGCCGCATGACCCGGCTCAGCACCCAGGACACAAGTCCCGCGATGATACAGAAGCCCACGGTCACGCCCGCCGCCTCGGTCGGGGAAAACTTGCCGGTATAGATGCCCCAAAGCACCAGACCGATGGCAAAGAACCCAAGCCACGCGCCAAAGGCCGTCTTCAACACCCGGTTCAGTTGCAGCGGGATCAGATAGCCCCAGCCGTTCATCCGGCAGATGATCCAGCATGCCACCTGCATGCCGATCACCATCATGGCCCCCGGCAGAATACCCGCCACGAACAGATCGGAAATCGGCAGGTTCATCAGGAAGCCGTACACGATGAAGATGATCGACGGCGGAATGATGATCCCAACCGTCCCGCCTGCCGCCGCGGTGGCGGCGCTGAAGCGCTCATCATATCCACCCTTGACCATTTCGGGATGCAGCATCGACCCGATGGTCGCCGTCGTGGCCGAGTTCGACCCCGAGATCGCGGCGAACAATCCGCACGCGCCCAGAGATGCCATCGCCAGACCGCCACGCAGCCAACCCAGACAGGCATAGGCGAAATCCGACAATCGCCGGGCAATCCCGGACTTGTTGATCAGGTCACCGGTCAGAATGAAAAGCGGCATCGCAAGCAGTGCGAACCCCTTGTTGAACACGTTGAGAAGCTCCGCCCCCATATTGTCGAGCGTCAGCCCCAGCACGAAGGAACAGCCGATCACCCAGTAGGCGATGACCAGAAGCACCGGCACACCCAGCATGAACAGAAAGGTCACGCCTACCGAGATCAGAGTGATGATGGTTCCGTCGGTCATCATGTATCCCCCCCGATCACGGATTGCTGGATCAGCGGCTCACCCGCCCGGAAGTTCCTCATGTCATCCTGGATGTTCTCGATCGCGCGTGCGGCCATCAGCGTCCCGGCAAGCGGCGCACCCAGCAGGAACCACCACTGCATCGTGTTGTCGGTGCCCAGAACGATCTGGAAGTTCGACGCAGACAAGGCAACCACGCGCAGCGTTGTGACAAGAAAGATCAGCGCAAAGCCGAACCAGAGCACGAAATCCAGCCAGAGGCACGCCATCTGGCCGCCACGCGGCATCCGGCTGCGGAACTCGGAAAAGCTCAGATGGGTGCGAACGCGGATGTTATAGGCCGCTCCGAACCAAGCCATCACCATGAACAGGAAGGGCGGGATGGTCGTGGACCACGGTTGCTGGTTGGAAAAGACGAACCGGTCGATCACGCCCCAGAAGATGATCCCGGCCGTGCCAAGATAACAGACGATCATCACCGTGCGTTCGAAGTACCGCTCGATGATGGGCACGTGATGATACACCCAGGACAGGGCCAATCCTGCCAAGATCAGAAAAACCGCGCCAAAGATGTAAACTGAATTCGGCGCGAGCGCCTGTCGGATCGTCCAGGAATCCTGACTGGCAAACGCACTCATCAGCGCGCTGAAATCGGACCAGAGCTCCATCTGTCCCTTCCTCCCATATGAAGACCGTGCCGGATTGATCCGGTCTCTGTGTCTTTAGGTGAAACAGCCCCGGCAAAGCGGGGCTGCGTCATGTCATATCCTAAAGCCGGATCAGCCTTTCCACCAGCGGCGCGGCTCGACGTTTTCGGCCAGCGTGTGCGGGTTGTTGCGGACTTCGTTGTAGATGTCCTGATAGGTGTCGATGCCGTCGGCCCAGCCGTTGATCCGCTCGCGCCACTGCTCCCAGAGCTGCGGCTGGAATTCCGGCGAACACATTTCTTCGGCCTTGCGGACCTCTGCGTCCGACAGCTTGGCCACACGCACGTTGTTCTCCGCAAAGATCGTGCCGGGCATGGGCGGATCGGTGAAGCCGACGGTGTTGACCAGCGCCGCTTCGTTGGCGGCCTGCACATGCACCTGAGTGAGATAGGAGGCTTCCATCACCGCATCCTGCAATTCGCCCGACAGACCGTCGAAGGTCTCGGAGCGCATCGCGGTGTGCTCGGTGCCGCAGAAGAAGCGCAGATCGACGCTCTGGCTGACCACCGGCGACATGTTCGCGTACGCCACCGCCGACGCCCATGTTTCCGCACCGTCGATGAGGCCCTGCTTCAGACCGTCCAGCGTTTCCTCCCACGCGATCGGAACCGGGTTCAGGTTGAGCGCTTCCATCGCAATCCGGCCAAGCTGTGTGCCGGTCACGCGGTTCTTGGTGCCCATGATGTCTTCGATGCGGGTGACCGTCGGCTTGTCGGCAAAGCTCTGACCCATCTGGATGCCGCGCAGTTCGGCATGGGTGAAGAGGAACTTCAGACCATGACGCTTCTCGAACGGATCACGCAGGATACGCTGCGATTCCGGCGAGTACATGAAGTAGTATTGGTCCGCGCGGCTGCGGAACATGTACGCATAGTCGAGCACGTTCAGATAAGGCGCGCCACCTGCCGAGTTCTGGGTCGAGGCGGCATAGATGTCGATGATGCCCTGCTGCGCCTTCTCAACGCAGGAAAGCTGTCCGCAGATCTGGTTGTTGCCGATGAACTCGATGCGAATCTCGCCGTCCGTGCGCTCTTCCAGATCGCGTGCGAACTCAAGACACCCGGCCCGTTCGATCAGCAGGTTCTGCGGGTTGAAGCCCGCCGCGCCGAACTTCAGCGTGTGTTTCGCTTCCTTCGCGAAACGCTTGTTGTATGTTGATTCCGCAGCCTTGGCGAGGTTCGCAGCGGTCATGACACCACCGAATGTACCTGCCGCCAAGAGCGTGGAACTCATGCCGTAAGTCCCCGCAATGCGGAAGAAATCCCGGCGCGAGACTCCCTTGATACGATCTCCTATCTTCATTGCTTATCCTCCCGTTTTAGCAATTATTGAGACTTATCTTTTCAAAAAAGACTAGAATGGCTTTTCCGATCTGCATAGAGTTTTTTGCACCAAGGGGAGGATTTCATCCGTGGAAGCAGACTATGTGATCGTCGGAGCAGGCTCTGCCGGCTGCGTTCTTGCCAACCGTCTCAGCGCGAATCCGGCTGTCAAAGTCGTTCTCCTCGAAGCCGGTGGGCGGGATCTGAACCCGTGGATTCACATCCCGGTCGGCTACTTCAAGACGATGCACAATCCGGCGGTGGACTGGTGCTACCGCACCGAACCCGATCCCGGCCTGAACGGGCGGCAACTCGACTGGCCACGCGGCAAGGTGCTGGGGGGATCGTCCTCGCTCAACGGTCTGCTTTATGTGCGCGGACAGCCGCAGGACTACGACCGCTGGGCGCAGATGGGCAATCCCGGCTGGGCCTGGGACGACGTTCTGCCGCTCTTCAAACGCTCGGAAAACCAGGAACGCGGCGCGGATGACTTTCACGGCACCGAAGGCCCGCTGTCAGTGTCCAACATGCGCCTCAGCCGTCCCATCTGCGACGCCTGGGTCGAAGCCGCTCAGGCCGCAGGCTACGCCTTCAACCCCGACTACAACGGGGCCACACAGGAAGGTGTCGGCTATTTCCAACTGACCACGCGCAACGGGCGCCGGTGTTCCAGCGCCGTGGCCTTCCTCAACCCGGCCCGGTCACGCCCGAACCTCACCATCATCACCCGCGCCGCCGCCAGCCGCATCCTGTTCGACGGCAAACGTGCGACCGGCGTGGCCTATCGCGATGCGGGCGGGATCGAACACACCGTCAAAGCCCGCGCCGAGGTGATCCTCTCCTCCGGCGCCATCGGGTCCCCGCAACTGCTCATGGTCTCCGGGATCGGCGAGGCCGACCACCTGCGCGACCACGGCATAACCGTGCGGCATGAACTGAGAAGCGTCGGCAAGAACATGCAGGACCATCTGCAGGCCCGGCTTGTGTTCAAATGCAAGGAACCGACCCTGAACGACGAGGTGCGCAGCCTGCTCGATCAGGCGCGCATCGCCGTGAAATACGCCCTGCACCGGCGCGGGCCGATGGCGATGGCAGCGAGCCTCGCCACCGGCTTCATGCGCACCGGCGATCATGTCGACACGCCTGACATCCAGTTCCATGTCCAGCCGTGGTCCGCCGACAGCCCCGGCGCGGGGGTCCACCCGTTCTCGGCCTTCACCATGTCGGTCTGCCAGTTGCGCCCGGAAAGCCGGGGCATGATCCGCCTCGCCTCATCCGATGCGGCGGTCTATCCCAAGATCCACCCCAATTACCTGTCCACCGAAACCGACTGTCGGACGATTGTCGAAGGCATCAAGATCGCCCGCCGCATTGCACGGCACGCTCCGCTGACCGACAAGATCTCCGAAGAATTCCGCCCCGATGCGGCGCTCGACATCGACGATTACGACGGCACGCTGAACTGGGCGCGCAACAATTCGACGACGATCTACCACCCCACCGGCACCTGCAAGATGGGCCCCGGCGGCGACGCCGTGGTCGATGCCCGCCTGCGGGTGCATGGCATTGCAGGGCTTCGCGTGGCGGATTGTTCGATCATGCCCGAGATCGTCTCGGGCAACACCAACGCCCCCGCCATCATGATCGGAGAGAAAGCCTCCGACATGATCCTCGAAGACCTGAAAACAGGGGTTTACGACAAGATCGCGTGACGGCTGGCCAAAGACGTCAGGCCAGCTCCCGCGCCTTTTCGCGCAGGGCGAATTTCTGGATTTTCCCGGTCGAGGTGCGCGGGATCTCGGTGAACACGAACCGCCCCGGCACCTTGTAATGCGCCAGATGTTCGCGACACCACGTCCGCAACGCTTCCGCATCCGCCTCCTGCCCCGCCGCCAGTTCGACAAAGGCGCAAGGAGTCTCACCCCAGCGCTCATGCGGCATCGCCACAACCGCGACCACAGCCACCGCGTCGTGCCGGTAAAGCACCTCCTCCACCTCGATGGACGAGATGTTCTCGCCCCCCGATATGATCACGTCCTTCGACCGATCCTTGAGCTGGATATACCCGTCCGGGTGCCGCACCCCCAGATCGCCGGAATGGAACCACCCCCCGGCAAACGCCTCTTCGGTGGCCTTGGGATTGCGGAAATACCCCTTCATCACGACATTGCCCCGGAACATGACCTCGCCCATCGTGACCCCGTCGCGGGGCACCGGCTGCATCGATTCCGGGTCCAGCACCTCAAGCCCCTCAAGCGGTAGATAGCGCACCCCCTGCCGCGACTTCAGCCGCGCCTGTTCCGCGCGGGGCAGATCGGACCAGTCGGCATGCCAGTCGTTCACCACGGCAGGGCCATAAGTCTCGGTCAGACCATAAAGATGGGTGACCTCGAACCCCGCGTCCTTCATGTCCGCCAGAAGCTTTTCCGGCGGCGGGGCGGCGGCTGTAAAGAATTGTACCGTTTGGTCAAATTTCCGTTTCACCTCGTCAGGTGCCGAAATCATCAACGACATGACAATCGGTGCACCGCAGAGATGGGTCACACCCTCATCCGCCAACGCCGCCCAGATCGGCTCGGCCCGGACCTGCCGCAGACAGACATGGGTGCCGATGATCGCCGACAGCGTCCACGGGAAACACCAGCCGTTGCAATGGAACATCGGCAGCGTCCACAGATAGACCGCGTGTTTCGGCATCGACGCCGTCAACGCATTGCCCTGCGCCAGCAAATAGGCGCCCCGGTGATGCGAGACCACACCCTTGGGATCCCCCGTCGTGCCGGATGTATAGTTGATGGAAATCGCGTCCCATTCGTCTTCAGGCATCAGCCATGCAAACTCGGCATCGCCACTTGCGACGAAGGCGTCATAGTCGATGGCCTCCACCTTGGCGGTCGGGTCGGTGAATTCAGGATCGTCATACTGGATCAACAGCGGACGAACCGACGCCAGCGCCAAAGCCTCTTGCATCAGCGCCATGAATTCCCGGTCCACGATGACCACCTTGGCCATCGCGTGATCCAGTTGGAACGCGATGATCGCGGCATCCAGCCGGGTGTTGATCGAATGCAGCACCCCACCGCACATCGGCACGCCGTAATGGCATTCCAGCATCGCCGGCGTGTTCGCCAGCATCGCCGACACCGTATCCCCCCGCCCGATCCCATGCGCGGCCAAGGCCGAGGCCAACTGCCTTGAGCGGCTGTAGAAGTCGGCATAGCTGCGTCGCAACGCGCCATGCACCATCGCGGTGTGATCGGGAAACACCGTCGCCGCCCGTTCAAGGAACATGAGCGGCGTCAGAGGCTGATAATTCGCGGGGTTGCGATCCAGACTGGTGTTGTAGGGGTTCTGCGTCATGGGCTCAGGCGTCCTGCCACTGGGGGGTGCGCTTTTCGATGAACGCGCCGATGCCCTCTTCTGCGTCACGTGCCAGCATGTTGTCCACCATCACCTGGCTGGCATAGGCATAGGCCTCGGCCAGTGGCATCTCGCGCTGCGCGTAGAAGGCCTGCTTTCCGGTCGCAAGTGTCATGCTGGATTTCGACGCGATCTTGCCCGCCATCTCCATCACCGCCGCGCACAGCGCATCCGAAGGCACGGCGCGGTTGACCAGACCGATCTCGGCGGCACGATCCGCCGGGATCATGTCGCCCGTCAAAAGCATCTCCATCGCATGTTTGTTCGACACATTGCGAGACAGCGCCACCATCGGCGTCGAACAGAACAGACCGATGTGAACGCCCGGCGTGCTGAACTTGGCGGTGTCGGCTGCAATCGCCAGATCACAACTCGCCGCCAACTGGCACCCGGCTGCGGTGGCAACGCCCGTCACCTCGGCGATCACCGGCTTCGGGCACGTCACAATGCCCTGCATCACGCCGGAACACTGGGCCATGACATGCGCGAAATACGCACGCCCGCCATCCTCGGCCGCGCGTCCTGCCGTCATTTCCTTGAGGTCATGCCCGGCGCAGAACGCCGGGCCGTTGGCGGCAAGCACGATCACCCGCACCGCCGGATCGGCCCCCGCTTCGGCAAAGGCGGCGCCCAAAGCGGCCAGCATGGCTTCGGACAAGGCATTGCGCCGCCCCACGTCATTCAACGTGAGGCGCAGAACGCCGCGATCATCAAGGTCGCGCAGAAGGATGTCGCTTTGGGTCACGGGGTGCTCCGGTCAGTCAGAGGATGTTGATCTCGACGCTGTCGGCCAGCGTGTTGGCGATGAAGCAATAGCGATGTGCGCGGTGCTGCATCTTGTCGAGTTCCGCCGCGTCGGGCGCGAACCCGGCATCGAACCGCACCACCGGGTGCAGGTCGATGCGCGTGACCGACATCTGCCCCTTGGGGTTCTTGCCCAGATAGGCCACCGCTTTGTCCTGATAGCCCGCCACCGGCCAGCCTGCCTTGGCGGCCAGCGCAAGAAAGGTCATCATGTGGCAACTGGACAAGGCCGAGGCCAACGCCTGTTCCGGGTTGGTGTTGGACGGATCACCGCCCCAATCGGGGGCGGCGTCCACGGTCACGTCAAACGCATCGTTGAACTGTACGCGATGTGCGTTGGAATACTTGCCGGTCAGCAAGACGGGTTCGGCGCGCTGCCAGTGCAGCTCGATCGAAAGGTCGGACATGGGTCAGGTCTTTCTTCAGAGACGCGCGATCACGCGGCGGCAAGGGATTTCTTGGGGTCGTAGAACGGGCGCTCCACCACGGTCGCACGGGTCGGACCCGACGGGGTGATGACCTCGACCTCCGAGCCGATCACCGCACTCTCCACCGACACCATCGCCAAGGCGATGTTCTTCTCAAGACGTGGGGAATAGACGGCCGATGTGACCTTGCCCACGTTGGTGCCGTTCTTGTTGATCGCCCAGAAGGTTGTGTTCGGCCCCTTCAGCGGATCGCAGTCGATGATCAGACCCACCTGCTGGCGAGTGATGCCCTCTTCCTTGATCCGGCGCAGCGCGGCCTTGCCGATGAAATCGGCGTCCATGTCAAGATTTACCAAACGGTCAAATCCAAGCTCGAACGGGTTGGTGTGTATGTCCGCATCCGCATGGTAGGACAGCATCCCGCCTTCGATCCGACGGATCGACGAGGTGTGGCCGGGCTTCAGACCGAAAGCCATGCCGGTCGCCATGATCTTTTCCCACAGAACGTCACCCTGCGATCCATCCCGCAGATAAAGCTCGTAGCCCAGTTCGCTGGACCAACCGGTGCGCGACACGATGAGCGGGATACCGTCCAGATCGACCTCGCGCAGCCAGTAGTACTTGAGGTCCATGATGCTGTCGCCAAAGAGCGCGCGCATGATCTCGCCCGATTTCGGCCCCTGCAACTGCAGCGGGGACACGTCGGGTTCGCAGATCGACACATCCATGCCGGAATGCACCGCCACGCCCTGCGCCCAAAGCAGGATGTCGCTGTCGGCGAGCGAGATCCAGAAGTGGTTTTCCGCCAGACGCAGCAGGATCGGGTCGTTCAGGATGCCACCTTGGGCATTGGTGATGAGGATGTATTTGCACTGGCCGACGGCCATCTTGGACAGGTCGCGCGGGGTCAGCATCTGGACGAATTTCGCCGCATCCGGACCGGTGATCTCGACCTGACGCTCGACCGCCACGTCACACAGGATTGCGTCGTTCACGAGGTTCCAGAAGTTCTGTTCCGGATCGCCGAAATCGCGCGGGATATACATGTGGTTGTAGACCGAGAACCCCTTGGCCCCCCAACGTACGGTGGCGTCGAAATAGGGGGATTTGCGGATTTGCGTGCCAAAGCCGAAGTCTTCTGCGTCCATTGTATTCGCCCTTGAAACTGTCCGACATCCTTGGTCGGAACTGGTGGAAACTGGCGGTTATCTAGACGCAGAAAATGCCGGGCCGCGGACCAAAATCCGTCCGCTTGTCAGACCGAACAGCCCGAATTTTCGGCCACTCCCGGACCGTTTGGTCCGACGGGCCTATCGACCCGACGCGGCGACCAGTTTGGGAATGTTGGGCCGAGTCGATTTGACCCGTCGCGTGACGATGTAGGTCATGTAGCGATCGACCCCCAGTTCCGCGTCCAGCATCGCCTGCATCAGGTCCTGGAACGCGGTCAGGGTCGGACAGATCACGGTCATCACGTAATCCATGCCCCCGCCCGTCGCGATGCAGTCGGTGATTTCATCGTGCTGTTCGACGAAGGCTTCGAACCTTTCGAAATCCGCCTTGCGGTGATGCGTCAGCGATACCGTGACCACCACCTGCGTAAAATCGCACACCCGTTCAAGCGCGATGTCGGCGTAATAGGCGCGGATGAACCCCGCCGCCTTGAGCCGATCCAGCCGGACCCAGCAGGGTGTCGCCGAGATGTTGACGATTTCAGCCAGACGGCTCTTGCTCAGTTGGCCGTGCTTCTGAATGGCACTGAGAATGCGAATATCCGCTGCATCAAGCCCGAGGCGTTTCATCTGTCCAACCTTCCCGGCCGATCTGTTCAAGCGTTCCGATCAGAGGGCACACACGTTAAGGTAGTGCGCCGGTCGGGCGCGCACAGGTCTTTTTCGCCAGTCCCTCTGACCGGGGCGGGATAGGCAAAGACACACCAAGGGTCCAGAGCAGATCAGGCCGGATCTGCGTTCGGGGCAAGTTCCTGCCAATGCTCCCCCATCGCAACGATGCAGGACGTGCCGTTCGCGTAGGTCTGGACCAGCGTCCAGTCGCCGCTTGATGGCGCGATCCAGACTTCGAGCAAGGCATCGGGCCCCCGCATGCCACGGCCCAGCCGTTGTGCGCCGTGGATCGTCAGAAGCTGTTGCTCAAGACGGGCGCTGTCATCGCAGAAAAGATCGCTGATCGTCGCCGCCTCGGTCCGGGGCGCGGTGGCAAGGACACACAGAAAGATCGCAGAAAAGAAGCGCATAACCACACCGTATCACCGACGCGCACATTGTAACAGTTTCATGACGTCCTGTGGATAACATTCGGGGATCCTGTGCCTTCGCCGCCGCGCCCGCATGCAGGCTGCACAGGCAAAAGGCATGTCACAAATCTGTTGCCCGAACTTCGCAAACTCGATTCAAAACTGTCGCAATAGCTTTGCAGGCACCGCCTATCAGCCCCGACAACACAGGGGGATGCGATGCTTGAACTCAAGTCACTGACCAAGCGGTTTGGCGATAAAACGGCCGTGGATGCTGCAACCTTTACCGTCGACAAGCCGATGATGATCGGCATCATCGGACGGTCCGGTGCCGGCAAGTCCACGCTGCTTCGCATGCTCAACCGCCTCAGCGATTCGAGCAGCGGCCAGATCCTGTTCGAAGGTCGCGAGATCACCGCTCTGAAAGGAGCCGCCCGGCGCGAATGGCAGTCGCGCTGCGCGATGATCTTCCAGCAGTTCAACCTTGTCCCGCGCATGGACGTGGTGTCGAACGTGCTGCACGGCACGCTGAACCGCCGGTCGACCTTTGCGACGATGTTCAACCTCTATCCGCAGGCGGACATCCACAAGGCCATCGAAATCCTCGACCGTCTGGGCATCGCCGAACAGGCCCCGAAACGCGCCGAGGCGCTGTCGGGCGGTCAGCAGCAGCGCGTCGCCATCGCGCGGGCGCTCATGCAGGACCCCAGCATCATCCTTGCCGACGAACCGATTGCGAGCCTTGACCCGATGAACGCCCAGATCGTGATGGACGCGCTGCGCCGCATTCACGAGGAAGACGGGCGCATGGTCATCGCCAACCTGCACACGCTCGACACCGCGCGCCGCTATTGCGACCGGGTGATCGGGATGCGCGACGGGCGGATCGTCTTTGACGGTCGCCCCGACCAACTGACGACCGGTGTCGCCCGCGACATCTATGGCGCTGGCGCGGATTTCTCGGAAGCCGCCACATCCACCGCCATCGAGACACTGGATAGAGCCAACGCGACCCTCGTGGTGGCCTGACCCAGCCCAAACCCCGCTTCGGCGGAGTCATTGCCTTTCATCACACCCAATGGAGAGACAGATGAAAAAGACCATCGCACTTGCGCTTGCGACCACCACAGCCCTGAGCACCGCTGCCTTTGCTCAGGACATCACCGAGTTCCGCATCGGCCTCTTGGGCGGCGAGAACGCTCAGGACCGTCTGAACAACAACGAATGCCTGCGCGCCTATACCGAAGAGCTGCTTGGCGTTCCCACACGTCTGTTTGCACCGGCCGACTACAACGGCGTGATCCAGGGCCTGCTGGGCGGGTCCATCGACATGGCGTGGCTGGGTGCGTCGGCCTATGCCGCGATCTATCTTGAAGACGCTGAGGCGGTCGAGCCAGTGCTCGTCAAGACCAATCTCGACGGCTCGTTCTCGTATCACTCCATCGGGTTTGCCCGCGCTGACAGCGGCATCACCTCGCTCGAGGACATGCAGGGCAAGGTCTTTGGCTTCGGCGATCCGAACTCCACGTCGGGCTACCTGATCCCGTCGGTCGAAATCCCGCAGGCCACCGGTGCCACGATGGAATCCGGCGACTATTTCGGTGAGGTCAAGTTCACCGGCGGTCACGAGCAGACCATCGTTGCCGTTTTCAATGGCGACATCGACGGCGGCGTGACCTGGGCCGACGGTCTGGGCAACTGGGAAGACGGCTACAATTCGGGCGCTCTGCGCCGCGCCGTGGATGCGGGCCTCGTTGACATGAACGAGCTTGTGGAAATCTGGAAGTCCAAGCCGATCCCGGAAGGCCCGGTCGTTCTGCGCAAGGCGCTGCCGGACGATGTGAAGGCGAAGATGGTCGAGATGGTCAAGGCTCTGCACGAAACCGACGAAACCTGCGCCTATGGCGTGGCCGCCGGTGAGACCGCTGGCTTTGCCCCGATCGGTCATGACGCCTACGAATCGATCATCGCCGTGCGTCAGGCACAGGTGAACAACTGATCCCGACACCGCTGACTGGGCGGCCACATCGCCGCCCCGGTCACACCTGCCCGCATCCGGCCCGTGCCGGGCGCGGGCACACGCGCCAGAAAAGGCTTTCCCCATGACCGACGCGACGCTTCATTCCCCACAGAGATCTGTGGGCGACATCCAGACCCATTACATGGCCCTGACGCGCCAGAAACGCATGTATAGCGGCATCGCGATTGCCGTGTTCGTGCTCTTGATGGTGTCGGGCTTCTACGTGGCCGACGCGCGCAACGCGGGCGGGTTCTGGGATGGCTGGCACCAGATCCTCGACTTCCCCGCAGGCGTGCTGTCCGAGGCATGGGAAAAACGCGCCAACCTGCCGGGGCTGATGGTCAAATACCTGCCCGCGCTGATCGAGACGCTGAACATCGCCGCCGTGGCCACCCTGATCGGTGTGATCTTTGGTCTTGGCCTGTCGTTGATGTCCACGCGCGGTCTGGCCAAATGGCCTTTTCTGATCCCAGTCTTCCGCCGCATCTCCGACATTCTGCGCGCAATCCCCGAGATCGTGATCGCGCTGGTGCTGATCTTCATGATGGGCGGCGGGCCGGTCCCTGCGATGGTCGCCATCGCGCTGCATACCGCCGGTGCCATGGGCAAGCTTTATTCCGAGGTCAATGAGAATGCCGATCTCAAACCCGTCGAAGGCCTCGCCTCCGTCGGCGCGAACTGGATGCAGCGCATGATGCTGGGCGTGATCCCGCAGGTGGCCCCGAATTACCTGTCCTATGCGCTGCTGCGCCTCGAAATCAACATCCGCGCCTCGGCCATCCTTGGCTTCGTGGGCGCAGGCGGGATCGGCTATGAGCTGCGCAATTCCATGACATGGGGTCAGGGTCGGTTCGACGAGGCTGCCGCCATCTTCATCCTGCTCTTCATCACCATCGTGGTGGTGGATCAGGTCTCATCGCATTTCCGCAATCGCCTGATCGGCACCGGAGGCCACTGACATGACCGACGCAACCGCTTCCCTGCCGATCACCTCCCTCAAGGACGAGGCCGACCGGCTTTTTGCCCGCAAACGCCTCAGGACCTTTGGCATCCCCGGTGTGATCCTCGCCTATCTGGTCTATGTCTTCTTCGCCTTCGACGTGCCGGGCCTTGCCGACCGGATGCGCCTCGACAACGCGGCGACGCTGGTGTCCGACAGCTACAGCTACAAGACGCAGGTCACCCGCGACAACCGCTCGGGCGACATAACGGTGGCCAAGGAAGGCGAACGCAAAGGTGCCTACCCCGAAGGCATGACCCCCGACTGGGTCGAGATGACCGACGGCGGTGCCGTGGTCGACTTGCCGGATGGACATCGCGTTCTCTTCGGCCCCGACAACAGCGCGGTCTATATCCACCCCAGCTTTGGCGAGATCACGGCGCAGGTGTCCCGCACCGATGGCGTGACCCTGTCCCTGCCCGAGGCGGACCTGCCCGACTGGATCAGCTATTCCAAAGCGCGGCTCGACATCCGCACCGAGGCGGGCCGCCTGACCATGACCCGCTCCAAGACAGAAGTGTTCCGCTATTTCTTCGGATGGGAGCTGTTCTGGTTCACGCTCGACAGCACTTATCACAACACATCCGTTTTCCAGATCGTGTTCGGCCCGCAACTGGACGAAACACGCTCCAACATCACCGGTGCGGTTCAGGATTTCTGGAACAACGCCATGTGGCGGCACAAGGACGTGGTCTGGGCGTTGGGTGAAACCGTGCTGATGGCCTTCCTCGGCACGATGGGGGCCGCGATGATCGCGCTGCCGCTGGCCTTCATCGCCGCCAAGAACTTCACCCCGCTTCGCCTTGCCCGTCAGGTGGTGCGCCGGTTCTTCGACTTCGTGCGCGGTGTCGATGCGCTGATCTGGACCATCATCCTGTCCCGCGCCTTTGGACCCGGCCCCCTGACCGGCGCGCTGGCCATCCTGATCACCGACAGCGGCAGCTTCGGCAAACTGTTCTCGGAAGCGCTGGAAAACGTCGACAACAAGCAGATCGAAGGTGTCGCCTCCACCGGGGCGAAACCGCTGCAGCGCTACCGGTTCGGAGTGATCCCGCAGATCATGCCGGTTCTGCTCAGCCAGATCCTCTACTTCCTCGAATCCAACACCCGCTCCGCCACCATCATCGGTGCCATCACCGGCGGCGGCATCGGCCTCATGATCACGCAGGCGATCCAGACCCAGAAGGACTGGGAAGAGGTGTCCTACTATATCGTGCTTGTGGTGCTCATGGTCATCGCGATGGACTGGATCTCCGGCTGGCTGCGCGGCAAGCTTATTGGCCGCAAGGACTGACATGGCCCGCCTCAAACATGACGCGCCCTTCGTTCACGAGGGGTGCACCCTGACCGACAGCACCTTCGGTGCCTATACCGAGATCGGGTTGGGCAGCCGGATCACCAACAGCCATATCGGCGATTACAGCTATTGCGACCGCTACGGCGACATCGCCAATGCGGATGTGGGCAAATTCGCCAATATCGCCAACTTCGTGCGGATCGGGGCCACGGATCACCCGCTGGACACGGCGGCATGTCATCATTTCCTCTACCGGTCGCAGGATTACTGGGACGATGCCCGCCCGGACGAGGATTTCCTCAACCACCGAAGGTCCCGCCGCGCAGTGATCGGCCATGACACCTGGATCGGCCACGGCGCGATGATCAAGCCCGAGGTCACTCTGGGCCACGGCGCAGTCGTGGCCAGTGGCGCGGTCGTGACCAAGGACGTCGCCCCCTACAACATCGTTGCGGGAACCCCAGCGCGGGTGCTGCGCCATCGACAACCGCCCGAGATCGCCGAACGCCTGATCGCCCTCGCATGGTGGGACTGGCCGCACGACGCCTTGCGCATGGCGCTCGATGACTTCCGCGCACTGAGCGCCGAGGCGTTTCTGGAACGGTTCGGGGGTTAGGTCTCCAACGTCAACGTAACCCGGTCCCCGGCGAACCAGGTGCGCCCGTATTCGACCGGATGCCCCTTGGCCTCGACATTGACGCTGGTCGACCGCAACAGCGGATCGCCCTCGCGCAGGTGCAGATGCAGCGCCTGCGTGACATCCGCCAGAACCGCCGTCAGCCGGGTGGACGCGCGGGTGTAGTCGGCCACCCCTGCGCGCGCTAGCGCTTCGGTCACACCACTTGTCTCGGTCAGGTATTGGTCGATGCCCGGCGTCCGCTCCAGCGGGAACACGCTTTCGAAGATGGCAATCGGCGCGCCATCGGCCAGCGACAGCCCGCGATAGGCGCAGACCGGCGCGCCCTCGTCGATCTCGAGCGCCCAGGCCTCTCCGGCCGTGGCAGCCCGGCATTCCACATCGAGGATGCGCTTTTCCGGCCTGCGCCCTGCAGCCAGAAGGTTCTCGTGGAACCGCACCCGTGCGCCAATGGGGTAATCCGTCGGCGTTGACGCAACAAAAGCCCCGGCCCCGCGCCGGGTGCGCACCAGCCCTTGCTCCACCAGATCCGACAGCGCGTGGCGCACCGTGTGCCGGTTCACACCGAAACGTGCGGCCAGTTGCGCCTCGGTCGGCAGCTTGTCTCCGGGCAGGTAGCGCCCTTCGGACATATCCGCCTTCAGGGCCGACGCGATGGCCTGCCAGATCGGGGTCGTGGACCGGGTGTTACGCAAATTTCACAAAACTCCGCTGTCTCGGATCGGGGAATCTGGTATGATATGTCTAGTTGTATAGAAACTTGCAAAGTTGTCGAGATGAAAGACAGTTTCGATCCCAATGCCGACCGCAAGGCGTGGATGGGCCTGATGGCCAAAGCACCCGAAGGCCGGGTGACCGCCCTGCTGGACGCCGCCCTGTCGCGCCCTGCCTTTACATGGCTGCGCGCGCCCGAAGTGGGCAGCGTCATGGTGCGCGGTCGCGCAGGCGGCACGGGCGCACCGTTCAACCTTGGCGAAATGACCGTCACCCGCTGTGCCTTGACACTCGACACCGGCGAGGTCGGGCACGCCTATATCCAAGGCCGTCGCAAGGGGGATGCCGAGGCTGCCGCGCTGGTCGATGCGCTGATGCAGACCGAAAGGGCCGCAGACCTGCGCGCCAAAGTGCTGGACCCTCTGGCGCGGGAACAGGCGCAGCGGCGCACCGACCGCGCGGAAAAGGCCGCCGCGACCAAGGTCGATTTCTTCACGATGGTCCGGGGGGAAGACTGATGCAGGCGCAGACACTTGAGGGCGGGTTTGCCCATCCGGCCACCGACTCCGCCCACGCCTTTCGCAGCGTGATGGAGGCGATGGCCCGCCCCGGCACGATCCACACGCTGACCGGCGCAACCCCACCCGCGCCCTTGTCCGTGGCAGCCGGGGTCACGCTGCTCACCCTCTGCGACACTGAAACGCCACTCTATCTGGCGGGCGCGGCGGAATGCGAGGCCGTGCGCGCCTGGCTGGCCTTCCACACTGGCGCGCCCATTTGCGGCCCGTCGCATTGCATGTTCGCCGTCGGCACATGGGAGGCCCTTGGCCCGCTCTCGGCCTATCCCGTGGGAACGTCGGAATACCCGGACCGGTCCGCGACGCTGATCGTGGAGTGTCCAGACCTTGCTGCGGAGGGCGCAACCCTGACCGGCCCCGGCATCCGCGACACCGCCAGCCTATCCCTGCCCGAAACCGAGGCCTTCCAGAGCAACGCGGCTCTCTTCCCGCTGGGTCTGGATTTTGTCTTCACCAGCGGCAACCGCATTGCGGCGCTGCCCCGGTCGACGAGGGTTCTTTGATATGTACGTAGCAGTCAAAGGCGGCAAACGCGCGATCCAGAACGCCCATGCGTGGCTGGCCGAGGAACGGCGCGGCGACACATCGGTGGCCGAACTGTCGGTTGCGCAAATCCGTGAACAGCTTTCTCTCGCCGTCAACCGCGTGATGGCCGAAGGCTCTCTCTACGATCCCGATCTGGCCGCTCTGGCGATCAAGCAGGCGCGCGGTGATCTGATCGAGGCGATCTTCCTCATCCGTGCCTACCGCACCACCCTGCCCCGCTTTGGTGCCTCGGCCCCGGTGGAGACAGGCGAGATGGCCTGCGACCGGCGCATCTCGGCCACGTTCAAGGATCTCCCCGGTGGTCAGGTGCTTGGCCCCACCTTCGACTACACGCACCGCCTGCTGGATTTCAAACTCGCCGCCGAAGGAGAGACCGCCGAGGCCCCCCGCCGCGAGGCCGATCAAGGCCCGGTGCCGCATGTCACCGAGTTTCTGAACAAAGAGGGGCTGATCGAAGAGGCCCCTGAGGACGACACAACGCCGCCGGACCTCACCCGCGAACCGCTGGAAATGCCCGCCGACCGCGCGCTGCGCCTGCAGGCGCTGACCCGGGCGGACGAGGGCTTTACCCTGTCGATGGCCTATTCCACCCAGCGCGGCTATGCGCGGAACCACGCCTTTGTCGGCGAATTGCGCATCGGCACCGTGCCGGTCGAGATGGAGATCCCCGAATTGGGGTTCGCCATCGAAATCGGCGAAATCACCCTCACCGAATGTGAAACCGTCAACCAGTTCAAAGGCTCCAAAACCGAGCCGCCCCAATTCACGCGCGGCTATGGGCTGGTCTTCGGCCAGACCGAACGCAAGGCCATCTCGATGGCGCTGGTGGACCGCGCCTTGCGGTGGGAAGAACTGGGCGAAGACAACGTGGGCGCGCCTGCGCAGGACGCGGAATTCGTCCTCTACCACGCGGACAACATTCAGGCGACGGGCTTTCTCGAGCATATCAAGCTGCCGCATTACGTGGATTTCCAGTCCGAACTGGAGCTGGTCCGCAAACTGCGCCGCGAGGTCGAGGCATCGCAGGGCCAGCACAAGGAGGCTGCAGAATGACCCCCAAACACGTCGTCTTCGACATCGGCGGAGTGCTCGTCGACTGGCAACCGCACCTCGCCTGGGCCGACCGGTTCGGATCAGCCGAGGCTGCCCATGCCTTTGTCGAGCGCACCAATTTCCGCGCTCTCAATGCGCGCGGCGATGCCGGCGAACGCTTTGCCGATCTGGCGCTCGAGGTCGAAAACCCGGACGATCGCGCGCAATTTGCCGATTACGTGTCGCTCTATACAAAAACCGTGGTTGATCCGATCCCCGGCACATGGGCCATTCTCGACCGGATCAAAGCCCAAGGCACCCCGGTGCATGCGATCACCAACTGGTCGGCGGAAACATGGCCCGAAGGGCTCAAGGTGCATCCCCGTCTGGGTCAGGTGTTCGAGGCGCTGGTCGTGTCCGGTCAGGAAGGCTTCATGAAACCAGATGCCCGGATTTTCCAACTGCTCTGCGACCGTGCCGGGGTGACGCCAAAAGACTGCATCTTCATCGACGACGGGCTGCACAACGTGGAAGGCGCGCGCGCCGTCGGCATGGACGGCATCCATTTCACCTCGCCCGAGGCGCTGGAAACCGCGCTGATCGACCGAGGTGTACTGTGACCCGGTCAGCCGCGACGGCGCTTCAGCGGCAGGTCAAAAATACCGCTCTTGTTGGCGGGATCGCTGAACCAGCCATCCGGCCCGATCACGTCGCTCGGCACCAGACGTTCCAGACGCGGCAGCAGGCGGAACAGCACCGGCTCAAGGGCAAGCCACGCCACAAGGGCACCGCCCACCCACCAGACAAAAGACATCAGCAACGCGACCATAACACCCCCGGGTTTTCGGACAGCGACTCGTTGCGTCGCATTAACCACAGCAGTGAGACAGTCTTGTGACACCGTCATCGGAATACAATTTCGCCTATCTGGACGAACAGACAAAACGCATGATCCGCCGCGCGATCCTCAAGGGTCTGGCGATCCCCGGCTATCAGGTGCCCTTCGCCAGCCGCGAGATGCCGATGCCCTATGGGTGGGGCACTGGCGGTGTCCAGGTCTCGGCCGCCGTGCTCACGCCGGATGACCGCTTCAAGGTGATCGATCAGGGGGCAGATGACACGACCAACGCCGTGTCGATCCGCACCTTCTTTGAACGCACAGCCGGCGTCGCCACCACCACCGCCACCACCGAGGCGACGGTGATCCAGACCCGCCACCGCATCCCCGAAGTGCCGCTGACCGAAGGCCAGATCCTTGTCTATCAGGTGCCGATCCCGGAACCGCTGCGTTTCCTCGAACCGCGCGAAAGCGAGACCCGCAAGATGCACAGCCTCGAAGAGTACGGGTTGATGCATGTGAAGCTTTATGAAGACATCAGCCGTCACGGCCACATCGCCACCTCCTATGCCTACCCGGTCAAGGTCGAAGCGCGCTATGTGATGGACCCGTCGCCCATCCCGAAATTCGACAACCCCAAACTGGGCGACTGCCCCGCGATACAGCTTTTCGGCGCGGGCCGCGAACAGCGCATCTACGCGCTGCCGCCCTACACGCAGGTGGTCAGCCTCGATTTCGAGGACCACCCGTTCGAGGCCTCCAAAGCCGACCACCCCTGCGGTCTTTGCGGGGCCGAGGACAGCTATCTGGACGAGGTGATCGTCGACGATGCCGGCGGGCGGATGTTCGTCTGTTCTGACACCGACTACTGCGAAGCCCGCCGCGCGGCTGGCCATATCGGAAAGGACGCGGCATGACCCCCCTTCTCTCCGTTCAGGGCATCACCAAACGCTACGGTGCGCATATCGGCTGTGCGGATGTCTCCTTCGACCTTTATCCCGGCGAAGTCATGGGCATCGTGGGGGAATCCGGGTCCGGCAAGTCCACGCTGCTCAACTGCATGGCCGGTCACCTTCGCCCCGATGCGGGATCGGTGGTGTTCGACACACGCGGCCACGGCCCCCGCGACACCGTCACCATGTCCGAACCCGAGCGCCGGATGTTGGGCCGCACCGATTGGGCCTTTGTCCACCAGCATGCCCGCGACGGGTTGCGCATGGGCGTGAGCGCGGGTGGCAATGTGGGTGAACGGCTGATGGCCGTCGGCGCGCGTCACTATGGCGACATCCGCGACAAGGCGGTCGACTGGCTCGAACGGGTCGAGATCGACGCAGGCCGGGTCGATGATCGCCCCACGACCTTTTCCGGCGGGATGCAGCAGCGCCTTCAGATCGCGCGCAACCTTGTCACCGGACCCCGGCTTGTCTTCATGGACGAACCCACGGGCGGACTGGATGTCAGCGTGCAGGCACGTCTGCTCGACCTCCTGCGCGGGCTGGTGCGCGATATGGGTCTGTCGGCGATCATCGTGACCCATGACTTGGCCGTGGTGCGCCTTCTGGCCGACCGGCTGATGGTGATGAAGGACGGGCATGTCGTCGAAAACGGCCTGACCGATCAGGTGCTCGACGATCCGCAGCACGCCTACACGCAACTCCTTGTCAGCTCTGTTTTGCAGGTGTGAGACCATGATCGACCTTTCCAACGTGTCCAAGACATTCACTCTGCACAATCAGGGCAGTGCGGTAATCGAGGTACTGAGCGATGTCAGCCTGACCGTCGCCCCCGGCGAATGTGTGGCGCTGACCGGAGCGTCAGGCGCGGGCAAATCCACGCTGATGCGGATGATCTACGGCAATTACCGTGCGCAAGCCGGTGTGATCCGCGTCGGCGGTGTGGACCTTGTCCAGGCCGAACCGCGCGAGATCATCCGGCTGCGCCGCGAAGTACTGGGCTATGTCAGCCAGTTCCTGCGCGTCGTCCCACGCGTGCCGACGCTCGACGTTGTGGCGGAACCCCTTCGCGCTGTCGGGGTGAGCAGCGATGAAGCCCGCACACGGGCCAAAGAGCTTCTGGCCCAACTCAACATCCCCGAACGGCTCTGGTCACTGTCACCGACCACCTTCTCCGGCGGCGAACAACAGCGGGTGAACATCGCCCGCGGCTTTGCGCACGCTTATCCGGCGATGTTGCTGGATGAACCAACCGCGAGCCTTGATGCCGCCAACCGCGAAGTGGTGCTGTCGCTGATCGAAGCGGCCAAGGCGCGTGGTGCTGCGATCATCGGCATCTTCCACGACGAAGCCGCCCGTGCCCGCGTCTGCGACCGCGAGATCGACGTGAGCCGTTTTACCCCCGGCTTGTCCTCGGGCAGCGAAGCGGTAGAACGCTACAACGAGTCTGCGGCATGAGCGCGGGTCGCCTCATTGCCGTTGTCGGACCGTCAGGTGTCGGCAAGGACAGCGTCATGGCGGGCATGATCGCCGCACGCCCCGACATGCGCCTTGTGCGCCGCACCATCACCCGCGCGCCGGGATTGGGGGGCGAGGGTTACCATGCGGTAACGCCCGATGCCTTTGCCAAAGCCGCCGAAAACGGCGCGTTCTGCGTCCACTGGACCGCGCATGGCCTGTCTTACGGTATCCCGGCGGATGTCCTCACGGATGTTCAGCGCGGCACGGAGTGTCTCGCCAATTTCTCGCGCAGCGCGTTGCTGCAGGCCAAGGCGCTTTTCCCGCAAATGAAGGTGCTCAACATCACTGCTTCCCCGGCCACTCTGGCCAAACGCCTTGCCGGGCGCGGCCGTGAAACCGAAAGCGAAATCGCCGCGCGTCTGAAACAGGCCGACAAAGCGCTGCCTGCCGGCCTGACCGTTGTGACGATCACCAATGACGGCCCGTTGGACGACACCGTGGCAAAGGCGCTGGCCGCGCTTCAACCGGCAAGGGTGTAGCGTTGGATCAGTTCGAACCGCTCATCCTCCCGCTCTCCGACCAAGGCCACTTCGTCCATCACAAAAGGCGCGGGCAAGGGCGGCAGATGGGTGCGGGCGGTCTCGGTCCATTGGTCGATCCCGTCGACCGGCAGACGCCCGGTCAGGGTCAGGTGAAAGCGGAATTCCTCCATCACGTAGGGGTATCCCCAGCGCTGCAAAAGCGCCTCCTGCCGGTCCGACAGCCGCGCCTTGCGACGCCGCTCCAGTTCGGCCTCACCCGGCGGCGCGCGGAACGCATCCAGCGCCTCGACGCAGGTCGCCGCCACGCGCGCGATGCCGGACGTGTCCCCCACGGGCGTCAGGGCAAGGAACCGCCCCAGCGCGGTCAGGGCCAGCCCGTCGCTCTGCGCAGGCGCACAGGCCGCCGCCATCTCGGCCACCGCGCTGTGCAGACCGTCGAAATCCGTTCCCTCGACCAGCCGAAAGGGCGGTTTCAAGGTTCCGTGAAACCCATATTTGCGTGGTGTCATTGTCACGTCATGAAGACCGGGCACATGAGGGGGAACAACAGCGCGAGCAGTCACGCAATCCCAACCCAGCCAGGCCGCTCCGAAATCGGCCAACGCGCCTTCGGGCGGCAGATAATAGATCGCAAAGCGAGTGTATGACATGAACTCTCCTTTTCTTTCGACCCGTTTGGCAGAGCCACATGACGGTTCCATGTCAGAGGTGCTGCAACTTGCCAATGCCCGGCTTGTACTGGCGGATCGTGTCATCACCGGGCGCATCCTCATCATCGACGGCCAGATCGACGTGATCGAGGAAGGCGACATCGTGCCCAACGGCGCGGTCAACTGCCAGGGCGATTACGTGATGCCGGGGCTGGTGGAACTGCACACCGACAATCTTGAACGGCATATCGAACCGCGCCCCAAGGTGGACTGGCCACACCTGCCCGCCCTTCTGGCGCATGATGCGGAGCTCGCCTCGACCGGCATCACCACGGTGTTCGACGCGCTGCGCGTGGGGTCGATCCACAGCGCGAAGTCGGGATATGGCGAATACGCCCGCAAGCTGGCCAACGAATTGCTCGAGGCACGCGAGATGGGGCTGTTCAAGATCAGTCACTTCCTGCACCTGCGGGCCGAAATCTGTTCCGAAACCCTGCTCGAGGAAATGGCGGCCTTCGGCCCCGAAGACCGTGTCGGCATCGTCAGCCTGATGGATCACACCCCCGGTCAACGGCAGTTCCGCGACCTGAGCGCGCTGAAGAACTACGTCACCAAGAAGCGCGGCATGAACGACATCGAATTCGCCGAGCACGTCGCCAACCTGAAGATGTTGCAAGAGAAATTCGGCGCGTTGCACGAAAAGGGCGCCGTTGCCGAGGCCCGGCGCTATGGCGCGGTTCTGGCCAGCCATGACGACACCACCGCCGATCAGGTCGATATGTCCGCAGCCAATGGCGTGGGTTTTGCCGAGTTTCCCACAACCCGCGAAGCCGCCGCCGCCTGCCGTGCGCATGGCATCGCGGTGATGATGGGCGCGCCGAACCTTGTGCGCGGCGGGTCCCATTCCGGCAACGTGGCCGCACGCGAACTGGCCGAGGCGGAGATGCTCAACATCATCTCCTCGGACTACGTGCCCTCGGCGCTGCTCTTGTCGGCGTTCCTGCTGGCCGAGATCTGGGACAACCTGCCCGCCGCCGTCGCCTGCGTCACCAACGCTCCGGCGCGTGCGGCCGGTCTTGTCGATCGCGGACGTCTGGAGCCGGGCCTGCGCGGCGATGTCATTCGCGTGCGCGCCGTCGGGGCAACCCCGCTCATCCGGGGTGTCTGGAGCCGGGGACGCCGTGTGGCCTGACGCCGACGCCGCACCACCGAACCCGCGAGGCCGCAGCAATCGCTTGCGCGGCATCGCGACATGGCGGACAAGCTGACCTGACCACATCTTGACGAAAGCCCACCATGACGGCTTGCCCCGCCGCAATTGACCACGGCCAGACCCGCGCAGGCGTCCGATGATCACCCGGGACCACCTTCCGGCGATGGGGCTCGGGGTCAGCCAGATCATCGGGTACGGCACGTTGATGTACGCCTACGCGATCCTTCTGCCGCATATGGCCGAGGATCTGGGTCTGACCCTGTCCGGTGTCTTCGGCATCCTGTCGCTGGGCCTGTTCTTCGGCGGGCTGATGTCGCCCGTCGCGGGCAAGCTGGTGGACCGGCATGGCGGGCGCTGGGTGATGACCCTCGGGTCGGTCGTCGCCGCCGTCGCGGTGATGGCGCTCAGCCGTGTCGAAGGCAGCACGGGACTGTTCCTGACCATCCTCGTGGCCGAAGCGGCGGGCATGTTCGTGCTCTACAACGTGCGGACGGTGCCAGTGTCCTTGCCGCAGGCACGACGGGCCTCGGCAGCGCGGGTGGCGTAGCGGACCTCAAGGGCTGTGTTGAACCGCGCGGTGGCAGCCTTCAACTGCTTGCCGGCATGATCGAGTTCGCCTTGCAGGGCGGCCAGTAGTT
>JAUIBL010000039.1 GCA_030428355.1 Alphaproteobacteria bacterium | reverse complement strand
AAGATCAATGCGACCGTTGATGAATCCCTCATCGGCGGTCTTGTCGTTAAAGTGGGCTCGAAGATGATCGACACGTCGATCCGCTCCAAGCTCAACTCCCTCCAGAATGCAATGAAAGAGGTCGGATAAATGGGTATCCAAGCAGCCGAGATTTCTGCGATCCTTAAGGAGCAGATCAAGAACTTCGGGCAGGACGCCGAAGTCACCGAGGTGGGCCGCGTCCTGTCCGTTGGTGACGGTATTGCGCGCGTGTACGGCCTCGACAACATTCAGGCCGGTGAGATGGTCGAATTCCCGGGCGGAATTCGCGGCATGGCTCTGAACCTCGAGGCCGACAACGTCGGTATCGTTATCTTCGGTTCGGACCGTGACATCAAAGAAGGCGACACCGTCAAGCGCACCAACGCCATCGTGGACGTTCCGGTGGGTGACGAACTGCTCGGTCGCGTTGTCGACGGTCTGGGCAACCCGATCGACGGCAAGGGTCCGATCAACACCAAGAACCGCTCCATCGCGGACGTGAAGGCCCCAGGCATCATCCCGCGTAAATCGGTGCACGAACCGATGGCGACCGGCCTCAAGGCCGTTGACTCGATGATCCCGATTGGCCGTGGCCAGCGCGAACTCATCATCGGTGACCGTCAGACCGGCAAGACCGCCGTTGCTCTGGACGCGATCCTCAACCAGAAATCCTACAACGACGCGGCGGGCGACGATGAGAGCAAGAAGCTCTACTGCATCTACGTCGCCGTCGGCCAAAAGCGCTCCACCGTGGCGCAGCTCGTGAAAAAGCTCGAAGAGAGCGGCGCGATCGAATACTCGATCGTCGTGGCCGCAACCGCGTCCGATCCAGCGCCGATGCAGTTCCTCGCACCGTACGCTGCAACTTCGATGGCCGAGCACTTCCGTGACAACGGCCGTCACGCTCTGATCATCTACGATGACCTGTCCAAGCAGGCCGTGGCCTACCGCCAGATGTCCCTGCTTCTGCGCCGTCCGCCGGGCCGCGAAGCGTATCCGGGTGACGTTTTCTACCTCCACTCGCGCCTGCTCGAGCGTTCGGCCAAGCTGAACGAAGACAATGGTTCCGGGTCGCTGACGGCTCTGCCGATCATCGAAACCCAGGGTGGCGACGTGTCGGCGTTTATTCCGACCAACGTGATCTCGATCACCGACGGCCAGATCTTCCTTGAAACCGAACTCTTCTACCAGGGTATCCGCCCGGCCGTGAACACAGGTCTGTCGGTGTCTCGTGTGGGCTCGTCGGCTCAGACCAAGGCGATGTCCTCGGTTGCCGGTCCGGTGAAACTGTCGCTCGCCCAGTACCGCGAAATGGCGGCCTTCGCCCAGTTCGGTTCCGACCTCGACGCCTCGACCCAGCAGTTGCTCAACCGCGGTGCGCGTCTGACCGAGTTGATGAAGCAGCCGCAGTATTCGCCGCTGACCAACGCCGAAATCGTCTGCGTCATCTTCGCCGGGACCAATGGTTACCTCGACAAGGTGCCGGTGTCCGACGTGGGCCGTTTCGAAGCCGGCATGCTCGCACATCTGCGCGGCAAGCATCAGGCGCTGCTCGACGACATCACCAACAACGACCGTAAGGTGAAGGACGAGCTGGCCGACAAGATCAAGGCTGCGCTGAACGAATACGCCGCCGACTTCTCGTAAGGAGACGAGGCAATGCCAAGTCTTAAGGACCTGAAAACACGGATCGAGTCGGTCAAGTCGACCCGCAAGATCACAAAGGCCATGCAGATGGTGGCCGCCGCAAAACTGCGGCGGGCACAGGACGCAGCCGAAATGGCGCGTCCCTATACCGAGCGGTTCAATGCCGTGATGGGTGCGCTGGCAGCAAGCGTCGGTGACAGCGACAGCGCACCGAAACTGCTGAGCGGCACCGGCAAGGACGACGTGCATCTGCTCGTCGTCATGACGGCGGAACGTGGCCTGTGCGGCGGTTTCAATGCGAACATCGCGAAGCTGGCCAAGCAGAAAGCGACCGAACTCAAGGCCAAGGGCAAGACGGTCAAGATTCTGACCGTCGGCAAGAAAGGCCGGGACGCCATGAAGCGCGACTTCGGCAACCTGTCCGTTGGCCATATCGACCTGAGCGATGTGAAGCGGATCGGCTATGCGGATGCACAGGGTATCGCCAAGGACATCCTTGGCCGTTTTGATGCGGGCGAATTCGACGTCGCAACGATCTTCTATGCGAAGTTCGTCAACGTCGTGAGCCAAATCCCGACGGCCCAGCAGGTCATCCCGGCTGCGTTCGACTCACCCGAGAGCGGCGATGCTGCGTCCAATACGCTCTACGATTACGAACCGGACGAAGAGGCGATCCTCGCCGACCTTCTTCCGCGCGGTGTGGCCACGCAGATCTTTGCAGCCCTGCTGGAAAACGGGGCGTCCGAACAGGGTGCCCGCATGAGCGCGATGGACAACGCGACGCGCAACGCGGGCGAAATGATCGAAAAGCTCACCATCGAATACAACCGTTCGCGTCAGGCCGTGATTACCAACGAACTGATCGAAATTATCTCGGGCGCCGAGGCGCTCTAAGAACCGGAGACGAAACATGGCAAACGCAAAAGGCAAAATCACGCAGGTGATCGGCGCCGTCGTGGACGTTCAGTTCGACGACCACCTGCCGGCTATTTTGAACGCGCTGACCACGGACAACAACGGCAAGAAGCTCGTTCTGGAAGTGGCCCAGCACCTTGGCGAAAACACCGTGCGCACCATCGCGATGGACGCAACCGAAGGCCTCGTTCGGGGTCAGGAAGTTGTCGACACCGACGGTCCGATCTCGGTTCCGGTGGGCGCTGCAACACTCGGCCGCATCCTGAACGTCGTCGGTGAACCGGTAGACGAAGGCGGCCCGGTTGAGGCGGAAGAATTCCGTCCGATCCACGCCCCTGCGCCCGAATTCGCGGAACAGTCGACCGAGTCCGAAATCCTCGTCACCGGCATCAAGGTGATCGACCTGCTCGCACCCTACTCCAAGGGTGGTAAGATCGGTCTCTTCGGCGGTGCCGGCGTGGGCAAGACCGTTCTTATCATGGAACTGATCAACAACATCGCGAAAGTGCACTCGGGCTACTCGGTGTTCGCGGGTGTGGGTGAACGGACCCGTGAGGGCAACGACCTCTACCACGAAATGATCGAATCCAACGTGATCAAGCCGGACAACCTCAAGGAAAGCCAGGTGGCACTTGTGTACGGTCAGATGAACGAGCCTCCGGGAGCACGTGCGCGTGTGGCGCTGACCGGTCTGACGCTGGCCGAACAGTTCCGCGACCAGTCCGGGACCGACGTTCTGTTCTTCGTGGACAACATCTTCCGCTTCACACAGGCCGGTTCCGAGGTGTCCGCTCTCTTGGGTCGTATCCCCTCCGCTGTGGGCTACCAGCCCACACTGGCGACCGACATGGGCGCGATGCAGGAACGCATCACCTCGACCAAGGCTGGCTCGATCACCTCGATCCAGGCCGTTTACGTGCCTGCGGACGACCTTACCGACCCGGCGCCTGCCACAACCTTTGCGCACCTCGACGCAACCACCGTTCTGTCGCGTGCGATTTCCGAACTTGGCATCTATCCGGCGGTGGACCCGCTCGACTCGAACTCGCGTCTGATGGACCCGCAGATCGTGGGCGAAGAGCACTACAAGGTTGCCCGTGACGTTCAGGGGATCCTGCAGCGTTACAAGTCGCTTCAGGACATCATCGCGATCCTCGGCATGGACGAACTGTCCGAAGAGGACAAGATGACCGTGGCCCGTGCCCGCAAGATCCAGCGCTTCCTGTCGCAACCGTTCGACGTGGCGAAGGTCTTCACAGGTTCCGACGGTGTTCAGGTTCCGCTCGAAGACACGATCGCATCGTTCAAGGCGGTTGTGGCTGGTGAATATGACCACCTTCCGGAGGGCGCCTTCTACATGGTAGGCGGCATTGAGGAAGTGAAGGCCAAAGCCGAAAAGATGGCTGCCGACGCTGCATAATCCGGGTGCTCATCAACCCTCGCGGGTTTTTTCGCGAGGGTGCCCATAAGGGCAGACGAGCGTACCATCCAAAAGGAGATCACACATGGCAGAGACCATGCAATTCGATCTGGTCAGCCCCGAGCGCAGCCTGATGTCGGCGCAGGTCAAATCTGTGCAGATCCCGGGTGCGGATGGGGACATGACAGCCATGCCGAACCATGCGCCGCTCATCACGACCCTGCGTCCCGGTGTGCTCAAGGTCGAGACGGACAAGGGCATCGAAGAGTTCGTTGTGACCGGTGGCTTTGCCGAGCTTGGCGAAGGTCTGTCGGTTCTGGCGGAACGCGCCGTGCCGAAAGCCGATGTCGATCAGGCGACCTACGAAGCAATGGTGGATGAAGCGCAGGCTGCGTACAATCAGACCAAGCAGACGTTCAAGAACGAACCCGGTCCGGTTGACGATGCCGCCAAACTGCTGGCCGACATGGTTGCCGTGGGCACCCATATCGGACTGTCCCCCAAACAACCGTCGCTCTGAACACGCGACCGTGATCAGACCAGAAGCCCCGCCGGACAGCGGGGCTTTTTTCGTTTTGTCCGGCTTCGCCTTGCAGTAGAACATCGGGACGTCACAAGTGGGATCCATGCAAATCATCAGACGTTCTCGTATGGGGCTGGCACAAGGCTCGGTCGATCTGTTCTCGGATTTCGAACAGGGCGGCGAGATGTGGACGGGCGAAGGACCGCGGGCGCGCAGTCAGTGGATTGGCTTTGATCAGGCCTTTGCCGCGCCGCCGATGGTGCATGTGTCTTTGACGCTCTGGGATATGGACAGTGCCCATAACGTGCGCGCTGATCTGGCGGCCGAGAATGTTTCCGAGACCGGTTTTGATGCGGTGTTCCGGACTTGGAAGGATACCAAGGTCGCACGGGTCCGTATCTCGTGGATCGCGATTGGCGAGATCAGTGATGACGACGATTGGGATGTGATCTAGCGGTGCCGCGGTGGTTCAGGTATCCGGCAAGACCAATTGGCGGATCTGGGCCACGATGGCGCGGTGACATTCACGTGTCGTTGCGCCCTGGAAAATCGCCGCGCGGGTGCCCCATGTATAGATGGCCCAGATCGTTCTTGCCGTCAGCATTGGATCGAGTGAACGTCTGAACTCACCCGTGTCGCAGCCATGTTTCACGATTGCGGCAACGGCCTCTTTGAATCCGGCTCGAACCGTCTCATTGTCCTTTTCCGTTTCAGGTGGCCACACCCAGGAATAGGATTGCATGACGGCCAACAAGCGTGTGTCTTCGGTATCACCATCCAGCCATGCAAGCAGAACCGCGTCCAGCTCGGCCATTGCGCTGGTGATCGCGGATAGGGTTCCGACCGTATCCTGATACTGCAACACGTTGTTCTGTCGAATGATTTCATAGAGCAAACCCGGTTTGCCGCCGAAATAGACATTGATCATGCCATGGGTGACACCGGCTGCGCTGGCGATCTCCGTCACGGAAACCGAGTCGTAATCGCGCTCTGCAAAAAGCCTGCGTGCAGCATCAAGAAGTCGCGCGCGGGTCTCTTCGCGTCGAATATCCTTGGCAGTGCGGCGATAGGTGGGTGGGTCTTGGTTTTGTGTCACCTGCTCTGGATAGCAAGTGTTCCATTTCAGTCAATTCCATTCGAAATTTGATCACTAAAGATAACATTATCATTGACAATGTTATCGACACTGTTAGTAAAGCTGTAGCAAAGGGAAGGCCGACACCGCTCCACTTTGCTGCAGCCTGTCTCTGTTTTTGGGCAACCCCAACCGTTCGAAAACAGAGACAGGTCTTTGATCCCGCACAAACGAAAAAAGCCGGACAGGACTGCCCGGCTTTCCAGCGTGTTCTGACCGAACACCTGTAGATGTCAGAGAATACCCTCGTAAATCGGACCAAGTGTTTCCGTTTCGAACAGGGACGACACGGATGTTCCGTTCCAGATGTTCAGGATCGCCTGCGCAAACATCGGCGCTGTGGGGACAATGCGGATGTTCTTTGCGTTGGCCACAGCATCGGTCGCCTGAATGGAGTCGGTGATCACCAGCGACTTCATCACCGACTTGGTGATCCGCTCGACAGCCGGACCGGAAAGCACGCCGTGGGTGATGTAGGAGTGCACCTCGGTTGCGCCGTGTTCCATGAGCACTTCAGCCGCTTTGCACAGTGTTCCTGCAGTGTCGCAGATGTCATCCACGATGATGCATTTCTTGCCGGTCACATCCCCGATCACCGTCATTTCAGCCACTTCACCCGGCTTTTCGCGGCGCTTGTCCACGATGGACAAAGGTGCGTTGATCCGTTTGGCCAACTCCCGGGCGCGGGCCACACCACCGACGTCCGGGGACACGACCATCACATCCGACGTGTCGCCCTTGAACTGCTCTAGGATGTCGAGAGCAAAGATCGGCGAGGCATAAAGGTTGTCCACCGGAATATCGAAGAAGCCCTGGATCTGTGCTGCGTGCAGGTCCATCGTCAGCACGCGCTCGATCCCGGCTTCGACGATCATGTTCGCCACCAGCTTGGCGCTGATCGGTGTCCGCGCCTTGGCCCGGCGATCCTGCCGGGCATAGCCGAAATACGGGATCACCGCCGTGATGCGTGCCGCTGACGACCGCCGCAGCGCATCCGCCATGATCAACAACTCCATCAGATTGTCGTTGGCGGGATTCGATGTCGGCTGAATGATGAACATGTCTTCGCCGCGGACGTTCTCGTACACTTCGACAAAGATTTCCTGATCATTGAACCGTTCGACACGGGCATCGACAAGACCGACGCTCATGCCGCGATACATGGTCATGCGCCGTGCGATCGCTTTGGCCAAGGGCATGTTCGCATTGCCGGAAATCAGTTTTGGTTCATCAAGGCTGGGCATGGCGGCAGGCTCCGTTGGCAGTCTGGTATGACAGATTCGTGACGTTGCGCTCGCCTTAGCATGCGCCTACCGTCGCGCAAAGCAACTGACGCCCCGAGGACCCAAATGGCCCACATTGATTACTTTTTCTCAACACTGTCGCCCTATGCCTATCTTGCAGGCACGCGCATGGAAGATGTCGCTGCCCGCCACGGGGCAACCATCACGTACAAGCCTCTGGATGTTGTGGCTCTGTTCGGGCGCACCGGGGGCACCCCGCCCAAGGAACGTCATCCCAGCCGGCAGCAGTTGCGCGCGCAAGAACTGACCCGTCAGTCAAAGAAACTCGGCATGCCCCTGAATCTGCAGCCCGCGTTCTGGCCCACAAATGGCGCACCGTCCTCTTATGCGATCATTGCCGCCCAGAACGCCGGTGGCGGCGATCTGGGCAAACTGGTGCACGGGTTTCTCCGTGCGGTCTGGGCCGAAGACAAGGACATCGCTCAGGATAATGTTGTCCGCGCGACGCTTGAGGGCGCGGGCTTCGATCCGGCTCTGGCGGACAGCGGGTTGCTCAGCGGCGCGGAAACCTATGCCGCCAACCTCGAGGAAGCGGCATCGCGCGGCGTGTTCGGCGCGCCGTTCTACATCACCGACGCGGATCAGCGGTTCTGGGGGCAGGACCGGATCGAGGATCTGGACCTGCATCTTGCCGGAAAAATTTGATGCGGGATGACGCAAAAGGCGGAGTCCCGGTGTTCACCCGCACGTTCGGGACGGGACCCCGCCCTGCAATTCTGCTGCACTGTGCCCTCGCGCATTCCAAGGTCTGGACGCCATTGGCCACGCGGTTGTCGCAGGATCTGACGATGATCGCGCCGGACATGCCGGGCCACGGGCGCAGCGCGGGATGGGACCCTCGGACGGACCTGCACGATCAGGTCACCGCAATCGCAGGGGAGTGTCTTGGCGACGGCGGGCACGTCATCGGACACAGTTTCGGTGCAACCGTGGCGCTGCGCCTTGCGATGGATGTTCCCGACAAGGTGTACAGTCTCACCCTGATCGAGCCTGTGCTTTTCGCAGCCGCGCGTGAAAGCGATACAGAGATCTTCGATCGCTATATCGAAACATCCCAAAGCTTTAGCAGCGCGTTGCGCACGCAAGACTGGGCGACTGCAGCCGCCGAGTTCCTCCGGGTCTGGGGGGATGGCCGGACCTGGCAAGACTTGAGCGAGAAAGAGCAGGTCATATTCAGCGCGCAAATGCCCTTCATCCATGGCACCGAACCCTGTCTGATCGCAGACGCCAACGGCCTGCTGACGCCCGGGCGGCTCGAGGGCATCACATGCCCGACACGGCTGATCCGGGGCTCGGTGACAGAGCCGGTGATCGGGGCCATTCACAAAACGCTTGCACGGCGCATACCGGGGGCCGTCGACCGGATCGTCAGCGGTGCCGGGCATATGGTTCCGATCACCCACCCCCAAGACGTTGCCCCTATCATCTCCGAGATCATCGAGGGCTGACCCCTTGCAAGATATGGCGCGGTGCGCCATCTACGGCCTGATTGCACGGTACACGCAACGGGAGACGCAGATGATCGAACTCGGACAAAGCCCCTCGGCGGCGGATCTGATCAAGGACGTGTCGCAGGATGCGTTCATGGCCGAAGTGGTCGATGGCAGCATGGACACCCCGGTCATCGTTGATTTCTGGGCTCCGTGGTGCGGGCCGTGCAAGACACTTGGTCCCATGCTCGAAGCTGAGGTGACCCGTGCGCGGGGTGCGGTCAAGATGGCCAAGTTGAATGTCGACGAGGCGCAAGGCCTGGTTCAGGCTCTGGCGCAACAGGGCCTGCCGATCCAGTCCATCCCGACGGTGATCGCTTTTGTCAAAGGCCGCCCTGTTGACATGTTCCAGGGCGCCCAGCCTGCGTCGGAAATCAAGACGTTCATTGACCGTGTCGTCAAGGCAGCCGGAGGCGATGCAAGCGGTGGTTTGGACGACGCGGTTACCGCGGCAGAGGACATGCTCGAGGCAGGTGCTGCCGTGGATGCGATGCAGACCTTTGCAGCCGTTCTGGAAGAAGACCCGCTCCATGCGCGGGCTTACGCCGGCCTCGTGCGCTGCGCAATTGCCGTAAACGATCTCGAGCAAGCCGAGGCCATTCTGAACGGAGCCCCCGCCGAGATTTCCACCAAGCCCGAACTCGAAGCGGTCCATGCGCAACTGGAGCTTGCCAAGCAGGCTGCCAATTCGGGGCCTGTCGCGGATTTGATGGCGGCGGTCGAGGCTGATCCGGACAACCATCAGGCTCGCTACGACCTCGCGCAGGCGCTCTATGCCAAAGGGGATGGTCAGGCGGCCGTTGATCATCTTCTCGAATTGTTCCGCCGTGACCGTGAATGGAACGATGCAGCGGCCAAGACGCAGTTGATGACGATTTTCGACGCGCTCAAGCCGAATGATCCGGTTGCCCTCAACGGGCGTCGAAAATTGAGTTCGATGATATTTGCCTGAGCGGTTCGTCAGGCTACGTCCGTTGATATGACCAGAGTCACCGAATTGCCGGGGTCCATCCCCGTGTTTCCGTTGCCCGGGGCGCTATTGCTGCCCCGCTCACGGCTTCCCTTGCATGTGTTCGAGCCGCGCTACCTGCAGATGCTTGAAGATGCCTTGAAAACGCCTGCCCGCCTGATCGGGATGGTCCAGCCGAACGCGCGCCCCAATGGGGACAAGGATGCGTTGCACCGCATCGGGTGCGCCGGGCGCGTGACGCAGTTTTCCGAAACGGAAGACGGCCGATACATGATCACACTGTCCGGGATCTCCCGATTTCGGATCGGCGATGAAATCGAAGGCTTCACACCTTACCGCCGGTTCGAGGTGAACTGGGACGGGTTTGACCGCGATCAGGGGGGACCAGAGCATGACAAAGGTTTTGATCGTGACGCGTTCCTTCACCTGCTCGACCGGTATTTTTCGGCCCGCGACCTGTCTGCGGATTGGGCGACGTTGAAAGATGCAGACAACGAGCTGCTGATCAATTCGCTGTCGATGCTTCTTGATTTCGAACCGGAAGAAAAGCAGGCCCTTCTTGAAGCGCCCTCCCTGTCGACGCGGCGGGAAACGCTGGTGACCCTGATCGAATACGCACTGCGCGGCGGCCAATCCGAGGACATCCTGCAGTGACCGAGACGCCGTTGTTCGACCGAAGGATGCTCGAGGTTCTGGTGTGCCCGCAGACTCAGGGTCGTCTGGAGTACGATGCCGCGCGGCAGGAACTGATCAGCCATTCCGCCCATCTGGCCTTTCCAATCCGCGACGGTATCCCGATCATGCTGATCGACGAAGCCCGAGACATCGACTGACCTGCCTCTGACGAATTGACAGGCTTCCTGCCCTGAGTTACCTCGCCGGTCTTTCAAAGACGCGAGACACAGAATGGCACGCAAACGCAAGGGGCGCGATATTTCCGGATGGCTGGTGGTGGACAAACCCGCCGGGATCACCTCGACAGCGGTCGTCAACAAGGTGCGCTGGGCCTTCGATGCCAAAAAGGCCGGACATGCCGGAACCCTCGACCCGGAAGCGACCGGTATTCTTGCCGTGGCCCTAGGGGAGGCCACCAAGACCGTGCCCTATATCACCGATGCGCTCAAAGCGTACGAGTTTACCGTACGGTTCGGGCAGTCGACCCGTACGGATGATGCCGAAGGCGACGTGATCGCCATCTCGGACCTGCGTCCCGGCGATGACGAGATCAAAGAGGCGCTGCACCAGTTCGTTGGCGACATCATGCAGGTGCCGCCTCAATTCTCGGCCGTGATGATCGATGGCGAACGTGCCTACAAGCGTGCGCGGGATGGCGAAGACATGGAGATCGCGGCCCGTCCCTTGTTCGTTGACGAACTGACCCTGCTGGATCGGCCCGACGCCGATCATGCCGTCCTGATGCTTGTCTGTGGCAAAGGCGGATACGTCCGGTCCATCGCCCGCGATCTGGGCGAAACACTGGGATGTCTGGGCCATGTCCTGCGCCTGCGCCGGATCTGGTCCGGCCCTTTCGATGCAGAGGACGGTTTGAGCCTCGAACAGATCGACGCCTTGGCCCGGACGCCAGAGCTGGACGCGTATCTGCGACCTCTCGAGGAAGGCCTTGCGGATCTGCCGGAACTGACCTGCACGCAGGAGGCGGCGGTCAAGCTGCGCAATGGCAACCCGGCGATGGTGATCGCATCGGGTGTCGACTATGGCGAGGACTGCTGGGTGTCCTGCGACGGCATGCCGGTTGCGGTTGGTCGCTACAAATCCGGTGAAGTGCATCCAAGCCGTGTTTTCGTGACTGCATGACACACTTGCCGCCGGATCTGGAAGCGCGTCTGGTCCAGCGGTCGCATGTGGCTGACAGGTGTGTGTCGAGGGTTTGGTATTCCCGCTGTGATGCCTACCGCTATGGGCTGATGCGGGTCTGGGATGCGGGATCACCTGCCATGCTGTTCATCATGCTCAACCCGTCGACGGCAGACGAACACCGGAACGATCCGACCGTCGCACGATGCGAAACGCGCGCCCGTCAGATGGGGTATGGTGGTGTCATGGTGGCAAATCTTTTCGCCTTTCGCGCGACCAGACCGCAGGACTTGAAACAGGCGGCAGACCCCAAGGGCGATTTGAACGATGCGCTCCTGCTGCATTGGGTGGGACACGCCGGACTGACCGTGGCGGCGTGGGGGGTGCATGGCAGCCATCAGAACCGATGCCGCGACATCGCGCACGCACTTGGCCCGTCGGTGTTCCATCTTGGACTGACGAAAGACGGGCATCCGAGGCACCCGCTTTACGTGTCCTTCACGACCGAACCCGCCTTGTGGCCAGAGGCAGAGCGATATGCAACGCGTTAAGCCCGTTCCCCGCTCTGCAAGGGCGGCTTAACCTTTGTGGTGTAGAGCCTGAGGCACCTCGGCTTTGGATGGTTGCGATGGGTCTCCTGCGTCAGACAGTTCTGCGAATGATGTTGCCAGCTTTGCGTTTGTCCGGCCTTTCATGGGGGCGTGTAAGGCACGGCAGGTCCTTGCCGCATCCATGCACCGGGCCAAGCCTTGAACGACCCGTATCAAGCCTTGCAGTGTTTCAAAAGACGGGCCGGATTCATGAACGCGGTTCCAGACCTGACCGTGTTCTGTCCTTTGCCGCGGCGCAAGATCGCCTACTTTCCGCCTGCCGCGGCCAGGATGGTGCGCAACCCGTCATCTCTTTGCGTCTTGCTCAGTCTGACTGTGACTGGACGGACGTGCTGCTGAACGGTGCGATTGTGGTGCAGGTGCCGACCTCTGCCTTGGTGCGGCATACCGGCTAATAACCGCGGGTTGCTCAGACAGACATGCAACGGGCTTTCCAAAGAGGTCTTTATCGCCTATATGCGCGCATCCGCAGCATCTGCGGAGATTCTCCATGGGCCTTGCTGGACGACATCCCGGCTTGTGCCATCCACACAAACCTTCGAAAGGAGACCCCGATGTCGATCACTGTTGAAGAAAAGAACCGCCTGATCAAGGAATTCGCAACCAAAGACGGCGACACCGGTTCGCCCGAAGTTCAGGTTGCCATCCTCACCTCGCGGATTGCTACCCTGACCGAGCACTTCAAGACCCACAAGAAAGACAACCATTCGCGTCGTGGTCTGCTCAAGCTGGTGGCACAGCGTCGCAAGCTTCTGGATTACACCAAGGCCAAGAACGAAGAGCGGTATCAGAACCTGATCCAGCGTCTGGGCATCCGCCGCTGAGAATATGCCGATGTGATCCTGATTTTTCGGGAAACGTCGTGAGTTGGCCGTGCAATTCGTTGCACGGCTTTTCCTTTTCTGACCCCAGAAAGGGGCGGGCGGGAAAAAACTCATCAAATGTTAATGTCTGGACCCGAATTTTCGCAGAAAATTCGGGTCGCGAAAATATCGGTACTCCGGTTGAAGGCCGTCTTCTGCGTTTGGCAGGAAAGTGATGCTCCGCGCGGACCAGAACCGCGTTACAGC
Organism: Alphaproteobacteria bacterium; assembly: GCA_030428355.1. GTDB lineage: Bacteria > Pseudomonadota > Alphaproteobacteria > Rhodobacterales > Rhodobacteraceae > Marivita. Next base: position 14,119 of record JAUIBL010000039.1, on the reverse strand, counting down.
CAGCGCCGGACAGGTGCATCGGAACAGATAACAATGAATTGGCCCGCGCACTCAAGCAGGTGAAAACCGCGCAGTTCAACTTCTTCGAGGAACCGCTCGCGCCCGATCTCGCGTTCCACCCACGGAACCGCGCGGCGCACGATCCCGCCTTTTGCCACTGCTTTTGCAGCAAACACCTGTTCGATCCAGTGATCGGGGAATTGACGGTCCAAACTGTCCATATGCCATTCTGAACCTTACAGAGTTAAGCAAGAGTAAAGACAAATCACCTCACTTCCCAAACCCACAATAATCCTGTAAGGCCCCCTCATCTGAGACGTGACGCTGTGACCCCGGCGCATGACATGGATGAAGGGGTCGGCGGCAATGGGGCCGCCATTCAAACGGGAGACCCGGAGGGCCGGGAGTGCTCCCCTACAGGAAACGATGATGTTCAACATTTCGAAGAAAAGCATGCAGTGGGGCGAGGAAACGCTCACACTGGAAACGGGCAAGGTTGCCCGTCAGGCCGATGGCAGCGTGATTGCCACCCTCGGCGAAACCTCGGTCATGGCCAACGTGACCTTTGCCAAGCAGACCAAGCCGGGTCAGGATTTCTTTCCTCTGACCGTCCATTACCAGGAAAAATACTACGCTGCCGGCAAGGTGCCGGGTGGCTTCTTCAAGCGCGAGGCGCGCCCGACCGAGAAAGAGACGCTGACCGCGCGTCTGATCGACCGTCCGGTCCGCCCGCTGTTTGTGCCGGGCTTCAAGAACGAAGTCCTCGTGATGTGTACCGTGCTGTCGCATGATCTCGTCAATGATCCCGACATCGTTGCGATGATTGCCGCTTCTGCCGCGCTGACCATTTCCGGCGCGCCGTTCATGGGTCCGATCGCGGGCTGCCGCGTGGGCTATGTCGATGGCGAATATATCCTCAACCCCGAGGTCGAGGATATGGACCAGCTTCGCAACAACCCCGAGCAGCGGCTCGATCTGGTTGTCGCGGGCACCAAAGACGCCGTGATGATGGTGGAATCCGAAGCCTACGAGCTGACAGAGGACGAAATGCTGGGTGCCGTGACCTTTGCGCACGAGCAGATCCAGCCGGTGATCGACCTGATCATCTCTCTGGCCGAAGAATGTGCCAAAGAGCCATTCGACTTCCAGCCGCCGGATTACTCTGCGCTTTACGACGCAGTCAAAGCTGCGGGCGAAGACAAAATCCGTGCCGCCTATGCCATCACCGACAAGCAGGAGCGCACTGCGGCTGTCGCCAACGCCAAGGCCGCGATCATGGAAGCCCTGAACGAAGAGCAGCTTGCCGACGAAAACCTCGGCTCCGCTCTCAAGAAGCTCGAAGCAGCCGTTCTGCGCGGTGATGTCGTCAAGACCGGCAAGCGGATCGACGGGCGTGCATTGAATGAAGTCCGTGACATCGTCTGCGAGACCGGCCTGCTGCCGCGTACACATGGATCCGCACTTTTCACCCGTGGTGAAACGCAGGGTCTGGTTGTGACGACGCTCGGCACCGGTGACGATGAGCAGATCATCGATGCGCTGCACGGGAATTCGCGTTCGAACTTCCTGCTGCACTACAACTTCCCGCCGTATTCGGTTGGTGAAGTGGGTCGCGTGGGCTCTCCGGGTCGCCGCGAAATCGGTCACGGCAAACTGGCGTGGCGCGCGTTGCAGGCGGTTCTGCCGGCAGCAACCGATTTCCCCTACACCATCCGCGTCGTGTCCGAGATCACGGAATCGAATGGCTCGTCCTCGATGGCATCGGTCTGCGGCGGTTCGCTCTCCATGATGGACGCGGGTGTGCCGCTGAAGTCGGCTGTGGCGGGTGTGGCCATGGGCCTGATCCTCGAAGAGGATGGCTCCTACGCGGTTCTGACCGACATCCTGGGTGACGAAGACCACCTTGGCGATATGGACTTCAAAGTGGCCGGCACAGAGAACGGCATCACGTCGCTGCAGATGGACATCAAGGTTGCGGGCATCACGCCCGAGATCATGAAGAAGGCCCTCGCGCAGGCGAAAGACGGCCGGATGCATATTCTGGGCGAGATGGCCAAGGCACTGACCGGTGCTGCCGAATTCTCGATCCACGCACCGCGCATCGAAACCATGCAGATCCCGACCGACAAGATCCGCGAAGTGATCGGCTCGGGCGGCAAGGTCATTCGCGAAATCGTTGAGGTTTCCGGTGCCAAGGTTGACATCAACGACGACGGTGTCATCAAGATCGCCAGCCCGAACGGAGAAGCCATCCAGAAGGCTTACGACATGATCTATTCGATCGTGGCAGAGCCGGAAGAAGGCCACATCTACAAGGGCAAGGTCGTGAAGATCGTCGATTTCGGCGCCTTCGTGAACTTCTTCGGCAAGCGCGACGGTCTGGTGCACGTGTCCCAGATCGAGAACCGTCGCCTGAACCATCCGTCGGATGTGCTCAAGGAAGGTCAGGAAGTCTATGTCAAGCTTCTGGGCTTCGACGACCGCGGCAAGGTGCGCCTTGCCATGAAGATGGTCGATCAGGAAACCGGCGAAGAACTGGCCCCCGAGAAAAAGACAGAAGACGCCGAGTGATCCTCGTCCGTCCAAGCCATTGATCGAAAAGCGCCTCTTCATGAGGCGCTTTTTTTATGGTTGCGGCGACCTACTTCTCAGTCTTGGGAAAAAGGGGTGTGAAAGATGTCTGTTATGTTTTCAGGGCAATTGCCCAGGGAATCCATGTTCGAAGACTTTTCCGGCTCCGCAGAGGGCCGGTGGGATTTTGTGACCGATGGTGTGATGGGCGGGGTTTCAACCGGGCGGATGGACTTCGTTGCCTGTGGACCCTCCATGGCGCTGCGGCTGCAGGGCAGCGTCAGTACCGAAAACAATGGTGGGTTCATTCAGGCCCGCCGGCGGTTTTCCGAGCTCTGGCCAAGTGAGGTACAGGGTGTGCGCCTTTGCGTCCGAGGCAACGGTGCGCGGTACTTCGTGTTTCTGAAGACCCCGAACCTTTCGCGGATCTGGCATTCCTATCGGGCACAGTTCATCACAGGCACGGACTGGCACGATGTCGACATACCGTTCGGGATGTTTGCGCCGTCCCATATGGGTATGCCGGCCATGGTTTCGGCGCCGGATGTGAACAGCATCGCCATCGTGGCCTATGGTGCAGACCATGATGCCGACGTGTCGGTCCGCAGCATCCGGCTCTACTGACAAAAAAGACCCCGGAATAAATCCGGGGCCAGGTCCAACAGGGAGGTGCATATGATGACCCGCATATGCGACGGGAACTGTCATGATCCTGATTAAAGATGTGCATGCCATGCTTCTTTGATCTGAATCAAAATAGACGAAGGTCTTACGAAACCAGCCGATAGCCTCCGGACTCGGTCACAAGCAGACGCGCATTCGACGGATCGGGTTCGATCTTCTGCCGCAAGCGATAGATGTGGGTTTCAAGCGTGTGCGTTGTGACGCCCGCGTTGTAACCCCAGACTTCGTGCAGAAGCGTGTCCCGTGCCACAACACCATCCGTGGAGCGATAGAGAAACTTGAGAATATTGGTCTCTTTCTCGGTCAGACGGATCTTCTTGTCGTCCTCCGTCATCAACAGTTTCATCGACGGTTTGAACGTATACGGCCCAAGCGTGAAGACCGCGTCCTCGGATTGCTCGTGCTGTCGCAATTGGGCGCGGATACGGGCCAGCAGAACCGGGAATTTGAACGGCTTGGTCACATAGTCATTTGCCCCGGCATCCAGACCCAGAATGGTGTCTGCATCCGAATCATGTCCGGTCAGCATCAGAACCGGTGCCTTGACACCCTGCTTGCGCATCAGTCGGCACAATTCACGGCCATCGGTATCGGGCAGGCCGACATCGAGAATGATCAGATCATAAAGCTGTTCCTTGATCCGGCCCATGGCGGCAGTCCCGCAATCGGCCTCGAAGACTTCGAAGTCTTCGGTCATCACAAGCTGTTCTGCCAATGCTTCGCGCAGATCATCGTCGTCATCGACCAGAAGGATATTCTTGAGCTGTGCCATCATGTTGCCTTTCCGCGTTGTGAAACACACATGGGCGAAGCGTTGCAAGCGGGCAAGAATTGCTGCAAGTCTCTCACGGCCTCGTGTATGCAGGGGGCAAATGTTTCACAAATCGGGGGCTTTTGTTGCAGAAGACCCCGGTCAAAGACCCGGTATCCGATGGCGCTGGCACCCGACATCACCGATCTTCTGGCCCGCGCACGGGCGGATCTGCGCATGGGTGTGCCGATTGTTCTGGGCACCCGGGCGGGTCTCTTGGTGCTTGCGGTCGAGTCTCTCGGGGTCGAGCGGTTGCAGGATGTGATCGCCTTGGGCACAGATGTGGACCTTGTTCTGACCGGTCGCCGCGCGGCCACGCTCAAGGCGCGGGCCTATGATGGCGATGTGGCGCGGGTGGCCTTGCCCGGCGACGCCACTCTGCGTTGGGTTCAATCCGTGGCCGATCCGGCAGACGATCTGTCCCATCCAATGAAGGGACCGCTGGTCACCCGCCGCGACGGAGATGCGACGCTGCACCGATTGGCCGTCACATTGACGAAGACTGCGCGATTGCTTCCGGCTGCTCTTGTGACGCCTGTGACGGATGCGCGGGCCTTTGCCTCTGATCACGCGCTCACGCTGCTTGACCCGGTGGTCGCGGCTCCGCGTCTGGGTGCATCGGTTGTGTTTGACAGCGTCGTCTCGGCGCGGGTGCCTTTGCGTGCGGCTCAAAATGCCCGATTGCATGTGTTCCGCCCGGAGGATGGCTCGGAAGAGCATTACGCAATCGAGATCGGGCGACCGGACCGGGCCAAGCCGGTCCTGTCGCGGCTTCACTCGGCCTGCTTTACCGGCGATCTGCTGGGCAGTCTGAAATGCGATTGTGGCCCGCAATTGAACGGCGCGCTCAGTGCGATGGGGGCCGAAGGCGAAGGCGTTCTTCTGTATCTCAACCAGGAAGGGCGGGGCATTGGACTTGCCAACAAGATGCGGGCCTATGCGCTTCAGGATCAGGGGTTCGACACGGTCGAAGCCAATCACCGTCTGGGATTCGAGGATGACGAACGGGATTTCAGGATCGCCGCAGAACTGCTCCGCAAGCTGGGCTTCGGATCCGTGCGCCTGATGACCAACAACCCGGCCAAGATCGCGATGATGGAAAAGCAGGGCATCACCGTGGCCGAACGTGTGCCGCTCAAGGTGGGGGAGAACCCGCACAATATCGACTATCTCGCCACGAAGGCGCGCAAGTCGGGACACCTGTTGTGACGCCTCTGGACATGGTTCTGACCCGGCAGGGTCTGCGTTTCATGGGTCGGATGTGGCCCTGCACCCTCGGCAAAGGCGGCATCCGCGCCGACAAGCGCGAAGGCGACGGCGGCACGCCTGTGGGGGTGCATCGCATCGTGGGCCTGCTCTACCGGCCCGACCGGATGGCGCGCCCGGCCGATTGGGCGGTGCCCATCCGCCCCGGCGATCTCTGGTCCGACGACCCGACCCATGAGGATTACAACCTCATGGTCCGCGCTCCCTATCCGTACAGCCACGAAAGGCTGCGACGGGGGGACAAGCTCTATGATCTGGTGCTCCTGACCGATTGGAACTGGCCACGTGCCGAAAAAGGACGGGGCTCTGCCATCTTCCTGCACCGCTGGCGACGGCCCGGCTATCCCACTGAAGGCTGTGTCGCGTTTCGCCCCGATCACCTGCACCGGATCGCCGGGCTGATCCGCTACGAAACCCGTCTGATCGTGCCCAAGACTTTGGTTTGAGCCACAGCGCGTTACATTCCGGGTCATGACCGTTCAGAACCGCCTGTCCGACTGCACCCTCTGTGCCGACCGCTTTGCCGCAACCGCAACCCGGCACCGCCCGAAACCCGTGGTCTGGTTCCGCCCCGGCGCGCGCCTGCTGATCTGCTCGCAGGCGCCGGGCCTGCGCGCCCATAACAGCCGGACCCCGTTTGACGATCCCTCAGGCGACCGCCTGCGCGACTGGCTGGGGTTGGACCGTGCCGCGTTCTACGACCAGAGCCGCGTTGCCATTGTCCCAATGGGTTTTTGCTTTCCCGGTTATGATGCAGCCGGATCGGACCTCCCGCCGCCCGCGATCTGCCGCCAGACATGGCATGCGGAAGTTCTGGATCACGTCGGAGATGTGCCGCTGAAGCTGGTGGTCGGGGGGTATGCCCACAAGTACCACCTGCGCACAAAGGCCGGAGTGACTGAAGTGGTGCGCACCTGGCGCGACCATTGGCCATCGGTTCTGCCCTTGCCGCATCCAAGTTGGCGCAATACGGCATGGATCAGGAAAAACCCGTGGTTCGAGGCCGAGGTGCTGCCCGCCCTGCGGACCCGGGTGCAGGAGGTGATGGCATGACTTTGCAAACCCCGCTCGATCACGCGCATGCCGCGATGGAGGCCAACCCCGACGCCGATGCCCTGCGCCTGCGCTTCTATGACCGTCTGGCCGAGGCAGAGCTGTTTCTGATGCTGGCCCGCGAGGCCGAGGGCGATCAGGCCGAGCCGGAGCTTTTCGATCTGGGCGACGCGCGGTTTGTCCTTGTGTTCGACACCGAGGACCGTCTGGGTGCCTTTGCAGGCCGCGTTGTGCCCTATGCCGCATTGTCGGGGCGGTCGATTGTCGGAATGCTGGCGGGGCAGGGGATCGGCATTGCGCTGAACCCCGAGGTGGCGCCTTCGTCGATCCTGTTGCCCTCCGAGGCTGTGGATTGGCTGGCCGAAACCGTGTCTCAAGGCCCGTCCGAGGCCGAAGCGCGCCCGGAAGAACTGCGCGCGCCGGGGGCGTTGCCGGATGGGTTGCTCGAAGCCATCGATGCCAAGCTGCGGACGGCCTCGGGGTTGGCCCGGCGCGGGTATCTGGCAGAAGTGCTGTATGAGAACGGCGTTCGCGGTCACCTGATCGGGTTCACCGGCGCGGTGCCGGGGGCCGAAGGCGCGTTGGCGCGGGCCATTCAGGAGGCTCTGGTCTTCTCGGGTCTGGAGGCCGCAGCACTTGACGTGGTGTTCTTGCGTGACAGCGATCCGGTCACGGCACAGCTTGCACGGGTGGGCCTGCGGTTCGATCTGCCGGAGCCGGAAGCGCCTGTAAGTGTCGAGCGGATGGCACCGGGCAGCGATCCTGAAAAACCGCCGATCCTGCGCTGATTGCAAACTTGCAAAGTCAGGTTTGCAAAATCTCCTGCCGCGCCGTTGGAAGGGCGTCGTCGGCGCTGGGTGTCGCCTCCCAGATGGCGCGGGCAATAGCGCGGGCCATGCAGACGGACGCGAAATGTCCAAGCATCGGCATAACCTCGTCGGAAGGTGGACCACGTCGCGCGGTGCTTGCGGCAAAGATCAGATCGCCATCGTAAGGCGTATGCGCAGGCACCAGCGCGCGGGCATAGCCATCATGCGCCGCCGTCGCCAGCCGCTTGCACGCCGCCTTGTCGAGCGTGGCATCGGTGGCGACGATCCCGATGGTCGTGTTCCCATGCTGCGCCATTGCCGCGGCCTTGCGGCTGGGGGGCAGGGGTTGGAGATTGCTGGCCGGATCGGGACCCAGCCCGCCGAATTCGTCGCCGATCTCGAACGGCGCGGCCCAGAAATGCCTTCCGGACGGGGTGGTCGCGCTGCCAAGCGCATTGACCACGACAAGCGCGCCGATGGTGGTGCCATCCGGCAGAACCAGCGAGGCCGATCCCAGCCCGCCCTTGTGCTGCGCATCTGTCGCCCCGGTGCCCGCACCGGTGGTGCCAAGCATGAAGTCCTGCGAAGCGTTCGCGAGCGCTTGTTGTCCCAAACCCGGGTAGGGGTTGTCCGCCCAATCCTTTTGCCCGTTATTGAGAAGGTCGAAGATGATCGCCGCCGGCACGATGGGTACGCGGGCCGAATGCACCTGGAACCCGCGCCCCTGCCGGGCCAGCGTGTCCATGACGCCCTGTGCTGCGGCAAGGCCAAACGCGGACCCGCCCGACAGGACAATGGCATCGACGCCGGGCACTGTCTTGTCCGGTTCCAGAAGATCGGTGTCCCGCGTGCCCGGAGCACCGCCCATGACCGAATAGCTGGTGGTCATCGGGCCGTCTTGGGACAACAGCAACGTGGTGCCGGATTTCAGCGCATCATCCTGTGCGTTACCAACCGCCAGACCTGCGACGTCGGTGATCAGATTGCGCGGGCCGGGCGTCATTTCGGCGCTCCGCGTGTGGCTGCGTCGGAGTGAGGGGCCAGCCCCTCACACTCCCCGAAGTATTTGTGAACCAGAGAAGCACAGGTCATATGCAGCGGCCTCCGTCCACTTCCATACAGACGCCGGTGATCATGCTGGCCTCGTCCGAGCAGAGGAAGGCGGCGGCATTGCCAAGGTCTTCGGGTTGCGAGAAGCGGCCGAGCGGGATGGTCGCCAGGAATTTGGCGCGAATTTCGGGCGTGTCTTCGCCCATGAAGCTTTTGAGCAGCGGCGTTTCCCCCGCCACCGGGTTCAGCGCGTTCACGCGGATGCCGTCGGGGGCGAGTTCAACCGCCATGGTGCGCGTAGCGGTGATCATCCAGCCTTTGGAGGCGTTGTACCAGTTCAGACGCGGGCGCGGCGAGACACCGGCGGTGGAGGCGATGTTGAGGATGGTGCCCGATCCGCGATGCTTGAAATGCGGCACGAGGCTGCGCGCGCTGAGGTAGACGGACTTGCAGTTCACGGCAAAGACGCGGTCGAAATCTTCTTCGGTGATGTCCTCCATCGGGCCGGGCAGATGGGTCATACCGGCATTGTTCACCATGATGTCGACATGGCCCATCGTGGTGATCGCGGTTTCGATCATGTCGGCCACCTGATCGCCGTTCGACACATCGGCGGTGTGGGCGTGGCCGCCGATCTCCTGCGTGATGGTTTTGGCGCCGTCGGTGTTCAGGTCGACGACCATCACCGTGGCACCCTCGGCTGCGAATTTGCGCGCGATGCCTGCGCCAAAGCCCGAAGCGCCTCCGGTGACGATGGCCGTCTTGTCCTTGAGCCTCATGATGGTCCTCCCTTACCCGTGTTTCGCGGCGACGGTCTTGAGCGTCGAGAAACCATAGAGCGCCTCAAAGCCTTTCTCGCGGCCATGGCCGGATTTGCCGATGCCGCCGAAGGGCAGTTCGACCCCACCACCCGCGCCGTAATTGTTGAGGAAAACCTGCCCGGTTTTCAGCGCCTTGGCCAGCCGCATCTGGCGGGCGCCACTGTCTGTCCAGACCCCGGCAACAAGGCCATAGATCGTGCCGTTGGCGATCTGGATCGCCTCGTCTTCCGTATCGAAAGGGATCAGCACTTGCACGGGGCCAAAAAGTTCGTCCTGTGCCAGCGGGTGATCCGGGGGCACCGGGCCGTAGAGCCGGGGTTGGATATATGCGCCCTCGCGCGGCAGGTCGGCAGGCATTGGGGTTTCGGCGATGCAGGGCAGATTCTGCGCTGCCGCGAGCAGGGTCTCAAGGCGCATCTTCTGCTTGGTCGAGACCAGCGGGCCAATGTCCGGATCACTTTCCGCCGGACCAATGCGTTTGGCGTGGTACGCCTCGGCCATGCGGGCCGCGACAGTATCGTAAACGCCGCGCTGGATCAGGATGCGCGAGGCGGCGGAGCAGGTCTGACCTGCATTCTGGAGGCCCGCGTTGACAAGGAACGGCAGGGCTGCATCGAGATCGGCATCTTCGAACACGATCTGGGGGGATTTGCCCCCAAGTTCCAGCGTGACAGGCACGACGTTTTCGGCGGCGAGCGTCTGGATGATGCGACCGGTCTGGACCGATCCGGTAAAGCTCAGATGGTGCACACCGGGATGACGGGCGAGTGCTGCACCCGCCTGAGCACCCAGGCCGGGGATCACGTTCAGCGCGCCGTCGGGAAAGCCGGCCTCTTTCGCGAGATGCGCGAACATCAGCGCGGTGAGACAGGCATCCTCGGCGGGTTTCAGAACGCAGGCATTGCCCATGGCAAGGGCGGCCCCGACAGAGCGGCCGATGATCTGCATCGGGTAGTTCCACGGCACGATGTGCCCCGTCACGCCATGCGGTTCGCGCAGGGTGTAGACGGTGTAGCCGTCGAGATAGGGGATGGTTTCCCCATGCACCTTGTCGGCCGCGCCACCGTAGAATTCGCAATACCGCGCAAGGGCGATGGCATCGGCGCGGGCTTGGGTCACGGGTTTGCCAACGTCGAGGGTTTCCAGCGTCGTCAAAAGATCGGTGTGCTCCAACACTAGCTGGCCCAGTCGCGTCAGACAGCGTCCCCGCTCCAGGGCACTCATCCTGCCCCATGCTTCGTCCAACGCAGATTGGGCTGCGGCGACGGCGGCATCCACATCTGCTTCAGTGCTGCGCGCGATCTGGCACAGCGTGCTGCCGTCAGACGGATTGACCAAAGGCAACGTGTCGGTGGTGGAGCGCCATGAGCCGCCGATCAGGACAAGGCTGGGATCAAAGGGCAGGCTGGGGAGCATCTCGGGTCTCCGGAAAATCGGGCAGGTGTGGGGCGGCGTTCATCAACTTGCGCGTATAGGGGTGATCAGGGGCTGCGAAGATGTCGGCGGTGGGTCGATCCTCGACGATCTCGCCTGCGCGCATGACCATCACGCGGTCGGTGATGGAGCGCACGACGCTCAGGTCGTGGCTGATGAAGAGATAGGTGAGACCATAGGCGCGGCTGAGATCGGCCATCAGGTCGAGGATTTGCGCCCGCACCCGCACGTCCAGTGCCGAGACCGCTTCGTCGAAGACAATCAAGTCAGGCTTGATGATCAACGCGCGGGCAATCGCGATGCGCTGGCGCTGGCCGCCGGAGAAGGCGTGGATATGGCGGTCGGCATCTTCGGGTTTGAGGCCCACGGCGGTGAGTGCCTCGGCAATCGCCGTGTCACGCGCGGCGCCTTTCGGCGGATCGGGCAGAAGGTGGAAGGGTTCGGTGATCAGGCGCGAAACCTTGTGGCGGGGGTTGAAGCTGCCATAGGGGTCCTGAAACACCACCTGCATCTTGTGCCGCACGGTGAGGTTCGGATGGCCGTCCTGCCAGACCGGATCGCCCTCAAGCGTGATCTGTCCGCCTTGCGTTGGCTCCAGCCCGAGGATGGCGCGGGTGAGGGTCGACTTGCCGCAACCGGACTCGCCCACAAGGCCCACGCGTTCGCCGCGTTTGATCTCGAAGCTGACGTTCTTCACGGCGCGGAACTGTGGCCGTGTGCCGAAGAGAGATGTGCGGGGGAGGGGGTAGTCGCGGTTGACGTTCTGGACTGAAAGGAGCGGCGCGTTTGCCTTGGCTGTCCCAAGATCGGCCTGATGGCGGGACGCTTCGAAAAGGGCGCGTGTGTAGGGGTGGCGCATCTCGCGCAGGACCTGCGCGGGTGGCCCGGATTCCAAGATTTCGCCGTCGCGCATGACGTTCAGCGTGTCGGCCATGTCGCTGACCACAGCCAAATCATGGGTGATCATCATCAAAGCCATGCTGTCCTCTTTGACCAGCCGTTTGAGCAGGTCGAGGATTTGCGCCTGTGTGGTGACGTCGAGCGCCGTTGTCGGCTCGTCCGCGATCAGCAGGCGCGGGCGCAGGGCGATCGCCATGGCGATCACCACGCGCTGGCGCTGGCCGCCGCTGAGTTCATGCGGGTAGCGGAACAGGGGAAACCTGTCAGGCGGCAGGCCCACGCGGGCAAGGACCTCGCGGGCGCGCTCTTCCGCCTTTTCGGGCGTCATCGCCTTGTGGACAAGGATGGTCTCCATCACCTGCGCGCCGATGGTCTGCACCGGGTTCAACGCCGTCATCGGTTCCTGAAAAACCATGCCGATCTCGCGCCCGCGCAGGTCGCACATCTGCGGTTCATGCAGAGTCAGAAGGTCGGTGCCATCGAAGGTGATGGTACCGGTGGTTGTCGCCCCTTTCGGCAGCAGGCCCATCGTGGCGAAGGCGGTCATGGATTTGCCGGAGCCGCTTTCGCCGGTGAGCGCGGTGATCTCCCCCTCTGCAATCTCCAGCGAAATCCCCTTGAGGATCGGCGTTCCGTGGATCGCAAGTGACAGGTTTTCGATGTTCAAAAGGCTCATGCGCGGACGACCTTGAGGCGCGGGTCGAGGGCGTCGCGCAATCCGTCACCCAAGAGGTTGAGCCCCAGCACCATTGCCACGATGGTCAGCCCGGGGATCAGTGCCACATGGGGGGCCAGCGACACCATGGTCTGCGCATCGGCGAGCATCCGTCCCCAGCTTGGGATCGGCGGTTGCGCACCAAGGCCGACATAGCTGAGGCCTGCCTCGGCCAGAATCCCAAGGCTGAACTGGATGGTGCCCTGCACGATCAGCAGGTTCGCCACGTTGGGCAGGATATGTTCAACGCTGATGCGGGTGCGCGTCTTGCCCGCGACCTGTGCCGCCATGATGAACTCGCGCTTCCACAGGCTGAGCGCGGCACCGCGTGTGATGCGGGCAAAGACAGGGATGTTGAAGATGCCTATGGCGATGATCGCATTGGTGGCCGAAGGGCCGAAGACTGCGGTGATCAGAATCGCGATGACCAGTGAAGGGAAGGCGAAGATCAGGTCATTCATCCGCATGATGACCTCGTCCAGCATCCCGCCGCGCCGGGCCGCGGCGGCCAGACCCAAGGGCACGCCGATCCCCATACCGATGCCCACCGCGACCAGCGCCACCGCGATGGAGGTGCGCGCGCCCACCATCAGCATCGACAGGATGTCGCGACCGAAGTGATCAGTGCCCAGCAGGTTGTCTGCGCTGGGCGGTTTGAGGCGGTTCGCGATATTCATCGCCTCGACGCTGTCCGGGGTCCAGACGAAGGACAACAGTGCCGCAATCACGAACACCCCGGTCAACAGCCCGCCAAGGATCAGGTTGCGGCTCATGTCCGTGTCCTCAATCGGGGATCGACCGCGGCGTAGGCCAGATCGACCAGGAAGTTCACCATGATGACGGCAAAGACCAGAAGCATCACCACCGACTCCACCACGATCAGATCGCGCTGCGTGATGGCCTGAAAGATCAGCCGCCCAAGGCCGGGCAGAAAGAACACCTGTTCAATGATGATCGCGCCCGCCATCAGGAAAGCGAATTGCAGGCCGATGATGGTCAGCACCGGGATCAGCGCATTGCGCAGCCCGTGCCGCCAAAGCGCCTGACGCGCGGAAAGGCCCTTGGCGCGGGCGGTACGCATGAAATCCTCGCCCAGAATGTCCAGCAGCGAGGACCGCATCACGCGGGTCAGGATCGCGGCCTGTGGCAGGGCTAGGGCAATGGCGGGCAGGGTCAGCGCCTTCATCCCGTCCCAAAACCCCTTGTCCCAACCGGGAAAGCCCCCGGCGCTGAACCAGCGCAACTGGATTGCAAAGATCAGCACGAGCATCATTGCAAACCAGAAGTTTGGAATCGCAACGCCAAGTTGGGTCGCGCCGGTCACCGCCAGATCGCCCGGACCGCCCCGGCGCGCGGCAGCAAAGATGCCTGCCGGAAACGCGATCAGGGTGGACAGGGTCAGCGCATAGAGCGCAAGCGGCAAGGACACCCACATCCGGTCCGCGATCATCTGCGCAACCGGCGTGCGGTAGGTATAGGATGTGCCGAAATCGCCGGTCAGCATTCCGCCGACCCAGCTCAGGTAGCGGTCCAGTTTCGACTGATCCAATCCAAGCTCTGCGCGCAGGGCCGCGACTGTGTCGGGCTGCGCGTTGATCCCCAGCATGAAACTGGCCGGATCGCCCGGGGCCACCTCGACCACACCGAAAATGACCACCGAGGCCACAATCAGGCTTATGGCAAGTGAGATCAGTCTTTTGACGATATAGCCCAGCATCGCGGGCAGGTTAGGCGAAGGCCAAGGCCAAGGGAACGCCGAAAACGCGGCGGTATCCTGGCCTAAGGCAAAGCGATCAGCTTACCGGAGCGATGTATTTCGACCGTATGGGTCTGGCGGGTTTGACGGGGGCACATACCCGCGCCGTGCCGTCAGAGGACAAAACGGCTATTTCGCGATTTGTGTGGGTGGACTGGTTTCCGGTCATGCGCGGCACCCACCAGATGTTGTGGTGTAGGGTGAGGCTGGCAGGTGGCTGAGATTACCTGCGATCAGGTAGGCGATGAG
>JAUIBL010000038.1 GCA_030428355.1 Alphaproteobacteria bacterium | reverse complement strand
CGACGCATGAGATGGTCACCCAAAGGCGCCCATCGCGTCGCTATCGTGCGGGCCGCCGTTCTCGACGGAAGGTTGACCAGCGCATACCGCAGGACCGTAGCCTGACCCCCAGGTTTTGCCCACTCCCACGGCGTGGTGCGTGATAGCTACCACGGCAAGGTGGCGGACTATCGCTTCGTGTCCGAGATCGACCGAGCCATTGAGGCCTGCGACCGGGAAACTGCTGCGGCTGAGGGGCCTGTCGTGATCCCCGGGGGGCGATCCTCGGCTTGTTGTTCCAGCCAGGACCGGAATGCCCGCAGCGGTGCGTAGTCTTCCCGGTCCTTCGGCCAAACCAGCCAGTAGGCGCCGCGCACCGGCACCGCCTGCGCCAGCACCGGCTCGAGACGCCCTTCGGAAATCTCGATCTGCGCCAGATAGTCGGGCAGCAGCGCGACCCCAAGCCCCGAAATCGCCGCCTGGATCATCATCGAGTACTGATCCATCAACATCCCCTCGGTGCCCGTCGGCTCGCCGCCCTGGCCGCGATACCAGTCGGTCCATACGTTCGGCCGCGATTCAAGGTGAAGCATCGGCAGGTCGGTCAGATCGTCCAGGCTACCGATCGGATGCCGGGCCGCCAGTTCGGGCGAGATGCAGGCCGTGACCTTTTCGTCGAACAGCTTTAGGTGGTTCACCTCGTCGCCTTCGTTTTCCCCGAAATAGATCGCGGCGTCGAAAACCTCGCTTGCGAAATCGAGGCGGCCGATGCGCGTGGACATGTTCAGCGCGATGCCCGGATGGTCGGCCAGAAACCGGCCCAGCCGCGGCCCCAGCCAGCGCGTGGCGAAGGTTGGCAATACCGCGAGGGACAAGGTGCCGCCTTCGGGATTGGCCACCACGGCCATGCTGGCGCGCTGCACCAGGTCCAGCGCGCGCGTGATGTCCCGCTGGTAGGTCAACGCAGCGGCGTTCGGGATCATCCGGCGGCGCGCGCGGGTAAACAGCTCTTTCCCAAGCAGCTCTTCAAGCGTGAGGATAAGGCGGCTGACCGTGCTTTGCGTCAGGTTCAGTTCTTCGGCGGCCGCAGTCACCGAACCGTGGCGCACCACTGCCTCTAGCGCGACCAGCAACTTGACCGAGGGAAGAAAACGACGTTGACGCATAACCATTCCGTTTTTGCATGGATATATGTGATATTCTCGTTTATCGGCGGCGGAATCCAGTGTTAAGGCTACAAAATCCAAATGTATTAACTGCAGCGCCGTACAGGAGTCATCATGTCCAAAACCTCGCACAAGGGTATCCTGTTCAATTGGGCCGATCCGTTCCTGTTGGACGATCTGCTGACCGACGAAGAACGGATGATCAGTGAATCCGCGCGTGCATTCGCCACCGATCGTCTGCTGACGCGTGTCGAGGAGGCATACCTGAAGGAACAGACCGCCCCCGAGATCTTTTCCGAGATGGGGCAGGCGGGTCTGCTGGGTGTCACCGTGCCGGAAGAATTCGGCGGCGCCGGGGCGTCCTATGTCAGCTATGGTCTGGTCGCGCGCGAGGTCGAGCGGGTCGACAGCGGTTATCGCTCGATGATGTCGGTGCAAAGCTCTTTGGTGATCTTCCCGATCCAGGCCTACGGCTCGGACGCGCAAAAGCGCAAGTATCTGCCCAAGCTGACCAGCGGCGAGTGGATCGGCTGCTTTGGCCTGACCGAGCCGGACGCGGGATCGGACCCGGCCGGGATGAAAACCCGGGCCATCAAGACCGAGGGCGGCTATGTGCTGCGCGGCTCGAAGATGTGGATTTCCAACTCGCCCATCGCGGATGTCTTCGTCGTCTGGGCCAAGTCCGAGGCGCACGGTGGCAAGGTGCGCGGTTTCATCCTTGAAAAGGGCATGAAGGGCCTGTCCGCGCCCAAGATCGAAGGCAAGCTGAGCCTGCGCGCCTCGATCACCGGCGAGATCGTGATGGAGGATGTCGAGGTTTCAGAGGACGCGCTGCTGCCCGGGGCCGAAGGCATGGGCGGACCCTTCGGCTGTCTGAACCGGGCGCGCTACGGTATTGCCTGGGGCGTGATGGGCGCCGCCGAGGATTGCTTTACCCGCGCGCGTCAATACGGGCTGGACCGGCATCAGTTCGATCGTCCGCTGGCCGCCACGCAGCTTTTCCAGAAGAAACTGGCGGACATGGAGACCGAGATCGCATTGGGCCTGCATGCCTGCCTGCGTGTGGGGCGGCTGTTCGACGAGGGCCGTTTTGCGCCCGAAATGATCAGCCTGATCAAGCGTAACAACTGCGGCAAGGCGTTGGATATCGCGCGGATGGCGCGTGACATGCACGGCGGCAACGGCATCCAGATCGGCTATCACGTGATGCGCCACGCGCAGAACCTCGAGACGGTGAACACCTACGAGGGCACGCATGACGTGCACGCGCTGATCCTTGGCCGGGCCATCACCGATCTGCAGGCTTTTGCGTGACATGATGTCGGACGCACCGCTCAAGGGTCTGAAAGTCGTCGAACTGGCGCGCATCCTGGCCGGTCCCTGGATCGGCCAGACGCTGGCCGATCTGGGCGCCGAGGTGATCAAGGTCGAGGCGCCCGAAGGCGACGACACCCGCCGCTGGGGCCCGCCCTTTGTCACCCGCCCCGACGGGAAAGGGGGGCAAGAGGTAACGGCGGCCTATTTCCACGCGGCGAACCGGGGCAAAACCTCGGTCACCTGCGATTTCTCGGACCCCGAGGATCTTGAACGACTGAAGGCGCTGATCGCCGACGCCGATGTCGTGGTCGAGAATTTCAAGGTCGGTGGCCTGCGCAAGTTCGGGCTGGATTACGACAGCCTGTCCGCGCTCAATCCGCGACTGGTCTATGCCTCGGTCACGGGCTTCGGGCAGGACGGGCCACGGGCCAGCCAGCCGGGGTATGATTTCCTGATCCAGGGGATGTGCGGCATCATGGACCTGACCGGCGACCCGGCGGGCGAGCCGCAGAAGGTCGGCGTGGCATGGATCGACATCTTTACCGGGCTTTACGGCGTGATCGGCATTCAGGCCGCCCTGGCCGAGCGGGAACGTTCGGGGCTGGGGCAGCACGTCGATCTGTCCTTGCTGGACGTGGGCGTGGGGGTGCTGGCCAACCAGGCGGCGAACTATTTGCTGGGCGGCGTGGTCCCGACGCGGTTGGGCAACGCCCACCCCAATATCGTGCCCTACCAGGTCTTTCCCACGGCTGACGGGCACCTGATCATCGCTTGCGGCAACGATCGGCAATTCGGCGCGCTTTGCGGGGTGCTGGGGCTGGATGGCCTGGCAAGCGACGAACGTTTCGCCACGAACCCCGCGCGCGTGACCAACCGTGCCTCGCTGTGTCAGATGATCGCCGAGCGGACCGCCCAGCGGCCCAAGGCCGAGCTTATCGCGGCGCTAGAGGCGGCGGGTGTGCCGGGCGGGCCGATCAACTCGGTGGCCGAGGCGCTGGCAGAAGATCAGGTGAAGGCGCGCGGCATGCAGATCGCGCCCGAAGGCATCGCCGGGCTGCGCACCCCGATCCGGTTTTCCCGCAGCCCGATGGCGCTGGACGACGCGGCCCCGGTGCAGGGCGCAGGCACGATGGAATTTGACGGCCCGGACGACTGATCCGGGCCGCCAGGCTGGCTATTCGATGCCACCAAGGCACATGTACTTGATTTCAAGGAAATCGTCGGTGCCGTATTTCGATCCTTCGCGACCCAGACCCGATTGCTTGATGCCGCCGAAGGGCGCCACCTCGGTCGAGATAAGGCCCGTGTTGACGCCAACGATCCCGGTCTCCATGGCCTCGGCCACGCGCCAGACGCGGGCCAGGTCGCGCGAATAGAAGTAACCCGCAAGCCCGAACTCGGTGTCGTTGGCCATCGCGATGGCGTCGGCCTCGTCCTCGAATTTCACCAGCGGTGCAAGGGGCCCAAAGGTTTCCTCGCGCGCGACGCGCATCGCCTGTGTCACCCCGGTCAGGATCGTCGGTTCGAAGAAGGTCCGCCCAAGGTTCGAGCGACGCCCGCCGGCCTCGATCTGCGCGCCCTTGTCCGTCGCGTCCGCGATATGCTCTTCGACCTTGGCCAAGGCGGCCTCGTTGATCAGCGGACCGGTGGTCACGCCCGCCTCGAACCCGTTCCCAAGTTTCAGCGTGCCGACCTTTTCGGCCAGTTTCTCGGCGAAGGCGTCATAGACCCCGGCCTGCACGTAGATGCGGTTGGCGCAGACGCAGGTCTGGCCGTTGTTGCGGAACTTGGCGATCAGGGCGCCATCCACGGCTGCATCAAGATCGGCGTCGTCGAAGACGATGAAGGGGGCGTTGCCGCCCAGTTCCAGGCTGATCTTCTTCACCGTGTCGGCGCCCTGCTTCATCAGCAGTTTGCCGACGCGGGTCGAACCGGTGAAGGTGATCTTGGCCACCTTGGGGTTGGCGCAAAGTTCCTGGCCCATGCCGGCGGCATCAAGGCCGGGGATGATGTTGACCACGCCCGCCGGAATGCCCGCGCGTTCGGCCAACACCGCCATCGCCAGCGCCGACAGCGGCGTGAACTCTGACGGGCGACCGACGAAGGTGCAGCCCACGGCAAGCGCGGGGGCCACCTTGCGGGCGATCATCGCATTGGGGAAGTTCCACGGCGTGATCGAGCCCACCACGCCCACCGGCTGTTTGAGCACGACGATGCGCTTGTCGGGCTGGTGGCCGGGGATCACGTCGCCGTAGATCCGTTTGGCCTCTTCCGCGAACCATTCGATGAAAGAGGCACCGTAAAGGATTTCCCCCTTGGCCTCTGGCAGGGGTTTGCCCATCTCGGCGGTCAGGATCGCGGCAAGGTCATCGGCATGTTCGACAATCAGGTCGAACCAACGGCGCAGGTAGCCCGCCCGCTCTTTGCCGGTCAGCGCCGCCCAGGCCGGCTTGGCGGCATATGCCGCCTCGATCGCGGCGCGGGTCTCGGGCACGCCCAGATCGGCGACCTCGGCCACCAAATCGCCGGTGGCCGGGTCGCGCACCGGAAAGCTGCGGCCCGTTTCGGTCCACTCGCCATTCACGTAGGCGCGGGTTTCAAGCAGCGAAGGATCCTTGAGCGTCAGCATCAGTTGGCCTCCTTCGCCGCCAGCATGGCCTCTTCGAGGATATCGAGGGCCCGCCCCATCTGCTCATCGGGGATGGTGATCGGCGCGAGGAAGCGGATCACGTTGGCATAGACGCCGCAGCTCAGCAGCAGCAGCCCACGATCCAGCGCCTTGCGCTGCACGGCCTTGACCATGTCGGGCAACGGCTTGCCGTCCTTCATCAATTCCACCGCGACCATGAAGCCGGGGCCGCGGATCTCGGCGATTTCAGGCACGCGCTCGCGGATCGATTCAAGCCGCTGCTTCAGCCGCGAACCAAGTTCGGCCGCCCGCGAGCAGAGGTCCTCTTCCTCGATCACGTCAAGCACGGCATTGCCCGCGGCGACCCCCAGCGGGTTGCCGCCATAGGTGCCGCCCAGTCCGCCCGGGTTCGCCGCGTCCATGATCTCGGCGCGTCCGGTCACGGCCGCAATCGGCAGGCCGCCGCCCAGACCCTTGGCCATCGTCGTCATGTCGGCCGCGACCCCGTAAGCGTCCATCGCGAAGAGGGTGCCGGTGCGCGCAAAGCCCGTCTGCACCTCGTCGGCGATCATCACGATGTCATGGGTGTCGCAGAAGGCGCGGATGCGTTGCACGAAATCGCGCGGCGCCGGGTAGAAGCCGCCCTCGCCCTGGACCGGCTCGAAGATCACCGCGGCGATGCGGGCCGGGTCGAGGTCGGTCTTGAACAGGCTTTCCATCGCGGCAAAGGCGTCGTCGGTGCTGACGCCATGCAGGGCGTTCGGGAAGGGGACGTGATAGACATCGGGCATCATCTGCCCGAAGCCCGCCTTGTAGGGCGCGACCTTGCCCGTCAGCGTCATCGTCATGAAGGTTCGCCCATGGAACGCCCCGCCGAAAGCGATGACCGCGTTGCGCTTGGTATAGGCGCGGGCGATCTTGATGGCGTTTTCAACGGATTCCGCGCCCGTGGTGACAAAGATCGACTTCTTTTCGAAGTCGCCCGGCACCGCCGCGTTCAGCCGCTCGGCCAGACGGACATAGGGTTCGTAGGGCATGACCTGGTGGCAGGTATGGGTGAAAGCGTCCAGCTGGTCCTTGACCGCCGCGATCACCTTGGGGTGGCGGTGGCCGGTGTTGACCACCGCGATCCCGCCCGCGAAGTCGATCAGTTCACGCCCGTCGGCATCGGTGACGGTCGCGTTATCGGCGCTGACGGCAAAGTTGGCGGTTTGCACGCCCACGCCGCGGGCGATAGCGGCAGAGCGGCGGGCTTCGAGTTCTGAGTTTTTGGACATGTTGGCCTCACGGGAGTGGTGGAATCATTGCAATCGAGGGAACGCTAGCGTTTAACAGATTTGCACGCAATGTTTAGTTTGTTAAACAGTGGTCATGGCGTTCATCAGGTGGTTAGAATGCCTCCGAAGATGCGAAAGGAGACAGCAGTGAGCGATTTCGATGTGGGCGCGCGGCTCAGGGTGATACGTGAGAACGCGGGCCTGTCGCAGCGCGAGCTGGCGCAGCGGGCAGGGGTTACCAACGGGCTGGTTTCGCTGATCGAGCGCAATAAGACCTCGCCCTCGATAACCTCGCTGCGCAAGATCCTGGAAATCCTCGGGATGACGCTGGCAGAGTTTTTCGACAGCGACGCGCCGGCCGAACCGGGGCGTTTCGTTTTCCGCCACGACGAACTGACCGAGATCAACCCGGGCCGCATCTACCGCTCGGCCGGGGCCGAGGCGCTGCGCGCGCTGTCGCTGCGTCGCGCCGGCAAGTCGGGCCAGACCAATCTTTTGCTGCTTTACGAAACCTACGAGCCGGGCGCGGATACCGGCGAGGAAGCCTACAGCCACGAAGGCGAAGAGGGCGGTTTCGTCATCGCGGGGGAATTGCTGCTGACCGTGGGCGACAAGACCGAGCTGCTGCGCGCGGGTGACGCCTACCTGTTCGACAGCCGCCTTCCGCACCGTTTCCGCAACAAGGCCGATACCCGCTGCGTTGTGGTCAGCGCAGCCACCCCGCCGACCTTCTGATGCCGGACTGTACCTAGTCATCGCGGCGTCTCCGTGCGCTGCGGTTGGCGATTCCGGCGCGCGTGCGCAGCTTTCCGACGACCCGGCGCGAGACCGCCATTCCCGCGTCTGCAAGCATCGCGGCGATGCGCCCGTCGTCCAACGGGCGGCGTGGGTCTTCCTGCGCGATGATCTCGGCGATGCGCGCGGTGACGGCGGGCGCGGCCAGCTGGGCGGGCGCGTCGGGGTCGCGGCGCACCGCGCGGCAAAAGAAGGCGCGCAGCGGCAACACCCCCATCCCGGGGATCGTCGCCGAGGCGGAATTGGCCAGCCGACTGATCGAGCTTTCGTGCATTCCCAACTGGCCCGCCGCCGCGCGGGCCGTCAGCACCCGCTGCGCCGCGGGGCCGTGGGCCAGGAACCCCGACTGCTCACGCGCCAGAAGCTCGCCCAGTGCCAGCAGGGCCCGGTTGCGCCGTTCCAACGCGCCGATCAACCGAAGCGCCGCACCGCGCTCATGTGCCAGCCGCGAACCGCGGTCGGGCGAGTGGCCCAGTTCTGCCAGGGCGATCTCGGGCAGGGTTTCGGGATTTAGCCGAACCTGCCACTGGCCATCCGTTTCTTCGAAGATCAGATCGGCGATGCGTGTTTGGACCGGGGCAGTTGAAAAACCCTGCCCCGGGGATGGGTTAAGCTCGCGCAGTTGGGCCAGCAGGGTCTCCAGGTCCTCTGCCCCCAGATCGGCCGCCTTGGCCAGCGCCGCGGGTCCTGCCTCGGACAGCAGCGGAAGCGCCGTCAGCAGGCGGCGCATCGGGGGCGCGATCGGGCCCATCTCGGCCAGCTGCAATTCCAGGCACTCTGACAGCGAACGCGCGAAAAGCCCGCGTGGTTCGATGCGTTGCAGGGCTGTCAGAACCGCCTCGACGCGGGCGACGGCTACGCCCTGCTGCTGCGCGATGTCTTCGGGCGATGTGCCCAGCAGCCCGCTGGGCGCCAGTGCATCCACCAGCGCCATCGCGATCGCCCGATCGGCGGCGCGCGGCACCAGTCGCGGCAGCGCCTCAAGCACACGTGCCTGCAAAGACGGCCCCTGCGCGGCGACCTCGGCCGGGGCGTCCGCGATTGCCGACGGCAGGCGCAGCTGTAGCCACGGGTTGTCCGACGCCGTATCGCGCAGGCTTTGCGCCAGTTCCAGGTTCGAGAGTTCCAGAAAGCCGATCGCGCGGCCCAGATCCTGCGTGAGCCGAAGCCCCGTCTGCAGCTGTTGCGTGACTTTCTGGTTAAGTTTCATGGCCGGTTGTCGCGGAAGAAAGAAGCGAAGCCGTTCGCCACCCTGTCATTGTCGAGGGCGTTTTCCAGCGTCGGCAGCGCGTCCGCCACCCGGTCCTCGGGCAGGCGTTCGCCGCGATAAAGCTGCAGCAGCTCGGCGACGTAGCGGGGTTCGAATTCCGGGTGGAACTGCACCGAGAGGGCTGGAAAATCCCCGTAGATCAGCCCGCCATTGGGCGAGGCGTCGTTCGACAGAATCCGCGTGGCGTTCGGCGGCAGCTCTGTCACCTGGTCCTGGTGGAAGGACAGCGCGGCAAGCGGGGCGGGACCGAACATCGCCGAGCCCTCGGGCGATAGCTCGTGGACCTGGCGGCCCAGCATCCAGCCGGCTTCGGATTTGCGCACCGTGCCACCATAGGCTTGCGCCATGACCTGGTGTCCGAAACAAACCCCGCCAACCGGCCGCCGCAGGTCGCGAAGTTCGCGCAGAAAGTCCTCCAGCGGGGCGATCCAGGGGTGGTCTTCGTATGCCCCGGCACGCGATCCGGTGATCAGATAGGCGTCGAAGGCGGCGGGATCCTCGGGCAGGGGATCGCCCCCGGCGACGAAGATGTGGGTGAATTCGGCTTCGGGCAGAACGGGGCCCAGCCAGCGTTCGAACATCCCCCCATAGGTGCCATGGACGGGCTGGAACGCATCGGCGGGACGGTCGGTTTCGAGAATGCAGAGTTTCATCTTGATCCGGTTGCAGGGGGCCAGGGCGGTAAAATGCCCCGGCCCGGTAAGGTCAGCCAAGTTCGATCCAGACCGATTTGGTCTGGGTGTATTGCGTCAGGGCCTCCATGCATTTGTCGCGCCCGTTGCCCGACTGCTTGAAGCCGCCCCACGCGGTCGTCGCGTCACCCGCCTCATAGGCGTTGACCCACACGATCCCGGCCTCGATATCGCGTGCGAAACGATGCGTGGTGCGCACGTTCGAGGTCCAGATCGAGGCCGCCAGACCATAGATCGTGTCGTTCGCGGTCTCGATCGCGTGGTCCAGGTCATCGACAGGAATGATCGAGGCGACCGGGCCGAAGATTTCCTCTTGGGCGATCTTCATCTTGTTGGACACGGCCGTGAACAGGGTCGGCTCGACGTAGCAGCCCGCGTTGAACTGCGACGGGATACCGCCGCCAAAGGCCAGTTGCGCCCCCTCGGCCTTGCCGGCCTCGATATAGCCCAGCACGCGCTTTTGCTGTTCCGGGGTGACAAGCGGACCCATCGTCGTGTCGGGATCCAGCGGATCGCCCGGCACATGCATGTCGCGCGCGGCCTCGGTGAACAGGGCGACATACTCGTCGTAGATCGAGCGTTCGACCAGGATCCGCGAACCCGCCGAACAGACCTCGCCCTGGTTGCCGTAAATGCCCGCAACGCCCGTTGCGGCGGCCTTGGCCAGGTCTTCGCAATCCGCCAGCACGATCTGGGGCGACTTGCCACCGCATTCGGTGGTTACCCGCTTCATGTTGGACTGGCCGGCGTAGATCATCATCAGCTTGCCCACCTCGCCCGAGCCGGTAAAGCCGATCTTGTCGACATCCATGTGCAGCGCCAGCGGCTTGCCGGTGTCCTCGCCAAACCCGGTGATGACGTTGAAGACGCCGTCGGGTCCGCCCGCCTCGGAGAACAGTTGCGCCAGCAGCAGCGCCGACAGGGGCGACTGCTCGGCCGGTTTGAGCACGACCGAGTTGCCGCAGGACAGTGCGGGCGCAAGTTTCCAGGCCGCCATCATCAGCGGATAGTTCCACGGCACGATAAGGCCGCAAACACCCAGCGGTTGGCGCAGGATGTAATGCAGGGCATCGGCATTGGTGTTGGTCACCACGCCTTCCATCTTGTCGATCACCTCGGCGAAGAAGCGGATCGTCATCAACGAGCCGGGAATGTCGATGTTGAACATGTCCGTGATCGGCTTGCCCATGTCGAGCGTGTCGAGAAGCGCAAAGTCTTCTGCGTGCTGCTCGATCAGGTCGGCAAAGCGGCGCATCACCGCCATGCGATCGGTCGGCGCCATGCGCGACCAGACGCCGGATTTGAACGCCTTGCGCGCCGAGGCAACGGCGCGGTCCACATCCGCGGGGCCGCCTTGCGCCACCGCGGCGACGACCTCGCCGTTGGCGGGGTTGATGGTCTCGAACTTCGCGCCGGATTCCGCCTCGACGAACTTGCCGTCGATGAACATCCGGGTTTCAGGTTTCAGCGCGGCGGCGCGCGCTTTCCAGTCCGTGAGCGTCATGGTCATGGGTTTGTCTCCGGTCATTATTTCTTGCGTTCGCGGCCGGCCACGACCGCGACGATGATGAGGATGAGCGAGAGCAGAACGATGATCGTGCCCACCGCGTTGATCTCGGGGGTAACGCCCCGCCGCATGGTCGAGTAGATGTACATCGGCAGCGTGTTGTCGCGCCCGGTCAGGAAGAAGGTCACAGGGATCTCGTCGAAGCTGAGAACGAAGCTCAGCAACCCCGCGCCGATGATGGCCGAACGGATGTTGGGCAGCGTGACGTCGACGAAGGTGCGCCAAGGCGTGGCACCCAGGTCATAGGCCGCCTCTTCCAGCGACTTGGGCAGACGCTGCAACCGGGCATAGACCTGCGTCACCACGACACCCAGCAGCGCGGTGGCATGACCCAGAACGACCGTTTCAAGGCTGAGCGGGAAGCCCATCAGCTTGAACATGTTGAGCATCGAGATGCCGGTTACGATGCCGGGCAGGGTGATGGGCAGCAGGATCAGCCTGCGGAACACCGATTTGCCCGGAAACGAAACCTTGTGCAGCACCATCGCCGCTGGCACGCCGACCAGCAGCGTCAGCACCGTGGCCAGCGAGGCAACGTAGAAGCTGTTGCCGATCGCCGCGTGCAGGTCGCTATTCTCGGCCAGCTTGCGATACCAGTCGAGGGTGAAGCCCGACAGCGGCCAGGTCAGTGAACGCGAGTCGTTGAACGAGAACGCGATCAGCACCCAGATCGGGATGTAGAGAAAGGCCATCAGGAAGGCCACGAAGGTCATGAAGCCCGTATCGGCGCCGTAGCGGGAGATAAGGCTGGGGGTCTTGCGTGCCATTTCAGATCCCTCCTGACAGGCCCTTGCGCTCCATCCGGTCGGAGAGGGAGACGATGGTAAGAACGACGATCAGCATCACGATCGCCAGTGCCGAGCCCAACGGCCAGTTCAGTGCAGCGCCGAATTGGGTGGCGATCACGTTGGCGATCAGGTTGCCGTCCGGCCCGCCCACGAGGAAGGGCGCGATGAAATCACCGAACGACAGGCAGAAGGTCAGGGTGAAACCCGCGGCAACGCCCGGCAACGACAGCGGCAGAGTGACATGCCAGAAGCTGCGCCACGGTCCCATGCCCAGATCGGCCGAGGCCTCGGTCAGGTTCGTCGGGATCTTTTCCAGCGCGGTGTAGATCGGCATCACCATGAAGGGGATGAAGATATAGGTCAGCGTCACCACCATCGCGAACTGGTTGTAGAGAAACAGGCTGGATGGCTCGTCGATCAGCCCGATCGACATCAGGAAAGAGTTCAGGACCCCTTCGGTGCCCAGGATGGTCTTCCAGATATAGGCACGCAGCAGGTAGCTGACCCACAAGGGCGCGATTACCGCCATGTAAAGCCATGTCCTGAGCGCCGCCGAGCGGCACCGGAACACCAGCCAGTAGGCGAAAGGATAGGCCAGCAGGAAGGACGCGATCGACACCAGGATCGAGATCTTCAGCGTGCGCAGGAACACCAGCACATACTGCGGGTCGGTAAAGATCGTGATGTAATTCCCGAACTGGAAGGCGGGGATGAAGGTCGGGTATTTCTTCAGCCAGAACGAGTAGGTGACGATGATCCCGTAGGGCAGCAGCATGAACAGCGCGATCCAAAGGACCGGGATGCCCATCACCAGCACTCCGGGCAGGTTGCGGCGCAGGATGCTCATGGCGTCACCTTCCCCTCGAAGACGAAGATGTTATGCGTCGCCACGCCCAGTCGCACGGGCGCGCCGACCTGCGGCAGCGTCGAATGCGACAGCTTGTCGGGCAGCAGCGTGTCGGCGTCGATCTTGCTGCCGTCCGCCAGCGCGACGGAAATCCGCAGCCCAAGGCCGTAGTAGATCACTTCGGTGATCTTGCCTTCCAGCTCGTTCTCGGCGGTTTCGCCTTCGGCCAGCAGTTTCACCTTCTCGGGACGCAGCCCGACCGTTACGGTCGCCCCCTTGGCCAGCTCGATCTCGGGGTGGGCGCTGATCCGGGTGCCGGCCACGTCGATCGTGGCCACCCCGTCCGCGCCGTCGGCGACCGTGCCGGGCAGGAAGGTCGTGGTGCCGATGAAATTCGCCACGTAGGGCGTGGCCGGGTGGTCGTAGAGATCCTGCGGCCGGCCCTGCTGGGCGATGCGGCCCTTTTCCATCACCACGACGCGATCCGACATCACCAGCGCCTCGGTCTGGTCGTGGGTGACCATGATGAAGGTGATGCCGATCTTTTCGTGCAGGTGTTTCAGTTCGATCTGCATCTGTTCGCGCAGCTTCGCATCCAGCGCCGAAAGCGGTTCGTCCAGCAGCAGAACCTTGGGCCTGCGCACGATGGCGCGGGCCAGCGCGATCCGCTGGCGCTGTCCACCCGAAAGCTGCTGCGGGCGCTGGTTGACCTTTTCATAAAGCCCCACCAGCGTCAGCGCGTCCTTTACCCGGGTGCGCACGGTATTCTTGTCGAGCTTGAAGGTCTTGAGTCCGTAAGCGACGTTCTCGCCGATCGTCATGTGCGGAAACAGCGCATAGTCCTGAAAGACCATGTTGACCTCACGCTTGTAGGGCGGGTCCAGGGTCACATCCTGGTCGCCCAGGCGGATCACCCCGGCGGTCGGCTCTTCGAAGCCGCCGATCATCCGCAGCAGGGTTGACTTGCCGCAGCCCGAAGGCCCCAGAAGCGTGACGAATTCGCCGTCCTCCACCGTCAGCGAGACGTTGTCCACGCCGATGATGGTCGGGCTGTAGTGCTTGGAGATGTTTTCCAATTCGATGATTGCGGCCATGTCGCCTGTTACCTCAAAGTCCGGTCGCAGGCGGCCCTCCTCCGGTCGCCTGATCCCATGGTTCCCTGGGCGACCCCGGGATCGGGGTCGCCCGCATTTGGCTTGTTATTGCGCCTTCACCGAGTTCCAGGCGTTGGTGTAGACCTCGAAACGGTCGGCGAGCGGCTGCCAGATCAGCAGGCTGTCCAGGTAGGCCGGATCATCCTGGTGCAGTGCGGTGAACTGTTCGGGCGTCATGCAGTTCTTGGCGGCCGTCGCGTTCGCGGCCGAGTAGCCGTTCACGTTTGCCACGCCGCATTGGCCAAGCTCGGAAATCTGCATGTTGAGGAACTTGTAGGCACATTCCTTGTTCGGCGTGTCCTTCACCACCATCCAGCTGTCCATCCAGCCTTCGGCACCCTCTTCGGGGATGAATTCGGTGACTTTCACGTCCTCGGCGGCCAGCAGGCTGGACTGGTAGCCGGCCCAGGTGTTCGAGATCACGACTTCGCCCGCCTTGTAGAGGTCGACCAGTTCACCCGCCGTGGACCAGTATTTGCGGATAAGCGGCTTTTGCTCGACCAGCGCCGCTTGCGCGGCTGCGATCTGTTCGTCGGACAGGTTGTAGATGTCCATGTCGCCGTTCTTGCGCGCCGCGACGTAGATCGCGCTCTTGTCGTCCCAAAGCGAGATCTTGCCCTTGAGATCCTCACGCCACAGGTCGTTCAGCGAGGTGGGCGGCGTTTCGAAGGCATCGTCGAGATACATGAAGGCGATCGCGCCCCAGCTGTAGGGCATGCCGTAATAGGCGCCGTCCTTCTGGATGCCGTCGAGGGCCAGAAACTTGGGATAGATGTCGTTCCAGCCGTCGATCATCGCGGTGTCCAGCGGCTCGACGAAGTCGAGGTCGATCATCAGCTTGGTGGTGTCGATCGAGGGGGTGATCAGGTCGTAGACCCCGCCGCCTGCCATCAGCTTGGGCGCGAAGTCGTCGTTCGAACCGACATAGGTCGCGTTGACGCTACAGCCGGACTGTTCTTCGAACTGCGTGATGAACGAGGGGTCGGCATAGCCTTCCCAGGTCAGCACGTTGATGGTGCCCTCGGCCAGCACGGGCGCCGTGCTCATCGCGAGGATGCCCAGCGTGCCTATCATTGTTTTCTTTGTCGTCATGTCGTCTCTCCACTGTTGGTAATTCCGGCCGTTTCACGGCTGTTTTCGGGTCTTTCGGGAAATGGTGCCGATATCGACACCAAGGGCGGCAGCAGCCTTGCGTTTGCTGCCATGTACGCGGATGGCATCTTCGATGATCCGCAACTCGTATTCGCTCACCGCATCCCGCAGGCTCTGGCCTTCGGCCGGCAGGAGGGGCTCGGTGGCGGGTGTTCCGTCGGTGGGGTGCGCGGTTTGCGTCAGGTCGATCGCCATCAGGCGGCGCGGCAGTTCATCCTCGTCGTCGCCGAGCACCGAGATCTGTTGCAGCAGGTTCCACAACTCGCGGATATTGCCCGGGTAGTGATAGGCCTGCAGCCGAGCGCGCAGATCGTCGGACAATTGCAACGGCACCGAACGGCGCTGGTTGATCGCGCCGATGAAGCGGTCGATCAGGTGATCGAGCAATTCGGGCAATTCGCGCAACGGCTTCATCGGCATGTTCACCACCGCAAGCCGGTAATAAAGGTCGGTGCGGAAATCGCGATCCTTGGACATTTCCAGAAGGTCGCGGTTGGTGGCTGAAATCACCCGCACATCCACCCGCCGTGGCCGTGTGCCGCCGATGCGCAGGATCGTGCCTTCTTCGAGGAAGGACAGCAGCTTGGCCTGCAGGGGCAGGGGGATCTCGCCGATTTCGTCAAGGAACAGCGTGCCGCCCTCGGCCGCCTCGATCAGCCCCTTCTTGCCCTCGGTCGAGGCCCCGGTGAAGGCGCCTTTCTCGTATCCGAACAGTTCGGACTCGAACAGGCTTTCGGGGATGGCGGCGCAGTTGACCGCGATGAAGGGATCGGCGCCATTGGCGACAAAGCCATGAAGGTGGCGCGCGATCTCGGTTTTACCGACGCCGGACTCACCGGTGATGATGACCCGCGCGCCCTGCAACAGCGCCCGTTCCGCGCGCGAAATCATGCGGTCAAGCCAGGGCGAGATGGCCCGCTGGCGCGCGAAATCGGGCCGCAGCCGGCGTTCGGTCGTGCCGGTGAACGTCGGTGCGTCGCGCTGGCCGGTGGCCTGGCGGCGCGCATGGTCGAAGACCGCAAGATCGCGCAGCGTGATCACGTAGCCCTCGTCGGGGCCGGTCGCCGCGATCCGGCGCAGCGTGATGAAGACGGCGCCGACGGCCTCTCCGCGCAGGATCACGTTGCCGGTGCGGCCCGACTCCAGCATTTCGCCGGGCAGGGTCCAGTTCAGGCTGGAGGCGGCGCTGAACTCGGCAAAGGAAAGGCCGATGATCTGCGCCGGATCGACGCCGGTCAGCGCCCCGGCCTCGCGGTTGGCAAAGCTTATGCGCTGGTCGGGATCAAGAACGAGAAGGCCATCGGCAAGCGCGTCGAGCGCACGGTCGAGCGGGCGAACAGGCGGGGTGTGTGATTGGCTCATCTGTCTGACCCCCATCACCTACTCCCCCGCGCCCTGAGGCGCGACAGATTCGAAGGGG
This sequence comes from Alphaproteobacteria bacterium, assembly GCA_030428355.1. Lineage (GTDB taxonomy): Bacteria > Pseudomonadota > Alphaproteobacteria > Rhodobacterales > Rhodobacteraceae > Marivita. Next base: position 12,162 of record JAUIBL010000038.1, on the reverse strand, counting down.
TGTCGTCGACGGTGGCCGGGCCCAGCCGGGCGCGCAGGCTCATGATCAGGTAATCGTCGTCGCGCAGCGTGACGCTGCGGACCGCCAGATCGGCGCGGATCGCGCGATCGGGGTTGTGCAGTGCGACCGGGTAGCTGCGGTTCGGGTGACCCGGGATATGGTTGGCCGAAGCCTCGAACAGCCCGTCCAGCGGTTCGGGCATATCCACCAGATCTTCCAGTGTGCAGGCCGGCAGCCGCTCGGGGTTGATGTCCAGCAATTCCTCGGCGGCGGCGTTGATGCGCAGCACCTGGCCTTCGCGATCGACCACCAGCACCGCGTCGGGCAGCGCGCCAAGGATCGCTTCAAGCGTCTCGATTTCCTCGTGCAGCACGGCGGCCCGGCGCGCATGTTTCGACACGTCGCGCACCGTGCCCCACATCCGGTACAACAGGTTACCCCTTATGTGGCCGCGCACGTCGTTCTCGACTTCGATCCAGACGCCGTCATAGCGCAGGTCGCGCGACGGCGTGGCGTTGACGTCGAAACTGGCCCGCACAAGGCGGCGGATAAAGGCTTCGTTCTCGGGTGAGCGGGGGAAGGTCTCGCTTACCGGGCGCTTGTTGAAATCCTCGCCCTCGGGGGTGCGGTACAGCCGCGCCATCGCGTCGTTGCAGAACCGCCAGCGCGGACCATTCTCGAAGACTTGCCGGATGATCTCTTGCTCGGGGGCCGAAAGGTCGACGGGCTCGGCCCATTCCATGCACCAGCCGGCATCGTCCGAAGTGGCCAGGATCGAGGACAGCACCTCTTTTTCCTCGGCCAGTTGCGCCACGTCGACAAGCGCGCCGCCGTGTGGCCATTTCACCAGCCGCAGGCAGGGCCCCTGCTCGGGGTCTGGGAAACGGGTGACGACCGCGCTGACCGGCCAACGGTCCCCGGTCGCTGTGCGTAATTCAAGCGAAACCACGAAAGGTCCCGATGTCTCGGCGGCGAACAGCTCTTCGATCCGCTCGCGCGCGGCAAGAGGATAAAGCGCGGACCAGGGTTGGCCGGTGGACGCGCCCGGCGCAAGGCCGAGCGCAGTTTCCTGTTCCGCGCAGACATGCACGATCCGGCCGTTCCGGCTGAGAATGTCGATCATCTCGTATTCGCTGGGGGCTGTTTCGGTCATGTCAGGTTCCTTGCGTGGTGATTGGGTTAGGGGACGCAATCCAGGTATTGCTCCACATCCCAATTAGTGACCTCCCGCAGGAAGCGTGTCCATTCATCCTGCTTGTATTCGTCGAAGACTTCGTACAGGCGGCCCGGAAGCGCCGAGCGCACGACCTCGTCTTCGCGCAGCGCATCAAGCGCGTCGCGCAGGTTGAGCGGGATCAGGTTGACCGGTTCGCCCGACTGCCAGACCTCGGTGACGTTGCGGGACTCGGGCGCGCCCGGGTCGATCTTGTTGCGGATGCCGTCGTCCATCGCCTTCAGCAGCGCGCCGCAGAACAGATGCGGGTTGACCATGCTGTCCACGGCGCGGAATTCGAACCGGTCCGGCGAAGAGATGCGCACCGTGCAAGAACGGTTCTGCAGCCCCCAGTTGGCCCCGATCGGTGCCCAAAGGCCGTAATCGTTGAACCGGCGGTAAGAGTTGACGGTCGACGCGCCGATACAGGTCAGGGCGTTGATATGCTTGAGAGAACCGCCCAGAACGTGATGGCCCAGTTCGGTCGGCAGCCAGCCGCCTTCGGTGTTTTCGAACTCGTTCACGCCGCCCTTGGAATACATCCAGTTCTCTTCCATGCCGGGCAGTTCGCCGGGCACGATGTCCTGCACCTCGCGTTCGCCGCCGGTCCAGATCGAGCAGTTGTGGTGACAGCCGTTCGCCGCATACCCCATGAAGGGCTTGGCCATGAAACAGGCGATCAGGCCACGCTGGCGCGCCACTTCGGCACAGATCTGACGATAGGTCGTCATCCGGTCACAGGTCGGCAGCGCATCGTCGAACTGGTAGTTCAGCTCGATCTGGCCGGGGGCGTCCTCGCAGTCGCCCTGGATCATGTCCAGGCCCATCGCGCGGGCGTAGTCGGAAACCTGCATCCAGATATCGCGGGCGCTTTCGAACTGGCCGATGTGATAGGCCAGCGGCTCGGTCACACCTTCATAGGGGCGAACTTCACCGTCCTTGGGCTTGAGCCACAGCATCTCGGGTTCCAGGCCGACACGCAGATGCAGGCCGTTATGCGCTTCGCGGAATTCGCGGTCGAAGCGCTTGAGGTTTCCGCGGGTGTCGTATTCGTAGTACTTGCCGGGGAAGTTCGGATCTTCGAGGCTGTAGAACAGCGTGCAGAACACCCGCGCGACGCGCTTGTCCCATGGAAGCTGTACGAAAGTGTCCGGGTCGGGCAGGGCGATGCATTCCATCGCGTTCGCGTCAAAGCCAATCAGGTTGCCTTTGAAATCGGGCAGAACGTTGGTCACGCCGCCCATCCAGGTCTGCACACCCTTGCGCGCCTGGGTTTCCCAGTGGCGCGCCGGCGCGGCTTTGCCCATCACGCGACCGGTGATCGAGATGTACTGGTAATAGATGTAATCCACCCCGAGCGCGTCGATCTTCTTGCGCACCCGTTCGACCAGTTCGGCGCGGCCCGGCGCGTCTACTTCGCGGTGATAGTCGGTATCTGTAGTCATGCTATGTTAGCTCCCTGCTTATGTTCTGGTCTCAGCCTTCGAGGTAACGGGCGCGCTCTTGGGCGCTGACCGCTGTGGCGAGGCTTGCGTATTCGGCGCGGCATGCAGCCGCGAAGTTCTCGGTAAAGGCGGCCCCGAAGATGCGGGCGGCATCCTCGCTTGCGGCGATGCGGTCTGCCGCCTCGGACAGATCGCGCGGGAAACGCGCGGCGCCCTCGGGGACGAAATCGGGATGCGCCGCCTCGCTGGGGGCGGGGGCCGGCAGGTCGCGTTCGAGCCCGTCCAGCCCGGCGCCCAGCATCAGCGCCATTGTCAGGTAGGGGTTGCAATCGGCCGGTGGCACCCGGAATTCCAACCGTGCGCGCGGACCCTCGTGCGGGACCGAACGCACCGCCACGGTGAACGGGTATTCCGCCCAGGTCAGCGATTTCGGCGCCCAGCTGCCCGGGGCTAGGCGGCGATAGGCGTTCACGCTCGAGGTGCACATGGCAAAGGCCTCGGGCACCACGGCCATCATGCCGGCGATGAATTTCTTGGCCAGCTCGTTGGTCTTGCCGTCGGGCGAGGAAAAGAGGTTCGCCCCCGTCTCGGCGTCGCGCAGGCTCATCACGCAATGGCCGCCGATGCCGGGGTAATCCGCGCCCATGTAGGGCATGAAGCTGACCGTTTTGCCCTGCTTGCGGGCATAAGAGCGTGCGGCGAGCCGCAGGAAGCTTGCGTCGTCGGCGGCGCGCAGACCCTCGGTCGCGCCCTGTGTCGCCTCAAGGCAGCCCGGTCCCAGTTCGACGCCAAGGCCGTAAAGCGATACGTCATGGCCCAGGATTTCGGCCTCCATCCCCGCGATGAACTCGGCATGGGTGTTGGCGGTGGTGCCGGACCAGCATTTGTTGTCGGGCGCGAATTTGCCCAGCCCCTCGAACCCTTTTTCGCGGGCGGTCGTGGCGTCTTCGTCAAGGATCAGCAGTTCGAACTCGAACCCCGCATCGACCTTGAAACCCATCTTCGCGGCGCGCTCGATCTGGCGGCGCAGCACCTGCCGCGGCATCAGCTCTTTGGCCTCGCCCGACAGTTCGGCGATCACCGAGACCGCGCCCGGTTCAGAGGGGTTGGCGCGCATCGAGTCGGGGTCGATCTCGACGGTTTCGGTGTAATAGGACGAGCCGCCGAACAGGTTGTCCGAGCTGTCCCAATAGGCCAGCACGTTGGCGAAACGCGGGTCGCCCGCCCAATCGAGGAACTGTTCCCGGCGCAGTCGACGCTCACGGAAGACCGAGGCGTAGTCGAATTGTCCGACATGCACGATCTCGGCGTCAAACTTGTCGAGGGTGGCTTTCAAGGTGTTGTTCATCTGGATCTCACGCATTTTCCTTGGGGCTGAGCGCAGCAGTAAGCCGCGCCCGGTGCTTTGCGATGGTGGCGGGCAGGGCGCCCAGGCCGATCACGCCGATCAGCGCGCCGCCGCGGGCGTACTCGATGATCACCCGGGCCTCGCCGATCTGGCTCAGATCGCCTTCGATCACGGTTTGGGTCTCGGCCAGCGCAGGTGCGCCAAAGGCCTGGACGCGCATGCCGTATTGATCGGACCAGAAGCTGGGCAAAGGCGCAAAGCCCGGCAGCTGCGGCGCGCCGGTCTCTTGCGCCGCGATGGTCTCGGCGGCGCGCCTGGCCGAAAAGCCGGGAATGCACCAATGTTCGACCCGGCGCGGCACATCGTCGAACAGCGGGTTGGCAAAGCGGGCGATATCGCCCACGGCCAGCAGGTTGCGCGCCCCCGTGGCCAGCATCCGGTCGTCGACCAGAACGCCATCCGACAGATCGGCGCCCGAACCGGTCAGCCATTCCGTGTTGGGCAACGATCCCAACGCCTCGACGATCACGTCGGCCTCGATCTCCTTTCCGTCGTCAAGGATCACCTTGCCCGGCGTGAAGGCCTCGACCGCGCGGCCCGTCAGCAGCGTCACGCCATGACGGCGGTGCAACGCGGCCATGGCGGCGGCGACCCGGGTGCCAAGCGCACGCAGCATCGGCTGCGGGCCGGGCTCGATCAGGGTGACATGCAGGCCCAGCTTGCGGCCGGTCGCTGCAATTTCGCAGCCGATGAACCCGGCGCCGATCACGACCATCCGCGCGCCCGGGCGCAGCATCGGCGCCAAGGCGCGGGCATCGTCGAAACCGCGCAACACGTGGCGGATCGACTCGTTGCCGTGCAAGGGCAGGCGGCGGGGCCGGATGCCGGTTGCAGCGACAACCCAATCCGACGGGATCAAGGTGCCATCGGCCATCCTGACGCCATTGGGGTCGATCCCCGTCGCCGGCATGCCAAGCCGCATCTGCACGTCGTCGGGGGAAAGCTTGCTGCGCAGCGAAAGCCGCGCAAACGCTTCGTCCTCGGACATCCCGCCGCCGGCGAACCCTTCCATCACCTCCTTGGACAGGGGCGGACGGTTGTAGGGCGCGTGCGGCTCATCGCCGATCAGGGTGATGCTGGCGTCGGGCAGGGACGCGCGCAGCGCTTCGGCCGTGCGCAGCCCCGCAAGCGAGGCGCCGACGATGGTGATCTGGGGCCCGGCCATCACGCTCAGCCGATGATGATGGCTTGCTCGGGACAGGCGTCCGAGGCGGCCTCGGCATCGGCGACCTGCGAGTCGTCGATCTCTGCGACCCAGACGAGATCGCCGTTATCATCGAATGAGAAGATCTCTGGTGCGGCGATGACGCATTGGCCGTGCAGCAGGCAGATATCAATGTTGACGTGAACTTTCATTTTACTGATCCCTGTTGGTTGTCTTGGTTTTCCGGTGTTTTTCAGGCCGGATCGAAGGCGATCGGCATCCGGATCGCTCCGGTGTTTCCGCTGTCGGGCAGCCACTCGACCTCACCGTCGAAGCGCGGGTTCTTGACCCGTTGCGCCAGCAGTTTGAGCGCCTCGGTCATGTCGCCTCGGGCGATGAAGTGACCCAGGCAGTGGTGCGTGCCGCCGCCGAAACCGAAGTGCGGCTTGCGCTCGGCGGTGATGTCGAAGCTGGGGTCTTCGAAGACGCGCGGATCCGAGGTTGCCGACTGCGAGAACAGGTGCAGCGTGGTGCCCTTCTCGATCAGCGTGTCGTTGTAGGTGAAATCCTCGGTGGCCTCGCGGGTGACCCAGGTTACGGTCGGACGCACGCGCATCACCTCTTCGACCGCGGCACGGGCAAGCTCGGGCTTTTCGGCCAGCAGCGCCCATTGATCGGGGTGCTCGATGAAGGTGGACATCGCCAGGCCCAGCTGGTTGCGGGTGGTGTCGATGCCGCCGAAGATCGCCAGCACGATCATGTCCATCAACTCTTGATCCGACAGTTGCGACTTGTCCTCGTTTGCGTTGATCAGCATCCCGATGAAGTCGTCTTTCGGATTGGCGCGCCGGAAGGCCACCAGGTCTTCGACATAGGAGAAGAGGCGTTGCGTCGCTGCCTCGATCGTCGGCAGGTCTTTCTTGAAGGTGACCCCCAGGGCCAGCCCCATGTCGCCTGCGATGTCGGCCAGTTCGCGCCAGCGCTCGAACGGCAGACCAAGCAGTTCGCAGATCACGCCGGTCGCATAGGGTTCGGTGAATTCGGCGATGAAATCGCACTTGCCCTTCGGCGCGAAATCGTCGATCAGCATGTTCGCCAATTCGGTGAACTTCGGCGCGAGCGAGGTGATCAGCTTGGGCGAAAAGGCGGGGTTGGCCATGCGGCGCAGCCGGGCGTGGTTGTCGCCTTCCTGGCTCAGCAGCATGCTTTCCCACCAGCGTGCGAAATCGCCGGTGACATCGTTGAGTGCCGGCCAACGGTACGAGCCCTGGCGCAGTTTCGGGTGACGCAGCATCTTCTGCACGTCGTCGTAGCGCAGCACGGCGAGGCCGTAGTTGGTGCGCGCGACCCAAGAGGCTTCGCGGGCCGCGGCCACGGCGGCGGAACGGATCGAGAAGCCTGGGTCGGCGACATCTAGGTAGGGCAGGGGCGGGGCGAATTGGGACTCTTGTTTCATTTTTCTGTCGTTCCCGGTTAGTTTCAGGTTTCCGAGAAGATACATGCAAGTTTGGTTCCAAAAATTCTTAAAAATTTGCAAATCACTGATATTAAACAATAAAAAAAAATTCTAAAAACTGGAAAGCTGCTGTATTTGGTCAAGTTCAGCGAGAACCTGAGCGAGATTGCATCAATGATGTGCTTTCGCATCGCTCTTGAGCAGCGCGGATGAGAATACTAACTGAGATACCGCGCCTCAAAGGCTTTCGATTTCCCCGTGAGAAAGTTGCCTGAGCCTTTTGGAACTTTCATCGGTTTACGTTGAGCTATGCGGATGTCGAGAATCTGCTCGCCGAGCGCGGCTTAACAGTCAGCCGGGGGTGGGTACGCTGGTCGCGCCCATCTATGTCAAGCCGTTCGTGAAATAATGCTGACTTCATTCATTTCGTTTCTCCAATACTGCGAGTTTCGCTTTATCTACCTCACGACAGTACGATCCCGGCGGGAGAGGCATCCACACCATCCGTCATGCACATGCTGATAATCATATGGAACGCGCCAAACTTTCGGGCCGAGCTCTCGGCGTGATGGAGAGGATGCGCCATGTCAGAGCCCCTCATGCTCGGTGGTGTTGGTCTCGATATAGCGGTTCGAGTGGCTGACATCGATCTTGTCCGTCTCGAGCGCCCAGGTCAGTTCGCCATAGCCACCTTCGTTGTTCTCGAAGCCGGGGTTGAGCGCATAGGCGAAGTCCCAGCCGAAGTCCTCGATCCGGTGCCGTAGCTCTTCCGTGAGGGTGATCGTGTCAGGCGTCACGACAACGTCCTCGACATTGCCGGAATCGCCGTAGCCTTCGTATTGCACCTCGATGCTGGTCACCCCGAGAGCACGCAGCTCGGAGAGAAGGGCCGCGCGGGTAATTACCCGCTGTTCGGCAGCAAGTGGCTGGGATTCGAGCATCTGCGTGTTGATTTCCACCCAGAAGTGACCCGGGTTTTCCATCGAGAACTGATGGGGTGGATACCCCCTCCCGACGGCATCGCAATGTGCCAAGGTGATGTGGGTCACATCACAGGAAGGAGGAAGTATCCATGGAACAAGCTAACATCATCGGGTTGGATTTGGCAAAACGGGTTTTTCAAGCTCATGGTGCCACGGCGGATGGCAAGGTCGCATTCCGCAAGAAACTGTCGCGGGGTCAGGTGTTGGCATTTTTCGCAGATATGCCGCCCTGTGTGGTTGCTATGGAGGCCTGCGCTACGGCCCACTACTGGGCACGTGAGATCAGTGCTCTGGGACATACCGTCAGATTGGTGCCGCCTGCCTACGTCAAGCCTTTCGTCAAGCGTCAAAAGAACGATGCGTCTGACGCGGAGGCCATAGCTGAAGCAGCCAGCCGGCCGACTATGAGGTTCGTCGAGCCGAAGTCACCCCGACAGCAAGCGCGCGCCATGGTCTTTCGAACCCGCGATCTGTTTGTCCGCCAGAGGACACAAACCATCAATGCGCTACGGGCCCATTTGGCAGAGCATGGCCTCATCGCACCTCAGGGTCTGTCAAATCTCGCAGGGATCCAGCGGGTAGTTGAAGAGGGAACAGCTGATTTAGAACCTGTGATAGGCGAGACTGCCCGGATCTACCTTGAGCAGATCAATGATTTGTCAAGTCGCATCGCCAAGATGGAGGCGACACTGAAGCACGAAGCCGCACGTTCTGATACCTCATCGCGGATGATGACAATGCCGGGTCTCGGACCCATCACTGCGATGGCAATTGAAGCCTTCGCTCCCACCCTGTCAGTGTTCAAGCGCAGTCGGGATTTCGCGGCCTGGCTGGGCCTGGTGCCACGACAACATTCTACTGGGGGTAAGCAAGTCTTGGGCCGAACGTCGAAGATGGGACAACGCGATATCCGGCGGCTGCTCATCATCGGTGCAATGTCGGTCATCCGCTGGGCAACCCGTAAAGGAACACTCCCGGGAACCTGGCTCCATGCCATGCTGCTGCGCAAGCCACGCAAGGTGGTCGCAATCGCGTTGGCCAACAAGATGGCCAGAGCACTCTGGGCGATGGAAACGCGGAAAGAAGATTATCAGGATCCACGACTGGCAGCAGCCTGACTGTGTCAGATAGCCAAGAGTGGGACGTCGGCGTGTGAGGAGGTCACAGACAGTAAGGACAAAAGATCGGTGACGATGGTTCTGGAAACGCAGATGGGTCACAGGGCATCAAGCCCGCAGAATTGATTTTGCACCAGAGCCGCGCAGCTCCATACCGGCCAGCGGTCATGTGTTTGCCGCGCAACAGGCCTGATACATGACCGCACCCGATCACACGTCATTGCTGTTCGAAAGCCAACTTGCGCGAACGGGGGTATCCATACATGACCCACCTTCAGGTTATGTTTCGGGGGTCAGGCTTTGGTCAAGGCATGAGTATTCTCCTTGGTTTTCCGCGTAGCTGCGGCCGAGCTGGCCTTGAAGCGGAAGCTGTCGTTTCCGGTCTCCAGGATGTGGCAGCGATGGGTCAGGCGGTCGAGTAAGGCGGTGGTCATCTTGGCGTCGCCAAAGACCGTGGCCCATTCGCTAAAGCTGAGGTTGGTGGTGATGACGACGCTGGTGCGCTCGTAGAGCTTGCTCAGCAGATGGAAGAGCAGCGCGCCGCCTGAGGCGCTGAACGGCAGGTAGCCCAGTTCGTCGAGGATCACGAGGTCGAGCTTGGTGAGGGCCTCGGCGATCTGCCCGGCCTTGCCTTTGGCCTTTTCCTGCTCGAGCGTGTTGACCAGCTCGATAGTGGAAAGGAAGCGGACCTTTCGCCGGTGATGCTCGACCGCCTGGACGCCTAGGGCTGTCGCGACATGGGTTTTACCGGTGCCGGGGCCGCCGATCAGGACGACGTTCTGCGCCCCGTCCATGAACTCGCCGCGATGCAGTTGGCGCACCGTGGCCTCGTTGATCTCACTGGCCGCGAAGTCGAAGCCCGAGAGGTCCTTGTAAGCCGGGAAGCGTGCCGCCTTCATGTGATAGGCAATGGACCGGACCTCCCGTTCTGCCACTTCGGCCTTCAGTAACTGAGCGAGCATCGGCACCGCAGCATCAAAGGTCGGCGCCCCCTGTTCCATCAGGTCGGTGACTGCTTGTGCCATGCCGTGCATCTTCAGACTGCGCAGCATGATGATGATGGCCCCGCTGGCGGGATCATGACGCATGGCGGCCTCCGGCGGTCAGGGCCCGCAGGCCATCATAGCGTTCGACATTCGCCTTTGGCTCACTGCACAGGGCCAGTGCCTGTGGTGTTTCGATGTCCGGCCCGCCGATCGTCTTTCCGTCGATCAGCCGGTGCAGAAGGTTCAGCACATGGGTTTTTGTGGCGACACCCTCGGCCAGCGCCATCTCCACGGCGACCAACACGGCCTGTTCATCATGATGCAGGACCAGCGCCAGGATATCGACCATCTCCCTGTCACCGCCCGGCTTGCGCAGCATGACATCTTGCAGCTTTTTGAACGCTGGAGGGAATTCCTCGAAGGGCGCCCCATTCCGCAATGCCCCTGGCTTGCGCTGGAGGACGGCCAGATAGTGCCGCCAATCGTAAATTGTGCGTGGCGGGAGGTGGTGGCTGCGCTGGATCACCCCCACATGCTCACACAGGATCTGTCCTTCGGCTGCGACCACCAGCCTGTCCGGATAGATGCGGAGACTGACAGGGCGGTTCGCAAATGACGCCGGGACGCTGTAGCGGTTGCGCTCAAAGCTGATCAGGCACGTGGGCGAGACCCGCTTGCTCAGTTCGACAAAGCCATCGAAGGCGGGGGGCAATGGCATCAGCGCAGCTTGTTCTGCGGTCCAGACATCGGCAACGTTGCCCGGCAGTGTTCCATGCGGAATGTCAGTCCACAACGCGACACAGCGCTGTTCCAGCCAGTCGTTCAGCGCCACGAGATCGGGGAAGCTCGGCATGAGTTGCCACAGACGATGGCGCGCGTCCTGCACGTTCTTCTCGACCTGTCCCTTCTCCCAGCCCGCGGCCGGATTGCAAAACGCTGGTTCGAACACGTAGTGGTTCGCCATCGCAAGGAAGCGCATGTTGACCTGCCGGTCCTTCCCGCGGCCGACGCGGTCAACCGCGGTGCGCATGTTGTCGTAGATGCCGCGCTCTGGGACACCGCCGAAGACCCTGAACCCGTGCCAGTGGGCATCGAACAGCATCTCATGGGTTTGCAGCAGATACGCCCGGACCAGAAAGGCCCGGCTGTGCGACAGCTTGATGTGGGCGACCTGCAGCTTAGTGCGCTCGCCACCCAGGACGGCAAAATCCTCGCTCCAGTCGAACTGGAACGCCTCGCCCGGACGAAACGACAGGGGAACGAAGGTGCCGCGGCCTGTCGTTTGCTGATCCCGCTGCCGATCGGCCCGCCAGTCACGCGCAAAAGCTGCAACCCGGTTGTACGACCCGTCAAAGCCGAGAACCACCAGATCGGCATGCATCTGCTTCAGCGTCCGCCGCTGTTTGCGGGACTTGGCCGATTCCGTCTTCAGCCAGCCGGCCAACTTCTCGGCGAACGGATCGAGCTTGCTCTGCCGCTCCGGCGTCGCGAATTGCGGCTCGATCGTGCCCGCGTTGAGATACTTCTTGATGGTGTTGCGCGACATTCCAGTCCGCCGCGCGATCTCTCGGATCGGCAACTTCTCTCACAGCGCCATACGTCGGATGATGTTCAAAAGTCCCATGTGTATCACTCCAGTGTCCCCCGCTGCGCATGGCGCTGGGGGAAGGCTCACATGGGTCAAATCTCAATGGAAATTATGCCGCTACCCGGGTCACTTCTGGGTGGAAATCAACAGCTTCTGATCGCAAAATGCCATTGAAGCGCGATGAAAGGCATTGCCAACTTTTTTGCACGTAGCTGATCGCGGGCTCCATGCGTAAGTTAAGTCGTCATTTAGTGAGCAATAAGGTTCCAGAAGCAGAAAGCACCAGCTCTGGCTTGACGATATGAAAAGGCGGAAAATTGGTAGCGGTAGGGCCGAAAGATCGTGTTGATCTGATCGTGGGCGGGAAGTGAAACTTTGTGCTTGGCTTGGCGATCTGCAGCAGATCGCTATCTCGCTCTGTTCAGGTTCTAAGAAGCCGATCACGAAATCAACCTCATCTCCAAATTGCCTTTTGTGTTGGAAAGACTCAAGCGAGTATCATCATTCTTTAGTGGACCCGAAGACTTATGATGCTCATCCATAATTTTACATAAGATGGACTCTCAGATTTTCGATGACTTGGCTGCAACTTGACATAAACTTCACTATCGGATCTTGACACCTGTAGCGGAGTTTCCCCCTCCAACGCCTGCCAAGTGAACCTACCTGGAAATCTCCCCTGCCAGCACCGCTTGTCCGTGCACCGCCAAGGTTGCTGAAAACCTCTGGCACCCAAACTTGCGGATCACATCGAGCACCCGAGCTTCGTAGGCAGCGTGTCCGATCAAGCGACACAAGTCGGACGCGTGGAACTGGCGGTT
>JAUIBL010000067.1 GCA_030428355.1 Alphaproteobacteria bacterium | reverse complement strand
CGCGCCTGGCGCTGCGATATATACGGTCTCCGTGCCAGACGCGCCTCAGGTCCCGACTACAACATCTGGCATACCTGCGGACGCGTCGCTCACCATCAACCCACACAGATCGCGAAGGGACCAATTGTTCTGCGCCGCATTCATCACACTTTACATAAAGACCGGCGATACCACAGCGGGACCGTGACACGCGTCACCCTAGGCGGGCCGCCGCGGTGTTCTCGGCAATCATCGCCACCATCTCGAACATCACCGCCGCCGCCGTGAGCGCAGTGATGTTGTTGGGACTGTCCTTGGTGGGCATCATGCACACCACGTCCCCGCCGATGATATTGAGGCCCCGTGCCGCGCGCAGAAGGCCCACGGCCTCGTCGATATCGAAGCCTTTCTCGCCCGGTTCGAGATTCGACACCGCCGGCGCAACCGTGGGATCGAGGCAATCCAGATCGAAGGTGATATAGACCGGTCGGTCGCCCAAGACCTCGCGGCTTTGCGCCACCACGTCGGCCAGACCGCGCTTGCGGAACTCCTTCATCGTGACGACGTTATAGCCGTAATCATAGGAGGGCTGCAGCCAGTCGAGGCTGCGCGGATGGCCACGCAGGCCGATCTGCATCGACCGGGTCGGGTCGACCTGTCCCTGGTCGGCCAGGTAGGCGCCCCAATGGGCCGCGGATTTCTTGGCGCCGAGGAAATGATCGACCTTGGTGAAAACGTCTGTATGGGCATCCAGATGCAGGAAACTGACCTTCTCTCCCCCGGCCAGATGACCGCCGCCCAGGGCCTGCACGATGCCGCCGGTGATCGAATGATCCCCACCGATCGAGACCGGCCGCGCACCCGCCGCGTCGAGATCGCGGTAGAACGCTGTGATACGCTGGATGCAATCTTCGTTGTCATTGGCCTTGGGCAGGGGCACATCGCCCACATCGGCGATCTTCGCGTCGGTCCAGGGGTCGATCCCGAATTCCAAGTGCACCCGCCGCTGCACCGCCGAGACATGGCGCAAGGCGCGCGGGCCAAGGTGCTGATCGCGTTCGGTCGTGCCGTTGCCCGTGGAATGGGGCACACCAGCCAGTGCGATATCCATCCCCTCTGGGCCCTGATGGCGCGCGCGGAACATGGTGGGTATGCCCCACCAGTAAAGGTTGTCCATCATGGATTTCTGATACGGGTCGGTCATGTCGGATGCTCTCTGTCAAAAGTCCCGGGCTGTGATGCTCGGGCATTTGGTTGCTCAGTTTTTCTGATCTTCTCGCCGGAAGGCGCCTTGTATGATCCGGTCCATGACCATGGCAAGGAACAGGATGGCGAAGCCGCCCAGCAGGCCGGGCCCCTTGGCCGCGAATTGCAGCGCCTCAAGGATCTCTTGTCCCAGGCCCCCACCGCCGATAAGCGAGATGATCACCACCATGCTCAGGCACATCAGGATCGTCTGGTTCACGCCGGTCATGATCGAGGGCAGCGCCAGCGGAATTTCCACATCCTTGAGCAATTGCCACTTGGACGCGCCGAATGCGACGGCGGCCTCCTTTATGCTTTCGGGAACGCCGCGCATTCCAAGGGCAGTCAGGCGGATCACAGGCGGCATGCCGAAGATGATCGTGGCCAGAATGCCGGGCGGGTTGCCTGTGCCGAAAAAGGCGATGATCGGGATCAGGTAGACGAAGGCTGGTAGGGTCTGCATGAGGTCCAGGACCGGTTCGGCCATGCGGTAGGCCCGCCTCGATTTGCCGAACCAGATGCCGAGTGGAATACCGATCACCACGCAAAGGATCACCGCGGCACCCACCAGTGCTACCGTCTCCATCGCCAGCGCCCAGTATCCCAGCAGCGCGGTATAGGCCATCGCCGCGACGGTGAAGATCGCCACCCGCGGCCCGGCAGCCCTCCAGGCCGTGACCGCGATCACCAGCATGACAACCGGCCAGGGGGAACCGTTCAGCGCGACAGTCAGTGCATCGAGAACCGCGCGTACGCCAGCGACGATTCCGTCGAAGACATCACCGCCAGCCGTGGCAGCGGCGTCGATCCGCGCCTCCATCCAGGAGGCCACGGCCCCGAACAGCGTGCCATTGTCCGGCCCCAGAACCAGTTCGGAAACCTGCCTCTCGGGGAAGGCCTCTAGTAACTCCATCGACGCATTTACCGTAAACCGGTAGATGATCAAGGGCCCGATGGCCGCTGTCAGCACCACGCCCATGACCGCGTTGGGCACCGAGTGTCCGCTTTCGGTGCTGTCGGGGTCGATGCGCCAGCGCGAGTATTGTTTCTCATATACTGTGTTTGCGTAGAACCCCTGAAACGCCTTGAGCACCAGCAGAAGGATTATCCCGGTGACCATGATACCCAGGGCCTCAGCCTGCGCTTGTTCGACCCGCTCCATATTGGTGTCGATGGCGCGCTGCATGTTGTCGGCCAGCTTGTTGAACCGCTCGATATCCGCCTGTTCGGTGGCCGCGGCAGATTGATCCAGACGCTTTTGCATCAGTTCAGCCTGTTGCGCGGCGCGTTCTAGGAATTCAGAGCCCGGCGTGCCCCACAGACCACGCCCGATTTGCACCCAGGCGATGATTTCGAGGATCAGGAAGGCCCAGAACATCCCCCAGATCGCCCGCGACGCCGCCCAAAGCGGGCCAAGAACAGCCGCCCAGAGGTTGAACGTCTTGGGTAGAAGGCTGGTGGTGTCATGGATTCTGTGAAACGCATTCACGTAATAGTCGCCGCTTGGCCCGACGAAGGATTTGATCGAGGCATCCAGCGTTTCGCGGTCGACCTCGATATCCGAGGCTGCGGTGATCTTGAGTTCGGTATTCGTGTCAGCCATCCTTGCCTCCCTGAATGCCGCGCAGCAGGCGCGTTTTGGTCACGACACCCACATCCGCGCCGTCCTCGGTGATGACAACGGGGTGTTCCGTGGCCACCGCGAGATCGATCAACTGGTCCAGGTCGGCACCGTGATCGGCCCGTGACGCCCCATCCAGGCCGCCGCTAAAACTGTCAAGCGGCTCCATGATGGAATGCGCCTTGACAAGCTTGAGCTTGGAAATGCCCTGCACGAATTCGCGCACGTAATCATCGGCGGGGTTCATCACGATGTCTTCCGGCGTGCCGATCTGCACGATCACGCCGTCCTTCATGATCGCGATGCGGTGGCCGATGCGGATGGCCTCGTCCAGATCGTGGGTGATGAACAGAGTGGTTTTCTTCAGCTGGGCGACAAGCGCCTTGAACTGATCCTGCAATTGCAGGCGAATGAGCGGATCAAGCGCTGAGAACGGTTCATCCATCAACAGGATTTCGGGATCCGAGGCCAGCGCGCGAGCGATCCCCACTCGTTGCTGCATCCCGCCTGACAGTTCCTTGGGCAGGCGATCCTCGTAGCCTGTCAGGTCCACCAGTCCGAGCGCATGATCAGAGACCGCCCATCGCTTGGACTTGGGTATTTTGCGGATTTCCAGCGGATAGGCCACGTTGTCGCGCACAGAACGGTGCGGCATCAGCGCCATGTGCTGAAACACCATGCCGATCTGCTGGGCGCGGATGCGGCGCAATTCATTGTCCGAGATTGCCGAGACATCCTGCCCCATGATCTCGATCTTGCCGGCGGTCGGCTCGATCAGGCGATTGACGAGGCGCACCAGCGTGGACTTGCCAGAGCCCGACAGCCCCATAATACAAAAGATCTCGCCGCGCGCGACTTCGAAGCTGGCGTCCTGCACGCCCATGACGCATCTGAATTTTTCAAGAACCTGCGGCTTGGAAAGCCCGTCCTTGAGCACGGCCTCCATTGCCTGCGGCGCCTGCGCGCCGAAAATCTTCCAGACGTTTTCGAGTTTGACGACGGTTTCGCCCATATGCCCCCCTGCGGCGCCCATGCGCCCGGCTGATCGGAAAAGGGTCGCCGCAGCTGTTGCGCGGCGGCCCGATGCGAGAGGCTTAGTTGCTCAGCCAGCCCAGAACGGCGTCTTCGTTGTTGGCGACCCAGTCCCTGGCAAAGTCGGCCGCTTCCATGCCGTCAACGGCCAGTGCCTTGCCCATCGCGCTGAGCGCATCACCGCTCATCTGGTAGTTGCGGAAAAGCGCCGCCACTTCAGGATAGGATTCTTCCAGTGTCTTGGCGTAGTGCAGGTGCAACGTGGCACCGTTCCAAGCCGTGGAGGCTTCGGATTTTTCCAGCCAGTCAGGATCGTCGGTGGGCTGAACGATCGTCCAGGTGGCTGGATCATGCGGCGGTTCTTCCAGCACGGTCAGTTCCTGGGTGACGAAGATGTAGTGCGGGCTGTAGCAGAACCCGATCCACGGCTCGCCAGCCGTGGCGGCATTGGCGAGGTTGGCGTAGGCGATGGTTTCTTCGTACTCGGTCAGCTCGAAGATCTGATCGTAGCCATAGGATTTCGCGCGGATCTTTTCGACCACGGTGGAGGCCCAACCCGGCGCGCCGACCCAGACTTCGGGTGTGCCGTCGCCATCCGTGTCGAAGATCGCCATCTTGTCCGGATCGCTCAGATCGTCGATCGAGGTGATGTCGTGCTCTTCGGCGATAGAGGTGGGCACACACATCCCCTGTTCGGCTTGAACGGGGTTCTCGTTCATCACGACCGTGCCGTTTTCCTTGACATAGGTGTCATGCAGGTTCTGCTGGTTGGGCATCCAGACCTCGGGGTGCACATGCATGGAGCCTTTGTCCATTGCCTCGAACACGATGGGGTTGGTGCCGTTCTGCAGCTCGACATCAAGGCCGAGATTGTCCTCGATCACTACTTCCAGAACATGTGCGGTGGCGTTCACCGAGGCCCAGTTGGGGACACCGATCACGATATCGGCGGCCATGGCCGGACCGGCAAACGCCATTCCTGTGCCTGCCATAAGGGTTGTGTATTTGGTCATGCGTTTCCTCCATGTTGGGTAGATAGAACTGTTTTGCAGTCTCATTTTGGTCAGCGGGTTCGTCAGACTTGCGATGGCATCGTAAGGCCAGTTCGTTTTGCTCTCGGGTCCAGTTTCAGCTCGTTGACCGGGTTCGCGCGAGGGTTCCGATGTTCCGCCGCCTCGACACGGGTTGCCGTGCGACCTGCAAAGCGTGATTGCTCCGTTTCGCTTTGGCAAGTCTTTAAGGTGGGAAATACAGTGAAAAGCGAAATATTATGCACTCTTTCTTCGGTTTTTTCGATTTATACCCAGAGTCACCGAAGACCCGAGATTTGAAGGGTTGACGTGCAAGAAGGTGACGATTCAGGTAACGGCATGATCCGTCCCGGTTTTCTTACCTCTTCAGAACGGCTTGAGCTTGTTGCCTGC
>JAUIBL010000002.1 GCA_030428355.1 Alphaproteobacteria bacterium | reverse complement strand
GTGCCCGTGCCAAGGGCCTGATAAACCGGTTTCTCATGGTCGCCCCTGACGGGGATCAAGAGAGTGTCAGTTCAAGTGTCGCGGCCTGGGAGTGACCCTGCCCGCTCGATGCGCATCGTGGGCAGGGGTATGGCGCAGCATCGGTTAACGATCTGGAAACCAAGCGTACGGTGCCCGGCATTTTCGAAAATGCCGCCAAGCTGTTCGAACAGGCTTGCCGCCTCAGACCCGCCGCAGCGCCAGCACGGAATTCAGACCACCGAAGGCAAAGGCGTTCGACAGCGCCACGTCGATCTTCGCCTCGCGCGCCTCGTTCGGCACGACATCCAGCGCGCATTCGGGATCCGGTTCCTCGTAGCCGATGGTGGGCGCGATCACCCCGTCGCGCAGGGCCATGATGCAGGCCAGAAGCTCGATCGCGCCGGTGCCCCCGATGCAGTGCCCGTGCATCGACTTGGTGGACGAGATCATCAGCCGGTCGGCATGGGCCCCGAACACATCCGCAACAGCAGCACATTCGGTCTTGTCATTGGCAGCGGTGCCGGTGCCGTGGGCGTTGATATAGCCCACATCCTGCGGGTTCAGCTTGGCGTCGTGCAGCGCGCCGGCAATCGCGCGCGCGGCGCCGTTCTTGGAGGGCATCACGATGTCCGAGGCGTCCGAGGTCATGGCAAACCCCACCACTTCGGCCAGGATCTCGGCCCCGCGTTTGCGGGCGTGTTCGTATTCCTCGAACACGAAGACCCCTGCGCCTTCGCCCTGCACCATGCCGTTGCGGTTGGCGCTGAACGGGCGGCAGGCGTCCTTGGACATGACACGCAGCCCTTCCCACGCCTTCACGCCGCCGAAGCACAACATGGATTCGGACCCGCCGGTGATCATCACCGGGGCCAGCCCGCCATGCACCATCTGGAAGGCCTGGGACATGGCGTGGTTGCTTGAGGCGCAGGCGGTGGAGACGGTGAAGGTCGGGCCTTTGAGGTTGAACTCCATCGACACATGGCTTGCGGCGGCGTTGTTCATCAGCTTGGGCACGACAAACGGGTGGACCCGGTTCTTGCCCTCTTCGTAGACGCTGCGGTAATTCTCGTCGAGCGTCGTCATGCCGCCGCCGGAATTGCCTAGAACGACACCGGATTTGGCGGCCAGTTCGCCCGAGAACTCCAGCCCCGCCTGCGCCAGGGCTTCGCGCGCGGCGATCAGGGTGAACTGGGTGAACCGGTCGTAAAGCGACAATTGCTGGCGGTTGAAATGCGCGGTTTCGTCGAATTCATGCACCTGCGCGCCGATCTGGATCGCCAGCCGGTCGACATCGCGGAACACCAAGGGGCCAATGCCACAGCGCCCCTCGCGCATCGCTTCGAGCGTGGCGGGTACGGTCAGGCCCAATGCGTTGACGGTGCCCGCCCCTGTGATGACGACACGCTTCATCGCGGATCAGTCCTTTTGGCGGGCGATCAGCGACTCGATCCCCGCAACCACCGAGGCGACGGACGAGATGTCGAAATCGCTGCTGTCCGGTTCATTGGCGTTGAAGGGCACTTCGATGTCGAATTCCTCTTCGAGGGCGAAGATACATTCGACCAGTCCCATGCTATCGATCCCGAGGTCCTGCATCGTGTCGGTCATGCTCACATCCGACGGCTCGATCATGGCTTGCTCTGCAATGATGCGGATGACCCGGTCCTGTACGCTCATCTGTCCGATCCGATGGCTGTTGCAACTGCCCCGTGATCTAGTCGCTCGGACCCGTCTTTGAAACCGCTTTCTTGAGGCTGGCGACATCGGCGATCAGGCGCGGCAGGCGGCGGAGCTGGCGGTAGATCTCAAGCTGGCTGTCCATCTTCATCGCCGGATAGCCCAGCATGACGCGGCCCGAGGGCACATTTGACAGCACCTTGGTGGCCCCGCCGGTGACCACGTTGTCCCCGATGAAGAGGTTGTCGCTGACCCCGGTCTGCCCCCCCAGCACGACATTGTTGCCGATGCGGCTGGACCCGGCGATGCCGACTTGGGCGCAGATCAGGCAATCATTGCCGATCACCACGTTGTGGCCGATCTGGGCCAGGTTGTCGAACTTGCACCCGTTGCCGATGCGGGTGGCGCGCACCGTGCCCCGGTCGATACAGGTGTTGGCACCAAGCTCCACATCGTCGCCGATGTCGACGCCGCCCAGCGAATGGATGCGGGCATAGCTTTGCGCGGTCGCCCCCGCCTGATCCCCCAGCGTTTCGCGCACCTTTTCCGCGGCCGAGGGTTCGGGGGTGACGAAGGAAAAGCCATCGGCACCGACTGTGGCCCCGAAATGCGCGATGAAGCGGTCGCCGATGGTGATGCCGTGGCCGATCTTGACCCCCGGATGCAGCAGCGCGCCCTCTCCGATCCGTGTGTCGCGTCCGACAAAGACCTGTGCGCCGATCACCGATCCCCCGCCGATCCGGACACCAGCCCCGATGACAGCGAACGGCCCGACCGAGACGCCGTCGCCGAGTTGTGCCGTCGGGTCGATCACGGCGGTTGCGTGGAGGCCGGGCGCATAGCCCGCCCCTGCATCCATCATCGCCGACAGGCCGGACATGGCGTAGCGCGGGCGGGGCGACATCAGGGCGGCGTCCAGCCCCATCGCCTGCCAATCCGCCCCGTCCCAGAGCATCGCCGCGCGCGCCTTGCCCTGCGGCAACTGTTCGGCGAATTCGGGTTTCATCGCGAGGGCAAGGTCCGACGCCCCGGCCTGCGCCGGTTCGGCGACGGCGGACACCTTCAGGGCGGTATCGCCTTCGGCGCGGATGCCGAGGGCGTCCGCGATCTGTGCAATGGTGTAGGACATGGTGCCTCCGGCCTGATTGCCGAGAGGTTTAGCTGCGAACGCCGCCGATCTCCACCCCTGCCGCGCTGAGCGCATCCCAGATCGCCGCATCGCGCCCGTAGACGTCACGCCGGTACTGGACCTGCCCCTTGGGCGTCGTGAAGGCGGTGCGGTAGATCAGGTGGACCGGAACCGGCTGATCCAGATTGACACGGGTTTCAGCGCCGCTGCGCAGATGCGCTTGGAAGAACCCGACGGGATCGTCGGTCTGTTTCGCCAAGAGCGCATAGGCGAAGTCATGCGGGTCGTTGAGGCGCACACAGCCGTGGCTGTATGTGCGCACCTCGCGCGAGAAGAGGTCTTTCGCCGGGGTGTCGTGCAGGTAGATGTTGTGCTTGTTGGGGAACATGAATTTCACCGTTCCCAGCGCATTGCGCGGCCCCGGACGCTGCCGCATCGAGAACGGGAAACTGCGTTCGGAATAGCCTGCAAAGCTTTGGTTGCGGCTGACGACGCGGCCGCGGCTGTCGACGATCTCCAGATGCGACACGGCACCGGGGTTGCTGCGCAGCTTGGGCAGGTATTCGCGCACGATGATCGAGCGCGGCACGAACCAGCTTGGGTTGATCACCATATGGTCCATCTCGTCGGAAAATTCCGGCGTCTGGCGGTCGAGTTCCTGATGGCCGACAACAGAACGGGTCTCGAAGGTCAGCTTTCCGTCATCGAAGATCCGCGCGTTGAAATCGGTCAGGTTGACAAGGATGTGCCGCTGGCCCAGCCCTTCGGGTTTGTTGATCCAGCGCTCGCGCTCCATGGCGACGATCACCGATTTCAGCCGCTCCTGCGGGCCGATATTGATCTGTTCAAGCGTTGCCCCCCCGGCGACCCCATCGACAGTCAGGCCGTGCGCCTCTTGAAAGGCGCGCACCGCCTCGGTGAGGGAGGTGTCGTATGTGGCGGTCACGGTCCGGCCGAGATAGCCCATCGCGATCAACCGGTCGCGCAGCGCGACCACGTTTGCGCCGGTGTCGCCCGGTTCGTATTTGCCCGACGCCACAGGCGCCCCCCAACCGCCATGCGCGATGGTGTGTTCCAGCCGCATCTTGGCCTGCATCAGCCGCGCATATTCCTGCGATTGCGGCACCAGCGACGCCATGAAGCCGCGCGGAGAGTCCGACAGCAGGCCGTCCAGGTAATAGCGCGCATCGCGTCGCGGGATTTCGCGCACGATCTCGCGCTGGACGCGGCTTGGCGTGTCAATGATCCCGGTCTGAAGGTCGCGGGCAAAATCGAGGTACAGTTCGGTCAGCGCAACTTCGAGTGCGCCCCGGTCAAAACCGCTGCGCACCGTCGCCATGCGCGACAGCAGGGCCTCTGCATTGTATCTTGAAGCGGGCAGACCGTGGTGCTGCGCCATGCTCAGGGCTTCGAGAAGTGCCGTGCGCCGTTCGAGATCGGCCTCGGTGCCGCCGGTCCAGACCGGCTCGAACCCGCGTTCGCGGTAGAAGGCCGCGATCTGATCGTCCCCGGACAGGTTTTCCGCAACCGCCTGCTTGTAGGCTGTGACCTGAACCGCCCCCGCGCTCTGCGGTGTCAGGGAGGAGGCCGCGACAAGGGCCATCACTGCTGCGCCACGCAAAAACATCCGGTAGGTCATCAAAAGGTCTCCCAAGTCACGTTCAGCCAACGCATATTCGGCATCTGGCGTTCCCAATGTTTCCGGTGCGCAAAATGCTGTCCATTCACAAAAAGTTTGTTTCTTCCTTTTATGAGCGACCTGCGACCAGCCTGCATCGCCATGTATGGGGTCAGGTCTGGGTGTAGCGTAACTTTAACACAGTTGGACAATTTAAGCAGATTCTCGCCGAAAACCCTTGATCTGGGATTTTTTCCGGAACTTTCGGTTTTGTTGAGATTCGTGATGTGTCATAGTCTGCGCACGATAGGCATTCGGCAGGTTCGTGGAACGACACGGACAAGTGGTAAAGTGACAAACGGGACAGGCAGTTTTCAATGACTGACACGACATCTGGCGGTTTCACGCGCCGGGGATTGCTTGCGGCTTTTGCGGCAACGGCACTCACTGCGGCGCCAACCTACTCGAACGCGGCGGGCTTTCTGCGCGGCGGTGGCGACATCCGACGGATCAAGATGTACTCGGGCCGGACCGGTGAACGCATCGACATGATCTACTGGATCGAAGGCGAATATATCGGCGACGCCGTCAAGGAAGTGCATCACTTCATGCGTGACTGGCGCACCAACGACGTGAAATCCATCGACCTGCGCACCATCGACATCATGGCGGCTGCGCACAATCTGCTGGACGTGACCGAACCCTATATGCTGCTCAGCGGCTATCGCAGCCCCAAGACCAATGCGATGCTGCGCAGCCAATCCTCGGGCGTCGCGCGCAATTCGCTGCACCTCAAGGGACAGGCGGCGGACCTGCGGCTGAATTCGCGGTCGGTGAACCAGATGTATCGCGCCGCAGCCGCGTGCAAGGCGGGCGGCGTCGGGCGCTACTCGGGGTCAAACTTCGTTCACATGGATTGCGGCCCGGTCCGCACCTGGGGCCGGTAACGCGCCGTTTCAGCTTGTTTCAAAACGATCAAAGGCTGCCGGTCCGGCAGCCTTTTGTCTTTCTGGCCTGTGCAGAGAACGGGGGCCTGCGCCCCCCGCGCCTGATCAGAACGTCATCTTGTAGGTCACCGACCCGGTGAACCCGCGCGCCCCGTCCAGCCCGATAGAGCTGGTTCCGGTCAGGCTCAGGAACGCGCCCGACCCCAGTTCCTTGACCATCGAGCCCGAGATGTAGCCCCAGGTCTGGTCCGGGCGCGGAGCGGACACGCTGCCCAATGTGTCGGCATTCGGCCCGAGCGACACCACAAGCGGATCATCGTTGAAATCATGTTCGATGGAGCCGCGCAGGTTGAACGTCACGCCGTCCAGGTTCGCCGGTGAAAACAGCGCCGACAGACCAGCGGTCAGGCGTCTGGATTCGTATTCGGTGTCGCCATATGACAGGCTCGCCGCGCCGTTGGATTCGGTGAAGCCGTCGATCGACACCTTTTCCCACGTGTAATGGGCAAACGGGTTGAGCCGCACCTGATCGTTCAGCGCATAGAGCGCACCGCCGCCGATGCGGGCAAAGCGATAGCTGCCTTCGGTGTCGGCGGTGTAGGTCTCGGTCGCCGGTCCAAGGGCAAAGCTGCGGGTGATGTCATCGACAGCAATCCGCCCGCCACCGAAGGCCGCGTTCAGGTAATATTTGGGCGATAGGGCAATCTGGCCGAACACGACGCCGATCACCAGATCGCTGTCAAAGCCGCCCGCGTCATTTTCGAAATCGACCTCGCCGTAGTCAAGGCTGATGCCCGCACCGATGGTGGCATTGGGGGCCACGGCAATGTCCGCACCCGCCTTGAGCACCTTGGTCGCACCTTCCAGTCCCGGTGTGACCTGCTGCGCATCGCCTTCGAAGCTGCCGACATCGAGGCTGGCGTAGACATCGACCTCGCCCACCTCGCGGCGACGCCGCTCGCCGTTTTCGTCCGTGGTGACAAGCACGGTCGGATTCATCCGGTTCTCGATGGACAGGCCGTGCTGACGCAGGGCGGTCATCGTCGCCACCGAGATCGCGCCGGTCTGTGTGGCCGCCTGAAGACCGGCAAAGGCCGCCTGCCCGAACAGCGCATGGGCCGAAGTGGTCGGGTGGACGCCATCGGCAAAGACCCGGTCTTCGCTGTCGGCGCTGGCGTTGAGGCCCTGCAGACAGCTTAGCGCCGTGTCGGGACAGGCCGGGATCACGGCGGCATTCGGGGCATCGAAGCCGTATTTCACCGGATCGGCCTGCACCGCGCCCAAGAGCTTCTGGCTGTCCACGATCACCGCGCGGTCACCAATGGAGGCCAGCAAGGTGCTGTTGAACGCGTCGGTCAGGGCGGTCTGCAGGCCCGCGCCCTGCGGACCAGAGGCAATGCCGAACGGCGTGGTGCCGATGTCGGGGATGGTGACCACGATCACCGATTCCGCGCCGGCGTCGCGGACCCGGTCGACAAGGCCCACCAGTTCGGTGGCGGCCTGTGCCATGTTCGCCGCTGCCGCATCCGGCGCGATCAGCCCACCGCCGACGGCACCCGCCTGTGCAAAGACATCGTTGGCCCCGCCCCACAGGATGACCAGATCGTTCTCGCCCAGTTCGGGCCGGTCGGCCAGCATCCGGTCGACCTGTTCGGCCAGTGACCGGGTGGTGATTCCCAGATCGGGGTTGAAGCCGATCCCCATGGGGTCGGTCACGCGCGATCCGCCTTCGGCATAGATCGTGCCACCCAGCGCCACTTCGCCCTGTCCGGCCAGCGGCACCGACGAATAGACGTTCGGGCCCAGGTTCAGGCCCAAGGATTGTCCCAGAACTTCGCCATAGGTCAGCGCCGATCCGTCAGGCGCATTGGTCAGGAACTTGTAATTGATGACCGGCAGTGCCCCCATACCGCCCGCGATCACCGATTGCGAATAGGCCCCGGCGTCGCTCAGCGAGTCACCGATGATGAACACATCGTCAAACCGCAGCTCTTCGGCGGTGGTGAGGCTGGCAAGCCCGGTGAGCATGGTGCTCGCCAGGGCGAGTGTCTTGAACGTCATGGTGTGTCCTCCCGTCGGCGGTTTTTTGCTGCCAGTTTGTTGACGGTACTGAACAGAGCCTGCGGGGTTCAAGTCAACGACTAACTGCCGGATCGGTGCCAAGTGACGTGAGGTGACATGAGGCCACCCAAGGATACCGACCTGTATCGGGTCAGGTCCGGGCCAGCAGATAGGCGTTTTCGCGGCGGTCAAAGCCCGCGATCTGCAGCCCATCGGCAAAGCCCGCCGCAAGTGCTTGGCGGATGCGCAGCCGTTCCGACAAGGCCGTGGCCGGGTCATCCGCGACCAGCCGGGCAAAATCGGCGGGGATCGGGACGGTGTCCACGGGATTGGCCGTCTCCCCGTCTGCACGGGTGAGATCCCAATCGGCCAGCAACCGGTCCGAGGGCACGCCGGCGTTGATGCCCTCCATCTCGCCGTAATAGTCGCGGTAATAGATGTTGGCTGTCGCCCCCAGCCGGTGGATGTTCAGCACCGCATTGGCCCGCCGCGCCGGATCATAGGTCCAGCGCACGCGGGTGATGCCGCGCGCAAGGCACCAGTCTTTCTGATAGAGCTTCATGCGCAGACCCAGCCCCTGCCCCTGCGCGTCGGGATGCACCCCCAGACGGTGCGAATGCTGCGCCCTGGGATCGTTGGTGGGAAAGGCGAAGAGGAAGGCCAGCATCCGGTCGCCATCGAATGCACCGGCCACCAGACCACCCTCGTGCTGGATCGCCAGCATCAGGTCGGAATTGTCCGCCGGGTCGTCCTCGCCCCAGACGCTTCGCTGGAACGCCTCAGCCGCCTTCATCTCGGCAAGCGAGGCAAGGTCGCGCAGGATCAGGTCCGTCATGCGGTCCAGACCTCGACCAGGTCCGACACGGTGTCGAGATAGGCCCTGTCCAGGGTCACGCCGATCCCCGATCCCGGCGGCACGGGCATCAGGCCATCCGTCGCCTCGAGCGGTTCGTTGATGATGTCCCGCGCAAAATAGCGGCTGGCGCTGGAGGTGTCGCCCGGTTTGGTGAAGTTGGGCATGGTGGCAAGGTGGATATTATGCGCCCGCCCCACCCCGCTTTCGAGCATGCCACCACACCAGACCGGCGCACCGAAGGCGGCGCAGACATCGTGAACCCTGCGCGCCTCGGCAAGGCCACCGACGCGGCCCACCTTGATGTTGATCACCCGCGCGGCCCCCATCTGCAACGCGACGCGCGCGTCCTTGGCGGTGCGGATGCTTTCGTCCAGACAGATCGCCGTTTGCAGCGCCGCCTGCACCTGGGCGTGGTCAAGGATGTCGTCATGGGCCAGCGGCTGTTCGATATAGTCGAGGCCGAACGCATCCATGCCGCGCAGGGTCGCAAGATCGGCAAGGCCATAATCGGTGTTCGCGTCGACCGTCAGCTTGATGTCCGGAAACTTCGCGCGCACAGCTTCGAGCAGCGCCAGATCGTGCCCCTGCCGGATCTTCAGCTTGGTGCGCCGATAGCCCTGCGCCTGTGCCTCGGCGATCCGGTCGACTGTCACGTCGAGCGGCGCGATGCCAAGGCTGACCCCCACCTCGATTTGGTCGCGCACACCGCCCAGCAGCGCGCAGAGCGGCAGGTCAAGCGACCGCGCCCAGAGGTCCCAGACCGCCATTTCCGCCACCGCCTTGGCCATCCGGTTGCCGCGCCACGGGGCCAGCAGCGGGTCCACGTCCGGCGGGCTGGCGATCCGCTTCCCCACCAGCATGGGCAAGACGGCAGTGCGCAACAGGTCCAACGCCCCTGCATTGGTTTCCTCGAGCCAGTCCGGCAGCGGGTCCATCACCCCTTCGGCAATCCCGGTGATGCCGTCCGCCTCGAGGATCAACAGCGGAAAGGTCTTGTGCGTCATCGTCCCGGTCGAGATGACGAAGGGCGTCAGAAGCGGCAGATGCACCATCCGCAGCTCGGCCCGGTCGATTGTGAAGCTGTGGGTCATGGCCCGTTCCTAGGACAGCCCGCGCGGCCAGGCAATCCGCGGCGGCGCGGGATCTCTTGGTTTGCCCGGATCAGACCACCTTCTTGATGGCGAAGATCCCGCCATCCGACCCGCCCATGCCGCGCACATGCACGTCCACCTGAACAAGTCCGACAGAGCGGGGATCGGAGAGATCGAGAAAGAGATAGCTGGCCGAGAACTTCGTCATGTCGGGCAGAGGCACCTTCCATTCATTGAGAACCGTCACATCCCCGGCACTGCGAAAGCTGTTCCATGCGGTTTCAGCATTGCCCGACGGTTTCGCGATATGCGCCATGCCGACACGTCCGCCCTTGGTGAAGAACGCGATGTGACAGCCGCTGAACGGCCCCGTGCCCATCCAGCCCGATCCGCCAACGGCAAACCCATAGGTCGCGCGGTCCGGTATGTAGGGCACCCACACGCCCGAACCTGCCGGAGCCTCAGACACGCTGACTGCGCCGCCGGTGCTGACATTGGCCTTCCGCGAAACCTCGAGGCAGTCGGCGCTGGAATTGGACACGACGGGTGTGCCGATGCCCAGCGTGAATTGCTGGCCCATCGTGCCCGACAACGTGGCGTGGGTTGGAATGATATTCGGCATGGGGCGACCTCCGCGCAGGGTGACACCGAAATCCGAAGAGCCGGTTTCTGACTGTCCCGATGACAGCACTGCATTCCGGACAACCGGTCAACTGGATTTAGCGCGGCAGGCCGACGTTACGTCACCTTTCCGTCCTTTTCCGCTATTCCGCCGCAACCGGAGGCCGGGTGGAGGCCGGGATCGGGCAGGCATAGGGGAATTCGGCCAGATGCTGCTGGTGCGCCTGTTTCGCTGCGGCGCGCAAAAGGTCGTTTGCAATGGCGGCGCGGGCGGTGGCGGCCATGACCTTGGCGGCGTGGACCATGCCCTTGTGCGCAAACGGCGCCTTTCCCTGTGCCGTCTGCTGCCACGTGTGCAGCGGCGTGCCCATGGCGCAGGTCGCGACGCGCGCCTGCACGGTGGGGACGGCCCAGCTCACATCGCCCACGTCGGTCGACCCCATGCCACCGCCAAAAGGCCGGTCCAAGGGGGCAATGAAATCACAGATCGGTTTGTCGTAATCGGGTTTCATGCTGAGCCGCTGGAACATGCTGGCGATGTCGTCCTGGGTCAGCGTCGTCTGGATCTCGCGGGCGAAAGCCAGATCGGCGGCGTCAAAGGGAACCGGGCCAAGGGCCTCGAATTCGGCCTGCATCGCCTCTTCCAGCGGGCGGTTGCCGATCAGGTTCGATACGGCGGAAAAGACCCGCGACTCGACCTTGGTTCCCGACATGAGTGCCGCCCCGTCTGCGATGGCGCGGACGCGCTGCACCAGATCGGCCAGCCCCTTGAGGTCGCGCGCGCGGATCAGTTGGCGGACGGTGGCGCGGGCCTGCACAACGTTGGGCGCGGGGCCACCGGCATCGAGATAGGCGTAATGCACCCGTGCATCGTCGGGCATGTGTTCGCGCATGTAGTTCACACCGATGTTCATCAGCTCGACCGCATCCAGCGCCGAACGCCCCAGTTCCGGGGCACCGGCGGCATGGGCGGCCTTGCCGGTGAAGGTGAAGTCGATCCGGGTGTTCGCCAAAGACCGCGCGTCATCCACGGCATTGAACCCTGCGGGGTGCCATGTGATCGCGATGTCCACATCGTCGAACAGGCCGTCGCGCACCATGTAGGTCTTGGCGGCGCCGCCCTCTTCTGCCGGGCAGCCGTAATACCGCACCGTGCCCGCGATGCCTTCGGTGGCCAGCCAGTCCTTGACCGCCGTCGCCGCAAGCATCGCCGCAGCGCCCAGAAGGTTGTGCCCGCAGCCGTGACCAAAGCCGCTGTCGTCGATCATTCTGGGTTCTGCCAGTCCCGGCTGCTGACTCAGTCCGGGCAGCGCGTCGTACTCGCCCAGAATCGCGATGACCGGACCGCCCGACCCCGCCTCGCCGATCACCGCCGTGGGGATGCCCGCCACGGCTTCGCGCACGCGGAAGCCCTGTTGCCGCAGCATCTCGGTATGTGCGGCGCAGGATTTGACCTCGGTATAGGCAAGTTCGGGGGTGTCGAAGACACGGTCGGCTAGGCCGATGAAGGCCTCGCGATGCGCGTCGACATGAGACCAGATCGGGTTTTCATTGGTGGGCATCGGCTTACTCCGGGATCGGATACGGGCTGACTTCGCCCCAAGCCGCGCCCAAGGTCAACGCTGTTTCGACAGAGACGGGTGCAGGGGGTCGCCGGGACCCGGCAGTCAGGCGCGCTCTTCCAGCATGGGCTGTGTGCTGCGTTCGGTGACGATTCCGTGCCATGCCGGATCGGAGCGGATGGACATCTTCACATGCCGCATGAAGGCGCGCGCGGTCTTGGTCAGGGGGCGCACGGTGGAGACTGCAAAGGAGGTGCGGTAGACAAAGCGGGGCAGGAACGGGCGGATCGTCAGTGTCGGATCATCGGCCCGCAGTACCGGGAAGGGACAGATCACGGTGACGCCGCTGCCCGCCCGGGCGAGGGTCACGGCGCTTAATCCGGTGGCCACCTCGGCCACCCGCTTCGGGGCGACACCGGCCTCGGAAAACAGCCGATCCAGACGCGAGCGGACAATGTGCCGCCGCAGGATCGAGATGAAGTTCTGGCCGTCCAGAACCTCGGGGGTGATGACGTCATGCACCGCAAGCGGATGCCCGCGTGGCATGACGCAGACCGCCTCGCTTTCCTGAAACGGGATCAGTTCCATTGCGGAATGGGTCAGATCCGCATGGGTGAACCCCAGATCCACCGCATCATCGACAAGGCGGCTGACCAGCCCGTTCGAGGTGCAGGTTTCCAGCGACATGGGCTGGGACGGGTGCAGCTTCATGAAACTGGCCATGCAGGAGCCGACGAGATCGGACAGCGAGGGCGGGGCCGCAAGGCGCAGCGGGTGTGTGCCGGGATCATCCGGGTCAGAGCCGTTGATCAGGGTGATCGCATCGAAGAGACGGTCGAGTTGCGCATTCAGGCGCAGCGCCTCGGCGGTGGGGCGCAGACGCCCGTTGCGGCGCTCGAAGAGCACGACATTCAGCCGTGCCTCAAGTTGGCTGACCGCGCGGCTGACCGTCGGCTGCGAGATGCCCAGAAGCCGGGCCGCGCCATTGGTGGTGCCAGACGTGATGACGGCGCGCAGGGCTTCGTATTCCCGGATCGAATGCCAGTTGTTGCGCATGAAAAATCCCGCCCCGGTCCCTGTGCTGAGCGCGACCTTAATACGCTTACGACATATGTGCATAGCAAAACCGAATGAAGTCTTGGCTTTCTTCACACAGATGGAGCGGTAACCTCGGTGCACTTTCACAAATCAAACCGGACCGCACGAACGGGTCCGGATGAACAGGGAGATGTTCCATGACCCTCAGGTATCTGCGCCTGACAGCCGTTGCCATTGCAGCCGCCTTGCCCGCCCTGCCCGCCGTCGCACAGGAGTTGCGGATCGGGCTGGCCGCCGAGCCCAGTTCGGCGGACCCGCATTTCCACAACCTCGGACCGAACAACCAGTTGCGCCGCAACGTGTTCGAATCCCTTGTCGGCACGGACGAGCAGCAAAAGCTGTTCCCGCAGCTTGCGACAAGCTGGAAGCCGCTGGATGACACGCGCTGGGAATTCAAGCTGCGCGAGGGTGTGACCTTCTCGGACGGGTCGGCGTTTGATGCCTATGACGTGGTCTATTCCGTCTGCCGCATCCCCGGCGTGCCGGATTCGCCGTCGCTGTTCACCACCTACACCAAGGCGATCAAGGATTTCGAAGTGCCGGATCCGCTGACGCTGATCGTGCACACGGCTGCGCCCTACCCTCTTTTGCCGACCGAGTTTTCGACCTGGGGCGTCATTTCAGCCAAGGCGAATGGCGTGGACGCGTCGACCATCGACTTCTCGCCGGATGGCTGCGGTGACATCGCCTATCCCGAGACGCAGGCCTTCAACGATGGCGCAGCCGCCATCGGCACCGGGCCGTTCCTGCTGGAAAGCTTCCGCCGGGGTGAGGGCATCGAGCTTGTCCGCAACCCGGATTACTGGGGCGAGGCCGCGCCGTGGGAGCGGGTGAGCATGAAGCCGCTGACCTCGGACGGTCCGCGCGTCGCGGCGCTGTTTGCAGGGGATGTCGATTTCATCGAGAACCCACCGCTGCAGGATCTGGAGCGCATCAATGCCGAAGGTGGTTTGCAGGTCGTGCAGGGCATTTCCAACC
This sequence comes from Alphaproteobacteria bacterium, assembly GCA_030428355.1. Lineage (GTDB taxonomy): Bacteria > Pseudomonadota > Alphaproteobacteria > Rhodobacterales > Rhodobacteraceae > Marivita. Next base: position 163,475 of record JAUIBL010000002.1, on the reverse strand, counting down.
GCGTGATCTATCTGCATATGGACCATGCGCAGGAACCCAGCCCGATGATCACCGGCACCGACGGGAAGAACCCGCTCAAGGACGTGCGGGTGCGTGAGGCGCTGTCCATCGCGATCAACCGCGATGCCATTGTCGACCGGATCATGGGCGGTGTGGCCGTGGCGGCGGGCGAATTGCTGCCTGCCGGCATGTTCGGTGCGCATGAGGAAGGCGCCATGCCGCCCGCCCCCTATGACCCGGAGCGCGCTCAGGCACTTTTGGCCGAGGCGGGCTACCCGGACGGGTTCGGCATCACCATCGGCACCCCGAATGACCGCTACATCAACGACGCGCAGGTTGCACAGGCGGTTGCGCAGATGTGGGCGCGGATCGGCATCCCGACAGAGATCGACGCGGTGACAGCCTCGACCTTCTTCTCGCGCCGGAACGCCTATGAATTCTCGGTCTACCTCGCGGGCTGGGGTGCGGGCACCGGCGAGATGTCTTCGCCGATCAAGGCGCTGGTTGCTACCCGTGACGGCGACCGCGGCTATGGCGGCACCAACCGGGGCCAGTATTCCAACCCCGAGGTGGATGACCTGCTGACCAAGGCGCTGGCCACCGTGGATGATGACGCCCGTCAGGAGCTTCTGCGCGAAGCCTCGCGCGTGGCGATGGCGGATTGGGCCATCCTGCCGCTGCATTTCGAGGTGACGCCCTGGGCGATGACCGACAAGGTCACCTATGCGCCGCGCGTGGATCAGTACACGCTGCCCGCCTCGATCAAGCCGGCGCAATAATCCCCACTCGCTGAACGCCTGCGGCGGCCTCCGGGCCGCCGTGAGACCCTTTTCCCTCGTCCAGCCCGGAAAGCGCCCCACGGCATGCTTGTCTACCTGCTCAGACGGATTGCGCAGTCCATTTTCGTCGCGCTCGCGATGATGGTGATCGTGTTCTTCGGCATCTACATGATCGGCAATCCCGTCGACATTCTCATCTCGCCCGACGCCACCCCGCGCGAGATCGAGGAAACGATGGCGCGGTTCGGGTTCGACCAGCCGATCTACATCCAGTTCTTCACCTTCGTCGGCAACGCGCTGCAGGGCGATCTGGGCCGCAGTTTCGTGCATGGTGAAAGTGCGGTGACGCTGATCCTGCACTACATGCCCGCGACGCTGGAACTGGCCGCTTTGGGACTGTTCTTTTCCGTTCTGATCGGTGTGCCCCTGGGGGTTTACGCGGGCTACAAGGCCGACAAATGGCAGGGCCGCGCGATCATGACCGGGTCGATCTTCGGCTTTTCCCTGCCGAATTTCTGGGTCGGGATGCTGCTGATCCTGATCTTCGCGGTGGAATTGCGCTGGCTGCCCTCGACCGGGCGGGGCGATACGGTGGATGTGTTCGGCATCCGCCTGTCGATCTTTTCCGAAAACGGGTTGCAATACATGATCCTGCCCGCCCTGACCCTTGCGCTTTACAAGGCGTCGCTGGTCACGCGCCTCGCGCGCGCGGGCACGCAGGAGGCGCTGGTGCAGGATTACGTGAAATTCGCCCGCGCCAAAGGGGTGTCGGAGACGCGCATCCTGTTCGTGCATGTCCTGAAGAACATCATGATCCCGATCGTGACGGTTCTGGGTCTTGAGCTGGGCTCGATGATCGCCTTTGCCGTTGTGACCGAAACCGTCTTTGCATGGCCGGGGATGGGCAAGCTCTTGATCGACTCGATCCTGACGCTCGACCGGCCGGTGATCGTCGCCTACCTGATGATGACGGTTCTCATCTTCATCGTGATCAACCTTGTGGTCGACATCGTCTACACGATCCTCGACCCGCGCGTGCGTGTGACCGGAGGGACGGCATGACCGAGATGCCCGCCCCGATCCCGCTGCGCGAACGGACCGCCGATGCCCTGCCCTGGCTGGTGACGGCGGCGATGGCGCTGGCCACGCTTGCACTGGCCTTTGGCCCGGACTGGAGCAGCCTGCCCGCACGGGTGCTGATGCTGATCGGGTTCGTCGCGATCTGCGCCCATCTGCTGCGCGGGCGGGGGCGGCAGTTTTTCAACGGTCCCGTGGCCTATGTCGCGGCGGGCAGTCTGCTTTTGCTGGTGGTGCTCGCGCTTTTTGCCAACGAGATCGCACCGCAGAACCCCTATGACCTGCGCCAGTTGGACATCATGGATGGCCGCCTGCCGCCTGGATCGACCACCTTTGACGGGGCGATGACCTATCATCTGGGCACCGACGAACAGGGGCGCGATATTCTGTCGGGCATCCTTTATGGGCTTCGAGTGTCGCTTTCGGTGGCCATCATCGCCACGCTGGTCGCCATGGCCATAGGCGTGGTCGTGGGCATCTATGCCGCCTGGGCCGGGGGACGGGTCGAGACCATCCTGATGCGGCTCGTGGACCTGCAACTGTCTTTCCCGTCGATCCTTGTGGCTTTGATGCTGATGGCGGCCTTCGGGCGCGGGCTGGACAAGGTGGTGATCGCGCTGATCATCGTGCAATGGGCGTATTACGCCCGCACCGTCCGGGGCACCGCGCTGTCGGAAACCCGCAAGGAATATATCGACGCGGCACGGGGTCTGGGCCTGCCGGTGCGGCGGATCATCTTCAAGCATCTGCTGCCCAACTGCATCCCGCCGCTGCTGGTGATCTCGACCGTGCAGATCGCCAACACCATCGTGCTGGAATCCTCGCTGTCCTTCCTTGGGGTCGGCGTGCCGATCACCCGGCCCTCGCTTGGTCTGCTGATCGCGAACGGGTACGATTACATGCTGTCGGGCCAATACTGGATGAGCATGTATCCCGGCGTGGCGCTTCTGGCGATTGTGGCGTCGATCAACCTTGTCGGTGACCGCCTGCGCGACACCTTGAACCCGAGGTTGCGCAAATGAGTGTTCTCGAAGTGCACAACCTGCAAACCCATTTCTTCACCGATGCCGGTGTGGTCAAGGCGGTGGATGGGGTCGATTTCGCGCTGAACGAAGGCGAGGTGCTGGGGCTGGTCGGCGAAAGCGGATCCGGCAAATCCGTCACCGGTTTCTCGATCCTTCGGTTGGTCGATCCGCCGGGACGTGTGGTGGGCGGGCACATCATGTTCCGGGGGCAGGATCTGGCACAACTGCCCGAGGCCGAGATGCGGCGTCTGCGCGGCAACAAGATCGCGATGATCTTTCAGGATCCGATGATGACGCTGAACCCGGTTCTGCGCATCGACACCCAGATGATCGAAGCGGTGCGCGCCCATGAGAAGGTCAGCGCCAAGGCCGCGCGGGACCGCGCCATATCGGCTTTGGCCAAGGTGGGCATCCCCTCGCCCGCCGAACGGCTGGACGCCTATCCGCACCAGTTCTCGGGCGGGATGCGGCAGCGGGTGGCGATTGCCATCGCCCTGCTGAACGGTCCTGACCTGATCGTGGCGGATGAGCCGACCACGGCGCTGGATGTGACGATCCAGAGCCAGATTCTGGCCGAGATCCAGGAACTGGCGCGGGACACCGGCACGGCGCTGATCTGGATCACTCACGATCTTGCCGTGGTCGCCGGGCTCGCGGATCGGGTGGCGGTGATGTATGCGGGGCGGATTGTCGAGACCGGACAGACCGACGCGGTGCTGACGGCACCGGGGCATCCCTACTCGGTTGGTCTTCTGGGGTCGATCCCCGGTCACGGCCAGCGCGGCGAACGGCTGACCCAGATCCCCGGCATGGCCCCGAATATGGCGCATCTGCCGCCCGGTTGCGCCTTTGCGCCGCGCTGCTTCAACGCCGATGAGCGTTGCCGCAGCGACGCACCCGGCATCGACGAGATCGACACGGGCCGGGCGCTGCGCTGTCATCATCCGCTGATCACGCCGGGGGTGTCCGCATGACCGCCATGCTCGAACTCGACGCGGTGTCGCGCCAATTCGTCAAGAAACTGGATGCGATCGAAAAGCTGGCCAAGACGCTGGGCGCGTCGGTCTCGGAAAGCTGCGTGAACGCGGTGGATTCCGCCTCGTTTGCCGTCGCCCGTGGCGAAGTGGTTGGTCTTGTCGGCGAATCCGGCTGTGGCAAGTCCACGCTGGGGCGGATGGTGGCGGGATTGCTTCCGGTCAGTGGCGGGACGATCCGGTTCGAAGGGGTCGACGTCACCGACGCCGCGTCAGAGGACGCCAAGACCGCGCGGCTGCGCATCCAGATGATCTTTCAGGACCCGATGTCCTCGCTCAATCCGCGGATGAAGGTGGAAGAGATCGTCGGCGAAGCCGCCGTCTATCACGGTCTGACCACCCGGCGCGAGATGAGCGCCTATGTCGCCGGCATCCTGCGGCAGGTGGGCCTTGATCCGGCCTATGCACAGCGGTTTCCGCACCAGTTTTCCGGCGGGCAGCGGCAGCGGATCGGGATTGCCCGGGCGCTGGCCGTACGGCCGGATTTCCTGATCTGCGACGAAAGCATCGCAGCACTTGACGTGTCGATACAGGCGCAGGTGATCAACCTGTTTCAGGACCTGCGGCGCGAACTGGACCTGACCTATCTTTTCATCAGCCACGACCTGAGCGTGATCGAGCATATCGCGGATCGGGTGGTCGTGATGTACCTGGGACGGATTGTCGAGATCGCCTCGACCGAGGCGCTGTTCGACGCGCCGCAACACCCGTACACGCAGGCGCTGATTGATCAGGTGCCGCGTCTGGGTGCGGGTCGCCAGACCTATCGCACGATCAAGGGCGAGATCCCCTCGCCTCTCGCACCGCCGCCCGGCTGCCATTTCCACCCCCGCTGCCCGATGGCAGGGCCGCGCTGCCAGCGCGAAGTGCCGGTGCTGCGGAACAGCGCCGGGCGATCCGTGGCCTGTCACCTGCATGATGGAGGAACCCAATGAGCCTGCACATCCCCGGCGTTCTGACCGTCGAAGGCACCGAAACCCAGCGCGTTCCCCTCGTGTTGGACAGCCCGCATTCCGGCACGGACTACCCGAACGATTTCGGCCACGCCGCCGACCCGACGCTGCTGCGGCACGCCGAGGACACCCATGTGCATGACCTCTGGTCCGGGGCCGTGCCCGCCGGGGCCGTTCTGCTGCACGCGCATTTCCCGCGCTCGTATGTCGATGCCAACCGCGCGCCGGATGACATGAACCCGAACGCGCTGTCCGGCCCTTATCCCGAACCGCTCAACCCGTCGGTCAAGAGCACCCTTGGCATCGGCCTTTGTTGGACCCGCGTGCCGCCCGGTGGCGAGCCGCTTTATACCCGGCCCCTGACACCGGAGGAGGTTCATGCGCGGGTTACGCGCTATCACCGCCCCTACCAGTCGCGACTGCGCACGCTTCTGGATGATGCGCATTCCCGGTGGGGCGCGGTCTGGCATGTGAACTGCCATTCGATGCAGGAGGTCGCGTCGGCCATGTCGACCCAAGAGCGCGGCACGCCGCGTCCCGATTTCGTGCTGGGCGACCGCGACGGCACCGCCTGTGCGCCCGAGTTCACAAACACCGTCGCGGCGTTTCTGACGACGCGTGGCTATTCGGTGGCGATCAACGACCCCTACAAGGGGATGGAGTTGATCCGCGCCAATGGCAATCCGGCGCAGAACCGCCATTCGATGCAGATCGAGGTCAACCGCAAGCTCTACATGGACGAGGCCACCCGCATCCCGAATGCAGGCTATGCCGCCCTGCAGACCACCTTCACCGATCTGGCGCAGCATCTGGTCCGCCATGTCGAAACCGCGCTTGTGGGACAGCCCGCATGACCAGCTCGGCCACCGGATTGCCCAACATCTACTCCGTCGAACTGAGCCCGCCTGACATCTCGGCCTATGCCGAAGGCAATACCGGTGTGCCCTATGTCTGGACCTTCGACAGCGGCAGCGCAGGCCCGCATGTGGCGATTACGGCGATTATGCACGGCAACGAACCCTGCGGCGCGATTGCCATCGACTGGCTGATGCAGATGGGACTGCGCCCGCGTCAGGGAAAGCTGTCCTTCGCCTTCGTCAACACCGCCGCCTACGCGGCCTTCGATCCCGAGGTGCCCGATGCCACCCGCTGGGTGGAGGAGGATTTCAACCGGCTCTGGGGTGATGGCGTGCTGGATGATCCCGACCGCCGGGTGACACCCGAGGTGGAGCGCGCCCGCGAACTCCGTCCGTGGCTGTCGAGCGTGGATCTGCTGCTCGACATCCATTCGATGCAGCACAAGACCGATCCGCTGATCATCGCAGGCCCCGCCGCCAAGGGGCGCAGGCTGGGCCGCGCCATCGGCTGGCCGGGGATCGTCGTGACGGACAAGGGTCATGCCGAAGGTCAGCGGATGCGCGACTTCGGCGATTTCGCCGATCCCGCGTCGGACCGGAATGCCGCGCTGGTCGAATGTGGCCAGCATTGGGAGGCCGAGGCGGCAGAGGTCGCCAAGGATTGCGCCGTGGGCTTTCTGCGGGCCACCGGGGCTGTGCCTGCGGATTTCGCCGAAGACCGTATGGCCACCCGTCCGCCCCGGCCCGAGACCGTCTGTTACGAGGTGATGGGACCGGTGACGATCGAGACCGACAGCTTTCGCTTTGCGCAGGACTGGCGCGGGCTGGAGCACCTGCCCAAGGGCACGCTGATCGGGTATGACGGCGACCGAGCGATCAATGCGCCGCATGATCCGACGGTGCTGATCATGCCCTCGCGCCGACTTTGGCCGGGCAAGACCGCCGTGCGCCTTGCCCGCCCGATTGATGCCTAGCCCCCGCAGCGGTCGGGATGTGCCGGACATGGGCCGGTGTTCCCCTTCCCTCAGAACGTCTTGGTCAGAGACATCTTGAACGTGCGCCCCGGCGCTTTGCGGCTGGGGGAGGACAGGTGCCCGACATAATCGGCATCAAGCAGGTTTTCGATGCCGAAGCGGACTTCGCTGCCTTTCAGCCAGCCTTGCGTGTCGGGCGTCCATGTGGCGCGCAGGTTGTGGACCGTGCTGTCGGGCAGATCGGCGCCCAACGCGTCGCGACGGTCTGCGGCATGGACGATTTCCCAGCTCAGGTCGAGGCGATCGTCCCATTTCCTGCCCAGCGTCACCTGCGCCCGGTCTGCCGGGCTGTTGCGCCAGACGTTTTCAGAGCCATCGGGATTGATCTCGGTGCCGTCGCCGAGATGCCCGGCAAAGTCGATATAGACCCCGTTTGCCATGCCGTAGGACGCCTCGATTTCGAACCCTTGGGAGTCGACGCGCGCCAGTTCGGTCGACATGGACCCGGCCACCGTGTAGCTCGTGATGTCCCACAGGTCTGTCTGATAGAGATTGCCGCGGATGGTGAAGGTATCACCGGCGGCAAAGACATCCGAACCGGTGTATTCGGCCCCCAGTTCAAAGCTGCGCGACTTCTCGGACTGGCCGATGCGCCGTTGTGCGCTGGCGCTTGTGCCAAGGTCGTCGATGATCGGCAAACCTTCGGTATAGGCCGCGCTGCCGAAGACCGAGAGCCCGTTGCCGAAATCATAGGCCAGAGCGAGACCCCCCATCAGGGCGTCTTTCTCGTAGGTGTTCGGTACACCCGCAAGATCGGTTGCGCTTTCGATGCGGGACTTTTCATAGCGCAGCGCCGGTGTGACGGTGACCTGGCCAATGGTCATCTCGTCGATGACGAAAAGAGCGGCGCGGTCATTGGTGCCCCCCGGCGCCCCTGCGGCCGTGTTGTCGGCCCGCACGCGCCGTTGCAGTTCGATCCCTGCCAGCATGTCATGCGAGACCGCTCCGGTGTCGAAAAGCGCGCGGTTGGTGACGGTCAGCTTGGTTGTCTCGTATCGCTGATCGGCGGTCACCGTGCCGGCGAGGAAGGCAAAGCTGGGCGTGCCTTCCAGAGGGGACGAGCCGGGGATGTAATCATAGTCGATCCGCTGATCCGCGTGCGACAGGTTCACGGTCAGATCGACCAGATCACTGCCGGGATCGAAGCGGTATTCGAGCACGGTCTGGGTTGTGTCGGTCAGTCGGTCGACATTGCCGAAACTGCCGGCATCGGTTTCGAACTGGTCGTAGGGCACGTCCTTGTCGTCGGCCAAAGTGCGGGAATGGCTGAAGGTCAGGGTCTGAGCATCGTCCTGACCAAAAGTAAGTTTGCCCTTGGCCAGATAGGACGGCGTGCGGAATGCGCTGTTGCCGATGGTGTCCCCATCCCCGGCGGTCAGGTCGTCCTGATCGCGGATCGAATAATTCAGCAGGACTTCCGCCCGTTCAGTGGGCATCCATGCAAGGTTGGTCGAACTGACCCGGCCATTGCCATTCGAGCCGAACTCAAAGGTCTGTGACCCGCCGAAGCCGGGGGTGCCATCGGTGAAATCCGAAGCGTCCTTGGTTTCAAGCCGCACGACTCCGCCGACGATCCCCGAACCGTAGGCAAAGCTGCCGATGGTGCCGCGCAGCACCTCGACCTCGCGGTAGAGCAGCGGATCGGTGAAAAGCTGTGTGCCGATGCGGTACAGCTCTTCCGACCCAACCGACGCGCCGTCGATCTGGACCGCGATCTTCTGGTCGGACCCGAAGGTGGTGTTTGCACCAAAGCCGCGAATGTTGATGCCCGACCCCTGCGGCGTGGTGCCGTTGACCAGCGTCACACCGGGAACCGAGTCGATCAGTTGCGCGACGGTGCTGGCCTGCCGGTCGGCGATCTCTGTGTCGTCGACGACGGTGCGCGACAAAGCTGTGCCGAAGCTGAGATCGCGTTTGCCGCCGGTCAGAATGAGGGTGCCCAGAAAGCCGGGATCGCTGTCCTGCGCAAGGACGGGGGTTGCCAGTGACAGGCAGACAAGCGCGGTTGTACCGCGCATCAGGGACATGAGCATATGCGCCATCCTTCATGGAAGTTGTGCCGTTGCTTGCGAAGGCTGGCGCGGCTGTTTTTGGTGATTTTGCGATGAACCTTATCGCGATGGGTTGCAGCGCTACCTTATTCAGACTAAAACAGTCAAGTAATTTGAAACAGCCACGCACCGCATCCCTTCGGGCGCAGCCATCGGACCACGACAAATCCTCCGAGGACGCTCATGATGCAGCCAGATGCTGTCACTCCCTTCGACATCCGCGCCTATCTTGCGGAACATCCGAAAAAGCGGGCCCGCGATGCCGCGGATGCCCTTGGCCTGTCCGAGGCGCAGCTTGTGGCGGCCGGTGTCGGCCATACCGCCACGCGAATCGCCGCACATCCCGACCGGCTCATCCCTGCTGCAGAACGGCTGGGCGAGGTCATGGCCCTGACGCGCGTTGCGTCCTGCGTGCATGAAAAGGTCGGGGCTTATGGCAATTATCATCCGGGCGAACATGCCGCGATGACACTGACCGAAGACATCGATCTGCGCATTTTCCCGTCGCACTGGGTGCATGGCTTTGCAGTCGAAACCCAATCCGAGCAGGGCCCGCGCCGGTCGTTGCAGGTGTTCGATGCAGCGGGTGACGCGGTTCACAAGATCCACCTGCGCGGCGAGTCGGACCACGATGTCTGGTCGCAGATCGTTGCCGATCTGGCGCTCGCCGATCAGGGCGACCGCCAGACCGTCGCCCCGCGCATCCCCGTCGAGGCCCCGAAATCGCGCCCCGACAAGGCGTCTGTCCTGCGCGCCGAATGGGCGAAACTGACCGACACACATCAATTCCTGCGCCTGTGTGCGCGGCTCAAGATGAACCGGCTGGGGGCGTACCGGATCGCCGGTGCCCCCTGGGTGCGGCCGCTGGACCCGACAGCGTCGGATGCGATGCTCGAGGCGGTGCGCGATGCCGGGATCGAGGTGATGATCTTTGTCGGCAATCGCGGCTGCATCCAGATCCACACCGGACAGGTTCACAACCTGCAGCCGATGGGGCCGTGGCAGAACGTCATGGACCCCGGTTTCAACCTGCATCTGCGGCGCGACCTCGTGGCCGAGATGTGGGCGGTCGAGAAACCTACGCAGCGCGGACCTGCCGTCTCGGTCGAAGCGTTCGACGCGCAGGGCGGGCTGATCTTCCAGGTGTTCGGCGTCGGCAAGGAGGGTCGCGACACGCGGCGCGACTGGGGGCGGATTGTCGAGACGCTTCCCACGCGCGAGGAGGTTCCGGCATGAGGGGGCGTCGGTTCCGGTATTCGGCTTTGACACTGGTCTCGGGAGCGATGCTCGGCGCGTTGCTGGCGCTGGCGGTCCGTGCCCAGGACAGCACGGCTCTGCCCGAGCCGCATGGCGACGTGCTGTCGATCGGCGGGTCGGTCACCGAGATCGTCGCAGCCCTTGGCCAGCAGCATCGGCTCAAGGCCCGCGACACCACGTCAAGCTATCCACCCGAAGTCGCGTACCTGCCGGATGTCGGCTACATGCGGTCGCTGTCTCCGGAAGGTGTGCTGTCGGTGGGGCCATCGCTGATCCTGTCCGAAGAAGGCGCAGGCCCGCCCGAGGCGCTGGAGGTGATCCGCGCGGCGGATGTGACGTTTGTCGAGGTGCCGGACGCGCTGACCCCGGATGGTATCCTGCGCAAGATCGACATCATCGGCGCGGCGCTTGGCGTTCCCGACAAGGCCGATGCGCTGGCCGCCGAGGTTGCCGCCGCGCTGTCTGCCGCCCTTGCGGATGCCGAGCGGCCGGAAGGCGACAAGAAGCGCGTGCTGTTCGTGTTGTCCACGCAAGGCGGCAAGATCAACGCCTCGGGCACGGGGACCGCGGCGGATGCGCTGATCCGCATGGCCGGCGGTGTGAACGCGATTTCAGAATTCGACGGCTACAAGCAGATCACCGACGAGGCCGTGGGCCTTGCCGCGCCGGACGTCATTTTGATGATGGACCGGGGCGGCGATCACGGTGTGGCCGATGACGACTTGTTCGCCCTGCCCGCGATCCGCCTGACGCCCGCCGCGCAGACCCGGTCGGTTGTGCGGCTCGATGGTCTGTTGATGCTGGGCTTCGGGCCGCGCACCGCCGAGGCCGTGCGTCTTCTGAATGATGCCCTGTATGCGCGGAACAGTTAAGCCGTGACCGCCATCCCCGACACCGCGACACTGCCGCGCGACCGGCTGTCCCGTGCCCGCAGCCTGCACTGGGTGTTGGCCGGTGGTCTTGCGCTGGCCTGCATTGCCAGCCTTCAGATCGGAGCCACGGATGTGACGCTGTTCGCAATGCTGGCGAAACTCGCGCAGGGCGAACCCCTGAGCCATATGGAGCGCGTGGTGCTGTTCGACATCCGCCTGCCCCGGCTGGCGATGGGGGTTCTGGTGGGGGCGGCCCTTGCGGTCTCGGGTGCTGCGATGCAGGGGCTGTTCCGCAATCCGCTGGCCGATCCGGGGATCGTCGGGGTTGGCGCGGGCGCGGGCCTCGGAGCCATTCTGGCGATTGTTCTGGGCACGCTGCTGCCGGTCTGGATGATCGACCGCATCGGCAACCAGATGGTGCCGGTCGCGGCCTTTCTCGGGGGGTGGGGATCGACGATCCTGCTCTACCGCGTGTCCACCCGGCAGGGACAGACATCGGTGGCCACGATGCTTCTGGCGGGCATCGCGCTGGGGGCCTTGGCCGGGGCGCTGTCGGGCATCCTTGTCTATATCGCGGATGACCAACAATTACGCGACCTCACCTTCTGGGGCCTGGGATCGCTCGCCGGGGCAAGCTGGGCCAAGGTGCTGTCGGCGGGACCGCTGATCCTGCTGTCCATCGGGGGCGCCTTGATGCTCGGGCGCGGCCTGAACGGTCTGGCCCTGGGCGAGGCCACGGCCGCCCATATCGGCATCCATGTGCAGCGCCTGAAATCCGTGGCGATCCTTGCGGTCGCCGGGGCAACCGGGGCGGCGGTTGCGGTGTCCGGCGGAATCGGCTTCATCGGCATCGTCGTGCCGCATCTGCTGCGTCTTGCCTCGGGTCCGGATCACCGGACGCTGCTGCTCAATTCCGCGCTTCTGGGGGCGACGCTGCTGATCCTAGCCGATGTGATCGCCCGCGTGGTCATTGCGCCTGCGGAACTGCCCATCGGGATCGTGACGGCGGTGCTGGGCGCACCGGTGTTCCTGTGGATCCTGCTCAGACGTCGGGGGCTGGTGGAGCCATGAGCCTGTTCGCCCAAGACATCCGCGTCAGCTATGGCACCCGAAAGGCGCTGCGCGGCGTCAGCCTGAGCGCCCTGCCCGGAGAAGTGACGGCGATTGTCGGCCCGAACGGGTCGGGCAAGTCCACGCTTCTGGGGGCCATCACCGCCACCCTGCCCTATCAGGGTCGGGTGCTGCTGAACGGACGGGACATTCGCGACCTGCCCCCCTGGGAGCTTGCCGCGCAACGGGCGGTACTGCCGCAGGCGTCGCGGCTGGCTTTTCCCTTTACCGTGCTCGAAGTGGTGCGCCTTGGCCTGCAATCGGGCACCGCAGGTAACCGGCCGGACGTGCCGATGCAGGCGCTGGCCCGTGTCGGGCTGGCTCAGTACGCGGACCGCACGTTTCAGGACCTGTCGGGCGGCGAGGCGCAGCGGGTCATGCTGGCGCGTGTGCTCGCGCAGGTCTGGGCCCCGGTCGAGGGCGGCCAGCCGCGCTGGCTCTTGCTGGACGAACCGGTGTCCAGTCTGGACATCGCGCACCAGTTGCAGGTGATGGAGATCGCCCGCCAGTTTGCCCGCGCAGGTGGCGGCGTGATCGCCGTGATGCACGATCTCAACCTGACGGCGCTTTATGCCGACCGGGTGGCGGTGTTGGCCGAAGGCGCGCGCCTTGCCTTCGGAGCGCCCGGCGCGGTGCTGACCGATGACATCCTGTCACGCGCCTATCGCTGCGCCCTGCGGGTGTCGGCCCCGCCGCCGTCGGGGATACCCTACATCCTGCCACATGCCGCATCGGCGTGACGTTGAACATGACCCGGACCGCATACAATGATCGCTTCTATTCTTGACAAAAAAAATCAGATTAGACTACAAGATCTCAATACCCGACTCGAATTGTCGGATTAAATGTGCATGCAGATCATGCGAGTCCCAGCCACCTTGCACGGGCAGCCCGGATGTCAACGGAAAGGACCAGATCGTGACGACAGCCGAGCCACGGGCCAGCACCCGGACGCCTGCAACAGCCAGCACCACCTGGCGCGAACTTGTGCAAACCGGTGCCGATGCGGCACAGATCGAAGGGCTTGCGCTTGAATACCTGATCGACCTCCAGCGCGATCGCAGACGCGAGGCGGGAGAAGGACGATGAGCCTGATGCAGAACCTGCCAAACCCCAGTGCGATCGACCCAAGCGACGGCACGATGACCTATGACGCCCGCGACCTGATCCGCAACGGCGTCAAGGCCGAGATCGTTCTGGATGGCCAGACCTACACCCTGCGCATCACGCGCGCGGGCAAGCTGATCCTCACCAAATGACGGGCGAGATGCACAGAGCCGGTGCCGCCGTGGTGGGCAGGCTGACCGAGATCGCAGCCTGGGAGGCGTCGTTGATCCTGTCCCTGCGGTTCTGGATGGAAGGTCCCGAAGGTCAGGCCGAGGTGTGGAATACCTTTGCCCGCGGGTTGGGAGCCCGTGACGGGCGCGCCGAGCTGCGCGGCTTTGAAACCCTGCTGGGCACCCTTGGGTCCTGCGCGCGGAGGCCGCTTGTCCGGCATGGTCTGGGCTGCACCTGCATCGGCTCGGACGAGGCGATGGTTCTGACGCTTGTCCGCGAGGCGGCACAGGGTGATCTGGCCGAAGCCGCGATGATCGCGAGCCTGCTTGTCCCGGCGCGTCATGCCGAACCGGTTGCGCTGATGGCGGCGCAGGTCGGACAGGCGATGCAGCGCATCGCGGGCCACGCACAGGGTCCGCGCCACATGCCGACAGACACGGAAAACCGCACCCTTCACTGAGGGCCGCCCCAAGCCAGACGGGGTTTGCCGCCCTGCATTCCAGCGAGGACATCATGCCGAAAGTTCCCAGCCCCTGCATCAGCGTGTGCAAGTTCAAACGCGAAGGTCATTGCATCGGGTGTTCCATGACAAAAGCGCAGAAATCCGCGTTCAAGTCGTTGAAAAAGGACAAGCATCGCGAGGCGTTTGTCGAACTAGTCGTCGCCCAGCAGGACGCGATGGGTCGCTACAAACATTGGGAAAACGCCTATCGCAAGCGGTGCCGCAAGAAGAAGGTGGCGCTGTCGGTTCTCGAAGGGGGCAAGGCCGCCTGACCGCATGTCGATCCCTTTGCCAAGACTGAACGATCCGCGACAAGGACACTGACCACATGACCGCAATCGCAAGCCGGGTTTCCATTGACCGCGTGTCACCACCGCAGCCGGTCCTGTCCGAACACAGCCTGATCGAGCATCTGCGCGATGTGGCGCGCACCAACCGCTGCAAGGCGTATATCGACCTGTTCGGGGCCTGTGCGGCCCTGTCGGGCAATCGCGACATTGCCCTGCATGCAGCCTCTGAAGTGCTGGTGCGCTGTCTTTCACAGGCACTGGGGCATCGTCCGGTTCTGTACCGGGTCGGCGAGATGGCGCTGTCATTCGACGAAAAATGGCTGGTTGCGCTTGCCCGCAGCCTCAAGACCGGGGACGAGGCCAGTGCCACGTTCCTTCTGCACTCGCGGGTTCCGAAACATGCGCACAGGAACCTGGTGTTTCTCTTGCGCCGTGTAGCCGAGCGTTTCCCTCGGATTTAGAAATATTCTAAATTGTCTTGCCCCCGCGTCCGGAGCGGCCTAGCTTGGTTTGGCAAGCCAGCCAAATGCCAGCCAGCGCTTAAACCGTGTAGATGCAGGAGGCCCCCTTGACACAAACCGCCCAAACCCTTTCGACCGATGCAACCGCGCAGATCGCGGAAGCGCTGAACCAATGCGTTGCCGAAACCGCAGTGACGACGATGCTGGCGCAGAATTTCCACTGGAACGTGACCGGCATGGCCTTTGGGCCGCTGCATGATCTATTCCAGAAAATCTACGAAGATCACTTTACCGCGCAGGACGATATTGCCGAGCGGATCAAGGCGCTGGGAGCGCATGCGGAAGGCACTCTGGCCGGGATGCTCAAACGATCCAAGGTGTCCGAAGTCGATGGCGTGCCAAGCGCTGAAGACATGATCCGCCTGATGAAGGATGCGCAGGAAACGCTGGCGGAAACGCTGGCCGGGGCGGGTGAGCTTGCTGCCGGTCACGGCGATGCGCTGACCGAGGACTTGTGCATCGAGCGCGGACAGATCCACGAGAAATTCGCCTGGATGCTGCGGTCACATCTTGCCTGACGGACACGTGGCGTCATGTCTCCTGACATCGCCTGAGTAACAAACTGTTTTAATCAGGTATTGAACCCGACCCGTCTGGATGGTAGATCTCTGCCATCCAGCAAGGGTCTTTCCCAGCCAGATGACTGCATTGGCAATCAGAGGCTGGAGTTATGTCACACCTCATCGCGAAACCTGCGGGCCTGTGGCTCGCATTCTGTCTGGCGTTCAGCCCGCTGAGCGCGGAAGAGGGTCAGCGCCCCCATGTGTCGGTCGAACTGAACGCCGTCGAACAAGTGGACACGTCCTGTCGGGTCAGTTTTCTTGTTCGAAACGGACATGCGACGGATCTCGACCAGGTGGTCTACGAGACGGTGCTGTTCGACACCGTAGGCCGGGTTGACCGGCTGACCCTGTTCGATTTTGGTGCCCTGCCCTCGAACCGGCCCCGTGTCCGGCAATTCGTCGTGCCGGACCTGCAGTGTGCCTCGCTTGGGCGCGTGCTGATCAATGGCGCGGAAACCTGCACCGGAGAGAACCTGCCGGAAAACGCGTGCAGCGGGGATCTTGATCTGCGCAGCCGCACCGCTGTCGAGGTGCTGGGATGATCGCGACCCTTCACGCCAGTCTCCAACGCATCGTCGAGCTTGGTGGACCAGTTGTTCTTCTGCTCTGTGCGCTGTCGGTGCTGGTGCTGACGGTCGTGCTGTACAAGATCTGGCAGTTTGCATCGGCAGGTGTCGGCAATCACAAAGCCCTGAGCGATGCCGTTGCCGCGTGGGATGCCGGAGACCGGACGGCCGCCCGCGATCACCTTGGGCAGTCGCGCAGCTATCTTGCGCCCGTCGTCGCGATGGCGTTCGACGGCCAGACGGATGCCGCCCGCCTTGAAGCCGAGGCCGAAGCGCGCTTCGCCCGGCTGGAACGCGGGTTCCGTCTGCTGGAGTCCGTGGCGCAGATTGCACCTCTGCTGGGGCTCTTCGGCACCGTGCTTGGCATGATCTCGGCGTTTCAGGCGTTGCAGGATGCGGGAGCGCAGGTCGATCCGTCGATCCTTGCCGGGGGCATCTGGGTTGCCTTGCTGACCACGGCGGTGGGTCTGGCGGTGGCGATGCCGACCTCGGTCGTGCTGAGCTGGTTCGAAGCCCGCATGGACGGCGACCGCGTGCTGGCGCAACAGGCTGTACACAGGGTTTTGTCACCCAGCGGACGTCGCAACTCTGCCGTGCCGGACGGCGTCCCGGCC
Organism: Alphaproteobacteria bacterium; assembly: GCA_030428355.1. GTDB lineage: Bacteria > Pseudomonadota > Alphaproteobacteria > Rhodobacterales > Rhodobacteraceae > Marivita. The sequence goes on along the minus strand of JAUIBL010000002.1, from coordinate 147,092 downwards.
CATGCGTAGAGAGCGGCGCAGGCGCAGGCTGTCGATGACGTCCCTGATCGACGTCATCTTCCTTCTGCTGCTGTTTTTCATGCTGTCTTCCACCTTTACCCGCTTCGGAGAGATCGCGATCACCTCGGCTCGCACGGGTGGCGCAGCCCCGTCCGAACGCCCGGTGTTTCTGTCGCTTGATACCGACAGCCTGCGGGTGAACGGGTCCGACACCGCGCTTTATGCCTTGAGCGAGACACTTGCCGCACACCGGACCGGCGATGCGGTGGTCGGCGTTCTGGTGTCGGCAAGTGCGGATGTCACAGCGCAGCGCCTGACCGACCTTCTGGTCGCGCTGCGTGCCATTCCGGGCGTCACCGTCACCGTTCTGGAGACAACATGAGACAGATCAGGTCCAAGACCGACCGCGAACCGACCATCGCGCTGATCAACATCGTGTTCCTGATGCTGATCTTCTTTCTTGTCGCGGGCAGCCTCGCGGCCCCTCTGGACACGGATCTGCGGCTGGTCCGCGCGGCGGAGGTCGACAACACCGCCCCCGCCGATGCCTTGGTGCTGCACGCCGACGGGCGCATCACCAACCGGGGTGTAGCAGTCCTTTCAACGGCGGAGTTTGTCGCCGCGCTGCCAGAGGACGCGCGTGCGCGGGTGCGAATCATCCCCGACCGCGACGTGCCGGCGGCTTTGCTGATCGCCGAGGGCCGCGCGTTGCGCGATGCGGGTGCGGAAAGCGTCGTCATCGTCACGGAACGGGGATTGGACTGATGCGCTCTGCCCTTGCCGTCAAGAGTGTTGCTTTGTCCGTGGCCCTTGTGCTGCACGGGGCTCTGGCTGTTGCACTGGTTTCGCAGGACCGCACCCAGATCGCAGGGGCCGAGGGCGGCACCGAGGTGAGGTTGGGCTCGGCGTTTGCCGACATGGCGGCGGGAACGCTGAGCCCAGTGCGGCCCGAGACAGCCGAGGTCACGGCGGCGGAAACACCTGCGCATCTGGATGCGGTGCGCCCCGAGGTCACGCCACCCGCCAAGGTCGCGGCCCTGCCCCCCGAACCTGCAGCTCGGGCGGTTGTGGCAGAGCGTGGCGCGGTTGCGGTCGTAGATGCGGCAACCGTCCTGACATCCGATACGGGTGCGGAACGGATCACGGCGCAGGATCCGCAAAGCACCGCTGTTGCGCAGTCCCTCCGCCCCAGACCGCGCAATATGGATACCCTGCAGCGTGCCGAACCGGTCGCGGAGGCCAAGCCCAAATCCGTCCCGCCAAAGACCAAACCCGCGCCGGGCAATGCTGACCGCACTGCCCAGGCGGGGGCCGCCACGGGACAGCGCAAGGCGATGGCGCAGCACAGCGGTGCGGGCAGAAGCACGCCCGAGGCGGGGACGGCGGCGGCCAGCAATTATCCGGGATTGGTCATGCGTACCCTGTCGCGTGCGGGCAAGCCGCGTGTGACGGCGCGGGGCACCGCCGTGATCGCCTTCAGCATCGCTGCAAACGGGGGGCTGTCTTCGGTATCGCTGGCCCGGAGTTCCGGGTCGGCCGCCCTTGATCAGGCCGCGCTGCAACTGGTGAGGGGCGCAGGCCCCTTCCCCCGACCACCGGTCGGCGCGCGGCGCAGTTTCTCGATCCAGATCAAGGGGCGATGACCCGGATGCAGACCATGCGCCCCTAGTGTTTGGGGCGCATCAATGACTGCACGGTATAGACAAGGATCGCGATACCGATTGCACCTGCAACGGCGATGCCCAGAAAGACGATGATGTCGACAGGTCCACCCAGATCGGTCAGTTTGGAATTGGTCACCAAAAGCACGAACCAAACCGACAGGATGGCTCCAATCGGCATGGAAAGCTGGGCCAGCAGGAATTTGCGCCACGAGATGCTGTGATCCCGGATCAGCACATAGACATAGCCCACCGTCACAAGCGCCGCGACGGCCACCAGTGTCCAGAACAGGCCGATGCCGAACATCTCTTCGAACACGGCGAGGATGGTTCCAAAGGTCATATCCTTCATGTCGGGTCTCCTTATGCGCGTCCGCGCAGCATTGCGTTATAGGTCGCCTTCAAAGCCACTTCCTTCATCAGCCAACTGATCCACAGCTCTTCCAGCGGCGCGATGACACCGGGGAAGGACGGAACAAGGTTGTTCTTGTAGTCGAACTCGATCAGCATCGCCCGGCCAACACGGGTGATCATCGGACAGGACGTGTAGCCGTTGTAGGTCTCGGTGGACTCGCGGCCTTCGATGGCGGCGACAAGACCGTCTTCGATCACCGGGACCTGCCATTTCACCGAGGCTGCCGTCTTGCCCTTGGGCACCCCGGCCACGTCGCCCAGCGCCCAGATCGTGTCGTAGCGCTGGTGCCGCAGGGTGGCCATGTCGCATTCGACCCAACCCTGATCCGTCCATTTGTCGGCCCAGCTCAGTCCGGATTGCCGGATCACCTCGGGGGCACGCTGCGGCGGGATGACGTGGATGTAGTCATAATCCATCGTCACGTCGCCTTCGGGCGTCGCGAATGTCGCGGTCTTTGCACCCGCATCCAACCCGCGCAGGACATGCGAATATTCCGGTGTGATGCCCCGGTCGCCGAACAGCATCCGCACCTTTTCGGACACGATGGGCACACCGAAGAGGCTGTCATTGTTGGCCATGTAATGCACGTCGAGCTTGCCGCGCGTCCCTGCGGTCCGGGCGATGTCCTCGATCAGGAAGGTGTGCTTGAGCGGCGCACCGGCGCATTTCATCTCGGTTGCGGGACGTGTGAACAGACCGACGCCGCCGGTTTCGGTATAGGCCTGCGCGGCTTTCCACGTCGCCGCCGCGTATTGCGGTCCGGCATAAAGCGCGCCGATGCCATTCTGCCCCACCATGTCGAGCGAGAAGCCCTCGATGGCGTCGTGGTCCAGCACCAGACCCGGTGCGACCACAAGGAAATCATAAGGCACTTTCTGGCCGCTGGCCGTGTCGACCGTCTTGGCCTCGGGATCAATCGCCGCCGCCGCTTCGGCGATCAGGGTCACGCCATCGGGCAGCCAGTCGGTTGTCTTGGACACGACGTAGCTGGCGGGTTTCAGACCAGCGGCGACAAGCGACAGGCCCGGCTGATAGAGGTGCTCGACCCGGGGGTCGATCAGCGTGATCTGGGCGCCGTTGAGCCGCGAGACCAGACGGTTCGCAAGCGCAGTGCCCCCGGCGCCAGCGCCGATGATCACGATCTTCGCGGACGTTGCCACCTGGGCCCGACCCTCTTGCGGTACCGAAACAGCCGCCGCGGCAGCGCCTCCGGCGGCCAGTGCCAGGAACTGACGCCGGTTTGCGGTCAGCTTGGTCATGGGATTCTCCTCGGGAATAAACATTCTGGTTTGCGCATATGTGATTCTCGCGAAGATGGATTTGATATGTATCAAACTCATCAAAACAGCCCGCCCTGATGCACTGCCAGGGCGGGCTGCGATCGCACGAAAACAGATCAGTAGCTGGCGATCCGCGCGTTCGGTGCGATCATGGCGGCGGCCATCGCGGGGGGCTGGGCCACCGTCACGCCATCCATCAAAGCATCCGCCTGCAGGCCTTTGCCGGGCAGGTAGATCGCGCAGACCTCGACCTTGGCGTTGGGCATCTCGGCGATCTTGCCCAGCAGACCTTTCGGGCTCATGTCGCGCGGCGGTTGCGGCGCAGTGGCCGAGGCCGGCGCGTCTTTCAGCGCGATGTCACCGGCCGGACCACAGAGCAGGATATGCGGGGCTGCGCCTTGCTGCGCGGCCTGCATCGCAAGGACCATCGCCATCAACTGGGTCTGCGGCTCTGGCGCGGTCAGGATCGTGACCAGCGTGTCGGGGGCCTCCTGCGCGAGGGCCGGTCCGGTCAGCGTCAGTGCGGCACAGGCCGCGAGGATGAGGTTTTTCATGGAGATCGTCCTTTCGGGGTTGGATCGGTTGAGAAAACTTGAGGTGCGGGCCCCTCGCCATAACGGGGCCCGCACCGGACAGGGGGAGGAAGGAACAAGCCCCCGGTCATTGGGTGCCCGGACGGTCAATGGGTGTGTTCACCCATCGGGCAGTCGCCTTCGTCCGAGAAACAGGCGTCAGTGCGCATCTCGAGCCAGATCGCGTTGAGAACGGCAAAGAGGGCGGCAAGGGGCAATCCGAGAAGCCATGCGAAATACCACATTGGTCAGGTCTCCTTCAGTAAACTGTGTCAGCGTTATCAGTGACTTGTGCTTCGGTGACCTTGCCCCAGAGCACTTTGTAGACCCACGCGGTGTACATCAGGATCAGCGGCATGAAGATCACGGCACAAACCAGCATGATGAACAGCGTCTGGTGGGACGACGAGGAATCCCACACGGTGAGCGAGCTGTTCGGATCAAGGGTCGAGGGCAGGATGAACGGGAACATGGTCAGCCCGACGGACGAGATGATCCCGAGGATGCCCATCTTCGACCACAAGAGCGTCGACACCTCGCGCCCGGCCTTCAGGCCCATCACCGCCAGCGCGATCCCGGCAAAGCCCAGCACCGGCGCAATCACGATCCACGGACGATCGGCGTAGGCGCTCAGCCATGATCCACCGCGGGTGACGTCGGAATAGAGCGGATTGGATGGGCCATTGGCCGCGACCTCGCCCAAGGTGAAGCCGTCAACGCCCACGGCCAGCCACAGACCCGCCAGTGCGTACCCTGCGGCAGCGACGATCCCCGCCTTGATCCCGATGGCGCGGGCGCGTTCGGCAACCACACCTTCGGCCTTGAGCGACAGCCACGCCGCCCCGTGCATCAGCAGCATCGCCAGCGACACCACCCCGGCAAGCAGCGCGAAGGGGCGCAGGAGGCCGACGAACTTGACGGCGAAGTTGCCCGGATACATCGGCATCAGATCTTCGGTCAGGTAGAACGGCACACCCAGAAGGACATTGCCCACCGCCACACCGAACAGCAGCGCGGGCACCGCACCACCGGCGAACAATGCCCAATCCCAGCGCGCACGCCATGTCGCGCCCTCGCGCTTGGAGCGGTACTTGAACGCCACCGGGCGCACGATGAACGCGGCCAGAACCACGAACATCGCAAGGTAGAAGCCCGAAAAGCTGACGGCATAAAGCGGTGGCCAGGCGGCAAAGATCGCGCCCCCGCCAAGGATGAACCACACCTGGTTGCCTTCCCAGACCGGGCCGACCGTGTTGATGGCCACGCGGCGCTCCACGTCGGTCTTGGCGACGAAGGGCAAAAGCGCGCCCACGCCCATGTCGAAGCCATCGGTCAGGGCAAATCCGATCAGGAGCACGCCCAGAAGCGCCCACCAGATCACGCGCAGGATGTCGTAGTCGATCAGTTCATAAAGGATCATCTGTCTTACTCCGCAGGGGTTGCGGCAAGGGTCGGAGCCGGGGTCTCGGAGCGCAGCCGCGCCTCGTGCCGTTCCTGCCACGCATGGGTTTCTTCGACGTCCTGGAACGGGCCCTTGCGGATGTATTTCACCATCAGGCTGACCTCGATCACGAAGAGCACCGAATAGAAGATCAGGAACCCGGCCAGTGTGATCAGCAGATCCGCGATGCTCAGATGCGATGCGCTGAGCGCGGTTGGCAGCACGCCATCCACGGTCCACGGCTGGCGGCCGAACTCGGCCACGAACCAGCCCAATTCGGCTGCAATCCACGGCGTCGGAATGATGGCGACAGCGGCATAAAGCGACCAGCGCGGGAATTGCATCTGGCGGAACGAGGCGCGGTAGAAGAAATACGCCATCACCGCGATAAAGCTGAAGCCAAGCGCCACCATGATCCGGAATGCCCAGAACAGCGGGGCCACACCGGGCACGGTGTCATCGGCCGCCATCTTGATCTGCTCTTCCGTCGCGTTGCGCGGATCGTCGACATACCGCTTGAGCAGCAAGGCATAGCCCAGATTGTCGGAATGAGCCTCGAAGGTCGCGCGCACCTCGGGTGGGGTTGCGTCACGCTGTTCGCGGATGGTCATCAGCGCGTCATAGGCGATCAGCCCGTCGCGGATCTTGACCTCGGATTCCGCCACCAGATCGTTGATGCCGGGGATTTCCTTGGTCAGGCTGCGCGTGCCGATCAGGCCCATCGCCCAGGGGATTTCCACGGCGTAATGCGTCTCACGCGCTTCCTGATCGGGAAAGCCGATGGCGGTGAAGGGCGCGGGCGCGTCGTGGGTTTCCCACATCGCCTCGATCGCGGCGAGCTTCATCTTCTGTGTGTGGCTGGCAGAGTAGCCGGACTCGTCGCCCAGAACGACAACGGACAGCGCGGCGGCAAGCCCAAAGGCGGACGCAACCGCGATGGACCGGCGGGCGAGATCCTTGTGCCTGTTCTGAAGGAGATAGAGCGCCGACACGCCCAGCACGAAGACGGACGCCGTCACATAGCCCGCTGACACGGTATGAACAAATTTCGCCTGCGCCACTTCGTTGAAGAGCACGTCAAAGAACGACGTCATCTCCATACGCATGGTGTCAGGGTTGAATTCCGCCCCCACAGGGTTCTGCATCCAGCCATTGGCGATCAGAATCCACAAAGCCGAGAAGTTAGACCCGATGGCGACCAGCCAGGCCACCACCATGTGCTGCACCTTGCTCAGCTTGTCCCAACCAAAGAAGAACAGGCCGACGAACGTGGCTTCAAGGAAGAAGGCCATAAGCCCTTCAATGGCCAGAGGCGCGCCGAAGATGTCGCCGACATAGTGGCTGTAGTAACTCCAGTTCATGCCGAACTGGAATTCCATCGTGATGCCGGTGGCGACGCCCAGCACAAAGTTGATGCCGAACAGCGTGCCCCAGAATTTCGTCATCTGCCGCCAGATGGGGCGGTTCGTCATGACGTAGACGGTCTCCATGATCGCCACGAGGATCGACAGACCCAGCGTCAGCGGCACGAAGAGAAAGTGATACATGGCCGTCAGCGCAAACTGCATGCGTGACAGCTCGACCAGTCCGATCTCCATGGTGAACTCCTTGAATGATCAATAATTCGCATCGGTGATGCGGATTAACCGTGTCGTATGCTGATTCCGAGATGTGTGATTTGATCTGTGTCAAAAACCGGTATCGGTGATGCGGATTAATTCAGCCAATCCGCGCGACCGGGCTCAGGGCCACGACACGATCCGCAAAGGCGACCTCTTCGGGGCGGTGTGCCGCCATCAGGATCGCCGCATTGGGCAGTGTTGCCCGGATGCCCTCAAGCACTCGGGTCGCCAACGGAGCGTCCAACCCTTCGGTCGGCTCGTCCAGCAGCAGTAGTTTGGGTCTGCGCAAAAGTGCCCGCGCCAGAACCAGACGCCGCCCCTCCCCGCCGGACAGCCCGTCGCCCCGGAATCCAAGCCGGGCCTCCAGCCCCCCCTTCCGGCGGATCGTCTGGTCCAGTTGAACGGCCTGCAGTGCAGCCCAGAGGTCGGCGTCCAACGCCTGCGGTGCCGCCAATCGGAGGTTTTCCGCAATCGTCCCGGCCACAAGCGCATGGCGCTGCGGAACCATCGCAATCAGCGTTGACCGCAGGTCGGCGTCGATCTGCGCCACGTCGATGCCCCCCAACTGTACGACACCGCAGCAGGCCACCCCCTGCCCCGCCGCAGCCAGCAAAGCGGTCGATTTCCCGCAACCGCTGCGCCCGGTCAAAGCGACAGTTTCGCCCGCGGCCACGGCAAAGGACACGGGTTCGAAAAGCGGGATGGCGCGGGTGCCGCTGGCCGTCGCAAACGCGTCGGCGACCAGCGCGGGTGCGTCGGCGGCGGGTGTCAGACCGGGTGCGACATGGACCTTGGTCATCATCGGGACGATCCGTTTCGCCGCCGCGCGCATCCGCCCGATTTCTGACAAGGCACGGCGCACAGGGGCCACCGCTTCGGACAGCGCCAGCGCGGCGAAGATACCGATTGCGGCCTCTGCTGCCGTGATCGCGCCGTCCTGCGCCAGAGCACCGCCGATCCCCAGCGCCGCCGCCACCACGGCCCAGCCCATCAGGTCGATCCAGTGCCCCGTTGTCCGTTCGATCCGGTCCACTTCGGCTTGGGCGTGTGACTGCACATCCGCCGCCCGTGCCGCGCCGGTGCGCGCAGCGGGCACCTGCCCGAATGCGATCAGTTCTTCCCGCGCGGCGATCAGGTCGATCACGCGGCTGCGCAACGCCTGCATGCCGGCCTGCGCCTTGCGCGACGGCGCGTCAGCCCGGCTCTGCCCCCAGAAGAAGACCAAAGTGGGTCCGATGCCGTATCCCATAAGGATGACCGCCGCGAGCGCCGGATGCACCAGCAGGGCCACCGCCATCGCGGCCCCGCAGATCACCAAAAGGCCCGCTGCCCCCGGAAGCACCAGACGCAGGGCCAATCCGTCCAGCGCATCCACATCCGAGGTCACCCGGTTCAGAAACACACTCGCCCGCAACCGCTCGATCCTGCGATAGGGTGACACCAGAACCCCGCGCAGCAAGCGGACCCGCAGGTTCGACAGGGCGCGCAGGGTGGCGTCATGGGTCGTCAACCGCTCACCGTACCGTGCAGCCGTACGGCCCAAGGCCAAGAACCGTACCATTGCGGAGGGGGCAAACACGTTGAAGATCGTGCCCAGCCCGATCATCCCGGCGGCGGCGGCGGCGGTGATGAACCACCCCGACAGGGCCAGCAAGGCGACGCCCATGATCAGGACCGTCACCGACAGCGCCATGCCCTGTACAAAGGCGCGGCGTTCCCCGGACAGCACCATGCGGATGATCCGGAACAACGGCCTCATGACCGGGCCTCCAGCCGTATCATCCTTGGCAGCCGGTCGATGAGACGCGGATCGTGGGTCGTGGTGATCAGCGTCCCGCCATCCTCGACATAAGCCAGCAGTCCGTCGATGATGTCGCGCGCCGTCTCTGCATCCAGATCGGCCGTCGGTTCATCCGCGAGAAGAACGGCCGGGGCACGGTGCAGAGCCCGCGCCAGCATCACCCGGCGCGCTTCTCCCCCCGAAAGGCCCGCGCCGGTTTCTCCCAACAAAGTCAGTTCTTTGGCAGGCAGAGCTGCGATCACCGGGGACACGCGCGCACGCCGAAGAACGGCTGTGTCCAAAGGCGCACCAAAGCCGATATTGTGGCGCAGACTGCGCCCCAGAAAGCGAGGCGTTTGCGGCATCCAGCCCAATGTGGCGCGCCAGGCGTCGGCCAGTTCGTCCGAGATCGGACTGCCGTTCAGCAGGACCGCCCCACCTGTCGGGCGCTCCAACCCAGCCAGCACCCGCAACAGAGTCGTCTTGCCGACACCGCTGGGACCGGTGATGGCAAGGCTGTCGCCGGAACGGAGTTCCAGATCGGGAAAGACAAGCGTTCGGTCCGCATGAGCGACCGTCACATCGCGCAGATCGAGCCTCTGAAACCGCATGGGCCGCGCCAGCGCCCCTGTGCCCAACATCGGACGGCGGGTTCCGTCGCGCCACGCGGCAACATCGTCCAGCACCGCATCCGCCGCCGATTTGTCGTGCCACGCGGCGGCCAGATCGCGCAGAGGCTGGAAGAAATCCGGAGCCAGCAGCAGAAGGTAGATGCCTGCAAACGGCGTCAGCGGCGTGCCCCATGTGCCCCAGGTGATTTCCCCCAAGAGCGCGAATCCCACCCATACCGCGATCATCGCAACACCAAGCGCGGAAAACAGTTCCAGCACGGTCGAGGACAGAAAGGCGATCCGCAGAACCGCCATCGTCTTGACCCGAAGCCTGTCAGACGCGGCTGCAAAGCCGTCTACGACCTGCGGGCCTGCTCCGATCAGGGTCAGGTCGGCCAGCGCCGCCAAGCGGTCTGCCAGCAGATCGTTGAGCGATCCGATCTCGACCATCTGGCGCGCGCTGGCCTCTTTTGCGGCCCATCCGACAAGAGCCATGAACACCGGGATCAGAGGCCCCGCCGCCAGCAGCACGACAGCCGCGGCCCAACTGTGCCAGACCGTGATGCCCAGAATGACCAGCGGGATCACGGCCACCCGCAGACGGGCCGGTGTATAGCGCAACAGGTACGGCCGCAGCGCGTCGAGTTTTTCCGTTGCCAATGCCGCAATCGACCCTGCCCCACCAAAGCCCGAGGCCTGATCCGTGGCGGTTTCGGCCGCAACGATCTCGGAGCGGAGGGTCTGGATGTGGTGTTCTGCGGCCCGGCTGAGCATCGCCTGCGCCTGACGGGACAGAACCGCCCGCACCGCGCCAAGACCGAAGACCGACAGGGACGTCGTCCAGACATCGACGGCAGAACCTGCCAGAAGCGCTGCCAGAGCGTCAGCAATGACCCATGCCTGCGCCAGCCAGATCAGGTTGGCCAGAACGGACAGGGCCGCACCCGCCCTAACGGACGGCGACACGGCGTTTTGTGGCTTTGAGGGATGACGCATCGTCCGTTTTCCTTGACAGGCTTTGTGCGTCTTACGGCATCGCCACGCGAAAAAACGTGATCTGGATCAAAGAAACTGGTATCCACGATGTGAAATATCGGTCAGACACCGAAGGACACGCCATGCGCCTGACAACCCGAACCAATCTTGCCGCACGCACCCTCATGTTCTGCGCCGTCAATGACGGGCGGCTTGTGCGCACCTCCGACATCGCGGACCGGTGCAATGCGTCGATCAATCATGTGGCCCGCGTGGTGCAGCAGCTTCAGGCCGAAGGCTATCTTGAAACGCTGCGTGGCCGCACCGGAGGAATCCGGCTGGCGAAACCCGCCAACCGGGTGTCGATCGGTGCCGTCTTCCGCATCTTCGAGACGGAGATCCCGTTTGCCGAATGTTTTGACGAGGTGCGCAACACCTGCCCCCTGTCCGCGACCTGCCGACTGCGCAGCTATGTCGTCAAGGCGCTCGAGGCGTTCTATCACGAGTTGGACATGGTCACGCTGGAGGATCTTGTACGGGGCAATTGCGGGTTGATGGACCTGCTTGCGATGCGCCCTGACCTGTCGTGTTCGGCTTCGGCAGGGACTGCCTGACCCATTGTCTCTGAGCGGTGCGCCTCCACGACCGCCCGCGACGTGACGTGTCGTCGGGGTCGATCCCGGTTCAGACCGGCCGCGTGGGCGCCTCGGCAAGAACGCCGCGCAGATCCCGATACACACCGGACACGTGCGGTGTCAGCGGAAACAGCACCGCCTGAATGGAGTGATAGATGTCGGGTTTGCCGAGGAATTGCCGCTCGGTCACCGCACCTGACGCATCGATTTCCGGAAACCAGCCGCCGCGCTGCGAGTCGATGAAATGCGTCTGCGCAAAGTCCCAGAGTCGGCTGTACCAGATTGCGTCCTCGGGGGTCGGGTCGGTCTTGAGGAGCGCCGCCAGAACGCCGATGGCTTCGGTCACCGGCCACCAGTAGCGATCCCGGATCGCAGGCTGCCCGTCGAAATCAAGCGTGTAGACCAACCCGCCCTGCACCGGATCCCATGCGTCGGACAAGGCCCGGTAGGCGACATTGCGCGCGATCAAGATGCGGTCCGCATCCGCTGTGTCTGCAAGTTCATTATAGTGCAGCATCAGGCGCGCCAGCTCGAACGAATGTCCGGGCGTCGTGCCCGCAGGACGGAACATCGGGTTTTCGCTGTAGCTTCGGTCGATCTGCCAGTCCTGCGTGTAATGCTCGGGCAGGCGCAGGTTTTCGGATGGCGCAATCCTGTTGAGAAAGAAATCGAGGATCCTGCCCGCGCGGATGAGGAACATCTCGCGCCCGGTTGCCTCGTAAGCGGCAAGCAGGGCTTCCACGCCATGCATGTTGGCATTCATGCCGCGATAGGTGGAAAACGGCGTCCAATCCCGGTTCCACTCGTCCCGGAACAACCCCGGTGCGTTCTCCCAGAAATGGGTGTCGAGGATTGCTTCGACGTCGTTCAGAAGTGCGGCTGCATCGGGATGGTCAACCGCATGCGCACTGGCGGCGGCGAGAAGCACAAACACATGCCCATAGGCCAGTTTGCGCCCGTCACGGACAGCGTTCCCGTCCAGCGCCCAGACATAGCCGCCGTGTTCGGCGTCGCGATGCGCATCGAGAAGACAGGCCATGCCAGCGTCGATCATGGCATCGCAGCCTGTTCGACCGGCGATCTTGCCCAGAACATAGGAATGAACAAGGCGGGTCGTGCTGTGCAGTTCCTGTGCGCTGCCGGGAATGGGTGCGCCATCATGGTCCAGCACATGAAACCCACCATCCGGACGCAGACTGGCGTCAAAGAAATCGAACTGCGCGTGGGCATCCGCAACGAGGAAAGCGCGATGCGCGGGGCAGACCAGCGGATCGGCAAGGGATTTGATCGTCATCGGACTGGGCTCGTTCAAGGCGGGCGGCACAGGCTCGGGACACCTGGCGCACCGTGGTCAAGTCTTGACGCACGGGCTTTGCACGCCATGCCGTCTTTCTAGTCCGAAACAAGGCCCGTGTCACCGGCGGTGATCGGCACGCCTTCATCGACCGAGCCGGAATCGCGGCATACGCCGGGACCTTGCCCCGGCGCATGCCCCGTGGTCACGACAGGTGATGAACCTCTTGCAGCCCGTAGACGGGTGTGTCGATGCCGTGCATGCGCGCGGCGATCTGGAGGCTCAGGAACTGCGAATAGTGGCGCGACTGGTGCAGGTTGCCGCCGTGCATCCACAGGTTCGGAACCTGCGTGGGTTTCCACATATTGCGCTGTTCGCCTTCCCATGGGCCGGGATCCTTGGTGGTGTCCGAGCCAAGACCCCAGCATTTGCCCAGTTGGTCGGCTTTTTCCTGCCCCATCAGATCGGCCACCCAACCGTTCATCGAGTTGTAGCCCGTGGCATAGACAATCACATCCGCATCCAGATGGGTGCCATCGTCAAGGATCACGCCGGTCTCGTCGACTTCGACCACCTGCCCCCGCTTGAGCTTGATCTTTCCGTCGATGATCAACTGGCTGGCGCCGATGTCGATGTAATAGCCCGATCCGCGGCGCAGGTATTTCATGAAGAGACCGCTGTCGTCGTCGCCCCAGTCAAGCCAGAAGCCCGCTTTTTCGAGGCCCTCGTAGAAATCCGCATCCCGCTTTTTCATCTCGGCATAGGCCGGGATCTGGAATTCATGCAGGATCGCGTAGGGCAGCGAGGCAAAGATGAGATCGGCCTTTTCCGTTGTCACGCCGTTCGCCACCGCTTCTTCGGAATAGAGCGCGCCAAGCCCCACCTCCATCAGCGTGTCAGAGCGCACGATATGGGTCGAGGACCGCTGCACCATCGTGACATCGACGTCGTTCTCCCAAAGGGCGGCACAGATGTCGTGCGCCGAATTGTTCGACCCGATGACCACCGCTTTCTTGCCCCTGTAGGCATCCGGGCCGGGGTGCTTGGACGAATGGTGCTGGTCGCCCTTGAATCTGTCCATGCCGGGGAAATCGGGCATCCGGGCCTTGCCGGACATGCCGGTTGCCATGACCAGTTGCTTGGGCCGCAGCACGACCTCTTCGCCGTCGCGGTCCACCACCACGGTCCATTCGCCGGTGGCCTCGTCAAAGCTGGCGGATTTGGCGGTGGTGCGGGTCCAATAGTTCAGCTCCATCACCTTGGTGTACATTTCCAGCCAGTCACCGATCTTGTCCTTGGGGCTGAAGATGGGCCAGTTCTCGGGGAACTTGATATAGGGCAGATGGTCGTACCACACCGGGTCATGCAGGCAGAGCGACTTGTAGCGGTTGCGCCAACTGTCGCCGGGGCGGTCGTTCTTTTCGACGATGATCGTCGGCACCCCAAGCTGGCGCAACCGCGCGCCCAAGGCGATGCCGCCCTGCCCGCCGCCGATGATCACGCAATAGGGTTGGGTGGTGTAGCCCAGCTCCGCCTCTTCGCGCTGTCGCTCTTCGAGCCACGTGGTCCGGTTCTTGCCTGCACCGTGCTTGGCACCCAGCGGACGGGCAAAGCCCTTGGGCTCTTCATGGCCTTTGAGTTCGACCATCGTGGTCAGCAGCGTCCAGATCTTGCCGTCCTTGAGGCGGATCAGACCATAACCCCGCGCCACCTCGGTTTCGAATTCGATCCAAGCGGTCGTCACGCCGCCGTCTTCTGTCGGCAATTCGCCCTGCGCAAGGGTCCAGCCGGAGGGTTTTGTCGTGGCCAATTGGTGCCGGAGCATATCGGCGACCTGCGCTTTGCCTTCGACGGTCTTGATGTTCCACGTAAAGGTGACCAGGTCACGCCAATAGCAGTCTTCCTGAAACATCTCTGTTGCAGCCTCGATGTCACCGGCCTCGAGCGCCGCACCGAACGCATCCAGAAACGCTTGTGTCTGATCCCCCAAACTCGTGTCGAGCATATCGTCCTCCCTTTGATCATTCTGCGGATCGTTTGGAGAACATGCGGCGGGTCTGCTTTTGCGCCTACAGGAATTCGCGCCTTTCCTTGGAAGACGCCTCGATTCAGGCCCACCCTGTTGCGTGCGCAACAAGCCGCAACAGCGCAACGTCTACTGCGTCGGAGGCTCCAACCCCAATTTGCGCACCCGGCGCAACACGGTTGACCGATTGACCCCCAAGCGCCGTGCGACCTGGGACATGTTCCACCGGCAGGCCTCGAGCAGGGCTTCGAGATCCTGATCCGCCGTAAGGTCCTGGCGGACGCCCGGCGGGCGCAAAGGCAGATCGGTCACGTCGATCACCGGGCCATCCGCCGTGGCGACTGCGGTTTCAAGCACATGCGCCAGTTCGCGGATATTGCCCAGCCAGTCCCGACCCGCCAGTTCGATCCGCGCCGCAAGTGTCAGGCGCATGTCTTCGGAGGCACGTCGCCGGAACAGCCGGTCCAGCATCCAGTCGAAATCGGATCGCAGACGCAGGGGCGGCAGGGTCAGCACCGCTCCGGACAGCCGAAAGAAAAGATCGCCGCGCAGGGCGGTGGTGCCCGCGGCAAACGCGGGTCCAGCCGTGACGATCACGCGAAAATCGTCGCGGGTGTCCAAGAGGCCCAGCAGGGCAGCCTGAGCCTCGGCGTTCAGGTCTTCGACACCGCGCAGGAACACAGTGCCGGACGGCGCATCGACAAGCGCCACAATCGCGTCGGGGTGCAGCCCGGCACAGCGCAGCGTGTGAAAACTGCCCCCAGACGCACCGGACACATGCATCGCCCGCGCAAGGTATTCCTTGCCGGTGCCGGTTTCGCCAAGGATCGCAACGGGCACCGAGGTTGCGGCCAAGCGGTATGACCGCTCTGCCAATCGCTGCATCGCGGGGTCAGGACCGGCGATCCCAGCCAATGCCCCCAGATGGGCGCGGGCCGTATCGCGGGATTGCACAGGTGCGGATTGCGGCGCAATGGCGTGACCGAACAGGGCGCGCCCGTCCTTGAGGCGTAGCACCCGTTCCTCCGTCGGCCTGCCGCGCATGAGGTCGGGCAGATCATCGACCGAGACCTCCAGCAGGTCCTCGATATGCCGACCGATCAGCGGCGCGGCGCGGTCCGGAGCAAGGTATTCCGCCCCTTTGGTCATCCCGATGATCCGCCCGGACCCGTCCAGCGCAACCGCCGCTTCGGGATCGACGTCCAGAAATTCGGGCGAGGTCGAGAAGCGCAGAACCCAGTCCCTGCGGCTGCTTGCCATGAGATTGGCCATTTCGACACGCCGGGCCGAGGCTGTCACCAGCGACAGGGCCAGGTTCTGGCTGGATTTGGGGCTTGGAGATCGCAGCAGCGAAATATCCAGAACCGCGCTCAATTGCCCGCTCGTGTCGAAGATCGGGGCCGATGTACAGGACAGCGGCGTATGGGCCAGCCCGAAATGATCGCTCTGGTGGATGGTGATCGCCTCTCCGGTGACAAGACAGGAGCCGACGCCACAGGTGCCGGCCAGGTCCTCGGACCAGTCCGATCCCAGATACAGCCCGGCCTGCCGCAATTCATCCTCGAACCGGGGATCGCCGAAGAAGTCGACGCAGACGCCTTTGGCATCGGCAAGAAGCAGCACGTAATTCTGCCCGGCGACCTGTCTGAACAGGGTCTGAAGACCGGACCGTGCGATGGCGATCAGCCGTTCGGATTGTTCGCGGTGTTCGCGCAACTGGGTTTCGGAGACGATATGCGCCGGATCGGGGCGCGCAGGATCCATGCCGTAGCGTTCGACGCAGCGCCGCCAACTGTCCGTCACCAACCGATCCCGCCCGGTCTCCTCACCGTTCAGAACGCGGTCGATCTCCCTGATGTGATCTCCGTCGAACATGCAGCCTCCCCGGCGGGCAGGCTACACCAAAGCGGCGCAATCACCAAACGTGTTCCGCGTATCGCCCGCGCGTGCCACCGACCGCATGTCAGCGGCAAACGACGCGCCTGTGTTCATGCGCCGTCTGACGTGTCGTCCATCGCGGCCAGTTCGCCCAGGGTCACCGGCTTGAGTGGTGGGCGGATGCGGTAATACCCGGTGTCGTCTTCGGTTCGGCCATTTGCGGCGGCAAGAAGCGCCGTCACCGTCAGCCCGCAGTAGCGCCCCTGACACGGGCCCATCCCGGCGCGGCCAAACGCCTTGGACTGGTTGGGGCCAAGACAGCCCAGCTTTGCGTGACTGCGGATCGTACCCGCCGTCACCTCTTCGCATCGGCAGATGATGGTCCCGTCCGCAGGTGCGAGGGCTTCGACACAGGGCGGATAGGCCGCATCAAGGAAGGGGCGAACCGCGCGCTCCCGATCCAGTGCAAGGCGCAACCGCTTGGCGCGGCGGTCGCGTTCGCCTTGGCCCAGATGTCCGGCCGACGTCGCGACAGCCAGCGCCGCAAGGCGGCCTGCATGTTCGGCGGCCTTGGCCCCAACGATCCCGGCACCGTCCCCGGCCACATAAATGCCGGGAACATCGGTCTCTCCCCAGGGATCGAGGACCGGCGAGAAACAGGCCTGATCGCGCCGCCAGCGATGCATTACACCCAAAGATCGGGCGGCCTGCGTGTTGGGCACCACACCGTGATGCAGAAAGACCGTATCGCAATCGATGCGGTGCGCACGTCCGTGGCTGGTGAAGGTGACGGCTTCGGCCCGGTCGCTGCCTTCGATGGCAATTCCGGTGGCACCGGTATGGCGCGGAACCCGGGCGCGGGTGATCTGGGCCAGCAGTTTCAGGCCTTTGACCAGATACCGCCAGCCGCGCAGCGCACCGCTGATATGGTGCAAAGCCCTTGTTCTGTCCGCGACTGTCTGTGTCTCGACAAGCGCCAGAGGCGGCGTGCCGGCCCGCACCATCTGCGCGGCAATCAGGTAGAGCAACGGGCCCGATCCTACCAGAACCGCGCGCCGCGCCAGTACGCCCGATTGCTTGAGAAGGATTTGCCCTGCCCCCGCCGTCATCACTCCGGGCAGCGTCCAGCCCGGCAACGGCATGGGTCGTTCCAGTGCCCCGGTTGCGATCAGCACCCGGTCCGCCGACACCTGCGCCGCGCGTCCATCCTGCGTGTAGGACAGGCAAAACCCGTCTTCGATGGCCCACAGCACGGCACCGGCAATGTGGCGGATGCGGTCATGCAGCAGAGCCTGTGTCAGACGCGTGCCTGCGGTGTAGTCCTCGCCCAGAATATCGCCGCGCACCGGGCCTGCGCGTTCGACGTCGCGGTAAATCTGACCTCCGGGGCGTGCCTGTTCGTCCAGAAGGACGACGGCCAGCCCGAGATCGGCGGCTTCGCGGGCGGCCGCCATTCCGGCCGGACCCGCGCCGATGATGGCAAGATCAAACCGCTCCACGGAAATCCTCATGCGCTTTGCGGATGTCCATACCCGCCGTCACGTCGATCATGCAGGCCTGACGCACAACGCCGTCGATCTCGACCAGACATTCGAAACAGGCCCCCATCATGCAGAACGGGGCACGCGGCGCACCGGACACCGGTGTGTGACGGAACACATCGACCCCTGCGACCAGCAGGGCGGCAGCCAGATTGGCCCCTTGAGGCAGATCGAGCGGCGTTCCGTCGAAGGTGACAGGCACACGCGCTGTCTCGTCCAATTCAAGAAACGGCGAAACGGGCTTCACTGAAGACCTCCAGATCAGGTGCGGCTTCGGTGCCCTCCAACCAGTCGGGCAACACGCGGGCATGAACGGCCGCCAGCGTGATCCCGCTGTGACAGGTCACGAGATAGGCGCCCGGCATGTCGGCGCTTTGCTGATAGATGGGCAAACCGTCGGGCGACAGGACGCGCAACGCGCCCCAACTGCGGACAAGCTGTGCGCGGGCCAGCGCCGGGTAGGCGGCGATTGCATCGGCGGCGAGTCCCGACACCCCCGACCGGGTGACGCGGTCGTCGGTGCCCACCTCTTCGTTGGTCGCGCCAATCTGGATGCCGCCCTCGTCGACCTGCCGGGCAATGAGGGACGGGCGGTTGATCAGCTTGGGCAGCTTTTCGGTGATCAGAACCTGCCCACGTTGTGGGCGGATCGGCGCCTTGAACCCCATTTTCGGCCCAAGTTGCGCCGCCCCGAGACCGGCGGACAGGATCACCTTGGCCGCGTCGACACGGGTACCGTCTGCGCAGGTCAGAACAAACCCATCCGGTTTGGACACGTCCGTGACCGTTTTTCCTGTCAGAAGGTGCCCGCCCATGCGACGCACATCCGCCGCCAGCGCCTGCAGGAGTTTCAGGGGATTCGCGTGACCATCCTGGTGATGCAGGATCGCACCGACCACCTTTGGCCCGATATGCGGCTCTTCCTTACGCAGCGCGTTATGGCCAAGCACCTCGAACGGGTAATCACCATCAAGTTTCGCCTTGAGTCCTTCGTATTTTTCGACCGTATCCTGCAGGGTCTCTTCGGAAAAGTGCAGATCGTAGCCGCCCTTCTGTTCCAGAGGCACGGTCTCTCCGGTCGTGTCGGCAAGTTCACGTGCGAAATCGGCCCAGATGGACGCCGAGTGCTGGGACCATTTGGCATAGCGCGGTTGGGTCATGCCCTTGGACTGAACCCAGACCAGACCGAAATTGCCCCGGCTGGCCCGGAAGGACCCGTCATCTCCATCAAGGACGGTGACCCTGCGACCGCGCCGGAGCAATCCCCACGCGACCGAAAGGCCAACAACCCCGCCTCCGATGATGGCATAGTCGGTTTCCATATATCCGTCCTGCACGCTGTTGAGGTCGGGCGGGACCCGTTTCAGTCCCGCCCGGTCCTTGTTCAGTTGCCCGCAGCGGCAACCTTGTCAAGAATGGCCTGACCCCAGTCGACACCCACGTCCTCGAGAACCGCCGGCCAGACTTCGGCCCGCACCTTGGCAGCCATCGCCGCCAGTTCGTCGGCACTCAGGGTGGCCACGGTGGCACCGAGTTCATCGACAAGGCGCTGTTCATTGCGCGCTTGATCGGTCTCGGCGACCTCCCAGCGGGTTGCCTCGAATGCCGCTGCCTGCTCTTGCAGGGCGGCCTGATCTTCTTCGGACAGGCCCGCAAGGCTTTCGTTCGAAATGATCATGTACCAGACTTCGAAATGGGTATTGGCCGGAATGTAGGTCTTCGTGACATCGCGGAACGACGCATAATAGCCTTCGGCCCCCGACCCGATCACACCGTCGACCACACCCGTCTGAACGGCTGTGAAGGCTTCGGAGAACGGGATCGGCGACGGGATATAGCCCAGCGCTTCACCGGTAAGCTGGAAGCTCTTGATGCCCGGCACGCGCACCTTGATGCCATTGGCTGCGACAGACCCGGCATTCGGGTTTTCGACGTTGAGCGCGATGCCGCCGAAATACACGGGATAGGCGGCCAGCATGGTGATGTCCTGCTCGGCGTAAAGCCCGGCCATCACCTCGCGCACAACGCCGCCGGGGCCGTACACGGCGCGGGCCTGTTCCCAGTTTCCGGCCAGATACGGGAACGAGCTGATCTGCATCCGGCGGTCGGCTGCGGTGGCAGCAGGCTGGGTCGCCATGTCGATCGCACCCACGCTGACGCGCTCCTGCACGGTGGTGTAATCCCCCAAGGCAGATGCCGGGAAGATCTCGACATTCACGGTGCCGCCTGTGGCTTCGGCCACGGCGGCGGAAAAGGCGCGCAGTTCGACGTCGATGGTGGCGTCCTGCGGGCGCACATGGCTCATCTTGAGGTCTTGCGCCTCGGCGTATGATCCCAATGCCATCAGGGCGGCAGCAGCGGTGGTCAGCAGTGCATGTTTCATGGTGAGGTCCTCCAGGTTGGATTGCACATTTCAGGAAAATCAGGGCGCGACGTCATAGCCGAAGACGCGCGGCAGAAAGAGTGACAGGTCAGGCCAGAGCGAGGTGAGAAACACCACCGGCACATAGCCGAACAGGATGAGTTTCATGGCGGGCGGAATGACCTTGGTCACCTTCACCTTGCCGATGCGCGCCCCCAGATAGAGGATCGACGCATAAGGCGGCGTCACCCCGCCCATCGCGGTATTGACCCCCATGATCGCTGCGAATTGCACCGGGCTGACACCGATCGCGGTCATCAGCGGCAAAAGCAGCGGCGCAATCAGGATGATCGCGGTCACGTCATTGACCACCATGCCCACCAGAAACAGCAGGATGTTGATCATGATCAGCAGCAGCACCTTGTTTTCGGTGATCGAGAAGATGCCTTCGACCAATTGCTGAGGGATGCTTTCATAGACGAACATCTGGCTCAGGATCATGGAGAACAGGATCATCATCATGATCGCGCCGACGGCGGTTGCGGCTTCCTTGCCTGCGGAGAGGAAGTTCTCCCATCTCAGGCCCTTGTAGATGAGAAATCCCACCGGGATCGCGTAGATCACCGCGACAGCCGCCGCTTCGGTCGGGGTCATCACACCGCCATAGATGCCGCCAAGAATGATCACCGGCATCAGAAGCGCCGGGAAAGCGTGAAAGCCGCGGCGGGCCACTTCGCCGCTGAGTTCCGAAAAACTGGGCTTGTCATCAAGGATCAGGGGAAACTTGCGCGCCATGATCAGGTTGATCACGGAAAACGACACCATGATCAAAAGACCCGGCCCCAACGTCGCCAGAAAGCACGCGAGGATCGACGTGTCGGTGACCCATCCGTAGACGATCATTGTCACCGAAGGCGGGATCAGCAGGCCAAGGATCGACGAGTTGGCAATCAGAGCGGTGGCGTATTCCCGGGGATAGCCACGCTTTTCCATCTCGGGGATCAGCAGCGGCCCGATGGCTGCAATGCCGGTCAGGCCCGAGCCGGAAATCGCCCCGATCACCGCACAGGACACGGCCGCGACCACACCCAGACCACCCCGCACATGGCCAATGAACGCGTTGACGAAGCGCAAAAGCGAGGCGGCAATGCCGCTCTCGGACATGATCGTTCCGGCAAGGACGAAGAGCGGGATCGCCAGAAGCACGGGGTTTCCCAACTGCTGGAATCCCCAGAGCATCATGCCTTTCATGGTCACATCGCCGATGAAATACATCACCATCAGCGCCGCACCGAAACAGTAGGGCAACGGCACCCCGAGGGTCAGCGTGATCACCAGAACGGCAATGGCCAGAAGTGCGATCTCGATCATGCCACGTCTCCCGTACGCAGGCTGCGGATGTGCCGCCACAGGTGCCACGCGGTGTAGACCATCATCAGGCCCAACCCCGTCAGAAGCGCGATGTCGGAATAGAAGGTCGGGATGTAGAGCGTCGGGCTTTCCCGCCAGACCCGCCAGGCATACCGGGTGTAATCCCACGCCCAGCTTAGCAACCACAGCCCGACGATCAGGCTGATGATCTCGCCGATAATGGCCAGCACGGTGTGACCACGGTCGGTCTTGATGAAGATCTCAAGCACGTTGGCCCGGATATGGGTGTTTTCTCGCGAGGCGTTGACCGAGCCGAGAATATAGAGCCACAGCGTCGGGTAGAGCATGGTCTCTTCAAGACCCATCACAGGAACCTGCAGCACGTAACGCGTGATGACCTGAACGAATTGGCCCAGTGCAACAATGCAGATCAGAGCTGTCAGCAGATATTTCGCAAAACTGTCCATCTGTCCCCCACCCCACACGATGATGCGTGGGTTTGGGCAGTTCTGACTGGACAGAGGGTATAAAATCAATTTGATAATATCTCTGACATCATCAACTGAATTTATACCTACCCATGCACCTGTCTCTGCGCCAATTGTCGACCTTTCGCGAAGTGATGCGGTCGGGCTCCATCAGCCAGGCTGCGCGTGCGGTCGGTCGGACCCAACCTGCAGTGTCGACCATGGTGCAGACGCTGGAGGACCAGTTGGGGTTCGCGCTTTTTGTCCGCACGCAGGGCAAGCTGACCCCAACGCCGGAAGCCCATTTCTTCCTGGAAGAATGCGAAGACATCCTCGGACGGGTCGAAAGAACCGAGCGAACGCTTGAACGGATGAGCGGCCTGCAATCGGGCAAGCTCAAGGTTGCCTGCCATCCTGCCGCATCAAGCGTGTTTCTGCCCCGGCTGCTGACCCGGTTTCTGCGCGGGAAGGACGATCTCGACGTTGCGTTGATCATGCGCTCTTCGGACGTGATCGAAGACCTGATCGCGGCGCAGCAATTCGACGTGGGTTTTGCGGAAACACCGCGCCCGCGCGCGTCGATCCATCAGACCGACCATGACCTTGAATGTGTCTGCGTGCTTCCTCCGGACGATCCGCTGGCCCGCAGCGCCGTGATCACGCCGCAGGACCTTGACGGTCGACCGATGGCGGTTCTGTTCAATGAACACAGCACCGCCGTGCAGACGGAAGCGGCGTTTCACGAGGCGGGATGCAGGTTCAACAAACGTCTGGAGCTGCGGACTTTCCTGCCGGGGTTGCAGTTCGTGGCCGAGGGATTGTGCGTGATGGTCTGCGACATGATCACCGCCTATGGGCATCTGATGGTTGCGCCCGAGGGCCAACAGCTTGCTATCCGAAGGTTCCGCCCGCGCATTTCCAACCGGGTGTCGATCCTCACACCCGGCTACGCAACGCAGTCTCTGGCCGCCCGCGCCTTCATCTCGGATCTGGAAGCCGCCGTGATCCGCATGCAGGACGACATCGAACGGGAAATCGCAAAATGACAGTTCGAATAGGCCTGCACACCCGCATGTCGTGGCGACCTCCGACAGCGTCCAGGTTGAAGGGCAAACCAGATGAGCCTTTTCGATGGACACGAGCCCGTCCGCCGCGCCGACCCAAGCCGGATGGATATGGGACGCCTCGTCGGCGCGACACAACTTGCACGATGTTACAAACACGTCATCAAAGCGTTGAGAGACTGCCACAGCTTTCGGCGATTCATCCGGACGAATGAACACACGGGACCCTCATGATTCCTGAAAGGTGGACGGGAACAAGGCGCGTCTCTTGTGCGCGACGGTACGCCTATGCAGCTCTAAGGTCCTGACGAAGAGATTTGGGAAGGAAGATCTGGTGATACAGACCTTTGCAGGCGCACGCGTCTACCTGCCGGATGGCATCCACGACACCACCGTCACCATCGCAGATGGCTGCATCGCCGAGATCGGTGGCCCGGTGCAGGGCGAGGTGATCGACGCGCACGGTCTCATTCTGGCCCCTGCCCTGATCGACGCGCATGGAGATGCGTTCGAACGGCAGTTGATGCCCCGACCCGGCGTGTTCTTCCCAACCGAAGCCGCCGTCCTCGACACCGACCGCCAGCTCGCCACAAACGGGATCGCCACGGCCTATCACGCCATTACGCTGGGCTGGGAACCGGGCTTGCGGGATGTGGCACGAGGCCGTGAGGTCATGCAGGCGATCCGCGATCTCGCCCCACGGCTGTTGGTCGAGAACCGCGTGCAACTGCGCTGGGAAACCTTCGCGTTCGAGGCGCTCGAAACAATCGAATGGGCGCTGGACGCACCGCTGCTGCCGTCGGTCGCCTTCAACGATCACACCTCGATGACCATGCGGGCCTATGACGTGCCGATCCAGGATCGCGCGTTCGAATTCAGCCCGGATTTCACGGTGGCCGAACTCGATGATGACCGCATGCGCAAACGCACGGCGTCCAAGGCCCATCGCTCGGGCATCAGCGAGGACGATTACATCGCCCTGCTGGGGGAGGTCTGGGACCGGCGCAGTGACGTGCCGAATGCCATCGAAACCGTCGCGGCGATGGCCCGCGCAAAAGGCGCGCCGATGCTCAGCCATGACGACACCCGCGCCGAAACCCGCGCCTGGTTCCGCGACCGGGGTGCCTGCGTGGCCGAATTCCCGATGGTGCTGGAAGCTGCCGAGGCTGCGCGCGCCCATGGCGACACGATCATCTTCGGCGCGCCGAATGCCGCGCGCGGGGGCAGCCATATCGGCTCTCTGGCCGCGGGCGACATGGTCGAGGCGGGGCTCTGCGATGCGCTGGCCTCGGATTACTTCTACCCCGCGATGCTCGCGGCCGTGTCCCGTCTGGACGCTGACCGCCGCGCCGACCGTCTGCGCCTTTGGTCGCTGGTGTCGTCCGGGCCAGCACGGGCCATGAACCTGACGGATCGCGGTCAGATCGCCGTCGGCAACCGCGCCGATCTCGTGCTGGTGGATTGGCCCGACGGTCATCCGCCGGCCATTCGCGGCACATGGGTGGCGGGACGCCCAGCCTATCGTGGCCACCCCGCAGGATAAACCCTCTGTCATGGCGCGGTTGCAGTGCCGTGCCATGACGACCTGACTGCAGACCATGCTTCAAGGAGACGCCCGCATGACCCCGCTCAAGATCGGAGCCTGCCTCAAAGCCGCCGAGATCGCGGATCACCGCGATTGGCTGTTCGACGCAGACCGCGACATCGAAATTCAGGATTTCATGTCCCATACCGCCCTCACGACCGAATACGAGGACCGCATCGCAGCCGTAAAGGCGGCTCTGGACGGGCATACAGGCCGCGTCGGCATCCACGGCCCGTTCGAAGGGCTGGACATCGACAACAAGGACCCGGAACTGCAACCGCTGATAACGGCCCGCCTTCTCAAGGCGCTTGAAGCTGCGGACCGGATCGGGGCACGCCAGATGGTGCTGCATTCCCCCTATACGCTGTGGTTCCAGAACAATGTCTTCAGTTGGAAAGGCTATGCAGAAGCCAAGCTGGACCGGATCCATGCCACCCTGCGCCCGGTTGTAAAGGCGGCCGAAGCGGCCGGTCAGACCCTCGTGATCGAGAACATCCAAGATGTGCGCCCCGAAACACGCCGCGCCATGTTGGACAGTTTTGGCTCCAAGGCCATTGCACTGTCCATCGACACCGGCCACGCGCAGCTTGCCCGCCGCATGTCCGGCGCCCCACCGGTCGAGGATTTCGTCCGAGACGCGGGCGACCAACTGGCCCATGTGCATCTGCAGGATGTCGACGGTCATGCTGACCGGCATTGGGCACCGGGAGAAGGCGAGATCGAATGGATCGCCGTTTTCCGTGCGCTTGCAGAGTGTCAAAGTGCCCCACATCTTGTCCTCGAGCTGCGGAATAAAGACCATATTCCAATTGGTTACAGATACCTATCCGAGCTGGGCCTTGTCGTATGACAGGGTCGACCTGATGGTCGACCTTGCCGAATCGAAATCCGCCGCCGTACGGTCCTGAAGTGTTCAAGACCAGATACGGCGGCGTGTATGACGTGTTACATTGCAGAGCTTGACGAAACGCAGCAGGTCATCGCTGTTTGGATTCAGGAAAAATCGGCCAGATCGCCTCGGGTGTTCGATCCGCGAAAACACATTTTCGACGACACGAAATCCGCCGAATTTTCCGGCGCCCCCAAGGAAAAAATCCGCAACTGGATCGTCAGCGCAAAAGGCTGACACGATCTTGCTCAGTCAGCACCGTCGGGGTCTGATACTTGGGGGAGAGTGATGCGGTAGGTCAATCCATCCCCCATCCAAGCCGCCGCCTTGATCGTTGTGTCGACCGACGCACCCAATCGTTCCGCAAGTTTGCTTGACCGTGCATTTCCCGCCGCGATTCGGATCAACATCTCATCGACCCCAACCGCCCGTTTTGCTTGAGCCAGATAGGCCGTGGCTGCTTCGAATGCGTAGCCACGTCCTTCGGCGTCATCCGGCCACAACGTCCACGTCATCTCCGGCAGTTCTGCATCGTCGATCTGCAACGCCCCGACATGCCCGATGGCCTGCCCGCTTTCCTTGAGGGTGATGACATATCTGCCGAAGCCGCGCAGCGTCCAGTGGCCCGCCATGGAACAGAGTTTGTCAAAAGCCTTGGCCGCATCGAACGGCCCACCGACAAACCGCGCCCGCGCACTGGCACAATAGGCGACATATGCCTCCAGATGATGTGCCTGGGGCGCCACAAGGATCAGCCGCGGTGTTTCGATCGGACGCATCAGTAGGCCGGTTTCAAACGACATGCGCAGCTCCGGCAATCAGAAACGGCACCGGGAGGCACAACAGCAACCGACGCAGCGCCAATTGCCGACCCATCAGCGGCAGCTCGTACGCCAGGAACCGCGAGGCGGAAAATAGCGACCACGCGGTGACATAGGTGACGACTAGGCTCGATGTGGCCCCCGCCTTGAGTGCCGCCGCCCCCACCGCAAAAGCCACAAAAGCGCCACCCGGCGTGATGGGACCCAAGGCAATTGCCAGCAGCACCCCGGACAAACCCGCCCCCTCTCCGAAAAGTGCGCGCACCTGCTCGGGGGGCAGCAGCTCGGCAAAGAACCCGGCCCCCAGAAGAGCCACAACGATCCGAGGCGCGGTGAACTGCGCCATGCGCCACGCATTCGCCATCCCGGCGGCGCGCCATTCGGCATTGGGCAATCTCGCGTAGAGCCACAGCGCAACCGCGCCCAGCAGAACCGTACCGATCAGGATGTTCACGCGTCCCGTCCTCCGAAGACCGCGCGCGCGGCGAGGCCGATGAGGATCGGGAACGGCAGGCACAAAAGCACGCGCCACCAGACAAGGTCTACCGGCAGGAACGAAAACTCCCAGATCAGTGTCCGGTTCAGACTGAGCAGCGCCCAGCTTGTCACAAAAGCCATGATGGCCCCGATGTCTGCGCCGACCAGACCGAAACTTGCCGCAAGCGGAAAGGTCATGGCCGGGCCGCCGGGGATGGCCGCGCCGGCAAAGGCCGCCAGCAGCAACCCACGCATGCCGCTTTCCCGTCCGATCCAGATCGCCACCTTGTCCCGCGGCATCAAGAGCGGCAGCGTGGCCGCGATGAACATGCCCGCCGCGATCTTGGGGGCAAGTACCGCCATGAACAGCATCTCGTCCCGGGCGATAGCGAGTGCGCGGTCCCAACCCTTGAACAACACAACCAATGCGCCTGCGGCGAGGGCCGAGACTGCAAGAATGTAGAAACCCGTGTCGAATACCGGGCGCGAAGGTTGTTCGGGAGGCGGCTCAGCGGCGGTATTTTTCAATGAAGGCATCAATCTCCAGCGCCCGAATGTCCGGCAAGGCCGCACGGTATCTGTCTCGTGACCAATCCCAGACGGCAATGTCCTGAAGTGCGTCGGCCTGGGCTTCGGTAAAGCGGCGTTTGATCACCCGAGCGGGGACGCCGCCGACAACGGTATAGGGTGCCACATCCTTTGTCACCACTGCCCCCGCACCGATGACGGCACCAGTCCCGATGGTCACACCTGCCGTCACGGTCACACCGTGGCCGATCCACACGTCATGACCGATCGTCACCCAATCCGATTTGCGCCAGTCAAAGAAGTCGTGGTCGTCCTCGCCCAGCCCATAGGCCTCGGCCCGGTAGACGCTGTGATGCTGGACTGCGCGCCAGGTCGGATGATTGCCGGGATTGATGCGCGTGGAATTCGCGATCGAGCACATCTTGCCGATGCTGGTCCAGACGACATGGCAATCCTGAGTGATATAGGACCAGTCGCCCATGGTCGACGCCCGCATCGACGTGCCTTTGCCCACCTCGGTCCAAGCCCCCAGTGCGCAGTCCACGACGCTGGCTTCGGGATGGATGTTCGGGGCTTCAGTGAGGTGTTTCTTCGATCCAGCGCCACTCATCTTGGTGTCTCCGTCATGGTGTTCAAACTTTTGGGAAGTCCCTGACCAAGCGGGTCGGCCTTGCCGCCCGGCTCATCAAGTTCCGCGGTACGGAAGATGCGGTCCCACCAGAGCGGTCGCGCCTGACTGTCGCCACGGACCAGAGTCGATCCGGGCCTTTCTCACTTCGCCAAGTCCGTCTTTCCGATCAGCCGTTGCCGGATCAGGCCGGACAGCCAGTCGATCACGTAGACCATGGCGATGATCAGGAAGATGATCGACCACGCCTCGCCCCATCGATAGGCCGCGATGCGGTCGGACAGCAGAAACCCGATCCCGCCAGCCCCGACGATGCCAAGGATCGTGCCCGACCGCACGTTGGACTCGAAGTTGTAGAGCAGGATCGACAGGATCACCGGGTTGACCTGGGGGGCGATGCCGAACCGGATTTGCTGCAACCGCGACCCACCCGAGGCTTTCACCCCTTCAACGGGTTTGTTCGACGTGTTCTCGATGGCTTCGGAGAACAGCTTGGCAAAGGTGCCGATCTCGCTCACCGCGATGGCAAGGATGCCCGCAAGCGGCCCCAGCCCGAAGGCGCGTATGAAGATCAGCGCAAGGATCAGCGTCTCGAAGGCGCGGATCACGTCATAGCCACGCCGCGTCGACAAGCGCAGCCAGTTCAGGCGGTTGATGTTCTTGGCCCCGAGGAAGGACAGCGGAAAGGCAAAGACCGCGCCCAGCACCGTGCCCAGAAACGCAATCGCGAGGGTCTCACCCAGACCGTTCAGGATTTCCGAAAACTCTGCCCAGCTTGTCCATATGTAGGGCGGGAACATGAAGCTCGCGACGGTGCCGAAGCGCCCCAGCCCTTCCCAGATGCGGGCGGGCGAGAAGTTGAAATCGTAAAGGCACCAGCAGAACAGCCCCACGAAAAACGCCCAGAGCGCATAGCGGCGCAGGCGCACCGGCAACGGTGCCTGAAAGGCCAGCGGCACGTTTGCGCGGGCCTCAGCGATCTGTTCCGGGGTGACGGTCATGGCCGGGTCTCCTCAAGGTGAATGATCCGGTGGCGCAGCTTTTCCGACCCGTAATCGATGATCATCACGGTCACGAAGATGATGACGAAGAGCGCCGAAAGGTCGGTGTATTCCTGAAAACTCATGGCGGTGCGGAATTCCTGCCCCAGACCACCCGCGCCGACATAACCGATGATCGACGAGGCGCGCACGTTGATCTCGAAGCGCAGCAGCGTGTAGCTGATGATGTTGGGCATCACCTGCGGCACCGCCCCGTAGCGGATCTGGTCGAACCATGTGCCACCGGCGGCTTTCACACCTTCGAGCGGGCGCATGTCGATGTTCTCGTTGACCTCGGAATACAGCTTGCCCAGCGCGCCCGCCGCATGCAGCCCGATGGCCAGAACCCCGGCCATCGGCCCGACGGAGAAACAGAAGACGAAGATCAGCGCCCAGACCAGCTCCGGCACGGTCCGCGCGATCTCGAGATAGCGGCGGGTGATCCAAAGGACCCATGTGTTGGGCGCAAGGTTCCGCGAGGCCGGGAAGGACAGAAGAAACCCGCCGATCACTCCGAACACCGTCGCCATGAAGGCGATTAGGACGGTTTCGAACAACAGCTCCATCCAGATCTTCCAGCGCCAGAACCAGTTGGCGAAATCCGTGCCAAGGGTGTCCCAACGCAGAGTCGGGATGGTCTTTTCGATATATTCGCCAAGACGCGGAATGCCCGCCGGGATGATCCAGCGCCAGTCGCGCGATCCGTCCGGCATGGTCACCTGCGTGACCTTGAAGAAATCGCCGATCCACGCCGTCAGAACGAAAACGATTAGGAAGAGACCCGTGCCGATGGCCCAGGCACGGCGCGCATATCGGCGCTGCGCTGCGAACTCCGCCTCGAAGGCCGACAGGGCAGAGGCGCGGTCGGACGCGGGGATAGCGTTGAAATCGGCTGTGGCTGTCATGTTCGGCTCCGGGCGGCGCGGGACGTCAGGCGACAAAGCCCCATGGCGCAGGGACATACGCCATGGGGATCGGGGCATGCAGAGACCCCGTCACATCACAGGCTCAGGAGCCCGAACGACGCTGTTCCTTGATCCACGCGCGCATGTCGACGATCCACTGGTACCGCTCGTGATCAACACGTACGAAGCCGTCATCCGGGTTGGGGTTGTCCGCGGTCCAGGACGAATAGAGCTTGTAGCCTTCGGGATCAGCCGTCGGGAAGCTTTCGATGGCGGCTGTCACGTCTTCGATCAGCGCCTCGGGCAGGTTCTTGCGGAAGGTCCACGGGCCGGACGTGATTTCTGGGCTCTGCCAGATCTTGCAGACCTGACCGGGTTCGATCATGCCCTTGTCTTCCATGCGCTGATAGACGCCATCAGTGTCGTTGTCCTGATAGGTGGCCGCCGTGTCGAAGGTGCCGTTGACAACACCTGTCACGCCAGCTTCGTGGCTGCCCGAGAACGTCACCGTGCTGAAGAACTCTTCCGGCTTGAAGCCTTCGCGCGTCACCATGTTGAAGTACGGCACCGCATAACCCGAGGTGCTGTCCGGATCGGCAAAGGCGTGAACCTTGCCCTTGGCGTCTTCAAGGCTCTTGATGCCGCTGTCGCAGCGGGTCACGACGATGGAGTAGTAACCCGTGTCCCCGTTCAGGGCCTTGCCGGTCAGCGTCGGCACAACACCGCCATTGGTCGCCGTGTAGGCCGCCGCATAGGCGGATGACCCAAGGCGCGCGATCTCGATCTGGTCGGCGGCCAGCGCCTGAATCACGCCGTCATAATTGCCTGCGGTGAAGATCTCGACCTGAACACCCAGCGTGTCTTCGAGATAGACGCGCAGCGGTTCGTTACGCATCAGGCGGTCCTTTTCGTTCTCGCCGGACAGGATGCCGAACTTCAGAACCTGGTAGTCGTCTTTCCAGCCGTCGGCTGCGGCAGCGGTGGCCAGAACGGCGATCAGTGCGGTGGTGGTCAACAGTTTCATGGGTCATCTCCCCTTGGGTTGCAGGTGGCAGTTGGGTCAGGCCGGCACGGCAAGGCGCTGGGTCGAGGTCACGGCCTCGTTGAAATCGCGCAGACCGTCCGTGCCGTAGATGTCGCGCCTGACATCGTCGGTCAGTTGAGCCGCCGTGCCGTCGAAAAAGACGCGCCCCGCGCGCATCGCGATGATGCGGTCGCAATAGGCGCGTGCGGTGTCCAGCGTGTGCAGGTTGACCAGCACGGTCAGCCCGTCTTCGGTGTTGATCTGCTTGAGACCGTCCATCACAAGCGTGGCATTGGCAGGATCAAGCGACGCGATGGGTTCATCCGCCAGCATGATTTTCGGCCGTTGCACCAAGGCTTTGGCAATGGCGACACGTTGCTGCTGGCCACCTGAAAGCGTACCCGCGCGCTGCAGCGCCTGTGGGACAAGATCCAACCTGTCCAGCGCCTGCAGCGCCATCGTGCGCTCTTCATCCGTGAACCGCATCGACATGGAACTGAAGAAGCCATGCTCGGCCAGACGCCCGATCAGGACATTGGTCAGCACGTCCAGACGGTCGACAAGGTTGAACTGCTGGAAGATCATCGCGCAGTCGCGCCGCCATGCCCGCAGCGCCTTGCCCTTGAGGGCCGTGATCTCCGTGCCATCGAACGAGATCGACCCTTCGCTTGGGTCGATCAACCGGTTCACCAGCCGCAGCATGGTCGACTTGCCCGCCCCCGAGCGACCGATCACCCCGACGAACTGGCCCGGCGCGATGTCGAGCGAAACGCGGTCAACCGCGCGGGTGTCTCCGAAAATCCGGGATACGTTCGAGAGCGAGAGGGTTCCGGCCATGGCGATTCATCCGAATGAATTTCCTTGGCCTGATCCTAGGTCTCGAACGTAACAGTCAGTGCACCGTCGAATGAAGTTTCGTTGAACTTCTCACCCCACTGCCTCGGCAAATGCCCGAGATTTGGACGCCGCGAGGTCGAGCGTCCCGTTGTGATACACGACTTGCCCGCCGCACAGCGTCAGTGCGACCCGGCCACGCGCATCGGTCACGAACAGATCCGCACGTTTGCCGATGGCCAGCGTCCCCCGATCCGACAGCCCCAGCGCCCGCGCAGGATTGACCGACACCAGCCGCACCGCCCCGGCCAATCCGTCGGGATCGCTTGGGGCAAGAGCGTGGACGGCAGCCAGCATGGCACCGGGATGGTAATCGGACGCAAGGATGTGCAACAGCCCCGCTGCATGCAGAACCCGCGCGGACAGGTTGCCCGAATAGCTTTGCCCCCGCATCGCATTCGGCGCACCCATCGCCGTCATCATGCCCTTGTCCACCGCGGCCTTGGCGGCCTCCATCGTCACTGGAAACTCGGCGATCCTCGCCCCCATGTCGGCCATCAGATGCGCCTTGGACACGGTATCATCGTCGTGGCTGGCAAGGCTCACTCCGTGATCTGCGCACATTTTCGACACCGCGCGGATATTGCCCATCAGGATTTCCTGAGGACGCGACCGCAGCGCAATGGTATTTGCCACCATCTGACGGGCTTCGGTTTCCGAAATCCCGTGATGCGCCGCCTTGTTCTTCACATGCACTTCGAGATTGCGGTACTGCCCCTGCCCCGGCGTGTGATCCATCAGCGACACCAGATCGACCTGCTCATCGTCCAGCAGTTGCTCCAGCACACCGACCGCATTGTCGAAGGTGATGTCGAACCGCGCGTGGATGCGATGATCGACCCGGCAGGTCTCGCGCATCGCGTGAAGCTGACGGATGACCTGGCTGGTATGCGCATAGGACCTACGTTCCCCGTCACGCGCCCCGCGCGAGAAAGATACCGCGGCATAGGCCGTTGTCACACCCGCCGCCGCAAGCCGCGCATCCAGCGAGGCCAGCGCCACCTCCATCGGGAAATCCACCCGCGCGCGCGGCTCGAGTTCCAGCTCGATCATGTCGCCATGCATATCGATGAAACCCGGATAGACCGTCAGGTCCGGGCCGGTGATACCGCCGGGCACAGGACGCTCGACAAGCTCGGCGATCTTGCCGTCCGCAATCCGCAACGACGCGCGGCTGACCGCGCGGTCGGGAAGCACCAGCGTCACATCAGAGATCCACATCGGTCCGGTCCTCGCTCTTGATGAAATCGGGGGTGAGATCGACCACGCGGTCGATCAACTGTTCGACGTCGCCGGGATGGTGAAACACCCCGATCATCGCGGTGCCGGCCGCCTTCAGTTCGGCCAGACGGGCCACCAGCGCCGCGCGCGCATGCGCGTCGAGCGATGCTGTGGGTTCGTCCAGAAGCAATAGCTTCTGCGGCAGGATCAACGCCCGTGCGAGGTTCACCTTCTGCTGCTCCCCGCCGGAAAAGGTTGTGGGATAAGCCTTCCACAAGTCCGGCTTCACCCCGAAGGTTTTCAAAGCCTCCCGCGCCTGCGCCAGCGCCTCTTCCACCGCCACACCATGCAACCGCAGCGGTTCGGCCACGATGGCCTCGGCACTGACGCGGGGCCGCGCCTGCAGGAACTGGGTAACGAACCCGATCTCGGTCCGCCGCAGATGCGCCACGTCAATATCCGCCGCGCGGGCAAGGTCGATGGGGCCATGATCGGAATGGAACCGGATCACCCCCGCGCGCGGCAGATAGGACCTGTAGAGCGTCCGCAAAAGGGTCGATTTGCCCGCCCCGTTCGCACCCTTCAGCAGCACGAATTCCCCTGCCCCGACGGTGAACGAGATGTCGTCGAACGCCTCGATCCGGTTGCCCAGATGATGCAGGGTGAAGCCTTTGCTCAGGCCTTCGATGTCCAGAACCGGGGTCATAGCTTTGCATGCACCAATTGTTGTGTGTAGGCGTGTTGCGGGTCCTGGAAAATCTGGTCGACCAGCCCCGCCTCGACGACCGCGCCTCCGCGCATGACCATCACACGATCTGCCAGAGTGCGGATCACACCCAGATCGTGACTGACGATCACCATGGTGATCCGCCGTTCCTGTTGCAGCCGCTTCAGCGTATCGAGCACCAGCGCCTGTACGCTGACATCCAGCCCGGTGGTCGGTTCATCCAGCAAAAGAAGCGCAGGTTCCAGCGCGATGGCCTTGGCCAGTTGCACCCGCTGTTGCATCCCGCCCGACAATTCGATGGGTGGCGCATCCAGCCGGTCGAGAGGAAACTCCGACGCCTCAAGCGCGGCGGTGGCTTTGGCGCGCAGTGTCGCAAAACTGCGTTCGCCCGCCACCAAGAGCCGTTCGGCCACGTTGCCCGAAGAGGAGTGTTTCATCAGCAGCCCCAGATGCGGGTTCTGGTAGACGATCCCGATCCGCGTCGCGCACAGCATCCGCCGCGCAAACCGGTCGAGGTCGAAAAGGTTGCCCTCCACATCCGGAAGGTCGAGCGTGTAGCTGCCCGTGTCCGGCGTTTCCCCGAGGTTCATCATGCGCAGAAGCGTGGATTTGCCCGAACCGCTTTCCCCTACGATGCCCAGAACCTCGCCGGGATAGGCGATGGCGGACACATCGCGCAGTGCCGTGACCGATCCATAGGATTTTGACACGTGATGCACCTGCAAGAGCGGATGCGTCGTGACGATACGCGGTGCGTCGAGTGTAAGCGTCATGACGGCATTTTCCCGTTCTTGTACCAGGTCTCGCCTAGGGCGACCTCTTCTCCGTCGCGGCGGCGGATCGCCTTGACGCCCCATTCACTGTCCGACACTTCGAAGACCGAACTGCCGTCATCCTGCGGGATCTCGTTCATGAAAAACCCGCGCGTTCCCGAGCGATGACAGGTCAAACCTGCATGATCCTCGACCTTGTAGGGCACGTCCGAGAACACCAGCGGTTCGACCCTTGTAAAGGGCGGCACCGCGAAGATGCGCTTTTCCCGTCCCGCCGACAGAATGGTCAGGTGTTTTGCCATATGTAGCTTGGGCACGTCCCAGCGCGGGATCGGTGATGGGGTCATGACGTGCCGCCCATGCACGAGGCTGGGATAACTCGCCCCCTGCATCACGCGCCCGGACCGGACGATCTGTTCGTAAAGCTGCAGCCACATCCGCCCGTAATCCGCATCCGCGTGCATCTGTCGGGCAATCGACATATTCGGTTGCACCGGGCGCAGCGGTTCCGGATTCGGCACCTGCAGGACCAGCACCTGATCTTCGCGCAGCACTTCTTCCGGGATGCGGTGGCGCGACTGGATCAGATCGGCCTCCAGCGTATCCATCGTCGTCGGCGTGCCCGCCACCCGCGCGATGAACCGCCGGATGGACGCGGCATTGACGCTGTCGTCGGCACCCTGGTCGATCACCTTGACCCGCATCGCCGGGTTCACCAGCGTCAGCGACACCTGCAGACCACCCGTGCCCCACCCCCGCGCCATCGGCACCTCGCGACTGGCATAGGGCATCTGACAGCCCGGCACCGCGATTGCCTTGATCATCTTGCGCCGGATCTCGCGCTTGGCCGATCCGTCCAGAAAGCCATAGGACATCGGCTCCCAAGGTTTGGTGAGGGTCTGAAGGGTCATTCCGCAGGCTCCGGGCTTTTTTCCTTGGCGGCCTTTTGGGCCTTGGCATCGCGCATCGCATCGAGGCTCGACTGGAAGGTCACGTAATGCGGCAGCTTGAAGTGGATGCAGAAGCCTGAACTTTCGACGCCTTCGGTGTGATAGAGGAAGAACTCCTCTTCGGTCGGCGCCCCCTTCGGCGCACCCTCGGCATTGAGGTCCAGCGTCGCCGCCGCGATCACCTTGACCTCGTTCCAGCCCAATGTCGCGGCAAAACCCAGCCGCAGACCGTCACCCTTCTTGTCGACCACCTCGGCCTGGCTGACCTTGACCCGCCCGGCGCTGAACTGCGTTCCGCGCGGATGGGTGACGACGATCTCGGCCTCGGCCAGACGCAGCTCATTCACCGTGGGATGCGCCTGCCCATAGCCGCGCTGCGCGGCATAGCCCAGCGCCAGCACGCCCCCCGTTTCCGCCCGTGCCAGGCTTTGCAAGGTGTGCGCGCGCTTCGCCGGAAACAGCAGCGGCTCGCGCGTCACGTCGGGGATGTCGTTGCCGACCGTCTTGTCAGGGACAGCCCCGGTCAGCAGACCGTTCTCCGCCTGCCACGCCGCGACCGACGGCTGCCGCGCGGGCGAGGGCCTTGCCGCAGGCTCCACCGGATCGGGGCGGTGCACCTGCCCGTCCAGAACCTCGGTCGCAAGGATGCGATGCGCATAATCCATCGTCGGCCCAAGCACCTGCCCGCCGGGAATGTCCTTGAACGCCGCCGAAATGCGCCGATGCGTGAACAACCCCTCCTGCGTCACCGGTTCCGCCACAGCGATGCGCGGCTGCGTCGTCCGCCATGCCCGCAGCAAGAGCACCGCCTCGTAAAGCTCCCCGCCTGTCTGCGCCAAGGCCAGTGCCGCCAGATCTTCGTCATAGAGCGACGCTTCGCCCATCACCCGGTCGATGAGATAGGGCATCGCCGCGCGGATCTCGGCCACACGCTCGGGAGTGATCTCGCCCATCTCGGCCTTGAACAACCGCTGGGACTGTTCGATCGCGCGTTCGCCGCCGCGGGTCGCCACATAAGCCATCAGAGCACCTCCACCACCGTGGATCGCGGCACGCCGATCAGACGCGCGCCATCGACCAGCAACATCTCGAACCCCATCGGATAGCGCATCGCCCGCGCGCGTCGCTGCCAGAAGTCACCGGGCAGACCGCCAATGATCACGATCACCTCACCGTCCACACCCGGTCCAGTCAGACACACACGCTGCCCGGCTCCGAACACGGCACCGGCGACAAGCGTCGCCCCGTCCTCGGGATGCAGATCGGAACCGCAGGCCAGACGGTCCGGCATCTCGGGCGTGACCGTTTCGGCAAAGACATGATCCGCCGCCTCCGGCGCCACAAGCTCCGCCCCAGTGCGCCGCGCCAGCATGGCCAGCGCCTCATCCGGGCAATGGACCGCACATTCCCGGTCGATCAGTGCCTCGACGACTTGCGCAAGGCCCGCCTGAGGTAGGTCGCGCATCACGCCCGGACGCGCCAGCGCCCACATCACCGCGTCGAAGGTCGCATTGCAGCGCGCCTCGAAATCCGACGGAACAGGCTGCAGTCTCATCAGAAGGTCTCCATGTCGACGCGGGTCGCTTCGACCTTGCGCAGGGTTTCGGTGTCGGCCTCGGACTGCGCCCGCGCCTCGTTCGACAGGAACGCGGCGCAAGCCTCGGGCGCGTGGCCCAGCGCAATTGCCAGATCGACTAGTGCCATCGCCATCGCCGCTTCAAGGTCCCGCACCCGCCGCATCCCGTAGCCCTCTTGCCCTCCGGCGGACACATGCGCCTCGCTCACCAGCACTTCGCCCAGATGGAAATGCGTACCCTGCGCGGTGTCCCGCATCGGCAGCATGACCAGTCCGGTCCGGTTCTCGATCACCGTGATCTCGGGCAGATCGGCGATCAGCGGTTCGGCAAAGGCCTTGATCCGCGCGGCATCCGCCCGGGCCAGCACATCAAGCTGCTGCGCGTGGGTCCATCCGGACAGGGTCTGTGGCAGTGCTGTCATGTGTCTACATCTCCGCGTGTGTCGATGGTGAACCGGACCCGTGCTGCCGACCAGATGACCTCGCTCATCGCCAGCGGCGTGCCGTCAAGCTCGGCATCGACAGCGGTGATGACGATCACCGGCATGTCCGGATGCTGGCGCAACTGCCGCGCCTCGTCTGCGCTGGCGGGACGGGCGAGCATTTCGGTGCTGGCGCGCAGGTAGTCGGCAATCCCGTAGGAAGCATAGACCTGCGACGTGGACCCAAGCGCCTCGCGCCGCTCTGCGAAGGCGGCGAACCGCCGGGCCTCGTGATGGATCGTGCCAAAGGACACCGGCACACCATCCGCCAACGTCAGCCGCCGTGTCGCAATCACCTCGGTGCCGGGCGCGACGCCCAGCCGTTCGGCAATCCGATCCGAGGCCGGTATCCGCTCAACCCCCAGCATGCGGCCCGACACATCGACGCCCTGTGACGCCATGTTGCGCCGCAGCCGCGTCCGCGAACCGATCGTGTATTCCAGTTTGGGACGCGGCTGCACGAAGGTGCCACGACCCTGTTCGATGCTCAGATGTCCGGTCTTGGCCAAATCCGCGATGGCCCGTCGCACACTGTGCCGACCGGCCATGTGGATCTGCGCCAGTTCCGGCTCCGTCGGGAGTTGCGAACCGGGTTCCAGAATGCCGTCCATGATGTCTTTTTCCAGGGATGCGCGAATCTCGCGCCAACGATCTCGTGTCATGCTCCAATTCATCCGAATGAATCATGTCCTATCGGCACCGTGTGACACGGATGTGTCAACTGCAACAAAGATCGGTGACGATCCGGCGGGTCCGCCCTTGCCTGCACCGGCCCCCTTCCCTCCACCGATGTTGCAGGAGCCAAAGCGCTGGGGTTAGGGTAGCGCAATGGAGGACCCATGACAGCCCTGACCCCGGACGAGCCTCTGCACGCTTTGGACGACCAGACCTGGCGCGACGTGGTTGCGGCCATGGACCGGACCTATTCCGAACTGGTGGACTATCAGGAACGGCTCGAGGCGCAGAACCGCGAACTGGATGAGATGCGCCAATTCATGGCCTCGGTGCTGTCCTCGATTTCGGAACTGCTGATCGTGGTGGATCGCACGCTGGGCATCGAACGCACCGGCGGCGCGTTTTCGACCATCCTCGGCCGCACCTCCGATCCGGCGTCCGGCACGCCACTCACCGACCTGCTGGACGTGCCATCCGGTCAGGTCCTGACCAATGTCATCATCGAAGCGATGCGCGACCGCCGCCCTCGGGTGGTCGAGGTGGGATTTCTCACCCCGGACGGCGCGACACCGCTCGAAGTCAGCGTCAGCCCGCGTCTTGACCCACGCGGGCGCAGCGAAGGCGTCGTGCTTGTCGGGCGTCCCTTGGGCGAATTGCGCAACGCCTACCGCGAACTCGAAGCCAGCCACACCGCCTTGCAGAATGCGCAGGCGCAACTGGTGCAGCATGAAAAGCTGGCCTCTCTCGGACGGCTGGTCGCGGGTGTGGCGCATGAACTCAACAACCCGATCAGCTTCGTCTACGCCAACACCCATGCGCTGGAAAAATACACCCGCCGGTTCGAGACCTATTTCGAGGCGGTCCAAGCGGGCAAAAGCCGCCCGGAGCTGGTCGCCCTGCGAGACGAGCTGAAACTTGACCGAACGGTAAAAAATCTGCGCGGCGCCATCGATGGGGCCAAGGACGGGGCCGAACGCGTGCGCGACATCGTCGAGGATCTGCGCCGCCTGAGTGCCGATGGGTCGGGCGAGAAGGTCCGCTTTGACATGGTCCAGACCGCCCGCACCGCCGCCGATTGGGTGGTGCGCGGCACCAAGACCCCTGTCCGTATCGCCGTGTACGGCCCGGCACAGGCCTTTGCCTTGGGCAATCCCGGCCATGTGCAGCAGATCGTCATGAACCTCGTGCAGAACGCCATCGACGCGCTGGCCGACACCACCGACCCGCTGGTCACGCTGACCGCCGAAGAGCGCGACGGCAAAACCGTCCTGCAGGTGACGGATAACGGGCCGGGGATTTCCGAAGCCCATGCCAGTGCCATCTTCGACCCCTTCTTCACCACCAAACCCGTCGGCAAAGGTACCGGGCTGGGCCTGTCGATCTCGCAGAAGATCGCGCAGGAAAACGGCGGCATGCTCACCCTTGCCCGGACAGGACCGGACGGCAGTTGTTTCGAGCTGTGCCTGCCCGCAGGAGACCCTGAATGAACATCCTCTGGCTGCAATCGGCAGGCTGCGGCGGCTGCACGATGTCTTTGCTGAACGCGGAATCTCCGGGCGTGTTCGACCTTCTCGACAATGCCGGTCTGCGCTTTCTCTGGCACCCGGCCCTGTCGCAGGAAACCGGCGGCGAGGTGCGGCGCATTCTGAACGATTTGGAGACCGGGCGCGTGCCGCTCGACATCCTTTGCGTCGAAGGCTCCATCCTGACCGGACCCAAAGGCACAGGGCGCTTCCAGATGCTGTCGGGCACCGGGCGTTCAATGCTCGATTGGGTACAGAGCCTTGCCCCGCGCGCCGCCCATGTGGTGGCGGTGGGAACCTGCGCGACCTATGGCGGTGTGACATCGGCGGGCGGCAATCCGGCAGGGGCCATCGGCGTCCAATATGACGGCCGCAATCCCGGTGGTGCCCTGCCCGAGAGCTTTCGCAGCGGATCGGGCCTTCCGGTGATCAACGTGGCAGGCTGCCCGACGCATCCCGATTGGGTGACGGAAACCCTGATGCTGATCGCGGCAGGAGAGATGCGGGCAGACGCGCTCGACGCGCTTCAACGCCCGCTCTTCTATGCCGAGAACCTCGTCCACCATGCCTGTCCGAAAAACGAATTCTACGAATACAAGGCCAGTGCCGAAAAGCCCGGCCAGATGGGCTGCATGATGGAGCATCTGGGCTGTGTGGGCACGCAGGCGGTGGGCGATTGCAACATTCGCGGCTGGAACGGCGGCAGTTCCTGCACCCGTGCGGGCTATGCCTGCATCAACTGCACAGCACCCGAATTCGAGGAACCCAGCCATCCGTTCAGCGAAACCCCTAAATTCGCAGGCATCCCGGTGGGCCTGCCGTCGGACATGCCCAAGGCGTGGTTCATGGCGCTGGCGTCTTTGTCCAAGGCAGCGACGCCCAAGCGGCTGTCGGACAACGCCGTGGCGGACCGGATCAAGGTGACGCCGACGCTCAGGGTCAAGCAGAAATGACCACACGATCCCTGCTTGTCGGCCCGTTCAACCGCGTTGAGGGCGATCTTGAAATCCGGCTGGAGGTGGCGGACGGTCATGTGACGGCGGCCTATGCCAACTCTCCGATGTTCCGGGGCTTCGAGGTGATGATGCTGGGCAAGGATCCGATGGATGCGCTTACCATCACGCCGCGCATCTGCGGGATCTGTTCGATCAGCCAATCTGCGGCGGCCTCGGCAGCCTTGGGCGATCTGGCAGGCCGGGCGCAACTGCCGCAAGGGGCGCTGGCGACCGCGATCATGCACGGGATCGAGAACCTGTGCGATCACCTGACCCATTTCAATCTGTTCTTCTGCGCCGATTTTGCCCGCCCGGCCTATGCTGGGCGTTCATGGCACGAGAGGGCCGTCGCACGGTTCACGGCGATGGAAGGCTCTGCCGCGCGGGCCTGTGTCGCGGCTCGGGCGGAGATCCTGCACATTGTCGGACTGCTCGGGGGCAAGTGGCCGCATACGCTGGCCATCCAGCCCGGTGGCGTCACCCGCGCGCCAACCTTGCGCGACCGTATCCGCATGGGCAGCACGCTGGCGTCCTTCCGCCGCTACTTGGAAACGACGCTTTTCGGTACGTCGGTCGAAGCCTTTGCAGAAGTCAGTACCGCCGAGGCGCTGATCGGCTGGGACAAAGGCGATGCCGGTCTCTTCATGGAGATCGCCGCCGATCTGGGTCTGGGCGGAATGGGGTTTGGTCCCGGTCGCTACCTGTCCTTCGGGGCCTATCCTTTGCCCGAAGACCGTGCCTTTGCACAGGGCGTCTGGCAGGATGGCGCGCTGTCCCCGGTGGACACGGGCGCCATCCGCGAAGACCTGAGCCATGCGTGGATGCATGGCGACACCGCGCATCCCTCCAAGGGCGAAACGCACCCGGACGAAGACATGCAGGCCCCCGCATATAGCTGGTGCAAGGCACCGCGCCTTGGTGGACAGAGCATGGAGACCGGGGCCTTTGCCCGGCAGGTGGTGGACGGGCACCCGGCGGCCTTGGATCTTGCGGCGCATGGATCAAATGTCCGCGCCCGCGTGGCGGGTCGACTGCTCGAAATCGCACGCACGCAGATCCTGCTGGAACGCTGGGTGTCGGCACTGACACCCGAGGCGCGGTTCATCGAAGATGTGCCCCTGCCCGCCCATGGCTCTGGCAAAGGGCTGGTCGAGGCGGCGCGCGGGGCGCTGGGGCATTGGATCAGCGTCGAGAACGGGCGGATCAGCGGCTACCAGATCATCGCGCCGACGACGTGGAACTTCAGCCCGCGCGACGCGGCAGGATTGCCAGGCCCGGTCGAGGCCGCATTGGTCGGCGCGGAGGTGGGCGACGCCGAAGACACGCCGCTCAGCGTGCAGCACATCGTGCGCAGCTTTGATCCCTGCATGGTGTGTACGGTGCACTGATGGACGGTCTGCGCATCCGCGTGCGCGGACAGGTTCAGGGCGTCGGGTTCCGGCCTTTCATCTGGCAATTGGCGCGGCGGTTCGGCGTCACGGGCG
The DNA here is from genome assembly GCA_030428355.1 of Alphaproteobacteria bacterium. Classification (GTDB taxonomy): domain Bacteria; phylum Pseudomonadota; class Alphaproteobacteria; order Rhodobacterales; family Rhodobacteraceae; genus Marivita. The sequence goes on along the minus strand of JAUIBL010000002.1, from coordinate 104,900 downwards.
AGGTTCTGAACGACCCCGAGGGCGTGTTGATCCATGCGTGCGGGGCTGATCTGGATGCCTTCGTTGCTGCCATCACCAGCGATGCGCCGCCTTTGGCGCGGGTGGATGCGGTGGAAACCGCGTCGCATGTGTTTGACGACACACCCACCACGTTCGAGATCACCGCCAGCCAGGGCAGCGGCGCGGAAACGCGGGTGACTCCGGATGCCGCCACCTGCCCCGATTGCCTCGCCGATATTCGCGGTTCTGATCCCCGTCGCGCGGGATATGCGTTTACCAATTGCACCCATTGCGGGCCGCGGTTCACAATCCTGCACGGCCTGCCCTATGACCGCGCCAAGACGACGATGGGCGTGTTCGAGATGTGCGCCGACTGCGCGGCGGAATATGCCGACCCGGCAGACCGTCGTTTCCATGCCCAGCCCGTCGCCTGCGCGGTTTGCGGCCCGCAGCTCTGGCTGGATCATGGCGAGGACGTGATCGCGCGTGCGGCCGAGCGGCTTCTGGCGGGCGAAATCCTCGCCATCAAGGGGCTGGGCGGGTTTCACCTGTGCTGCGACGCGACCCATGCCGATGCGATTGCAACGCTCCGCACCCGCAAGCACCGCCCGACCAAGCCGCTGGCGCTGATGGGACGTTGGGAGGAGATCGCGGCACACGCGACCCCGTCGCCGGAGGAGCGTGCCGCTTTATCCTCAAGCGCAGCCCCCATTGTGCTGCTGGCGCACCAGAGCACCCTGCCCGACGCACTGGCCCCCGGTCAGGACCGGCTGGGCTGGATGTTGCCGTACACGCCGCTCCACCACCTGCTGCTCGACACAGTGCAGCGCCCGTTGGTGATGACCTCAGGCAACCTGTCGGGCGAGCCGCAAGTAATCGGCAATGACGAGGCGGTGGAAAAGCTGGGCGGGTTTGCCGATGGCATCCTGTCCCACAATCGCGAGATCGCGCGGCGGCTGGATGACAGCGTGATGCAGGTGACGAAACACGGTCCGATGATCCTGCGCCGCGCGCGGGGGATGGTGCCGGACACGCTGCCCCTGCCTCCGGGGTTTGAGAAGACCCGACAGGTCGTCGCCTTCGGCGCGCATCTGAAATCCGCAATCTGCCTTGTGAAGAACGGTCAGGCGCTGCTGTCTCATCATCTGGGCGATCTGGACGATCCGCTGACGTGGGACGAATTCGTGAAGGCCGACGCGGATTATGCGGCGCTGTTCGATCATCACCCCGAGGTCTTCGCCTGCGACCTGCACCCCGGCTACCGGTCCTCGCAACACGCGGCGGCGCGGGCGGGCGGTGCCTTGGTCGAGGTGCAGCACCACCATGCGCATCTGACGGCCTGTCTGGCCGAAAACGGCTGGCCTTTGGAAGGCGGGCCGGTTGCCGGGATCATTCTGGACGGTCTGGGCCTTGGGTCGGATGGCACGATCTGGGGGGGTGAGGTCTTGCTGGGCGACTACGCCGGGTTCGCCCGTGCCGCGCATCTGAAGCCCGCCCCTCTACCGGGCGCGGACATGGCGAGCCGTGAGCCGTGGCGCAATCTGTTGGCGCGGCTGGATCAGGCGGGGCTGTCCGATGTCGCCGACACCATGCTGCCAGACGCGCCGCGTGACGTGTTGCGGCAGGCGATGGCCAAGGGGGTGAACGCGCCGCTATCATCCTCCGCCGGGCGGTTGTTCGATGCGTTTGCGGCGCTCCTTGGGTTCTCCGGGGCACAGAGTTTTGAAGGTGAGGCCGCGATGTTGTTGGAGGCGATGGCCCTGCGCGCGGACGGTGGTGCTGGCGGCCCCTACCCGTTTGGCGAAACGGATGGCGTGATCGACCCCGCGCCGATGTGGAAGGCGGCGATTGCCGACCTGCGCCAAGGCACGGACAAAAGCCTTATGGCGCTGCGCTTCCACAGCGGGCTGGCCCATGCCTTCGCGGCTACCGCACAGCGCTTGGTGATCGCCGGTAACGCCAAGGCGGTCGCTCTGTCCGGCGGGTGTTTCCAGAACGCCTTGTTGCTCGACCTGACCATTTCCGCCTTGGGGGACGTGCCGGTGCTGCTTCACACCAAGGTGCCCGCAAATGATGGCGGGCTGGCTTTGGGGCAAGCGTTGATCGCTGCCGCCACGGATCGCCGCGACCGGTAAGACCGCAACCACCACCCCGGCCAACCGGTTACCATCCAGCCGTCAAACAGCGAGCACATTTGAGAAAAATCCGCCCCAACTGACTGATTTTTATAGGGAATGTAAATCACTCCTCTGACGCATCTTTTTCAAACCCTTCCGCACCGGTCCGCGCCATCAAGAGGATTGAGACATATCACCGACGGCCTGTGTCGTCGGACTCACTGCGGAGGAGACCGGTTTGGCCAATATCGAAACGTTCTACGACGTGATGCGCAGGCAGGGGATCACCCGCCGCAGCTTCATGAAATACTGCTCGCTCACGGCGAGCGCGCTGGGTCTGGGCCCGGCTTTCGTGCCCAAGATCGCCCATGCGATGGAGACCAAGCCGCGCACCCCGGTGATCTGGGTGCACGGGCTGGAATGCACCTGCTGTTCAGAGTCGTTCATCCGCTCAGCGCACCCGCTGGCCAAGGACGTGGTCCTGTCGATGATCAGCCTCGATTACGACGACACGCTGATGGCCGCTGCAGGCCATGCGGCAGAAGCCGCGATGATGGACACGATCGAAAAGTACAAGGGCCAGTACATTCTGGCCGTCGAGGGCAACCCGCCGCTGAATGAAGACGGGATGTTCTGCATTTCGGGCGGCAAGCCCTTTGTCGAAAAGCTCAAGATGGCCGCAAAGGACGCGAAGGCGGTCATCAGTTGGGGCGCCTGTGCGTCTTATGGCTGTGTGCAGGCGGCAAAGCCGAACCCGACACAGGCCACCCCCGTGCACAAGGTCATCACCGACAAGCCGATCATCAAGGTGCCGGGCTGCCCGCCCATCGCCGAAGTGATGACCGGGGTGATCACCTACATGCTGACATTTGACCGCCTGCCGGAACTCGACCGGCAGGGCAGGCCGGCGATGTTTTACGGTCAACGTATCCATGACAAGTGCTATCGCCGGCCACATTTCGATGCGGGCCAGTTCGTCGAAGCCTGGGACGACGACGGCGCGCGCAAGGGCTATTGCCTCTACAAGATGGGCTGCAAGGGTCCGACCACCTACAACGCCTGTTCGACCGTGCGCTGGAACGAAGGCGTCAGCTTCCCGATCCAGTCGGGGCATGGCTGCATCGGCTGCTCGGAAGACGGGTTCTGGGATCAGGGCACGTTCTATGACCGCGTGACCGACCTCACGCAGTTCGGCGTGGAGAAAAACGCCGACCAGATCGGCATGGCCGCGGCCGGTGTCGTTGGCGGCGGTGTCGCGCTTCATGCGGCGGTGTCGGCGCTGAAATCGGCGCAGAACAAAGCCCAGAAAACCCCAACCCCGATGAACGAGGAGGCCTGATCATGGTTGTCCAAACACCAAACGGCTTCAATCTTGATGACAGCGGCAAGCGCATCGTGGTCGATCCCGTCACCCGGATCGAAGGCCATATGCGCTGCGAAGTGAACGTGGACGAGGACGGCTATATCCGCAATGCGGTCTCGACCGGCACGATGTGGCGGGGCCTCGAGGTGATCCTCAAGGGGCGCGATCCGCGAGATGCCTGGGCTTTTACCGAACGGATCTGTGGTGTCTGCACCGGCACCCACGCGCTGACATCCGTGCGGGCGGTCGAGGACGCGCTGGGAATCGAGATCCCCGACAACGCCAACTCGATCCGCAACATCATGCAGCTCAACCTGCAGATCCACGATCACGTCGTGCATTTCTACCACCTGCATGCGCTGGATTGGGTCAATCCTGTCAATGCCTTGCGCGCTGACCCCAAGGCAACGAGTGAACTGCAACAGGCCGTCAGCCCAAGCCATCCGATGTCGTCCCCCGGCTATTTCCGCGATGTGCAAAACAGGCTCAAGCAGTTTGTCGAAAGCGGCCAACTGGGGCTGTTCAAGAACGGTTACTGGGACAACCCGGCCTACAAACTGCCGCCCGAAGCCGATCTGATGGCGACGACGCACTACCTCGAGGCGCTTGATCTGCAGAAGGAGATCGTCAAGGTCCACACCATCTTCGGCGGCAAGAACCCGCATCCGAACTGGCTTGTGGGCGGCGTGCCCTGCCCGATCAACGTGCATTCCACGGGGGCTGTCGGCGCGATCAACATGGAGCGGTTGAACATGGTCAGCTCCATTATCGAGAAGTGCATCGAGTTCAACAAGAACGTCTATCTGCCCGACGTGATCGCCATTGGCGGGTTCTACAAGAACTGGCTCTATGGCGGCGGATTGTCCTCGCAGGCGTGCCTTGCCTATGGCGACATTCCCGAGCATCCCAATGATTTCTCGCCCGAGCAGCTTCACCTGCCGCGCGGCGCGATCATCAATGGCGATCTCAGCACCGTGCATGACGTGGATGTGCGCGATCCCGAGCAGGTTCAGGAATTCGTTGACCATTCGTGGTACGAATACGGCGAGCCGGGCAAGGGTCTGCATCCGTGGGACGGCGTCACCGAGGCCAAGTTCGAGCTGGGGCCGAACCTCAAGGGCACCCGGACCAACATCAAGCAGATCGACGAAGGTGCGAAATATTCGTGGATCAAGGCCCCCCGCTGGCGCGGTCACGCGATGGAGGTGGGCCCGCTGGCCCGCTACATCGTCGGATACGCCCAAGGGCATGAGGACATCACCCAGCAGGTCAATGGCCTGTTGCGGACGATGGACCTGCCGAAAGAAGCGTTGTTCTCGACGTTGGGTCGCACGGCGGCGCGGGCGCTTGAAAGCGAATATTGCGGGCGTCTGCAGAAGTACTTCTTCGACAAGCTTGTGACCAACATCAAGAACGGTGACGAAAGCACGGCAAACGTGGCGAAATGGGACCCCAGCACATGGCCGAAAGAGGCCAAGGGCGTGGGCATGACCGAAGCGCCGCGCGGGGCCCTGGGTCACTGGGTCAAGGTCAAGGACGGGCGCATCGAGAATTACCAATGCGTCGTGCCGACCACCTGGAACGGGTCGCCGCGCGACAGCCAGGGTAATATCGGCGCGTTCGAGGCCAGCCTCATGAACACCAAGATGGAACGCCCGGAAGAGCCGGTCGAAATCCTGCGCACGCTGCACAGTTTCGATCCGTGCCTTGCCTGTTCCACCCATGTCATGTCGCCCGATGGGGACGAACTGACCACCGTCAAAGTCCGTTAAGGGAGGACAGAACCATGAAAACGCTACTCACACTCGCCGTCCTTCTGCCCGGAGCCGCCTTCGCGCATGGGGACCACGCGCCCCTGCCCGAGGCCGCCCACGGGATGACGCATGCAGCGCCGCTTCTGGGGGTCGCGCTGATCGCGGTGGCCGCTGTCCTTGCGCTGCGGGGCCGGTGGCTCCCATGAAAACCGACGTGACAGACATCCCCGCCGAGATGGAGCGTAAGATGGAGTTCTACTCCATCGCGCCCCTGACCGGCGACGCCACCGAGGCGGACAGGGCGACGATCACCCGCAACACATCGGTCTATGTCTACGAGGCGCCTGTGCGGCTCTGGCATTGGATCAACGCGGCGGCGATCCTTGTTCTCTGCGTCAGTGGCTACCTGATCGCATCTCCCCCGCCGTCGATCGAGATGGCGGAGGCCACGGACCAGTTCCTGTTCGGCTACATCCGCTTTGCCCATTTCGCCGCTGCCATGATCATGACGGTCGGCTTCTTCGGCCGCATCTATTGGGCGTTCGTGGGCAACCACCACGCCAAGCAGATGTTCAAGCTGCCGCTCTGGAGCGGGAAATGGTGGTCCGAAGTGCTGGACGAGATCAAGTGGTACGCCTTCCTCAAGAAGAACCCGCGCAAATATGTGGGCCACAACCCGCTGGCCCAGATCGCGATGTTCTTCTTCATGACCGTGGGCATGACCTTCATGATCGTGACGGGCTTTGCACTTTATTCCGAGGGCGTGGGGCGCGATGGCATCCTCGATACGATGTTCGGGCCGCTGCTCGACCTTGTGGGCGGGTCGCACATGATGCACCAGATCCACCATCTGGGCATGTGGGCCATCGTGATCTTCGTGATGATCCACATCTACGCCGCGATCCGGGAAGACATCATGTCCCGCCAGTCGATGGTGTCGACGATGATCTCGGGGACACGGACGTTCAAGGACGACGACCCGAACTAAGCCGGACGGACCGTCAACACTGGAAAGCGGGCGCGAGTCGCCCGCTTTCCCTTTTGGTCATCTAACTTTCGATATTCCAGAAAAATGGATAGCAAATAATCACTTTGCAAATTTGTGAAACTCGGCATACAAAAGAATACAACGCAAAAACAATATGTTGAATAAAACACGCCAGATGCACGTTTTTTCGATCCGATGGATCACCTGGTAAGCTAGTCTCGCTTTCAGCCACGGATGGAAAGACACTTTCCTGTCCGAAACAAGGGAGGAACGCATGGCGGATCAGGTGCTGATCATGGGCATTGGCAACGTGCTTTGGGCCGACGAGGGCTTTGGCGTGCGCTGCATCGAACATCTTGCGGCACATTGGGAACTGCCCGAGGGCGTGACACTTCTGGATGGCGGCACGCAGGGGCTTTACCTGCTTCCCTTCCTCGAAGAGGCCGACACGCTGATCGTGTTCGATGCGGTGGATTACGGGCTGGAGCCCGGCACGCTCAAGATCGTCGAGGATGATGAGGTGCCGCGTTTCATGGGGGCCAAGAAGATGTCCCTGCATCAGACCGGCTTTCAGGACGTGATCGCAACAGCCCAGCTCATGGGCTACTGCCCCACGCGCCTGCTGCTGATCGGGTGCCAGCCAGAAGAGCTTGAAGATTACGGCGGCGGCTTGCGCGACATCGTGGCAGCCCAGATCAAACCGGCGGTGCGCATGGCGCTGTCCTATCTCGCCCAGATGGGACATGTGGCCAAACCGGGTCGCACCCAAAGCGACCTGCTGGCCGATCCGTCGATCATGCACAGCGCTTACGAAGACGGCCGCCCGTCGGAAGACGACGCCTGCCGCATCGGCGACGCGCGCTTCTTTCCGGCGGCGGAATAGCCCATGTGCGTCGGCCTTCCCCTTCGGATCACGGCCATCACCGGCATCGCCGCCGAAGTTGCGGACAGTGCCGACCTCATAGACCTGTCGCTGACCCCAGAGGCGCAGGTCGGTGACTGGGTGCTGACCTTTCTCGGGGCCGCGCGCGAGGTGATCTCGGAAGACGAGGCAGAAAAGATCAGCGCCGCGCTCGAGGGGCTGCGGTCGGTGATGCAAGGCAACGCTTTGGGCGATGCCTTTGCCGATCTCGATGCCGCCACACCCCAATTGCCGCCGCATCTGCAAGCCGCGTTCGACGCGGGCAAGACCTATGGCTGACCAACAAGGACCGGATATGACCCACCCACTTGTCACCCGATTGACCACCGATTTAGAATACCCCGCGCTTCAAACCATGGCGGATGTCGCACGTTTCACCGAAGCGCCCGGCACCCATGCGATCTTTGTGCCCGGCGATGCGCGGCGGAACCTTGAAACGCCTGACGTGGCTGTCATTCTCCCCGAGTTGCGTCAGGCGTTCCAGGGCCAATTCGACTGTGCGGTTGCCATGGATGCCATCGAGACAGAGCTGCGCGAAAGCACCGGTGTGCTCAAGACACCCAGCCTGATCTTCTTCCGCAACGGGGCCTGCCTCGGCGGCATCCCCAAAGTGCGTGACTGGTCCGACTACGTGGAACGGATCACGCATTTCCTCTCCCTGCCCGTTGCTGCCGAATAAGAGGACAAGACCATGACAAACCCCTTCATGCTGCCCCCCACAGGTTTCGGCCCCGGCTCGCAACCGCTCGACCATCAGGACGAGGCGCTGGAATACATGCCGCTACCGCAGGACATGCGCACCTATTCGCCGCGTATCCCCGAAATCGAGGATTTGGGCGATGCCGATCTGACCGCCGCGTTTGCCCTGCTGGAGCTGGTCGCAAAGGCCGCTGAAGAGGTCAGCGTCCACGGTGGAACCCGCCAGTTCGATCTGGCCGGTCTGGATGCCGCAAACCGTGCGCTGATCGCGGAAACCATGGGCAGTGGCGAGGTGTCGGCCAAAGTGCGCGCCATTCCCGCCATCGCCGTGCAGGAAAGCGTGTTTGCAGGGATCTGGACGTTGAAATCCGCGAAATCGGACGTGATCGAAGTTGCCGCCATCCCGGCCTGCATCACCGACGCACCATTCGCCCCTGTGCGCAAGGCGCTTGGCAAGGACGCCCCTCGCGCGCCCGGTGTCGTCAACGCGCCACCCTTGCAGATCGAGCTTGCCGACAAATCCGCAGCCTTCACGCCCGAGGCCGAGTTGCACGTCATCAACCTGTCGCTGCTGCCCCATACCGAGGAAGACCTTGTCTGGCTCGATCAGGCGGTGGGCGAAGGCGCGGTGACGATCCTGTCGCGCGGCTATGGCAACTGCCGGGTGACGGCAACGGCGGTGCCCCATGTCTGGCGGGTGCAGTTCTTCAATTCCCAGGACACGCTGATCCTCGACACGTTCGAAGTGACCAAGGTGCCCGAAGTCGCCTGCGCCGCGCCGGAAGATCTGAGCGACAGCGCCAAGCGTCTGGTCAATGTGCTGGAGGCGATCCGATGAGCCGCTTCGAAGGCAGTTTCCTCGGCGCCGAGGACAAGATCAGCGCCCAGGCGGTCATGGAATGCAAGATCTGCTGGACGCCCTACGATCCGGCAGAAGGTGACGATTACCGTCAGGTCGAGGCAGGAACGCCGTTTCTGGCCCTGCCCGACGATTGGTCCTGCCCCAATTGCGGTGCACCGAAAGAACAGTTCATGGTCTTGGAAGACCCCGGCTCCGAACACATGGCCGAAACCGCCCGTCTGGATGCACTGACCGCCAAGCTGGTCGCCGAATTCCGCGAGATCTGGCACGCCAAGATGCGCGACCTGCCGATGGTGAACAAGCTGCTCTCGGTCGAGGCGGTGGGCTTTCGCATGGTCGATGGACGGCCCTTGGGCGTGCTGATTTCGCCGTGGTTCATGAACCTGATCCAGCTTCCTGCGGATAACGAGGATTGGTCGGGCCTGATGCCCGGCGCGAAAGAGCTGATCGCCTTTCCGTCCGGCGAGTATGAATTCATCCACAACACCCGTGACATGATCGGCGGTTACAAGGCCTGTTCGCTGTTTTCACCCATGGGCGATTTCTCGACCCAGATGCAGGCGCAGGAGGTGGCGCGCGCGGTCATGGTGGCGCTCTTCGACGAAGGCAACCGCGCCGAGACCGACCGTGCCGCCGACATCCGCGCCGAGCGCGAGGCGGCACTCAAGCCCGCTGAGGACGAGGTGCCGATCCTGACCGACGTGCCGACCCGCCGTGCGGTGATCTCGGGCGGTTTGGCGGAGACACGCTAGGCCATGAACCAGTCGCTCGCATATCCCCTGCGCGCCAAGCCGGTGCCCACCCTGCCCGTCGCAGGGATGGTGCTGGGCAAGCCGGTGCACGAGGTCGCGGCGTTGCTGCCGCGCCTTTTCAACCTGTGCCGCGTGGCGCAGGGAGTGGCGGTGCGGGCGGCACTGGGGCTGGAGCTTGAGGCCGGCTGGCAAGAGGCGTTGCGGCAGGAAATCCTGCGGGAGCATGTGGCGAAGCTTTGCCTGAAATGGCCTGCACTGATGTCCCGCCCTGCGGTGGCTTTGCCGCGGGATTGGATGACGGGGTCGGGCGCGGCACGTCAGGCGCTGTTTGGCGACCCTGCAGGAATGCCGCATCATTTCGATGATCTGCGCGAATTTCTCGCGCAAGACACCGGCATCGCGCCGATCCTGCGCGCGATCCCGGAGCTTTTTCAACCCGGCGAGGGATGCCGGGCGACCCTGCCCCATGCCACGACGAACACCGTTTTCGACTTCGGCGTTCAGGAAAACTCGGTTGCCGCCCGCCGTGCCGACCACCCGGTCCTGCACCAGATTGCCACCACTCACGGGCATGGACCGCTGTGGTCGGCATTGGCTGTGGCGTATGAACTGGATGTCTTGCTGACGGGCGAACTTCCGCAGCTTTGGCGGCTTACAAACGGCGCTGTTGTCGAAGCCGCACGAGGCCTTTACGGGATCACGGCTCAGGTCGAGGACGGCCGCGTCACCGCCTTTACGCGCGTCACGCCGACCGATCACCTGACAGCCCATGGCGGCGCGCTGGACCAGTCACTGGCCAGCCTGCCCGCCGAGCGTGCGCGGGGGTTGGCGCCGCTGCTCTTGTCAATTCTCGATCCGTGTTATCCAGTTTCCGTCGAACCTGCCCAACAAAGGGAGCCGGAGCATGCATGAGATGTCGCTTTGCGAAGGCATGCGCAGCGTGATCGAAGATCAGGCCCGCCAGCACAATGTCGCACGCATCACCCGCGTGCGGGTCGAGATCGGGCGCTTTGCCGGGGTCGAGACCAAGGCGCTGCACTTTGCCTTCGACGTGGTGATGCGCGGATCGGTGGCGGAAGGTGCGGAGCTGGTCACGCTCGACCTGCCCGGGCGGGCGCTGTGCTATGATTGTATGAAAGAGGTGGAGATCGAAGCCCGCCTCGACCCCTGCCCCTTATGTGGCGGTGGAAAACTGATGCCGCAGGGCGGCGACGAAATGCGGATCAAGGATTTGGAGGTGGCGTAATGTGTACTGTTTGTGGATGTTCGGACGGCGAAACCAAGGTGCTTGGGCACAGCCATGATCACCACCATCATGATCATGACCACGGTCATCACCACCACCATCATTACCACGACCACCACCATTACGGCCACGGCCCCGCGGGCACCGAAGTGCCGGGCATGTCGCAGGAGCGGCTGATCGAGATCGAGACCGACATCCTGTCGAAGAACGACCGCTATGCGCAGGCCAATCGCGCTGTTCTGACCCAACGCGGCATTCTGGCGCTGAACCTCGTGTCCTCGCCGGGCTCGGGCAAGACGACGCTTCTTTGCAAGACCATCGAAGCCCTTGGGGATCAACCGCTGGCGGTGATCGAAGGGGACCAGCAGACCCAGAACGACGCCGACCGAATCCGCGCCACCGGTGCGCGGGCGGTGCAGGTGAACACCGGCAAGGGCTGCCATCTGGATGGTCACATGGTCGGCCACGCAATGGAGCATCTGGCGCTAGAAGCGGGGTCGATCCTCTTTATCGAGAACGTCGGCAATCTGGTCTGCCCCGCCGCCTTTGATTTGGGCGAAGATGCCAAGGTGGCGATCCTTTCTGTGACCGAAGGTGAAGACAAGCCGTTGAAATACCCCGATATGTTCACCGCAGCGCGGTTGGCGATCCTGAACAAGATCGACCTTGCGCCCCATTGCGATGTGGATCTCGACCTCTACGAGGCCAACCTGCGGCGGGTGAACCCGGGGATCGAGATCCTGCACCTGTCGGCCCGCACCGGCGAAGGCATGGCGGAGTGGCTGGCGTGGCTGCGGACCCATCTGGCCGAGAAAGCCATCCAAGAGGCGGCGCAATGACAAGCCTGCCCACCCTTCTGCTGGTGGATGACGAAGAGCATTCGCTGGCCGCCATGCGGATGGCGCTGGAGGACGATTTCGACTGTCTGGCGGCCACCAATGCCGATGATGCGATGCGGCTGATGGAGGAGAACTTCGTTCAGGCGATCTTTTGCGACCAGCGCATGCCCGGCAAGACAGGTGTCGAATTTCTTGCGGATGTGCGCGAACGCTGGCCGGACACGGTGCGGATCATCATCACCGGCTATACCGAAACCAACGACATGATTTCGGCAATCAACGAGGCCGGGATCTACCAGTTCCTGACCAAGCCCTGGCATCCCGATCAGCTTGTCATGGCGGCCAAGAACGCGGCGCAACTGTTCCAGCTTGCGCGTGATCATGACCGGATGTCGCTCGAGATGCGGTTCATGGGCAAGACAGCCGAAACCAAGGTCGAAGCGCGGCGTCGGACCTTGCGGGAAGGCTTCGGGTTCGAGCGCATCCTGCGCGCGCCCAATTCTCCGATGAACGCGACGGTTGAACTGGCGCGGCAGGTGGCGAGCTTTGATGTGCCGGTCCTCATCACTGGCGAGGCGGGCACCAGCAAGGACATCATGGCGCGCGCGATGCACTATGCCTCCTTGCGGTCGGACCAGTCATTCTATGAACTGAACTGCGCCGGTCTGCCGGATGACGTGCTCAAACTGGAATTGCTGGGCGCCAAGAAAGGCGCCCTGCCCGGCCAGCCCAATACGAAGATCGGCCTCTTGCAGAAGGCCGCACGGGGAACCCTGTTCCTGAACGGGGTCGATACGCTCAGCCCGCAGATGCAGTTGGTGTTGCTGCGCGTGGCGACCGAAGGCAGTTTTGAACCGATCGGCGGGATGGAGACGCTGACCACGAACACACGGCTGATCACCGGCAGTCACAGCGATCTGTCCGTAGCCGTGGCCGAGGGTGAGTTCCGGTCGGACCTTTACTATGCGATTTCCACCACCGAACTGTCTCTGCCGCCCCTGCGGGCGCGGATGGAGGATCTCGACATCCTGTCGCGCCACATCCTTGGCGATCTGGCGAGCGAACATTCGAAGCCCGTCGAAGGGCTGTCGAAACTCGCGCTGGAATTTCTGGGCAATTACGACTGGCCCGGAAACCTGCCCGAGTTGACCAACGAACTGACCCGGATGCTGATCCTGAGCCAGGAACCGCGCCTTGGGCCGGAACTGATCTCGCGCCACATCCTGCAGGCCGATCCGTCCGTGTCGGCGCGCCCCGATCCGCGCGCGACCGATCTGCTGGTGTCGGAAGGCACGCTCAAGGACAGGGTCGAAGCCATCGAGGCGCGGATTTTGCGCGAAACGCTGACCCGACTGAAATGGAACAAGAGCCGTGCAGCCGACGAGCTGGGGCTGAGCCGTGTCGGCCTGCGCTCCAAGCTGGACCGCTACGGCGTGCATCAACCGGGCAAGACCACCGCCCCTGAAGAGGAGGATTGAGCCATGTGTCTGGGAATACCGGGACAGATCGTCGAGATCACCGATGCAGACCGATTGATGGCGATGGCGGACATCTCCGGCGTGCGCCGTGAGGTGTCGGTGGCCTGCGTGGCGACGCCGAACCTTGGCGATCTTGTTGGGGAATGGGCGCTGATCCATGTGGGCTTTGCCATGAGCGTGATCGACCCGGACGAGGCAGCAAAGACGCTGGAGGCGTTGCGCGGTCTTGGAGAGGCGCAAGAAACGCTGGAGGCGATGGCTGAAGGGACAGCAGCACTTGAGGGCACGCAATGAGATATGTCGAAGAATTCCGCGATCCGATTGCTGCAAAAGCCGTGCTGTCCACAATTGAGACATTGATTGAAGAAATTGGCGCAACTGCCCAAAATCCCGTACATATCATGGAAATCTGCGGTGGGCACACCCACGCGATTTTCCGCTACGGTCTGGATCGGCTGACACCCAAAGGCATCGAGTTCATCCACGGTCCCGGCTGCCCGGTCTGTGTGCTGCCGATGAGCCGCATCGACGAATGTGTCGAAATCGCCGAACGGCCCGAGGTGATCTTCTGCACCTTCGGCGACGCGATGCGTGTGCCGGGAACGCAGAAATCTCTGTTGCAGGCCAAGGCCGATGGTGCTGACATCCGCATGGTCTATTCGCCCTTGGATGCGCTGGAAATCGCGCGGCGCAACCCGGAGCGGGAAGTGGTGTTCTTTGGCCTTGGGTTCGAGACAACGACACCGTCGACCGCGCTGTCGATCCAGCAGGCGGCACGGGAAAGCCTGAGCAATTTCAGCGTGTTCTGCAACCACATTACAGTGCCCCCGCCGATCAAGGCACTGCTGGATGATCCGCATATGGTGCTGGATGGGTTTGTCGGCCCCGGCCATGTGTCGATGGTGATCGGCACCCATCCGTACGATTTCATCGCTGAAACGTACGGAAAGCCCATCGTGGTCGCTGGCTTCGAACCGCTGGACCTGTTGCAATCCGTCTTGATGGTGCTGCGCCAGATCCGCGACGGGCGGGCGGAGGTCGAGAACCAATACGCGCGGGTGGTGCCGGAGCACGGCAACCCGGTCTCGCTTGCCGCGATTGCCGATGTTTACGAGCCGCGCCCGACCTTCGAATGGCGCGGGCTGGGCGAGATCGACGCGAGCGGGTTGCGCATCCGGGGCAAATACGCGGCCTTTGATGCCGAGGAGAAATTCGCTGTCGGCTACGGGGCCGGACCGCGCATCGTTGCCGAACCCGAAGGCTGCGCCTGTGGTCAGGTGATGACCGGGCGGATCAAGCCCACGGGCTGCCCGGAATATGGCACCGGCTGCACCCCCGAGATGCCGCTTGGCGCGCTGATGGTCAGTTCCGAAGGGGCCTGCGCTGCCTATTACCAATACGGCGCGACCGATGACACGCTGGAGGCGGCGGAATGAACATGACGACCCCGATCAAACCCGCCCGCCTGCGTGGCGACCGCGTGACCATGGCGCATGGTGGCGGCGGCAAGGCGATGCGCGATCTTATCGAAGAGATCTTTACCGACGTGTTCCTGCCGCCGGGATCCGAGGATCAGGCGCGGCTGACCTCGGACGCGCTGCGCGAACCGGGTGCGCAACTGGCCTTCACCACGGACAGCTTTGTCGTGTCCCCGCCCGAATTTCCCGGCGGCGACATCGGCAAGATTGCGGTCTGCGGCACGGTGAACGATCTGGCGGTCGGCGGAGCGAAACCTCTCTGGCTGTCTGCGGCGTTCATCATCGAGGAAGGCTGCGAATTCGCACTTCTGCGCCGCATCGTGGCGTCGATGCAGGCCGAGGCCGACAAGGCCGGTGTGCGGATTGTCACCGGCGACACCAAGGTTGTGGAACGGGGGGCTGCGGACAAGGTCTTTGTCACCACCTCGGGCGTCGGGGTCATTCCGGCGGGGCGTGACATGCGGGCGGACAACATCCGCCCCGGCGATGTGGCACTGGTCAATGGCGTGCTCGGCGATCACGGCGCGACCATCCTTGCGGCACGCGGCGACATGGCGCTGAGCACCGACATCCAGTCCGATTGCCAAAGCCTGAATGCGCTGATCGAAGCGGTGCTTCAGGCAGCACCCAACACCCGCGCCGCCCGCGATGCAACGCGCGGTGGGGTTGCGTCGGCGCTGAACGAGATGGCAGACGCCGCAGGCGTGCAGATCGAAATCGACGAGACCACCCTGCCCCTGCGCCCCGAGGTCAAAGGCGTCTGCGAGGTGCTGGGGCTCGACCCGCTTTACCTTGCGAACGAAGGCACGCTGGTGCTGTTTGTACCGGAGGACGAGGCCGACGCTGCGCTCGCCGCGATGAAGAGCGTCGAGGCGGGGAGCAATGCCACCGCCATCGGCACGGCCAAAGCCGGTCATCCGGGACGGGTCACGATGAAGACCCTGTTCGGCGGGCAACGGCTGGTCGACACGCTGGTCGGAGAGCAGTTGCCCCGCATCTGCTGATCCAAACGCTCAGCTTTCGTAAAGTTCCAGCGGCAGCCCGTCCGGGTCCGGGAAAAAGGTGAAGCGCCGTTGGGTGTAGGGATCGACGCGAATGTCCTCGACGGCGATGCCTTTCGCTTCGAGATCGCGCTTTGCCGCAACGATGTCGTTGACGACAAAGGCCAGGTGCCGCAGGCCCTGAGCCTCGGGCTGCGATGGTCGCACCGGGGCGTCGGGGAAGGAAAACAGTTCGATCTGCGTGCCATCCGGCAGGGCCAGATCAAGCTTCCAGGACTGCCGGTCCTCGCGGTAATTCTCGGCCAGAACGGCAAGGCCCAGCGTTTGTGTGTAAAACGCCTTGGACCGGGCATAATCCGAACAGATGATGGCGGCGTGATGTGTTCCGCGCAGGTGTGTCATGGCGGTTGGTCCTTATGCGCCTTTGGCCCCGGCTTCAGAGAGTCTGCAGATGACGCAGCATGTTTTCGGCGGACGACACATCGAGCGGCACACCGGGGGGATTGTCCTTGAACCCTGGCTCCATGAAAAGCGCCTCGATGGTGCGGTCGTTGACATACATCGCGTAGCGCCAACTGCGCAGGCCCATGCCGTTGCTGGTCCGTTCGACCAGCATGCCCATCTTGCGGGTGAATTCGCCATTGCCGTCCGGCAGCATGCGCACCTTTTCGATGTTCCGGGACAGCGCCCATTGGTGCATCACGAAGGCATCGTTGACCGACAGGCAGATCACCTCGTCAATGCCCAGAGCGCGGAAGCTGTCATACTGGGCCTCGAAGCCGGGCAGGTGATTTTCGGAACAGGCTGGTGTGAAGGCACCCGGCACGCCAAAGAGGACAATCCGCTTGCCTGCGAACACGTCGTCTGTGGTCACCTGCTTCCATTCGAACGGGTTGGGACCGTCCAGCGCATCGTTGCGCACACGGGTATGAAAAAGGGCGTCGGGGACGGTTTGGGGGTGCATGTTCGGCCTTTCCGAAGTGTCTTCAGGTGGCCTTTACCGCAAGATGCACGATCGGTCGATCATCTGTTGGTGATCCATCGGAAGAGCCCCCGACGCGCGCTGTGGCGTCGAGGGCAAAGTCGTCACTTCTTCAGGTTGGTCCAGATCTGGTCATAGACCTCTTGCGTGGCCTGATCGCAGACTTCGATGAACACACCGGCCCCGGCGCTTGCGGGCGGGTTGCTTTCAGGCTGGGTGGCCAGCGTCGGATCAAGGAAGTCGCCCACACCCGTGACACCCGCGTTATAGCGCGCGTAGTTGGTGACGGCGGCGATGTTCTCGGGTTCCAGAAGGAAGTCCATGAACTTGATCGCGTTGTCGCGGTTCGGCGCGTCCTTGAGCAGGACGACGTTGTCCATCCAGACGATGTAGCCCTGCGACGGGAAGGCGTATTCGATATTGGCGCCCTCTTCGCGGCCCTTGGCGGCAAAGCCATCGTAGATCTGGCCGACCGCGGCATCGCCCGACACCAGCACCTCTTTCGCGGTGTCCGAGTTGAAGGACGCCCAATGGGTCTTGGCCTCTTGCAGCATGTCGTTCAGCGCCTTGAGCTGATCGCGGTCGGTGGAACATTGCGGGATGCCCATGTGCAGCGCCGCCATTGCCAGTACTTCGCCCTGACTGTCGAGCATGTTGATCTTGCCCGACAGCTCGGCCGGGGGATTGAACAGGATGTCCGTGGTGCCGATGTCGCCCGAATAGACATCGCGGTTCACAGCAAAGGAGGTCGACCCCCACTGATACGGGATCGAGTGCTGCCGACCCGGATCGAAGGACGGATCGGCCCATTCCGGCGCGATGTTGCCTTTGTTGGCCAGTTCTCCCTCGGCGATCGTGTCAAGCAGACCCTCGCCCGCCATGATCTGCACCATGTAGTCGCCCGGCACCGCCACGTCATAGGTGCCGATGGCCCCGGCTTTGAGCGATGCGAGCAGAGCTTCGTTGCTGTCATAGGTGTCCATGACCACCTCGACGCCGTAGTCCTCGCTGAATTTGTCGAGCAATTCCTGCGGGATGTATTCAAACCAGTGGTAGATCACCAGTTTGCCCTCGGCCGCTGCGGCCCCGGCTGTCAGCGCCAGTGCGCTTGCTGCGACGGTTGTCTTGAGAAATATCTTCATGGTCAGTCCCCTGTTGGTTGATGCCCGTGTGGGCGGAGTTGGTTGCGCCACGCTCAGTGGCCTTGGAATCCTTCCAGCACGTTCAGGGTGTTGATCCCGATTTCCGCGATGTCGTAGCCACCTTCCATCACAAAGAGCGTCGGCAGGCCTGCAGCCGCGATGTCCGCGCCCATCGTGATGAAATCCGGTGAGGTGAGTTTGAAAAAGCTGATCGGGTCGGTCTCGAACGTATCCACCCCCAGCGACACGATCAGGGCATCCGGTGCATAATCCGCGATCCGCTCCAAGGCTGTGGCCAGCGCGGTGCGCCAGACGTCAAAGCCGGTGCCGCGCGGCATCGGCAGGTTGAGCGTAAAGCCTTCGCCCACGCCCGAACCGGTTTCGTTGGCATAGCCGAGAAAGTAGGGAAACGCCTCCTCCGGAGTACCATGCAGCGAGATGAAAAGTACATCGTCCCGGTCGTAGAAGATGTCCTGCGTGCCGTTGCCATGGTGGAAGTCCACGTCGAGGATGGCGACGCGCGCCATGCCTGTGTCGCGCAGATGCTGGGCCGCGATGGCGGCGTTGTTGAAGAAGCAATAGCCGCCGTACAGGTCCTTTGCCGCATGGTGCCCCGGCGGACGACAAAGCGCGAAGCAGCCGTGCGCGCCGGTGCGCAGACGCTCTGCCCCGGTCAGGGCGACGTGGACACTTGAAAGCGCGGCCTGCCATGTGCCTTGCGTGATGCTGGTCTCGGCAGCAAGCGCATAGTAGCCCAACTGCCCGTCGATGCCCGACGGACGCGCTTGCACCATACGCCGCGCAGGCCATGTGCCTGCAATCGCCTCGCCTTTGAACCCTGCGGCCTGCCAGCGGTCCCATGCGGAGTGCAGGAAGTCGACGTAGTCGGCATCGTGCACCGCCAGGATCGGCTCCATGCCAAAGCTGTCGGGCGCCGTGATCGGCCCAAGACCCACCTCGGTCAGCCGCGCATGGATGTAGTCGAGCCGCGACGGGCGTTCGAACGGGTAGACCAGTTGCCCGCCATATAGTTCCGTCTGGGCGTCGCGCAGTTTGTGGTCTTCGGAATAGATCGTTTCCATCAGCGTCCCTCTGCCGGATCCCGGCGACCGATCAGCCACGACAACGCGACCATGACGATGGACACCGCCAGCAGAAGCGTTGAAATGGCCATGATGTTGGGCTTGATGCCCTGTTTGACCGCGCCAAAGATCGCGGTGGGAAGGGTTTCCACCCCCGCACCTTTGACGAAATTGGTGATGATGAAGTCATCGAGCGAGATGATGAAGGCAAGGATGAACCCGGACACGATCCCCGGCATCATCAGCGGCAGAAGAATGCGTGTAAACGCCTGCCGCTTGGTGGCGTAAAGGTCCATCGCGGCCTGTTCGTACGTGGCTTCGATCCCCTGCATCCGCGCGGAAATCGGCATGTAGGCGAAGGGGATGCAGAACGCGATATGAGCCAGCAGGATGGTCATCAGCCCGCGTTCGATCGCGATGGCGTTGAAGAAGATCAGCGTGGCAACGGCCGTGACGATCTCGGGCACCATGAGCGGAAGGGAGATCATGCCGATGGACACCGTGCGCAACCGGAACGTACCGGCGCGCAGGACGGCGGTGGCGGCAAGTGTTGCGATGATGGTGGCCGTCGTGGCCGCGGTGATCGCGATGACAAAGCTGTTCCACGCCGCCTCTTTGAACTTGCCGCTTTCGGGGCCGGTGAACACGTCCACATACCAGCGCAGCGAGAATCCTTCCCAGATCGTGATCGAGGGGGAGTCGTTGAAGCTGTAGACCGCGACCACCACCAGCGGTGCGTAGAGGATCACGAGGCAAAGTAGCGTGATGGCGAAAAAGCCCGGATAGCGGCGCAGGTCATAGGGTTTGGCCATCACGCCGCCTCCTTCCGGCTTTGACGGGCAAAGACCATCAGCAGGAACAGCACCATCGTCAGAAGGATCATCGACGCGGCTGCGCCGAAGGGCCAGTTGCCTGCGTTGCCCTTGAACTGCTCTTCGATCAGCGACCCGATCATGAAGGTCCGCGCCCCGCCCAGCAGGTCCGGTGCGAGGAACGACCCGAGCGAGGGTACGAAAACAAGGATACATCCCGCGATGATGCCCGGCTTGACCGACGGGATCACGATCCGGCGCAGCACCGCCCAGCGCGGGGCGTAAAGATCAGACGCCGCCTCGGACAGGGCGAAGTTGTAGCGCTCGACGGCGGCATAGATCGGCAGCACCATGAACGGCAGGTAGGAGTAAAACAGCCCCAACTGCACGGCGAGGTTGGTGTTCACGATACCCAAGGGCTCGGAAATGATCCCCAACCCGATCAGCCCGTCATTCAACGGCCCTTCGTCGCGCAGCAGGAACTTCATCGACACGGTGCGGATGAGCAGGTTCACCCAATAGGGGATCGTCACCAGAAACACCCAGAACGCGCGTTGCCCTTCGGGGCGCGTGGCGATGAAATAGGCGGTCGGAAAGCCGATCAGCAGGCTGAGGATCGTGGCCGCCCCCGCCTGCCAGATCGAGCGCCAGAAGATGCCGATATAGGTCCATTCGATCTTCGGTGGCTCGTCTCCGAAAAGGCCCCGGTCAAAGAAGAACTGGTCATAGGCGTCGAGGCTGAACTCCCAGATCACGCCGCCCCGGAATTCCTTGGTCAGGAAGGAATAGACCAGCATGATCATCAACGGCGCGAGCGTCAGCAGACCGAGCGTCACCCAAGCGGGCAGCAACAGCAGCGTGCGCGCCTCGCGATAGGTTTCGCTCTGGACCGTGCCGCCTGTCGCGCCGCCCCCTGCCATCAGTCGATCAGGAGCCGTGCGGCCCCCTGCTCCATGTTGACGGCAACTTCGGTGCCCGGCTCGAAGATGCGCGCGTTCCCGCGCGAGGAATTGGACGAGCGCACGGTGAATTGCGGTCCGCCGTCCAGATCGACGATAGTGGCGATGTCGGTGCCGATATAGATCATCTCGCGCACCCGCCCCTTGAGGCTTTCGTCCGCAACCGGGTCTGCCGACAGGAACAAGCGTTCCGGGCGTAGCGACATATGCACCTTGGCCCCCGGTCCGATCCCGTCCACGGCATCGCAGGTCAACCTGTGCCCACCGCCGAGATGGCACTGCGCGCGCCCATTCGAAACCGCGTCCACCGTGACCTCCATCAGGTTCGTGTCACCGATGAAGTCCGCCACAAAGACGTTGCGCGGGTGTTCATAGATCTCGCGCGCTTCGCCCAGTTGCTGCAATTCGCCCGCCGACATGACCGCGATCCGGTCGGACATGGTCAGCGCCTCTTCCTGATCGTGGGTGACGAAGATGAAAGTGATGCCGGTTTCGCGCTGCAGGTGCTTGAGTTCCACCTGCATCGCCTTGCGCAGCTTGAGGTCCAACGCAGACAGCGGTTCGTCCAGCAACAGCACCTTGGGCCGGGGTGCCAGCGCGCGGGCCAAGGCCACGCGTTGCTGTTGGCCCCCGGACAGTTGCGACGGCTTGCGCGCCGCGAATTGCGACAACTGCACCATCTCGAGCACTTCGCCCGCCCGCGCGCGGGCCTCGGCCTTGGATTTACCCAGCATTTCAAGCCCGAAGCCGACATTGTCGAGAACGGTCATGTGCGGGAAAAGCGCGTAGTTCTGGAACACCGTGTTCACCGGGCGCTTGTGCGGCGGCAGGGTGTCGATCTCGTCGCCATACAGATAGATCGCACCTTCGGTCACATCCTCGAACCCGGCGATCATCCGCAGGAGTGTGGTCTTGCCACAGCCCGAGGGGCCCAGAAGGGTGAAAAACTCGTTGTCCCGGATCGACAGGGAAATCGTCTTCAACGCCGTGAAGGTGCCATACCGCTTGACCGCGCCCTGCACGTCGATGGCGATGTCCCTGTCTTGCGGCAAATCGGTGTCCCCAACCGGTGAAGTCTCTGGAACCGAGCGTAGAAACGAAGTGGGCCATGCAGAAGACTTGTGTCCCTCAGCACTTGTTAGCCTTTGCCTAATTTCTTTTCGCAAATCGCCCGTTTTTTAGGCATCGCTCGTTAGGATTTTTCTATCCAGACACCCCATCCAGCGTGCCCAGAAGGCCGTAATGCTCGGGCCGGCGGTCGCGGAAGACACCCCAATAGGCTCGGTTGCGCGCCGTCGCGTCCAGATCGAACGTGTGGAGCAGCACGGTCTCGGTGGTCCGATCCGCTTCGGCCACCTTGGCGCCGAATTCGTCGGCAATGAAGGACGATCCGTAGAAGGTTATTTCGGTGCCATGCCGCCCCGGTTCCGTACCGATGCGGTTCGAGGCGATCAGCGGCACAAGGTTGGCCCCCGCATGGCCCTGCTGGACACGTTGCCAATGCGGGGCGCTGTCCCACTCCTCGGCCCCGATCTCCGACCCGATGGCGGTGGGGTAGAACAATAGCTCCGCGCCCTGCAACGCCATGGCACGTGCGCTTTCGGGAAACCATTGATCCCAGCAGATACCCACGCCGATCCGGCCATAAGCGGTCTCCCACACCCGAAACCCCGTGTCGCCCGGCGAGAAATGGTACTTCTCCTGATAGCCCGCGCCATGCGGAATATGCGTCTTGCGGTAGACACCCAATCGCGCACCGTTTGCGTCGATCACGGCAACCGAATTGAACCGCGCCTGCCCCGCGAGTTCGTAAAACGACACCGGCAGCACGACCTTCAGGTCCGAGGCCAGCTTGGCAAACCGCTCGAGCGTGGGGTGGTTGTCGGCAGGCCGGGCGCGAAACAGGTCTTCGGCGTCTTCGTCCTGACAGAAATAGCGGCTTTCAAACAATTCCTGCAGCAGGATGATTTGCGCGCCCTGAGCGGCGGCCTGCCGGACCAAATTCTCCGCCCGGTCGATATTCGCTGCCTCATCCGCACCACAGGCCATCTGTGTCGCGGCAACCGTGACCTGTCTCATCTTTTGCCCCTCAGTTCGTCATTGCATGCAGCAGCCGGTCGAGCATTGCGTCGCAGGCCTGCAACTCTGACTGCAACAGGAATTCATCCGCCTTGTGCCCCTGCCCGCTCATCGACCCCGGACCGCAGACCACGGTCGGGATGCCCAGCGCGTCGAAGAACCCCGCCTCGGTGCCGAAGGCGACCTTGGTGGTGCCGGTCCCGGCAAGACGTTGGACCTCTGCCACCAACGGCGCGTCTTGTGGGGTATCAAGACCCGGATAGGACCATAGCCGCTGAACCTCGATCCCCGCACCCGGGCCATAAGCCATGGCGACGCGTGTGGCCGCGTCTGTGATCTGTTGCTCCAGCATATCCGGATCGTCCTGAGCCAAGTGCCTGATTTCAAGAGTCATCTCGGCATGGTCCGGCACGATGTTGAGCGCCCGCCCACCGGACAGAAGACCCACATGGACGGTGCTGTAGGGCACGTCATAGGCCGCATCCTGCGCGCCGTTCCGGGCGAGGTTGGACTGCATGTCTTGCAGCGCCTTCACGAAATCCGCCGCCACGTTCAGCGCGTTGACGAAATTCGGGGCCATGGCCGAATGGCCGGCCTCGCCTCGGACAGTGGCGCGGTAGCACCGTTTGCCCTTGTGGCCGATGGCGACGCGCATGTCGGTCGGCTCTCCAACAATCGCGAGGCGTGGTGCCCCGATCAGGGGCGTCAGGCGGTCGAGCATGCGCGCGATGCCCAGACAGCCCACTTCCTCGTCATAGGACAGAACCAGTTTCAGCGGCTCGTTCAGCGCAAGATGGCTTGCCGCATCGGCAGCGCGGAGCATGGCAGCGACAAAGCCCTTCATGTCTGTGGTGCCGCGTCCGTAAAGACGGCCATCCGCCAGGGTCAGAGCAAAGGGATCGCGGGTCCAATCCTGCCCGTCGACCGGCACAACATCGGTATGGGCTGACAGCAGCACGCCCCCGGCGCCCTCGGGACCAATCTCGGCATAGAGCCCGGCTTTGGGCGCGTCCGGATCGGCGATGCGTGTGACACGGAAGCCGCGCTGGGTCAGGTGGTCCTCGACATGGTCGATCAGCGCAAGGTTCGATTTGGCGCTGACCGTGTCGAAGGCGATCAGCCGCGCGAGGATGTCTTCGGTCCGGGTGGTCATTGTAGTGTGTCCAGAACGGACATGACATGATCCGCGTCCGTCTGCGGATTGACGATGCAGAGGCGGAACACCATCTCGCCACGCCAGCGGGTGGGCAGGCAGAGCAAGGCGCCGGAGCGGCGGTGTTCTTCGGCCCAGCGGATCATCTCGTCCTCCGTCTTGCCCTTGGGACGGAACAGGATCACCGTCAGGTTCGGCCCAAGCAACAGGTCGAGCCATGGCGCGGCAGCGATCCGATCCGCAAGGTCTTCGGCAATCGCGCGGGTTTGGGCAATCGCCTGCGCGTAGGCCTTGGTCCCATGCGTCGCCAGCGAATACCACAGCGGCAGCCCCCGTGCCCGGCGGGTCAGGTGCAGCGCATAATCGGAGGGGTTCCATTCATTCTTGTCGACAGTGTCGAGATAGACCGCCCGCTGTCCATGTGCGGCAGCCCCATGGGCGGCATCCCGGTAGAGCAAGGCGCAACTGTCATAGGGGGCAAAGACCCATTTGTGTGGGTCGATGATTAATGAGTCCGCCCGCTCGATCCCGTTGAATGCCGGGCGCATCGCCGGATCGGCCATTGCCGCTCCGCCATAGGCCCCATCGACATGCACCCAGACGCCCTTTGCTTCGGCAAGGTCGGTCAGCCCGGCAATGTCATCCACCGCCCCGCAATTGGTGGCCCCACCATTGGCCACAATGGCAAAGGTTTCAGGCGTCACATGCGCGGCGGCGGCTTTGGCTGTCATCCGACCTGACGGACCAGAGGGGACGACGATCAAATCCGCATCCATCACGCGCGCAACGGCGGCAATCGAGGAATGCGCCTCGGACGAACAGAGGATCGCACCGCGCCCGTTCGTGTCAGTGCGGCCCCGGTGCCAGTGCCGGGCGGCATGCAGGGCGGAAAGGTTGCCCAAAGTTCCGCCTGCCACAAACACGCCGCCCGCAGATGACGGCCAGCCCGCCAGATCGGAGAGCCAGCGCAGCGCCTGGTTTTCGGCATGGATCGCCCCTGCCCCGCCATCCCAGTTGCCGGCAAAAATGCCTGCCGCACCCAAGGCCGCGTCAAAACTCAGCGCAGCGCGCGTAGGCGCTGCGGCGACGAAGGACAGAGATGTCGGATGGCCGAACGGGCGCGTCGCAGGCTGGATGACATCGGTGAAAAGCGCAAACGCCGCTTCGGCGCCAAGACCGTCGGGCGTGATGGACCCGCCCATCTCGGCCTCCAACGCGACAGCGGGTCGGGCCCCGTTCCTTGGGTCGGGACCGGCGGCGATATGGCCTTCGACCCAATCCAGTATGCGGCGCGTGTCGTCGGGCGCGAAGGGAAAGGGATCGTGGCTCAATCGACTGCAAGCTCCGTGATCTCACGGCGGAAGGGCAGCGCATCGCCAATATCCTCACCATCGAGTTCGCGCGCATAGCGATGGCCTGCATAGGTCGCCCAGGCAATCGGCCCCGGCGCTTCGGCATCGCCGATGATCCGCACCGAGTTGATCCCCGCATCCGCCCATTCCGCCTCGCGCGCCTTGAGGTCATGGTAAAGCTGGTTGTTCTCCAACTTCGACGCCACCACTACAACCGCGTCGCAGTCGATCTGGCGGGTCTGATCGGTATAGGTGCAATTCGACACCACATGGCCCGCTGAAATCTCGGTCACACCGCGATTAAGAACGATCTCGACGCCCATCTTGGCCAGTCGGCGGTGGATCGTGTGCTGTTCCAGCGTGTTCACCGTCCAGTCCGACAGATAGGCCGATGGCGTGATGATCGTCACCGCGCAGCCCTCGTTGCGCAGCAGTTCCGCCAGCACGCCGCCCATGTAGTAGTGATCGTCGTCATAGATCACCACGTGGCCCGAGGGGCGCTGGCCGTCCATGATGTCATCGGGCGTGAACACCGGCATTGCAGCATCCATCGGAAACGGCACCACATGCTGACGGCTCACCCCGTCCCTGCGCCATGTGGCCCCGGTGGCGATGCAGATGTTCTGGAAGCCGAATTCCAGGATTGCCTCGGCATCCAGAGCACTGTCGAAATAGGTCTCCACATTGGGTTTCTGGCTGATCTGATAAGTGCGGTAATCCGCAACCCGCCCCCACGCTGACAGGCCCGGCAACAGCCGTTCCCGCGCGACGCGCCCACCCAGAACACGTCCGGCCTCGGCAAGCGCCACATCATAGCCGCGTTCGGCCAAGGCCCGCGTCGCCTCCAACCCCGCCGGACCAGCGCCGACGACCAACACGTTTTCGCTGCGGCCCTTGGGATTCATGCGTTCCGGGTGCCAGCCCTTGCGCCATTCCTCCATGAAGGTCGGGTTCTGCGTGCAGCGGCTGATCGACATGGTCATGTCACCGGTGATGCAGATGTTGCAGCCGATACATTCGCGGATGTCCTCGATCCGGCCTTCCTCGATCTTCCTGGGCAGGAAGGGATCGGCAATCGACGGGCGGGCGCAGCCGATGGCGTCGAGCACGCCGCTGCGGACCATCCTGGCCATCACATCGGGCGAGGTGAACCGCCCAACCCCCACCACCGGTTTCGACGACAGCTCGCGGATGCCGCGCACCAGCGCCTCTTGCGCGCCCTCTTCCTTGAAGCGGGACGGGCCGGAGCAATCTTCCCACGTGCCATGCGCCAGATCCCAGAGGTCCGGCAGGTCCTTGTTCATGTCGATGAACTCGCGCACCTCGGCGTTCGAAAAGCCGAGATCGCCGATGGTTTCGTCCAGCGAGACCCGCAGGGTGAGGCCCATGCTTTCCCCCACTGCGTCACGCATGTCGGCAATCACCTCGCGCGCGAACCGGGACCGGTTTTCCAGACTGCCGCCATATTCGTCGTCACGCATGTTGGTGGCGCGGCTGAGGAAGTGCTGGAAGATGCCGAAGCCATGCGCGCCGTAAAGGCAGATCAGGTCAAACCCCGCGATCCTGGCGCGCTTGGCCGCGTTCACGAACCAGCGGCGCAGATCCTTGATCTCGTCCTTCGACAAAGCGCGCGCCTGGACCGGGTCATTGGTGAAGGTGCGGATCGGCCCCGCCGAGACCGCAAGCGGCACTTCCTTGGTGTACATGTTCGGCCCGTTGATGCCGGAATAGGCCAGTTGGATGCCCGCCAGTGCCCCATGTTCCTTCATCTTGCCCGCCATCTTGGCAAGCATGGGAATGTCCTTGTCCTCCCACAGACGCAGTTCGATGAACGGCGTGATCTCGGACGTGTGGTGCATCTCGCATTGTTCGGTAAAGATCACGCCCCAGCCACCTTCGGACTTGATCCCGCGCATGGCCGCAGCCGCGGACGGGTCGCGATAGCCGCCGCCGTTGCAATGCGGCACCTGGTAAAAGCGGTTCTTGGCGGTGACCGGACCGATGGTCAGCGGGTCGAATAGCACGTCATACCGGGGATCGCGTCCGTCGAGCATCAAGCCTCTCCTGTCGGGTTTCGGACAGATTACAATCTGTGCTGCAGTGCAAAAGTCTTGGCCACGGAAGCGTTGCTTAGGCTGTCGCTAAGTCAGACCAACGGCTCTCCGCCGATCCGGTCCAACCGCCCGGAGCGGACAAGCGAAGCGGCGTATTCGATGAACGCGCGCACTGCGTTCGACCGGTCCGCATCCTGCGCCGTCAGCAGGCCCATCCGCAATGCCCGAACCTTGCCGCCGATGGGGATGACCCGCACAGGGTTGCCATCGGGCGAGGTGTCGCTCAGCGGGCGGACATTGGCGATGGAGTAGCCGAAATCATTGCCCACCATCGACCGCATCACCGCCATGTCGCGGGTCCGTTCGGCGATCACCGGCTTGCCGCCCGCCTGATCGAAGAGCGACAGGAAGTAATCCGCGCTGAGCGGCAGGTCGAGCAACACCATGGGATACGCGCTGAGGTCTTCGACCGTCACGACATCGCGGTCCGCCAGCGGGTGTGCGATCCCCATAAGCGCGATGGGAGGAAGGCGCACCAGTGCGGTGAATTGCAGATCGGCAGGCACATCAAGGTCATAGGTCAGCGCCACGTCGATCTCGGACCGACGCAAGGCACTGAACAACTCCACCTGGTTCAGTTCATGCTGACGCAGCCGCACTTCGGGAAATTCGGCTTCGAATCCCCGGCGCAGGGTCGGCAGGACGAGCTGCGCAAAGGTCAACAGGCAGCCAATGCTGAGCGGCCCGCGGACGGAGCCGGAAATGTCGCCCGCGATGTCCATCATCGCGCCCGCCTCGCGAAGTACGATCTTCGCCTGCTCCAGCATCTGCCGCCCGGCTTGTGTCAGCGACAGGCCCTGCGCGTGCTGCCGCACAAACAGGGGCAGGCCGAATTCCGCCTCTAGCTGCGAGATGGCCGAGGAGATGGATGGAGAGGACACGTTGATCCTCTCGGACGCACGCGCGATGCTTCCGGTTTCGCCGACGGCGACGAAATACTCCAATTGCCGCAACGTGTAGCGCAGCATCCGTGCCCCCTGACCAAGCGGTTCCCTCAAACCTTGGACGGGTTGCCCGGTGTCTTCAAGGCTGTCTGATGCCAAAGCGCGTCATTCGTCACCCGGCACACCGTAGGACGGCGCCTGTGTCGGGTCGAGCGCGCGCTGCACATAGGCGTCAAGCTGCGGTTTGTAGACCTCCCACGCGGTGGCGACCGCCTCGATCGGGCAATCCTCGGTCCAGTCGCAGCGCAGGTCGGCGACGGGCCAGCTCACGTTGTCGACCAGCATCATGCCCGCGGAATGCACCGGCCCGGCCTCGCCGCCTGCCGCCAGCCCCGCACGCAAGGCGGCAATGAGCCTGTCGCCAAGATGACCCTGCGCCGCCTCAAAGGCCGCAACGATGGCCCCCGGAACGCCGTCATTGGCCAGAAGATTGCCGCCCGAGGCGACATTCACCCCTTCGGCCTGTGTCCAGATCCCCAGCGATTTCGGCCCCGAATGGATCGCCGTCCGTCCCTGCCGGTCAATCGCCAGCACCTGACGGTAGGCGATGTGCCGTCCCTGATCGCGCACACCCGCAATCGCCTCGGGTGCCGACATGCCGCCTTGCATGAGATCAAGCGCAAATGGCCCAAGCGTCGGGTCGGTCACGTTCTGGCTCGCCACCGCACCGACACCCGCCCGCGCGTAGGAACACCGCGCCGCAACTGCCGGGGAAGACGAGGAAATCGCCACGCCGAACATGCCCGTGTCGGCACAGCGAGCCACCAGTGAGAACGTCATCGCTGATACCCGTCCGGGATCACGGCGGTGCCGTCGATCTCGACCAGCCATTCCGGCCGCGCCAGCGCGCTGACGACAAGGCCCGTGGACACGGGATGCACGCCTTTGATGTACTCGCCCATCGTGCGATAGACCGCCTCGCGGTGGCGCACATCGGTGATGTAGACCACCACCTTGACCAGATGCGCCATCTCGCCTCCGGCCTCTTCGATCAACTGACGGATGTTCTGCATCACCTTGTGGGTCTGTTCGACCGGATCATGGCTGTCGATGTTCCTGGCATCATCAAGGTTCTGCGGGCACTGCCCCCGCAGCCAGACGATCCGCCCACCTTGGGTGACGACCGCCTGACAAAGATCGTTGTCGAGGTTCTGTTCGGGATATGTGTCGGACGTGTTGAATGTGCGGATACGGGTATGGGCCATGCCGGGTGTCCTCTTGGAGCTTGATGATCGGTCTACCCTTTCGGCGTCGAAGGGCGGAACGACCCTTTCCCTCATCTGTGGTTAGCCCAAGCCTAAGTTTGATTAGCGTGAACCCAAGCAAGGCTTTCGGAATCCGTTGTGTGCCCCGCGCCGGACCGCTGCCTATGCTCGGCCCCATCGTCAAGGAGGCACCCATGGAAGAAATCGATACGGTTGTTGTCGGCGCAGGACAGGCCGGGGTCGCGATGAGCGAACACCTGACCCACCTCGACATTCCCCATGTGGTTCTCGAACGCGCCCGGATCGCCGAACGCTGGCGGACCGAACGCTGGGATTCGCTCGTCGCAAACGGCCCGGCGTGGCATGACCGCTTTCCGAACATGGCCTTCGGGTGTGACGACGATGCCTTCCCCGACAAGGAAAGCGTGGCCGCCTATTTCGAAACCTACGCCAAGCGGTTCAACGCGCCGATCCGCACCGGCGTCGATGTGACGGCGGTGACGCCCAAGGATGGTGGCTTCGTGGTTCAGACCTCCAAAGGCACGATCCGCGCCCGGCATGTGGTGGCCGCGACAGGCCCCTTCCAGAAACCGGCGATCCCGCCGGTGGTGCCCGCCGACGCGGGGCCGCTGCAGCTTCATTCCAACGCCTATCGCAACCCCGCACAGCTTCCCCAAGGGGCGGTGCTGGTCGTGGGCGGTGGCTCGTCCGGGGTGCAGATTGCCGAAGAGTTGATGGAGGCGGGACGCGAGGTCTATCTCTCCATCGGCCCCCACGACCGCCCGCCCCGCCGCTACAGGGGGCGCGACAATGTCTGGTGGCTGGGGGTCCTCGGTAAGTGGAACGCCGATAGCCCCGGTCCGGGCACCGAGCATGTCACCATTGCCGTCAGCGGCGCGCATGGCGGCAAGACCATCGACTTCCGCGCGCTGGCGCATCGGGGCATGACGCTTTTGGGGATGACCGAGGGGTACAGCGACGGCGTGGTGCGATTTGCCGACGATCTGAAAACCAACCTTCAGGCCGGGGATGCGAATTACCTGTCAGTGCTGGATGAGGCGGACGCCTATATCGCCAAGCACGGGCTCGATCTGCCGCTTGAACCCGAAGCGCGGACCATCCCGGACGATCCCGCCTGCGTGACCGATCCGATCCGCGAGATCGATCTGGCCGAGACGGGGATCGGCACAATCCTCTGGGCCACCGGCTATCAGTTCGATTTCGGCTGGATCAAGGCCGACACGTTCGACGACAAGGGCCGTCCGTTGCATCAACGTGGTGTGTCCCGCGAACCGGGGCTCTATTTCGTCGGCCTGCCCTGGCAGACGCGACGCGGCTCCTCCTTTATCTGGGGGGTCTGGCACGACGCCAAGTTCATCGCCGACCAGATTGCCATTCAGCGCGGGTACATGGCTTATCAGGGCTGCGCTGCGATCCGGGTGCCTGAGGACGCCTGACCGCGTCAGTCCCTCGCCGCAAACATCGGCCCGCCTTTCCAGCGCGGGAAGCTGTAGCCGTTGACCATGACCACGTCGATGTCATCGGCGGATCGGGCGATGCCTTCGGCCAGAACCGCCTCCGCCTCTCGTGTCATCGCGCCCAGAATGCGGGGCATCACATCTGCATCGGCAAAGTCGCCACCTGCCGTCCCCATCGCCTGACGCTCCTCGGCGATGATGGACAGCACCACCTCCGACGGCTGCGCACCCGCGTCGGAATAATCGTACCATCCGCCACCCGTCTTGCGCCCGAACCGCCCCATCTCGCACAGTCGGTCGGCAATCCGGATATACGGCCCGGTGATCTTGCCCTCGGCCAGCCGCCGCTTGCGCATGGCCCACGCGATGTCGAGGCCCGCCAGATCCTGCATCTCAAACACGCCGATCGGAAAGCCATAATCGCGCATGGCCGCATCCACCTGTGACGGCGTGGCCCCGTCGATCAAGAGCCGATCCGCCTCGGCCCGGTAGGCCGACATGATGCGGTTGCCGATGAAGCCGTCGCAGACACCGGACAGGACACCGATCTTGCCCAGCGATTTGGACAGCTTCGCCGCCGTGGCAATCACATCCTCTGACACCGTGTCGGGTAGAACGATCTCCAAGAGCTTCATGATATGCGCCGGGGAAAAGAAATGCAGACCAATGGCGCGCGACGGGTCGGACAGGACCGCCGCAATGGCATTCACTTCGAGATAGGAGGTGTTGGTCGCCAGGATCGCATCCGGTCTGGTGACTGCATCCAGTTGCACAAAGACCTGTTTCTTGACCTCCATGTCCTCGAACACCGCTTCGATCACCAGATCCGCATCCGCCAGAGCGGCGTAATCGGTCGCGGTTTCGAACCGCGCGACGACAGCGTCCAGATCAGGCAGAAGGCCCCGCTTGGCGCTGCTTTCGAGTGTTCCGCGCACGCGACCCGCCCCAGCCTCAAGGCTGGTCTCGTCGCGTTCGATCAGCGTCACATGGAACCCGCGCATCAGGCAGGCCGACGCAATGCCCGCCCCCATTGTGCCGCCCCCGATGACACCGATCCGGGTGACCGGGCGCGGGGTCTGTTTCGCCCTCGGGTCGGCCAGGGTGGCGCGTTCGGCAAAGAAGATGTGCCGCAAGGCGCGGGCCTGATCGCTGGATTTCAAGGCGAGGAAGGTTGCGCGTTCTTCGGCCAATGCCGCGTCCGCGGGCAAGCGCAGGCCGCGCTCCACCGCGTCGATGGCCGCGCCAATCGACACTTGCCCGCGTGCTTTGCGGCGCAGATCCGATGCCGTCTTGTCGAACGCGTCGGCGTTGGCTGCTCCAATAACCGTCTTTTCAAGTGTGCGACGAGGCGCGCTCTGTTTGGCGGCCAAGGCCACCGCCTCTTCCAACAGATCGCCTGTGGCAATCGCGTCGATGAGACCGGCTTCCAGCGCCGCCGTGGCCGAGATCGGCTTGCCCCCCGCGATCATCGTCAGCGCCAGTTCCGCCTCCACCAGACGCGGCAACCGAACCGTGCCCCCCGCCCCCGGCACCAGACCAAGGGTCACTTCGGGCAACCCCATGCGCGCCGTGGCATCCGCAATCCGCGCATGACACCCCATCGCCAGTTCCAACCCACCGCCCAGCGCCGTGCCGTGGATCGCTGCGACCCAGGGTTTTGAGGCTGCCTCGATGGCGGCGATGACATCCGGCAGATGCGGCTCGACCGGCGGCAGGTCGAACTCGCGCACGTCGGCCCCGGCGACAAAGGTGCGCCCGGCGCAGGCGAGGACCACCGACGTGATGTCCGGGTCAGCCTCGGTCCCCGCCACGGCCCGCAATAACCCCGCACGCACCGCCTGCGACGACGCATTGACCGGGGGATTGTCGATGGTGACGACCGCCACGCGGCCTTGTTTGGCTATCGAAACGGTCATCGTTCTTGGTCTCTTTCGTCTTGCAGAGTTGGCGCATTTGTCGGGGCGCGGGTGCGGAATGGCAAGTGTCTCCTGCCATCGGATCGCGGCATCGTACTTATTTCAAGTTTAAAATTTCAAACTTGAAATAAACTGGCGACTCGGGCAGCCTTTCCCTCAAGCTGCTAAAGAAAGAGGTCGAGATGCGGGTTGCATGTCTGGGGGGCGGTCCGGCGGGACTTTACTTCGCGATCTCGATGAAGCTGCGCGATCCGTCGCACGAGATCACGGTGATCGAACGCAACAAGCCGGACGATACATTCGGCTGGGGCGTGGTGCTGTCGGACGAAACGCTCGACAATCTTGCCGCCAATGATCCCAAAAGCGCTGAGGCGATCCGCGCTCATTTCGCCTATTGGGACGACATTGCCCTGCACTATCGCGGCGAACGGCTTGGGTCCTCCGGTCACGGGTTCTGCGGCATCGGACGCAAGCAGCTTTTGATCCTGCTCCAGGCACGGGCGCGGGAATTGGGTGTCGACCTGCGGTTCGAGACCGAAATCGCCAGCGCCGAGGACTACCGTCAGGACTACGACCTTGTGGTGGCGAGCGACGGTCTGAATTCCAAGACCCGCACGCTTTATGCCGACAGCTTCAAACCCGACATCGACCTGCGGCACTGCCAGTTTGTCTGGCTTGGCACCCATCAACGGTTCGACGACGCGTTTACCTTCATTTTCGAGGAAACCGACAAGGGCTGGGTCTGGGCGCATGCCTATCAATTCGACGACAACACCGCGACCTTCATCGTGGAATGCACGCAAGAGACCTTTGACGCGTTCGGGTTCGCCGACATGACGCAGGACGAAAGCATCGCCACCTGCGAGGAAATCTTCAAAGACCACCTTGGCGGCCACGCCCTGATGACCAACGCGCGGCACATAAGGGGATCAGCCTGGATCCGCTTCCCCCGCGTGCTGTGTGAAACCTGGAGCCACGAGAACGTCGTTCTGCTGGGCGATGCCGCCGCGACCGCGCATTTCTCCATCGGATCGGGCACCAAGCTGGCGCTGGAATCCGCGATTGCGTTGGCTGAATACCTGCACACCGAGCCGGATATGGGCCGCGCGTTCCAGCGATATGAGGACGAACGCCGCCTTGAAGTGCTGCGCCTGCAATCGGCGGCGCGAAATTCGATGGAGTGGTTCGAAACGGTCGAACGGTATCTCGGCCTCGATCCGGTGCAGCTCAATTATTCGATGCTCACCCGCAGCCAGCGGATCAGCCACGAGAACCTTCGCGCGCGCGACAAGGCGTGGCTTGAAGGTGCGGAACGCTGGTTCATGACGCAGGCCGGTGTGCCCGAGACAGCACCTCTGCGGGCGCCGATGTTCACGCCCTTTCGGCTGCGCGACATGACCTTGAAGAACCGCGTCGTGGTCTCACCCATGGCGCAATACATGGCAGAGGATGGCTGCCCGACGGACTGGCACCTTGTCCACTACGGCGAACGCGCCAAGGGGGGGGCCGGGCTGGTCTTCACCGAAATGACCTGCGTGTCGCCCGAGGGACGGATCACCCCCGGCTGTCCGGGGCTTTATGCGCCCAAACACGAAGCAGCCTGGGCGCGGCTGACCAAATTCGTACACGGCGTTACGGATGCCAAAATCTGCTGCCAGATCGGCCATTCCGGGCGCAAGGGATCGACGCAACTCGGATGGGAACGGATGGACGCCCCCCTGCCCGAGGGCAACTGGGACGTGGTCAGCGCCTCAGCCGTTCCGTGGTCGGACGAGAACGCCACCCCGCGCGAAATCACGCGGGCCGAGATGGACGAGATCACCGCGCAATTCTTGGCGGCGGTCGAAATGGCGGATCGTGCCGGCTTCGACATGATCGAACTGCACGCAGCCCACGGGTACCTTCTGTCGTCCTTTATCTCGCCCGCCTCGAATATCCGTGCAGATGAGTACGGCGGCAGTCTTGAGAACCGTCTGCGCTACCCGCTTGAAGTGTTCACCGCGATGCGCGCGGTCTGGCCCGAGGGCAAACCGATGTCGGTGCGCATCTCGGCCACCGACTGGCTGGACGAAGACGGCGTGACGCCGGACGAGGCTGTGCTGATCGCCAAGGCGTTTGCCGATGCCGGGGCCGATCTGATCGACGTGTCTGCAGGCCAAACCTCGACCAAGGCCAAACCCGTGTATGGAAGGATGTTCCAAACCCCGTTCTCGGACCGCATCCGCAACGAGGCGGCGCTATGTACGATGGCGGTCGGGAATATTTACGAAGCCGATCACGCCAACTCGATACTGATGGCCGGGCGCGCCGATCTGGTGGCGGTGGGGCGTCCGCATCTGGCCAATCCCTACTGGACCCTGCACGAAGCGACCAAGCTGGGCGACCGCGAGGCAACGGACTGGCCCTTGCCCTATCTCGCCGGGCGCGATCAGGCGTGGCGGCTGGCCGAGCGCGAGGCCGAGGCGGTGCGGGCATGAGGCGGGTTCTGGTCACCGGCGGCGGTACGGGCATTGGCCGTGCCATCGCCCATGCCTTTGCCGCCCACGGCGATGCAGTGACCATTGCGGGCCGCCGGATGGAACCGTTACACGAAACCGCCGAGGGGCGCGACATCACCTGCCGTCAGGCAGACGTGACCTCTGAGGCGCACATCGCGGCTCTGTTCGAAACCCCGTTCGACGTGGTCATCGCAAATGCGGGCT
Source organism: Alphaproteobacteria bacterium (assembly GCA_030428355.1). Lineage (GTDB taxonomy): Bacteria > Pseudomonadota > Alphaproteobacteria > Rhodobacterales > Rhodobacteraceae > Marivita. The sequence goes on along the minus strand of JAUIBL010000002.1, from coordinate 69,481 downwards.
GGGGGGCGTCCGGCAAGGTGGCGAAGCTGTCGCTGGACGACTGGAACACCACGCTGGCCGTAAACCTCACCGGCACGTTCCTCACCTTCCGCGAGGCGTTGCGGACGGGGCCAGCGGATGCACGACTGATCGCCATCGCCTCGACCGCGTCCTTGCAGGGCAACGCCTCGGTCCCGGCCTACACCGCGGCCAAGCACGGCGTGCTGGGGCTCGTGCGCTCCATTGCGCTGGACGTGGCGAAATCCGGCGGCACCTGCAACGCGATCTGCCCGGGCTTCACCGATACCGATCTGGCGGAAGGGGCCATCAGCGGGCTGATGCAGCGGTTCGATCTGGACCGGGAGGCAGCCACAGCAAAGGTCGCCGCGGGCAATCCGCAGGGACGGCTGATCACCCCGTCCGAGATTGCGGGAACCGCTCTCTTCCTCGCCTCGCCCGCTGCTGCGGGGATCAACGGGCATGCCTTGTCCGTGTCGGGGGGCGAGGCATGAAACCTGAACAGAACGTACAGACCGAACCGACATCGAAGGCACGTCTGCGCCTTTGGCTGCAACTTCTGAAACTGTCCTCGGGCATCGAAGGCGAATTGCGCCGCCGGTTGCGCGACAGGCATGACACCACCCTGCCCCGGTTCGACGTGATGGCCGCCCTTGCCCGCCACAGGGACGGGCTGAAGATGAGCGACCTGTCCCGCTACCTCAAAGTGTCAAACGGGAACGTCACCGGAATCGTCGACCGTCTGGTCGAAGAAGGACTCGCTCTGCGCGTGGCCGTGCCCGGCGACCGCCGTGCCAATCTGGCGCGGTTGACCCCCAAGGGAGAAGCAGCGTTTGCCGACCTCGCCGCACAGCACGAGGCGTGGATTGACGAGTTGCTCGCACCGCTTTCGGACACCGACACCCAGACACTGATGGGCCTGCTGAAAAAGGCCATGACGCAGGAGGCCAGACATGGATCTGAGTAAGCCGCAGCATTTCCGCTGCGAAATCGCAGGCGGCATCGCACGGATCGCGCATGACCGGCCCGAGCGGAAAAACCCCTTTACCTTCGACAGTTACGCTGAATTGCGCGACTGGTTCCGGGCGCTGGTCTACTCCGACGACATTAATGCTGTGGTGATCCTGCCCAATGGTGGCAACTTTTCCTCGGGCGGCGATGTGCATGACATCATTGGGCCGCTGACGCGGATGAGCATGAAGGAACTGCTGACCTTTACCCGCATGACCGGCGATCTGGTCAAGGCGATGATCGGCTGTGGCAAGCCAGTGATCGCGGCTGTCGATGGTGTTTGTGCAGGCGCAGGTGCGATCATGGCGATGGCGTCGGACCTGCGGCTGGCCACACCCGAGGCCAAGACCGCGTTCCTGTTCAACCGCGTCGGGCTTGCGGGCTGCGATATGGGCGCTTGCGCCATCCTGCCCCGGATCATCGGACAGGGGCGTGCCGCAGACCTGCTTTATACCGGACGCGCCATGAGCGCCGCCGAGGGCGAGGCATGGGGGTTCTTCAACCGCGTGGTGGACGCGGGCACGCTTGAAGCTGAGGCGATCAAGCTGGCCGAACGCATCGTCGCAGGACCGACCTTCGCCAATTCCATGACCAAGACGATGCTGGCGCAGGAATGGTCCATGAGCCTTGAACAGGCCATCGAGGCCGAAGCGCAGGCGCAGGCGATCTGCATGCAGGGCAACGATTTCCGCCGCGCCTACGAGGCGTTTGTGGCCAAGGAAAAACCGGTGTTCGAGGGCGATTGATGGCGGATCAAAGCTACCTCCACTGGCCGTTTTTTGAACCCGCCCACCGCGACTGGGCGGCGCGTGTCGAAGAGGTGGCGCAGAGTTTGGAGGTCGACCACAGCGATACGGATGCGGCGTGCCGAGCGCTTGTCGCTCAAATGGGTGCGGCGGGCCTCTTGCAGCCCACATCGAGCGACGACGGACGGTTCGACCTGCGTACGCTGTGCCTTGCGCGGGAAACGCTGGCGCGGCACGACGGGCTGGCCGATTTTGCCTTTGCCATGCAGGGGCTAGGCACTGGAGCAATAACGCTGTTCGGGACGGAGGCGCAGAAAGCCACGTGGCTGCCCAAGACCCGCGCGGGAAAGGCGATTGCCGCCTTTGCGCTGACCGAACCGGGGTCGGGATCGGATGTGGCCAACTCGACCATGACCGCCACGCGCGATGGCGACTGCTATGTGCTGAACGGCGAAAAGACGTGGATTTCGAATGGCGGCATCGCCGATGTCTACACGCTTTTTGCCCGCACCGGAGAGGCTCCGGGGGCCAAGGGGCTGTCAGCCTTCATCGTTACACCCGATCTGCCGGGGTTCGAGATTGCCGAACGTCTGGACACGATTGCACCGCATCCACTGGCGACGCTGCGCTTTACCGACTGCCGCATCCCGGCTTATGCGCTACTAGGTGCGCCCGGTCAGGGGTTCAAAGTCGCTATGTCGGTGCTCGACGTCTTCCGCGCCACTGTGGCCGCCGCGGCACTTGGCTTTGCCCGCCGTGCCTTGGACAAGGCTTTGGCGCGGGTCACGACACGGCAGATCGCCGGGTCGCCCCTAGCCGATTTGCAAATGGTCCAAGGCCATATCGCGGAGATGGCGGTCGATGTGGATGCCAGCGCCCTGCTTGTCTACCGGGCCGCATGGACCCGCGACACCGGGGCGCCGCGCATCACCCGCGAAGCGGCGATGGCCAAGCTTTTTGCCACCGATCAGGCGCAACAGGTCATCGACACAGCGGTTCAGCTTTTCGGCGGCGACGGCGTGCGGTCGGGCACGGCTGTCGAAACGCTCTACCGCGAGATCCGCGCGCTGCGCATCTACGAAGGCGCATCGGATGTTCAGAAAGTCATCATCGCCCGTCAGACCCTTGCCGCCTTCGAAGGAGGAACGTGATGCTCGGACCCTCTGCCCATGTCGACACATTCGCCCGCGACAACCTTCCGCCGCCTGACCTCTGGCCGGAGTTCAATTTGGCGGGGTTCGATTATCCCGAACGGCTGAACGCCGGGTGGGAACTGACCGATGGCATGGTCGAGAAGGGTTTTGGAGATCATACCGCGCTGATCGGTAACGGGCGGCTGCGCACCTACAAGGAGCTCAGCGATTGGACCAACCGGCTGGCCCATGTGCTGGTCGAGGATTTGGGGGTGAAACCCGGCAACCGCGTGCTGATCCGGTCCGCCAATAATCCGGCGATGGTGGCCTGTTGGTTGGCTGCAACCAAAGTGGGTGCGGTGGTGGTCAACACCATGCCGATGCTGCGCGCGGCCGAGTTGCGGACCTATGTGGAACTGGCCGAGATCACACACGCGCTGTGCGACACACGGCTGATGGACGAGATGGTAGCCTGCGCCAAGGACAGCGCGACGTTGACATCCGTGGTCGGGTTCGATGGCACCTCTAACCACGACGCAGAACTGGACCGACTGGCGTTGGAAAAGCCTGTGCGCTTTACCTCCGTCCCCACAGGGCGCGATGATGTGGCGCTGCTGGGGTTCACATCGGGGTCTACCGGGGTGCCCAAGGCGACAATGCATTTCCACCGGGATTTGATGATCATCGCAGACGGTTATGCGCGCGAGGTTCTTAGCGTGACTCCGGACGACGTATTCGTCGGCTCGCCCCCGCTGGCCTTTACCTTCGGGCTGGGAGGGCTTGCGATCTTTCCGCTGCGGTTCGGGGCGGCGGCAACGCTGCTGGAACAGGCGACGCCGCCGAACATGATCGAGATCATCGAGAAATACAAAGCCACGGTCTGCTTCACTGCACCCACCGCGTACCGCGTGATGCTGCGCGCGATGGAGGATGGGGCCGACCTTTCATCGCTGCGGGCTGCCGTGTCGGCGGGCGAAACCCTGCCCGGACCGGTTTATGACGAGTGGATCGCCAAGACAGGCAAAGCCATGCTCGACGGGATCGGCGCGACGGAACTTCTGCACATCTTCATCTCCAACCGGTTTGACGACCACAAACCCGCCTGCACCGGCAAACCTGTGACAGGCTACGAGGCCAAGGTCATCAATGACGCGGGTGAGGTGGTGCCGGATGGTAAGGTCGGGCGGCTGGCGGTGCGTGGCCCGACCGGGTGCCGCTATCTCAAGGGGGATCGCCAGAGCGCCTATGTGCAGGACGGCTGGAACATCACAGGCGACAGCTTCTGGCGGGACGAAGACGGCTATTTCCACTTCGCCGCGCGCAATGACGACATGATCGTGAGTTCCGGCTACAACATCGCCGGCCCCGAGGTGGAAGCGGCCTTGCTGGCCCACCCTGCCGTGGCCGAATGTGCGGTGATCGGAGCACCGGACGAGGAACGCGGGCATATCGTTCAAGCCCATGTGGTCTTGGCGGACGGCCACAGCGGGGATGGCGATATGGTCAAAGCCTTGCAGGACCACGTGAAATCGGCCATCGCGCCCTACAAGTACCCACGCTCGGTCGTGTTCACCGACAGCCTGCCCAAGACCGCCACCGGCAAGATCCAGCGTTTCAGATTGAAAGACCAATGACAGAGCCCGTCTTTGCCAAGGACCAGAAGGTTCTCTTTCGCCATTGCGACCCGGCGGGGATCGTATTTTTCCCGCGCTATTTCGAGATGATGAACGATCTCGTCGAAGCCTTCTTCGACGAAGCTCTCGACTACCCGTTCGAGCAAATCCTCAAGACCGAGGGCATCCCCACAGCCCAGATCGAAACGCGGTTCGTGCGACCGAGCTATCACGGCGACCACCTTCGGCTGTCGCTTTGGGTGCTGCGGCTTGGCACTGCGTCCCTGACCTACCGGATGACAGCGACCTGTAGCGACGAGGTCCGCTTCGAGACCCGCGCGACGCTTGTGCATGTCGACAACACAGGCCGGCCAAGCCCGTGGCCCGAGGTGCTCGTTCCCCTTCTCAAAAGCAAAGAGGTCCCAGATGACGCATAAGACCATCCAACCCGAGGGCTGGCTGCCCGCCAAAGGCTATGCCAACGGGATGCTGACCAAGGACGGGGTGCTGCATATCGGCGGGCAGATCGGCTGGGATGCCGACAAGGTATTCGTCGCTTCGAATTTCATCGGCCAGATGCGGCAGGCCCTGTCCAACATCCGCGCGATTGTCGAGGCGGCGGGCGGTACGGTGGAGGACGTCACCCGGCTGACATGGTACGTGACGGACAAGGCTGAATATCTGGCGCACCAAGCTGAAGTCGGCGCTGCCTATCGCGACGTGTTCGGCAGGCATTTTCCGGCGATGTCGATGGTGGTGGTCAGCGCGCTGATCGAAGACGAGGCCAAGGTCGAAATCGAGGCCACTGCGCATCTGGGCTGACAGGTCTCAGCCTCGCGCGGGCAGCACCTTCCCGACACAGGACCCGAACCCGATGCGGTAGCCGTCGCCTTGCGCATGACCGCGCAGTGTCAGGGTGTCGCCATCCTCGACAAAAGTTCGCGTTTCGCCCGTGTCCAGCGTGATCGGCTCTTTTCCACCCCAGCTCAGCTCCAGCAAAGCGCCGCGACTGTGCCTCTCCGGCCCCGAGATCGTGCCTGACCCAAGCAGATCACCCACCCGCATCGGACAGCCCGAACTGGTGTGATGGGCCAGTTGCTGGGCGGCGGAATAGTACATTTCGCGGTAGTTGGTGCGCGCGATCACGGTTTCTGTCCCCGCCTCCGGTGTCAGACCGACCTCGAGCGCGATGTCGTAGAGCATCGGACCGGGTTCCGAGAGATAGTCCAGCAGCGGTTTTTCCCGCGTAGGTGTGCTGGTGCGGAAGGGCGCCAAGGCTTCGGCGGTCACGATCCACGGGCTGATGGTCGTGGCGGTGGCCTTGGACTGAAAGGGGCCAAGCGGATGGTATTCCCACGCCTGAATGTCCCGCGCCGACCAGTCGTTCAGGATGACGTAGCCGAAGATGTTGTCGAACGCCTCGGCCACGGTGATCGGGCCGTCTGACGCCTGCCCCACGATTGCGCCCATTTCAAGCTCGATGTCGAACCGGGCGGACGGCGCAAAGCGCGGTATGGCGTCGTCCGGTCCCTTAATCTGACCATGAGGCCGCGTGACCGGCGTGCCGGAGACCACAACCGAGGACGCGCGGCCATTGTAACCAATCGGGATGTGCAGCCAGTTCGGCGGCAGCGCGTGTTCCGCCCCCCGGAACATGGTGCCGACATTGGTTGCGTGGTGAAGGCTCGAGTAGAAATCGGTAAACTCGCTCACACGGAACGGCATGTGCAACACCGCCTCGGCCATCGGGACGGAATGCGTGATGATCGCGTCCTGCACCGCCTCGTCCGCACCGTCGGCCAACAAGGCAGTCAGCGCCGAGCGGTATTGCGACCACGCCTCGCGGCCCAGTTCCATGAAGTCGTTCCAGCAGGGCGCGTCCAGCACATCGGCGTCGGGATCGGCGCGCAGGATACCTGCCGCCTCCAGCCCGGTCGCATCGACGATCCGGTCGCCAATCGCCACACCGCAGCGCAGGTCACCGTCGCCCACCGAGAACACGCCATAGGGCAAGTTGTTCAGCGGGAACTCACACTCCGGCGCGTTGGCGCTCTCGAGCCAGGACCTGCACAGACCCATCGGTTATTTCTTCCCCGGCGTGCCGTCGAACTTCTTTTCAAGGCTTCCCCAGCAGTCGATGTAATCGTCCTGCAAGGGCGCTTCTTTTCCCGCAAATTCAGTAAGATGCTGCGGGAACCTCGTTTCGAACATGAAGGACATGGTGCGGTCCAGTTTGTCGGGACCAAGGTTGGCGTTCGACGCTTTCTCGAATGCCTCGCGGTCCGGACCGTGGGGCAGCATCATGTTGTGCAGGCTCATGCCGCCGGGGACGAATCCCTGCGGTTTCGCATCGTACTGGCCGTAGATGTTGCCCATCAGCTCGGACATGATGTTCTTGTGATACCACGGCGGGCGGAAGGTGTTTTCAGCCACCATCCAGCGTTCGCGGAAGAGAACGAAGTCGATATTCGCAGTGCCCGGCACACCCGAAGGCGCGGTGAGGACGGTAAAGATCGACGGGTCGGGATGGTCGAAGAGGATCGCGCCGACCGGACAATAGGTCTGCAAATCATACTTGTAGGGCGCGTAATTGCCATGCCAGGCCACCACGTCGAGCGGGCTTTGTCCGATTTTTGTCTCGTGGAACTGCCCGCACCATTTGACGGTCAGGGTCGACGGAACCTCGCGGTCCTCGAAGGCTGCGACCGGTGCTTTGAAATCGCGCGGGTTGGCCATGCAGTTGGCCCCGATGGGGCCACGCCCGGGCAGTTCGAATTTCTGGCCGTAGTTTTCGCAGACAAAGCCCCGGCAGGGACCGTCGAGAACCTCGACCCTGTAAACCAGACCCCGCGGGAGGATCGCGATCTCCTTGGGTTCGATGTCGATGATGCCAAGCTCGGTGGCAAAGCGCAGGCGTCCCTCCTGAGGAACGACAAGCAACTCGCTGTCAGCGCTGAAGAAATAGGCGTCCTTCATGCTTTCGGTGACAAGGTAGATGTGGCTTGCCATGCCGACCTGCGTGTTCACATCCCCCGCCGTGGTCATGGTGCGCATGCCCGTCAGCCATGTGAGCGGTTCGTCGCTGTGCGGGACCGGATCCCAGCGGTACTGGCCAAGGCTTGTCACGCCTTCGGGGATGTGCGGCGCGCTTTTCCAGTAAGGCAGATCAACCCGAGCGTAGCGGGCCGAATGTTTGACCGAGGGCCGGATTCGGTAGCACCATGTGCGTTCGGGCGGGTTGGCGGTGAAGGCGGTGCCGGAAAGCTGTTCACCATAAAGGCCGTAGTTGCACTTCTGCGGGCTGTTCATGCCACGCGGCAGGGCGTCGGGCAAAGCCTCGGTCTCGAAGTCATTGGCCCAGCCGGGCATGTATCCCGGCTCGGTCAGCGTGCCTTTGGCCTGGATCAGGCCGGATGTGTGCGGAGCATTCATGACTTGTCTCCTTTCGATGCAGCGGCCAGCGCTTCGGTCAGCACCGTGCGGTCGCCGATATGGTTGGCAAGGATCAGGATCAGACGGGCGTTCAGCGCGATGCTGTCATCGTCGCTCAAACCCTCATGTGTGGCCAGCAATTCGGCGTAGAAACCGTCCGGATCGGAAATGTTGGGGGCGGTGTTCAAAGCCATCGCGTCAGTCCTTTCCGATGGCGCGGCGCAGGGCGGCGCGGACCATCGCTTCGTCATAGGCAGGCCAGCGCGCGGCGACATGCTGGTCGGGGCGGATCAGGTAGACGGCAGCGGGCGCATCGCCCAGATACCGGTCTTTGATCTCCCCCTCGGCAGGCACGGACAGACAACGGACGGTCAGCCCTTCGACCTCCAGCGTGTCGGGCACGTCCACACCAACGCCCAGCAGAACGAAGTCTCCGCCAAGGTGATCCAGCAGATACCCCTGTCTCAATGGCGCATCCGGGCACGGCGCACCGGGGCGCGTGCGGGCCGGGCCATCCGCCAGCGCATCGTCCGTGTTCAGAGGCAGGCCGTCATAGACGCATGGCACCGACAGCCGACCGGAATTGACCAGCGGACGCGCAAAGGCGTGATGTTCGGCAAGATCGAGCACCGCGTTGCGGAAGACATGGCTGATCTTCGATTTCGGCGTGATGAAATCGGTCGAGCGCGAGGAGTTGAGGATGTTCTCGTCCGCCCCGTACCGCCTCTCGAGATCGTATGTGTCCAGCAGGCTTTCAGGCGCTTTTTCGTTTAGAACAAGCCCCAGCTTCCACCCCAGATTGTCCACATCCTGAATGCCGGAATTGGCGCCGCGCGCGCCGAAGGGCGAGACCTGATGCGCGGCATCGCCGGCAAAGATCACCCGACCGTGGCGGAACTTTTTCATCCGGCGGCATTGGAAGGTGTAGATCGAGGTCCAGACCAGCTCATACTCCACATCCGGCCCCAGCATCGCATCCAGACGGCGGCGGATGTTTTCTTCTTTTAGTTCTTCCTTGCGGTCGATGTCCCACCCAAGCTGGAAGTCGATCCGCCAGACACCATCGGGCTGCTTGTGCAGAAGTGCCGAGTCGCCGGATTTGAAATGCGGCTCGAACCAGAACCAGCGTTCGGTGGGGAAATCCGCCTTCATCGTGATGTCGGCGATCAGGAAATTGTCCTCGAACACCCGGCCTTCGAAATCGAGCCCCATCATCTTGCGGAGCGGGCTGGAGGCACCGTCACAGCCGATCAACCAGTCGGCAGTGATCTGGTAAGGGCCATCCGGCGTGGTGATGTCGAGGATGACGTGATCGTCCTGCACCTCCACCGCATCCACCCGGTTCTTTCCGCGCAGATCGATCGGCGCGCCCGCCGTCTGCGCCTCGCGGACGCGTTCGACAAGGAAGCGTTCGAAATAGGGCTGTTGCAGGTTGATGAAGGCGGGGAAGCGGTGGCCCTCTTCGGGGAGCAGGTTGAACTCGTAAACCTGCCGGTCGTCATGGAACACCTTGCCAAGGTTCCAGACCACACCTTTGTCCAGCATCGGCTGCGCGCACCCGTACCGATGGGCGATCTCAAGCGTCCGTTTCGCAAAGCAGATGGCGCGGGACCCCTGCCCGACGCCTTCGTGATCATCGAGCAGGACCACCGGAATGCCCTGCAAGCCCAAATCAAGCGCCGTGGCCACGCCAATCGGCCCGCCCCCCAGCACAACCACCGGATGGCGCACGGGTGCTGCCGCATCCTGATCGGTGCTGCGCGCGTAGGGATACAGCTTGAACGCCAGTTGATAACGGTCATCGAGCGGCATGATGGGTCTCCTCCCCCTTCAGTCAGCCTTCAGCCTTGCAGTTGCGCCCACATCTCGAGGTCACGTTCCGCCGTCCAGATGCGCGGATGCACGATCCCGCGCGCCTCGTCATAGGCGCGGGCGACGTTGAACGGCAGGCAGTGTTCGTAGATCGCGTAATCCTTGAACTTGGGATCGCAAGCATCCCGCACCGCGTCCCACGCATCCTTGAGGCTTCCGCCCTTGGCAGCAATCGGTTTGACCGCATTATAGGTGCTGTCGACGAAATCGCGGGTATTGGCTAGGGCTGCATCCACCATTTCACGGCCGACCAGCGCGTCACCGCGTCCGGGCGCGATGCTCTGCGGGTCATAGGCTTTGACCGCATCCAGTGTCGCGCCCCACTCCTCGAAATGTCCATCGCCACAATAGCAGGCCGAGTGGTACTCCACGATGTCCCCGGTGAACATGGTCTGGCTGTCAGGCACCCAGATCACGCTGTCCCCTGCGGTATGCGCGCGGCCGATCTGTTTGATCTCGACCTTCCGCTTGCCCAGATAGACCGTCATGCTGTCGCTGAAGGTGGTGGTGGGCCATGTCAGGCCGGGGATGCTTTCGTGGCCTTCAAAAAGACGCGGAAAGCGCTGGAATTCGCTGTCCCAATCCTCCTGCCCGCGTTCGACCACCATGCCGCGCGCGGCGTCGGACATGATGATCTGGTCGGCGTTGAAGGCGCTCGCCCCGAGCACCCGCACCGCGTGGTAATGGGTCAGCACCACGTGGGAAATCGGCTTGTCGGTCACGCTACGCACACAGTCGATGACCTTTTGCGCCAGACGGGGTGTGGCCTGTGCTTCGACGATCATCACGCTGTCATCGCCGATGATCACACCGGAATTCGGGTCTCCCTCGGCGGTGAAGGCATAGAGGCCATCGCCAATCTCGGTGAAGGAAATCTGCTTTTCTGCGGTGTCACCCTGCGATGCAAAGGCCATTGTTGCGTGTCTCTCCCTGATTTGTGCGGTGCAGTCTGCTGCGCAACCTTGGTCGTTGCAAAAGCAACAAAAGTCAATATCATTTCATTTGCAACGAGTTTGGAGCCGCCATGACGCCCGACACCTTTCACCTGTCGTCTTTCCTGCCCTACCGCCTTGCCGTGCTGTCCGAACGGGTCAGTCGGCGGCTGTCGGTGGAATACGGGCGGACGCACGGTCTGGTCGTCGCGGAATGGCGTGTGCTGGTGCATCTGCTGCGCTGTGGCGCGGTGTCGGTCCGGGACATCCACAATTGCGTCAATCTCGAAAAGCCCCGCGTCAGCCGGGCCGTGTCGCGGCTCGAAGCGGAAGGCCTGGTGCAGAAAACGCAAGGTGAAGGCGATGGGCGACTGGTTGCGATTTCATTGACCGATGCGGGTTACCGCGCCTTGGCCGACATCATTCCCGCTGCCAAGCAGATCGAACGGCATCTGGTCAAAGCTGTCAGCCCAGAGGACCTTGCGACGTTCTTCCGGGTGATGGACCACATCCATACCGTGTTGGATGATGATCCTGAAGCCAAGCCACGCACGGCAATGGACCTGCGCCCTGCCCCTGCAACCCCGGCCTGACCCGGGATCGCTCCCGTCGTCACAGCAAACCAGCGTTCCGGGCATGGATCACGGCCTCACCCGGTTCTGTCGCGTCGAACTTGCGGCACAGGGTCTTGACGACAAAGCCGACCGTAACGTCTTTCAGCCCAAGCGCCATCGCGATGTCAGACAGGTTCTTGCCTGTATCGAGATGCTTGAGAACCGCCAATTCGCGGTTGGTCAACTGAAGCCCCTGCGGAGCCGCGACCGGTGACAAACGAGGCTGTGTCCCATCATCATGCAGGTTGACGATCTGCCCCGAGGCCATCGCGCGGACCGCCTGAACATAGCTGTTCGAAGCCAGCTTTTTCGGCAGAAACCCGGCCGCGCCCATCGCAAGCGCATCGCGGATCACGTGATTGGGCAAATTGCCGGACATCAGCGCGACAGGCGCACCTTTCGCCGCTGCAATGGCCCGGCGGATGCCGTCGATACCGTCCATGCCCGGCATATGATAATCGAGAAGGATCAGGTCGAACGGGTCTGATGCTGCCACCTTGACCAGGGCGGAATCGAGATCCTCGGCCAAGGACACCGTGATCCCGTCGCGGGACAGCATCGCGTCGAACAGTTCGCGCAACATTTCCTGATCATCGGCTACAAGGACACGCATTCTTCACCCGGTCTGATCAACTTTGGACAAAAGGGCCAGTTCCGCCTGAAGTACAAGCGACTGACGGTCAATCGGTTTTGACAGAACAGCGGCAAAAAGCGCGCCAGACCGACCGGCCTCACCTGCAAGGGCCGTGACAAGAACAATCGGCAAACCAGGGGCGACGGTTTTTGCAGCTTCTGCCAATTGTGCGCCGTTGATCCCCGGCATGTCGAAATCGGTCACCAGCAGATCCCAAGTCGACGGATCGTCCCGCAGAGCATCCAGGATGTCCCGCGGATCGGTCGACGCCGCGACCTCGGCCCCGGCGGCTTCGAGATAGGCGGTAATCACGTCCAACACTTCGGGCTGGTCATCGACGACCAGCACCATCCGCCCGTCCAGACGCCCGGTTGTTCCCTCGACCGAAGTGATCGACGCAGAGACCACCTCGACAGCATCGACCGGCCAGTAGACATCGAATGTCGTGCCGATGCCCTCGGCCGTTCTGAGAAACAGCGCGCCGCCATTGTCTTCGATCACCGACGAGACCACGGCAAGGCCCAGCCCCGTTCCCATGTCGCCCTTTGTGGTGAAATACGGTGTGAGGATGCGCGTCGCGACATGCGGCGGCATCCCCGGGCCATCATCCTCGACTGTCAGACAGGCATAGCGACGCGCCGGATCGATGCGACCGACCGTCATGTGGCGTGCGGTCTGAACACAGTGCGGCGGTGTGAGACGGATCGAGATCTTCCCGTGCCTGTCCCCCAGCGCGTCGCGCGCATTGATCGCAAGATTGAGCAAGAGCTGCAGCACATCGGTGGGATCGGCAATCGCCTCGACCGGAGTGTCCGGCAAGTCCAGCGATAAGCGCACCGGCGCGCGCAGACTGGAGCGCACCAGCTCTGCGGCTTCCTGAACCGGGCGGCGCAGGTCAAGGTTCACCCGTTCGGACTGCCGTGCTCCAAGGGTCAGAAGGCGCTTGACCAATCCCGCCGCCTGATCCGACGCGGCCAGCACACGCGAGGCCCCGATGGCCGTCGGACTCTGGGCATCCGTCGCTTCGAGTATGAGCGATGCGCCCCCCGAGATGATGGCGAGAAGGTTGTTGAAATCATGCGCCAGTCCGGCCGCCATCTGGCCGATCATTTCGCGACGCTGCGCCAGTTGCAATTCGTTGAGTAGACGTTCCCGTTCCGCGCGTTCCCGACGTCTTGCAGAGATGTCACGCGTGATGCACAGCAATCCGCCATCCGCGTTCCGCGTCAGCGACACGTCCTGATCGACAACGCTTCCATCCTTGGCAAGCCCCGTGACCTCCCCGGACCAGCCGCCGTCGCGCATCAGCGCAGGCATGGCATTGCTCTGCATCCATGCGACTTCGTCAGGCCGATAGAGTTTGGACCAATGATGCCCGACCAGATCGCTTTCCTCGGTATAGCCGAACATCTCGAGATGCGCGCGGTTGGTATAGAGGAACACCCCATCGGGGTCAGTGATCGCAATGCCGTCGAGGCTTGCTTCCATGGCCGCGGCCCGGTCGGCCAGAGCGCGCTGCTCGGACAGTTTGAGTTCGGTGATGTCGACGCGCAGTTCGACCCGGCCACCGTCGGGCATGGCCTTTTCGAACACGCGCAGCCATGTCCCATCGGGCAGCAACTGTTCGAATTCACGGTCCGGTTCACTGTGTTGCGCAAGACGTTCGGCCAGCCATGCCTCCTCGCGGCCGACAGCGTCCGGAAATTGGCCCACCCCAAGCCCATACCGCATGATGCTCTCGAAACTGGCTCCGGCGACCAGAGCCGGGGCGGACAAGGCATAGATGTGACGAAAGCGGCTGTTGCAGATCACCAGCCTGTCGTCGGCATCGTACAGCACGAACCCATCCGGCAGGGCCTCGACCGCCTTTTCGAGATTGGCACGCGCTGCGGCCGCCTCGGCGGCAGAGCGCCAAAGCGTTTCGGCCTGTGCGCGGCGTTCGGTGATGTCGACCTCGACCGCAAGGAAGCCCTCAAGCTGCCCGGTCTCGTCATGCAGGGGTTGGATGTCGATCGACAGCCAGTAATCGCGCCCATCACGTGCCGTGTTCAGGATCTCGACATGAACCGGCTCTGGTTTTGCCAGGGCGGCCCGCATCTTGGCCACAGTCGCTGCGTCGGTGCGTTCCGATTGCAGAAAGTCGCCGGGCTTCAACCCGATGACGTCCTGCAAGAGATAGCCCGTGGTCTTTTCGAAGGCGTGGTTGACCCATTGGATGCGTCTCTGTGCGTCGGTCAGAACAACAAGGTTCGTCGTGCGTCGGACAATCTCGGACAGGCGCACGATTTCGGCGGTCTTTTTCCGTTCCTGCGTGATGTCCCGCAGCGCCAGAAGATAGCCCTGATCTTCGATCGAGGACGCGGTCAATTGCCACCAGCCCTCAAGAAAATCTCCGGGTTTGCCCTGGAACGTGTGGTCAACCACGCGCGCGCCTGCATTCAGTTCGTCAAGCTTCGCGCGCAGGCTTTGCGCCAGGTCGGGGTCCAATTTCTCTTCGGGTGTCCGGTTCTGGAGTTTCTCAAAAAGAGCGGGTGGGATCATGATCGTCCCGGAATGCCAGGAAACGAACCGGCCTTCGCGGTCCATTTCGACGATCAGGTCGGGCATCGCCGACAGAACGGCCTCGAGCCGGGCGCGCTGCGAGACCGTCTCCGCATGTGCCCGCACCAGTTTTTCCTCGGCATCGCGACGTGCCAGCACCGACACGATCACCTTGGCCACGGACCGGATCAGATAGACTTCGCCCGGCAGAAATGTCCGCAGGGACCGCACTGCATCAAAACCGACGAACCCGCGGAACTGGTCGTTTTCCACCATCGGCACCGTCAGTAGCGACCGGATACCCTGCGCCGTCAGCAGCTCTTTCTCTGCAGCATCGTCCGGCAGGGCCGACACATCCGGGATCAGCACATTCTGACCGGCCTCGAAGGTCGCACGCCAATGATCGATCATGTCAGCGGGAATGTCCTGAAGCATCTCGATCGCAGGCTCGATTCCGGCGGCGCACCATTCGTGGGTGTTGTCGATGAAACCGCCATCATTCCTGAGCCGGAACACATAGACCCGGTCCGTATCGGTCAGGGCCCCCATGTGCGCCAGCGCCTTGTCGATGGCCGCATCGACGTCCTGCAGGGATGCGCCAAGCAGATCGTCAAGAATTCCGACAACTTGACCCTGCATTTCGGTCAGGCGGGCAAAGGCGTTGTGAACCGTTTCCAGAGGCGCATCGAGCACGGACTCGGAATGCTCGACCGGTTTGCCTTCGATCAACGCAAGAAGCAGTTCATTTCGGCGCGCCTCGCGCAACGCCAGCAGCGACTGCGCAGCCAGTTTCGCCACCTGTTCAAGCGTTCTGAATTCGCCAGCGGAATAGCGCTCGGGCAACGGGCAGCCCAGAAGGATCGCACCGGGTTTTTCGTCAGGCAGCTCAAGCGGAACGATCATCATCGACGCGGGCAGCTCGGCACCACTGGGCCAGGTCAGGCCCTCGATCACGTTCGGAATCCGGGCAATCCGTCGCGGACGGTCAATCAGCGCCGACGGCAAAGGCAGGGCATGGCCCACATGTTTCCGGTCAGCACAAACCGAAACAACCGTATGTGCGCCATCGGCTTGGACGAAAAAGCAGTCACGCCCGCCGATGTCCCGTTTGAGCACGTCAAGCAGGGCCTGCAGGGCCTCGTCGGCTCCGACCTTGCCATTCAACGCCTTCAGCGATTCCGACAGGATCAGCCGTTCCTTGAGCGTTTTCGCCTCGCGCAGTCGAACGGTTTCCATGTCCGCAAGCGCAAATCGCACCGCCTCGGCCTCGGCCATCAGACGGTGGTTCATGTCCGTGATTTCCTGGTTCTTGGCGTCCAAGAGACGCTCTGCGTCAAGCCGGGCTGTCTTTTCTTGCTCGTACAGGCGTTGGAGGGTCTTCAGGTCTTTAGTTTCACCGTTCATCGCCGGGGTCCGTTTTCCACCGCGTCAATTGCCTTTCTCAACTGCCCCACTGAACACAACCACATCAGACCGGCAAAACCGCCCCAATCACACAGCGGGCGCGCCCCACAAGCCCCCGAAGCGCGCTGCGCATCTTCCTTATCACACAACTTTCCCGCTGAACACCGTACACGAAACCATCAGGTTTCCGTGTTTCGAAACATCTCCTGCCGGTGCCCCCTGCTCTCCGAACGAGAAAAGGCCAAGCCAGGGAATATCACCCAATTCCTGTTGGATGCCTGCTGTGACCTCGTCCATACGGTCGCGCACGGCAAACATGCAGCCGCCACAATACACGACCAAGGCGGCCGATATGCTGTCTCCGGCATTCTGCCGGGCTTGCGCCGCAACGCGCCCGGCACGTGCCACCAGACTGTCGGCAGACCCGGCCATCTGCCAGAGTCGATCCCCTTCCGACACCGCTGCAAAAAGATCAACGGCCCCATCCGGATGCGCAACAGCAGGATGCGCCAACAGATGAAATGGAACGCCTGCAACCTGTCGGGTCTCGCGCCCAAGCGGCCAAAGGGTCGCTTCTGCAAGGATCGAGCGTGTTTCATCAACTACCGAGTGCACAGCACCGCCGCTCCAATCCTGAAGGACTTGGGCTGCGGGCCGGTGGTCGATCTCGAACACCCGACGGCCTTCGACTCGCGTGACAATCCCGCTGTCACCGGTCGGGGCGTAGCCGCTTTGATACACCGAAGTCACCGGGGCGGACGGAAACAGCACCGTCACCACCACACCGTCCGAATGGAGCGCGTCCGGTCCGAACTGGGCCCATTGACCGCTGACATCATTGTCCGCGGATGTGCCACCGACGATCAGCGTCTCGGCACCGACAACCGCACGCAATCCCGCGATCACTTCTTCTTCACGGCCTGGCGCGACGGTCAGCCAGACCAGCTCGGGAATCTCGCCGGGACGTCCAGCATTCTCGAGCGCGGCCACTGCGGCGTCATGCGCGGCGCGTTCTGCATCAACACCCAGATCGGCGGAACTGGTGCCGTAACTGCCTGCCGCATCCCAGATGGCGAAAGCCCCCAGACCTGACCCCCCGATGTCCAGCCCGTCGGCCCCCATGATACCAAGCGCCGACGACCCACCATGCAAAGCCCCCGCCGCAAGACCGGATTGGGCCGCGACATGCAGCTCTGCGGCGTCGTGGCCGACGCCAAAATGCAGCGCCACAAAATCGGGGACACCGCGACCTTGCGTTTCAAGCTCGGCTGAAATCTCGTCGATGCCGTCTGCGACATTCACAGAGTTCGACTGTACAGACATGAAGTGCATCGGCCACCTTTATTCCACGAATCCTCAAGGTGCGCACCTTAGACGAATTTCCCGACTTGCCCACTGCACCAAAGCACACAGGCGACGTTCAAACAGCGGTTTGGCGCGGCATTCGGGCGCTTGGACGCCGACACAAGTGCGGAAATGTGGATAAAAGCGCCATCACCTGCGACGGATAGCGAAACCCCGCCAATGGATCACACCCGGCGCATCCCCGTCAGACCGCGGCGTCGCCAACGGGACGGGGCCCATAGGACTGGAACGCGTCAAGCACCTCGGCAATCTCGGCATCCGACAGGATGTGCGGTGTCCCTCCGATGCTGCTGAACAGATAGGTCCGTGCTAATGTCTCAAGCTCTTCCAACCGCCAGCGCGCTTTCGCAACGCTTTCTCCCAGCACCGTTGCGCCGTGGTTGGCCATGAGACACCCGTGCCGGTCCGACATGATCTCGGCCATGTTCGCGCAAAGCTCGGGGCTGCCGAACAACGCGTAGTCGGCCAGAGGCACGTTGTTGCCTCCAAACGCCGCGATCATGTAATGGCAGGCCGGGATGGCGCGGCGCTGCACCGCAAGAATGCTGCAATAGGGTGGATGGGCGTGCAGGACGACCGGCATGTCCGGGCGCGCCTGATGCAGACCCTGGTGAAACTGCCATTCCGAAGACGGCTTCAGCCCCGTTCCGTCGGGCAGTCCGTCGAACGGGATCGTCACCATCTGATCCGGCGTCAGTTCTTCGTAAGGCACCCCCGACGGCGTGATCAGGATACCCGCCTCGGTCCGCGCCGAGATATTGCCCGATGTGCCCTGATTGAGATGCCGTTCGTTCATCCACAGACACGCATCAATCAGCGCCTGCCGGGTTTCCATGGCGTCGGGCAGCGGTTTGGCCGGGGTCATCACGTCATCTCCAAAAGCTCTTCGGCAACACGTGTACTGGTTGCGAGGTGGGTCACGAACCCGCCCTTCATCGCCGCGCGCGCCGGATGGGCCCGCCCTTGTCCAGCCGCAACCAGAAGCGCCATGTCCTTGTTCCGCATCTGGTCAAGCGAAACACCGATCATCCGGTCCTCGACATCGGCCACCACAGGCTGCCCTTCCTCGTCGATGAGGCGTCCGCAGATCACGCCGACGGCCCCTCGGGCGCGATAGTTGGCAATCTCCTGCGGAGTGACGATCCCGCTGCGCACCACATGGGCATCTGCATCGCAGGTGCCGCAGGCCAGAACCGTCTTGTTGCAGGTGGCCAGCGCCGCAAGCTGGTCGCGCACCACGGGTTCGTTGCACAGCGCATCTCGGAGCGCCTTGTTCGACAGAACCAGCGGGGCGTGAAAATTGATACATTCGGCGGCAAGCCGTTGCGCAAGCATTGCGGTGCAGGCTTCGGCGGCAAAGCCCAGCGCGGCCGGGCGCGAGCCCAGAAGCTGAATCACCGTCAGGTCCGGGATCGGCGCGTTCGGCACCTGCTGCGCCATCTGGTAGACCGTCGCCCCCCAGGACACACCCAGCCGGTCACCCGGCTCCAACAGACGCGGCAGCCAATCGGCCGCCGCCCGCGTCACCCGCGCGACACTGGCCGCCGTGCCATCCGGCGCGACCGGATCGTCGGGCACCACCATCGCTTCGGTCAGGCCATAGGCCGCGCAGAGTTCTTCGGCCAGCCGGTGCCCCTTGAACACCTCACTGTCCATATGGACGCGGACCCACCCCCGGTTGCGCGCTTCGTTCAGGTAATTGACCACGGACGCACGGCTGATGCACATACGTTCGGCGATGTCGTTCTGGTTCAGCCCGTCATGGTAATAGAGCCACGCCGCTTCGATATGGGATGTGTCATCGCGGACCGAGAGGCGCATCGGATCGGAGCTGCGGGCTTTGGTCCCGGACGACAGCGGCATCGCTGTGACCTATTCCGCCGCGCGGGCGAATTCGGGAAACAGGCCTGCAAGCCCCACTTCCGACGCCTCGCAAACCCCGCGTTCGGTGATCAGGCCGGTGACCAGACGGTTCGGTGTCACGTCAAAGGCCGGGTTGCCGCCCGGAGTGCCTTCAGGAGTGACCTGCACCGTGCCGATCCCACCGGCGTCCAGAACACCCTGGACATGGGTCACCTCGTGTGCATTGCGCTCTTCGATGGGAATCTCGGCGACACCATCCGTCACGCTCCAGTCGATGGTCGGTGAGGGCAGCGCCACATAGAACGGCACGCCATTGTCATGGGCGGCCAGCGCCTTGAGATAGGTGCCGATCTTGTTGCACACATCGCCCTGCCGCGTTGTCCGGTCGGTGCCGGTGATCACCATGTCCACCATGCCGTGCTGCATCAGGTGCCCGCCCGCGTTGTCGGTGATATAGGTGTGCGGCACGCCGTGTTTGCCCAACTCCCACGAGGTCAGCGCCCCCTGATTGCGGGGGCGGGTTTCGTCCACCCAGACATGCAGGGCGATGCCCGCATCATGCGCCTGATACATCGGGCTTGTGGCTGTGCCCCAGTCCACCGTTGCCAGCCATCCCGCGTTGCAATGGGTCAGCAGACGCACCGGTTCTCCGGCTGGCTTCTTTGCCGCGATCTCGCGGATGATGGCCAATCCGTTTTCCCCGATCCGGCGGTTGATCTCAACATCCTCATCCGCAATCTCGTGCGCCAGAGCCAAAGCCGCAGCAGCACGATCGGCCTCCGGCAAGGGTCGCAAGGCGGCACGGCAGCGGTCAAGCGCCCAGCGCAGGTTGATTGCCGTGGGGCGCGTTTTCTCAAGGAACGTCCACGCCGCATCCATGTTTGCATCTGACGGGTTTTCCGCCATCGCAAGCGCCATACCGTAAGCTGCCGTGGCCCCGATCAACGGCGCGCCGCGCACGCGCATCTCGTAGATGGCATCGGCGTAGTCCTGCATCGTCGTCACCGGGATCACCCGGAAATCATGCGGCAACCAGCGTTGGTCGATGATCTCGAGAACGTCCTTGTCGTGGTTCCACCACAGCGAGCGATAATGGGTTCCGTCGATCTTCATAGGAGGTCCTTTCCGTTGAAGTCCCGCGCGATGGCGCAGACGGCGCGTGCATCGGTCAGCCTGTCGGCCTCGTGGATCAGTTCCGCGCCCATGAGCAGGTTGCGCGCTTCCAAGGGTGCCCGAACCGCCGGGTCAGCGATGTCTTCGAAATCGGCATTGTGGGCCAGCGACAGGCAGCGGCGGTGCATCTCGATACCACAGACCGCCCACGCATCGCGCCAGATGCCCGCAAGTACCGCATCACAGGCGGGGGTGCTGTCGTGGCCCTGATCCTCGAACAGGCACGCTGGGTAGAGAATGCCCGTCCGTTCGGTTCTCCAGAGATGGCGGAACTCGGCCTCGAAGGTCGTGCAGATCTCTTCGATCACGCCCAAAATCCACTCCTGATAGGCATCCAGATCATCGCCGCGATGCGCGGGCTGGCTGAAATAAGCCATCAGGAAATTCGCGCAGAGCATGCCAATATCGAACCCCATCGGCCCGTATTGGGCGAATTCCGGGTCGATCACCCGGCTTTCACGGTCCGTCGACATGATCGAGCCGGAATGCAGGTCGCCATGCACCATGGTTTCGGTGTTGGACACGAACCGCTGCAACGCCTGCTGCACCTTCACCTTGAGCGCAACATCAGACCGGAGGCGTTTGACGACCGGGTCCAGACCCTCGGTGTGGTGGTTCATCTCGGCTGAATAATAGGGATCGGTGAAAACCAACGCCTCGGTGATGGCCGGAATATCCACATTGCCCGCGAACAACCCGACATCGGCTTTCTTGTCGCCGCTCTTCATCGACAGCTCCGACCCGCGAAACGCGGTGCGGGCGCAGAACTTGCCAAGGAAATCGGCGAGGCCGTCAACCCGTTCCCCCGCGATCAACTTGCGGCGCAGGATCACATGGGGCGAGAGATACTCCATCACGATCAGCGCCTGCCCTTCATCGAAATGGTAAATCTCGGGCACCGATCCCGGATCGCGCGCCGCCTGGCGGGTCAGCGCATGGTATTCGTAGTATGCGCGGTAGAGAGGCAGCGGCCAACTGTCCCCCACCAGTCGCACATAGGGCAGCGCCTGCTTCACCACCGCCTTGCCCTTGGGTCCGGTCACAATAAAGACAAGGTTCAGGTTCCCGTCCCCGACCTCTTGCACCTGCCACGTCGCATGATCCGCGCCCACCTGCGACGCCAAGTCAGCCACGTCCTTCAGACGGTCCGGCAGTGTCTCGACGCTCAGCGCTTCATAGGTTGTGCCTGCGCTCATCGGTGACCTCCCCGTTTCTCCTATGCGCCCTCTCCCTGTGCGTAGCCTTCAATTTACACTTATGTCAAATCATTTGACAAATGTATTTGCACCCGCCTACCTTCGCCCCATCAGGGGAGGTACCGAGTGGCTGTTCATGCGCTCAAAGTGAACGGTTTGCAAAAATCGTTCGGAAAAAACTATGTATTGCGTGGGATTGATGTGACCTTGGAACCGGGGTCCGTCACCGTTCTCATGGGCGCGAACGGTGCCGGCAAATCCACGCTGGTCAAGGTGATATGTGGCCATCACCGCGCCGACGGCGGCAACATGATGCTGGCCGGTCAGGCGTTTGATCCCGTGGGTGCCGCCGACGCGATCCGGCAGGGTGTCGTCACGGTTCACCAGTCCATCGACGACGGTGTGATTCCCGATCTGGACGTCGCCAACAACCTGATGCTGGACCGGCTCGTGGAACGCAGCCATGGACTCTTCGTGCGCGAACGCCACTTGCGCGCCGAGGCGGCCAAGGTCGCCGCCGCCATGGGGATCGACGTGAACCTGCGCGCCCGCGTGTCCGACCTGTCGGTTGCGGATCGCCAGATGATCGCCATCGCCCGCGCCATGGCCCGCGCGCCCAAGGTCCTGATCCTCGACGAGCCAACATCCTCGCTTTCGGCGACCGAGGCGGACAGATTGTTCGCCCTGATCGACCGGCTGCGCGCGCAGGGCGTTGCCATCCTCTACATCTCGCACCGCATGTCCGACATCCGGCGCATCGCGGATCGGATCATCGTCATGCGCGACGGAGCGATTTCCGGCACGTTCGAGACCGAACCTTTGGACTACGAAGCCGCCGTCACAGCCATGCTGGGCCACCGCATGACCGAGGTGGATGTGGCTGTGCAAAGCGGCACCGCCCCTGTTCTGGAGCTTGCAGACCTGCGGCTTTTCCACGGGGCGGCACCGATCAACCTGCAGGCCCGCGATGGCGAAGTGGTGGCGCTGGTCGGCCTTCTGGGCAGCGGCAAGAGCCGCTTGGCCGAAATCCTCTATGGTATGGCCCGCCCGGCCAGCGGAGCGATCCGCATCACCGGCACGGACTACGCGCCAAACTCGGTCGAAGACGCGGTGGCAGAGGGCGTGTTCATGTCCCCCAAGGACCGGGGCACCAACGCTGTGATCCCGGCCTTCGACATCGCCGACAACATGACCCTGCCCTTTCTCAAGGGACTGAGCGTCGGGTCGTTTCTCAAGGCAAACCGCCAGAAAACCCGCGCACAGGAGATGGTCAGCCAGCTTGGCATCGTCTGCCAATCGGTGGGTGACGGTATCGGCACGCTCTCAGGGGGCAACCAGCAGAAGGTGATGATCGCCCGCTGGCTTCTGGAACCGGCAAAGGTGCTTCTGCTGGACGAGCCGTTTCAGGGCGTCGACATTGGTGCGCGGCGCGACATCGGGCGGCACATCCGTGCCACCGCCAAAGGTCGGGCGACGCTCGTTTTCCTTGCGGAAATCGACGAGGCGCTCGAGATCGCGGACCGGATCGTCGTGATGCACGAAGGTGCCATCGTCGGCGAACACAAGAACCAGAATGTCGACCTCGGAGCCCTTGTTGCGGACATCTCGGGGGCGCAATCGACAGAAACAGGCGCACATCCATGAACGACCGACTTCTCGACTTTGCCATCCGTTACGGCTTTCTGATCCTGCTGGCCGGGCTGATCGTTTATTTCAGCCTCGCGGCACCCGGCTTCTTCGGCCCGCTGTCGGCCGCCTTTGTGCTGCAATCCGTGGCGATCACCGGGATTCTGGCGCTTGGCGTGACCTGCACGTTGGTCGTGGGTGGGTTCGATCTGTCCATCGGGGCGGTCGCCACATCGGCGCTGATGCTGTCGGCCTACTCCATGGTGATCCTCGAACACCCGACCATTGTGGCGGTGTTCCTCTGTCTGGCGATGGGTGCGCTGGTCGGCTTCATCAACGGCATCCTGATCGTGAAATTCCGCGTGCCCGACCTGCTGGCGACCTTGGGCATGATGTTCCTACTGATCGGTCTGCAGCGCATCCCGACGCAGGGCAATTCCATTGCCACCGGAATGACGCTGGCCGATGGTACGGTGGCCGAAGGCACCTTTTCGGCGGCATTCCTGTGGCTGGGCCGCCATCGGTTCGATCTGGTGATAGACCGCCTGCTGCCCATGCCGGTTGTGATTTTCATCGGCATCGCCGTCCTGATCTGGCTGTTCCTTGGCTTCACAAGGCACGGGCGGCTGATGTACGCTATCGGGTCGAACGAACGGGCAGCGGCGCTCGTGGGCACACCCGTCAACCGCTACAAGGTGGCCGCCTACATGATCTCGGGCGTGACCGCGTCCATCGGAGGCATCCTGCTCGCCGCCCGTTTGGGGCGCGGCGACATCGCCAGCGGCAACAACCTGCTTCTGGACTCCGTCGCCGCCGCACTCATCGGCTTTGCCGTGCTCGGCGCGGCCCGCCCCAACGCCTTTGGCACCGCCATCGGCGCGTTGTTCGTCGGCATCCTGCTGCAAGGCATGACGATGATGAACGCGCCCTACTACACGCAGGATTTCGTCAAGGGCGCGGTTCTGGTCGCGGCCCTTGTGTTCACATTCTACCTGTCGTCGCGTCGCAGCGGCACAGGACACTGACAATCAGCGATAGGGAGGAATCATCATGCTGAGACGTCACTTCATGGCCCTTGCGAGCGCGGCCAGCCTCGCCCTCGGTGCGGGTGCCGCCACGGCGCAGAGCGCCCCCGCCCCGCTGGACAAACCCGGCGACGTGACTATCGCGCTGGTGCGCTACCTGTCCACCGGCGACTTCTTCCAGGCGTATCTGTCGGGCGTTGAATCCCAGGCAGCCGCCCTTGGCGTGAACCTGCGGGTGTTCGACAGCCGTCAGGACGCCGCGCTGCAGGCCGACATGGTGGATCAGGCCATCGCGCTTGGCGTCGATGGGATCATCATCCAGCACGGCCTGACCGAATCCATGCGCGACGCGGCACAGCGGGCCGTGGATGCGGGGATCAAGGTTGTCGCTTTCGACGTGAACGTCGAGAACGAGGCGATCCCGCAGATCGAACAGTCGGACTACCTGCTGGGCAAGCTTGCGCTGGAACAGGCGATCACCGACAACGGCAACAGCTTTGCCGCCGGCTACGTGTACGTGCCAGGCATCGCGCCGCTGGACCGTCGCCATGTCGCGTGGGAAGAGGTGAAGGCCGCCAATTCCGGCATCACCGAAGCGGCCCGCATCGGCACGCTCGACAACCCGATTGCCAACGCGAACGCCAATCAGGCACGGGCGGCCCTGCAGGCGAACCCCAACATCTCGGTCTTCTTCGCGCCCTATAACGAGTTCGCCAAAGGCGTGAAGATCGCCGCCGACGAGCTGGGCATCGGCGGTGATCTGAGCATCTATTCCGCCGACATCTCGACCGCCGACATCGCGCTCATGCGCGAGGCGGGCAGCGGCTGGAAGGCGACCGTCGCCACCAACCCGGCGGTTGTTGGTGAGGTGTCCGTCCGGGCGCTGGCGCTGATGCTGACAGGCGAGAACCCCGGCGCGTCGGTCATCGTGCCGCCGACCCTCATCACGCAGGCGTTCCTCAACGACAACGACATCCGCAACATGGAAGACCTCGGCGCGAAGATGCCCCAGTTCCAGCACGCGGATGTGGCGATGGCCGACTGGATGCCCCTGCCCCCGCGTTGAACATGACCCGCCTGACCCGGCCCCGCGTCGGGTCAGGCCTTACCCTCCACGACCGGAGCTGCCCATGTTGATCGGACTGGATCCGCGCCTGACGCCCGAGCTTCTCTATACACTGGCCCGGATGGGGCATGGCGACGAGATCGTTTTAACCGACCGCAACTACCCCTCTGCCACATCAGCGGCGGGATGTTTGGTCAAGGACGTGATCCACTATCCCGGACATGACGCGCCGACACTGGCCGACCTCATCACACAGGTGATGCCGCTTGACAGTTTCCATAGCTATTCGGCGCTGCGGATGGAGATCGACAACGCACCCGACACGCTGTCCGAGGTGCATCAAGCCGTGTGGGATCTGCTACAACCGCGCCTTCCCGAAAGTGGCGTTCTGTCCAGCATCGAACGGCAAGCGTTCTACAGACATGCGGCGACCTGTTTTGCGGTGGTGCAATGCACCGAAGACCGCCCGTTCGGCTGCTTCATCCTGCGCAAGGGCGTCGTGTTCTGATCGGATCACACCCGCCGCACCAATCGAAAAGGGCCGCCCGATGGGGCGGCCCTTTGCTTTTTCAGTCTGCCCCGCGCACCGGGATGGGCGCATTGGGGTCGGGATGTAGGAACCGTTGCACCAGCCATGCGGCCGCTGTTGCTCCGATCCCGATCAGGTCGGTGATCAACCCGCCCTCGATCATGAACAGCGCCGCAACGATCAGCCCAAGGCGGATGAACCACGCCGCCCGCTGTCCGACGAACCAGCCCTGCACCCCACCGGAGAGGAGGAACACGCCGAACGTGGCCGTGATGCCAGCGCGGATGACTTCGAACCATGTGCCGTCCATCAGCAAGGCGCTGTTGTAGAAGAACATGAACGGCACGATGAAGGCCGCGATGCCGATCTTGAAGCTGACAACGCTGGTCTCCATCGGGTTCGCGCCGGAAATGCCCGCCGCCGCATAACTGGCCAGTGCTACCGGGGGCGTGATGGCCGAAAGCACCGCAAAGTAGAACACGAAGAAATGCGCGGTCAGTTGCGGGATACCCAACTGCACGAGGCCCGGTGCCACAACCGAGGCCGCAACAGCATAGGCCGCCGTTGTCGGCATGCCCATGCCCAGCAGGATCGCGATGCACATGGCGAAGAACAGCGCGAGAAGCTGGCTCACACCGGCCAGATCAAGCAGCACCGCCGAGAACCGCGCGCCGACGCCTGTCAAGCTAATCACGCCGACAATGATGCCTGCACAGGCACAGACCGCGATGATCTGGATCGACATGACCCCTGCCAGTTCAAACGCCTTGGCGATACCCCGAAAGGTCATCGGGAACGGGGTCAGCCAACTTACCACGGCGGCCGCAATCGTGGCCAACGTCCCGGCCCGGATCACCGAATACCCCATGAACAGCGCGGCGATCAGGATGATGATCGGGATGAAGAGGTAAACCTGCCGCACCATCTTGGCGAGCTTCGGCAGTTCATCCTCGCGCATGCCACGCATGCCCAGCTTGGCCGCTTCGAAATCGACCATGAAATAGACCGACACGAAGTAGAGCACCGCCGGAATGATCGCCGCGATGGCGATCTCCTGGTACGGAATGCCGGTGATCTCGGCCATGATGAAGGCACCCGCCCCCATGATCGGCGGCATGATCTGTCCGCCGGTGGAAGCTGCGGCTTCAACTGCGCCAGCCGTGGTGGGGCGATAGCCCACCTTCTTCATCAGCGGAATGGTCAGCGACCCGGTCGCCACCACGTTGCCTGCCGATGTACCGTTGATCATGCCCATCAGGCCCGAGGCGAAGATCGCCACCTTGGCAGGACCACCCCGTGCGCGACCGGCGGCCGCAAAGGCGAAGTTGACGAAATAGTCGCCCACCTTTGACGCCTGCAGGAAGGCCGCGAAGATGATGAAAAGGATGATATACGTCGAAGACACCGCCGTGGTCGGCCCGATGATCCCGGCGTCCGAGTACACATGCCCGAAGAAACGCTGCCAGCTATAGGCGCTCTGCACGGCCAGGATACCGGGCAGAAGATGCGCAACGAAGGTGTAGACAAGGAACACAGCGGTGATGATGACCAGCGCAAGGCCCGCCACACGGCGCGTCAATTCAAGGATCATCGCAGACCCGGCGGTCGCTGCAAAAGCCACCCCGACGGGAACGAAGGGCGTGCCGACCGCGTTTCGGGCTGCGGTGCCGTAGATCGTGATCAGATAAGCCGCAACGGCGATGCCACACAGGGCCAGCAACACGTCAGACACACGAAAGCGATCCCTCGGAGCTTTTTCGAACCAGCCGATCACGATCCCGCCGCCTGTCGCGACCAGAAGCGGAATGCCGAAATACCAGACTTCCTGGCTGTAGATCGGCGTGCCTGCAAAGGCGGGCCAGGTCGTCAGGCCACCCATTTCGGGCAAAGTGCCGGACGCGATTGTCTGAGCAAACCAGAGGCTTGTGCCAAGGGCCAGCAACGCGGGCAAAAACAGCACATAGGCGATCTTGTCCCAGAGGCCGCTTTGCGGGGCGTCGTCCTTTTCAGAAAACAGCATCGCATTGTAGACGACGAACCCCAAGGCGAGGGCTCCTGCGATGTGGACGATGCGGAAGTTCCAGGTTTCCATGGGAAATTGCGGCAAGAGCGGCACGGTGATCCCGGTATAGGCCGAGATCGACACACCGTTCAGGGCTGCCATGTGGAACAGGGCATAGAGCGCGGCAAAGCCTGCCACGACCTGCATGCGCCATCCCGAGAAAATGCGACGGTTGCCCTCGATCGGTTCTTCATCGACCCCGTCGGCGATCAGCCCGTCCTCGGCCTTTGTGGATTCCTGAACCATTGCCACCTCCCTGGCAAAGTCGCCTAGGCGTCTGCGTCGGCGCTTCGATTCTGCAAAAAGGGCATCCGCTTGAGCGCGATCTGTGTCGCACGGGATGCCTGGAAAAACGGCGGCGCTGTCGGTGCAGCGCCGCCGCAAGACGGCTTACATGCCGTGGATCATGCTGTCGGGAATGTCAGCGCCCGCGTTGTCCTTGAACCACTGGGCCGCACCGGGATGCCATTTCATGACGGTGTTCTTGTCCCAGTTTTCCGGTAGCGTGGCGGTGGCCGCGCGGTGGATGTTCACCATGCGCTCGTTGTCGGACATGACGACGTCAACCGCCGCGTTCACAAAGCTTGCCGGCAGGTCGCAGTTGGCAATCGCGAAGTTCCACATCGACACCGACCGCGCCGGGGCTTCCAGAGTTGTGTAGGTTTCCGCCGCGATTTCGAAGGCAGAGACCGGGAAGGCTTCGATGATCTTGGCCTGCTCTTCTTCGGTGAACTCGATGATGTTCACGTCGGTCTGCACTTCAAGCTGCGACACGGCAGGCACCGGAACACCCGCCGCAAAGGCGATTACGTCCAGAAGACCGTCCTGAAGCTGACCGCCGAGGTCGGACCAGCCGCCGTTGCGGCGTTCGAAATTCACACCCAGCTCTTCCATCATCAGCGGGAAGTAGGTGTCCGAGGTGGAGCCAGCGGGGCCAAAGCCGATGCGAGCGCCATCCGGGATTTCCGAGATCGACGTGATGCCGGACGAGGACAGCGCCGTCACCGAGAACGGGGTCTGATACATCGGGAACATCGCGCAGGCATTGGTCATCTGCAGACCGGGCGCGATCGGGTTGGTGCCTGCCAGCGATTCCGCCGCCGGACCCATTGTCGTCATGCCGAACTGCGCATCGCCGGTGTGAACCAGCGCCATGTTCTGCATCGGGCCGCCGGTGACTTCTGCACCGCCGGAAATGCCCAGCTCTTCCGCGACAAGGTTTGCCCAGCCCGAACCATAGGCAAAGAATGTGCCGCCCTGCGACGCGGTGCCCACTGTAAAGCTTTCCGGCCAGCCGGTGCGGTCGCCGTGGCCGTCGGCCATCGCCTGCCCCGTCATCGCACAGGTGACGGCAAGTGTAAGTGCTGTGATCTTCTGCATTGGTTCCTCCCAAACGCATACATTGATGGTTTTGCCCGGCTTGTATCGTCCCGCCGGGTCGCCGCTTAGCAACCATGCGGCATGGTACGACGCATAGCACCGTTAACGCCAACAGTCTTGCCAAACCGCAACTTTTCCGGGCAATGGGTAGATGAGGGGACAAAACGCCGATTTGATGGGTGGCATCCGACACATACCCTCTGTGCAGGCGGTGAACGGGTCCCGTCAGCCGTCGGTGTCGGCAAAGGACTCGCGGTCCAGACCATAGCGCTGCATCTTTTCGTAGAGCGCCTTTCGGGAGATTCCCAACGCCTCGTAGGTATCCTTGAGCCGCCCTGCATTGGCCGCAAGACTGGCGGCAATCAAGGCGCGTTCGTGCTCGGCCATGCGGTCGGCAAGAGTGCCGACCACCGGGGACGCCTGTTCACCGCCTTCGGGAAGCCCGAGCACATAGCGTTCCGCCGCGTTGCGCAACTCGCGGGCGTTTCCGGGCCAGTCGCGGGCTGCAATTGCGTCCAGAACGGCACCCGGCACCTGCGGCACCGGTTGACCATACCGCCCCGCCATCTGAGCCACGAAAGTCAGAAAGAGCATCGGAATGTCCTGACGCCGCGCCGCGAGGGACGGCATGCGGAGCGTCACCACGTTCAACCGATACAGCAGATCGCTGCGGAACAGCCCCTGCGCTGCCGCCGCTTCGAGATCGGATTTCGACGCGGCCACGAACCGGACATCCAGATCGATCCGGTCATGTGAGCCCAACCGGCTGATCGAGCGTGTTTCCACTGCGTGCAAAAGCTTGGCCTGCAGGGCAAGCGGCAGGCTGTCGATCTCGTCAAGAAACACCGTGCCCCACCGCGCGTGTTCGAACTTGCCCGCCCGCGCCCGCGTGGCCCCGGCGAACGCGCCGGGTTCGTGGCCGAACAGCTCGCTTTCGATGAGATCGGCAGGAAGGGCCGCGCAGTTGATCGACACGAAGGGCCGGTCCGCCCGCTTGCTGGCCGCATGCAGCGCTTGCGCGGCCAGCCCCTTACCTGTGCCGGTATCGCCCACGATCAGCACATCGGCGTCGCTTTTGGCCACGGTGCGGATCTGGCGGCGCACGGTCTCCATCTCGGGGCTGAACCCGCGCAGGCTGTCCATCGCGCCGATCAACGGCGCAACCTGAGACCGCAGACGGCGGTTCTCGAGCGTCAAGCGGCGCATCTCCAGCGCACGGCGCACCGCATCGACCAGACGTTCGGGCGCATAGGGCTTTTCGATGAAGTCATACGCGCCGTCGCGCATCATGCCCACGGCCAGTTCAAGATCGCCATGCCCGGTGACAAGGATGACCGGAAACTCGGGGTCTTTCTGCAGGGCGGCGCGCAGAAGCTCGGTGCCGTCCATGCCCGGCATACGTATGTCCGTGACCAGAATGCCCGGAAACTCGGTTGTGATCCTTGGCAGAACATGCGCGGCGCGGTCAAAACAGGCGCAATCCAGGTTTGCCAACTCCAGCGTCTGCTGTGCGGCAATGCGCAGCGGTTCTTCGTCGTCGACGAAAAGCACTGTTCCCGGCACGGTCATTCGGCAGCCGCAAGTGACGGCGCTTCGGCCAGTTTGAGCGTCACGCTGAACTCTGCCCCGCCCTCCGGATGGTTGCGCCCTTCCAGCGTGCCACCGAAGTCGCGGACGATGTTGTAGGAAATCGAAAGGCCAAGCCCCATGCCCTTGCCGGGCTCTTTCGTGGTGAAGAACGGATCGAACAATTGCGCGATTTCGGCATCCGTCATGCCCGTGCCCCGGTCCCTGACCCGGACATGAACGCGGCTGCCGTCCATGTCGAGCGACAGATCGACCACCGGGTCGGGCTGATCGGCCATTGCATCGACCGCGTTGCTGAGCAGGTTGACGAACACCTGTTGCAAACGCACCTGCCCGCCCATGACCCAGATCTCGGGCAAGAGATCATCGCGCGTCACCCGGCAACCCGCCCCACGCATCTTGGGTTCGAGAATGACAAGCGCCGTGTCCAGCGCCCGGTTCAGCAGCACGGGTTCGGTCTTTTCGCCGGGACGCCGTGCGAAGTTCCGCAGATGGGTCGAAATAGCGGCAAGGCGGTCGACCATATCGTCGATCATGCCGACATTCTGGCGCACCTTGTCGGGCTCTCCGCGATCGAGATAGGCCCCGGCATTGCGCGCAAAGGATTTCACCGCCGCCAGCGGCTGGTTGAATTCATGGCTGAGCGCCGCCGCCATCTGGCCCAGCGCCGCCAGTTTGCCGGCCTGAATCAGTTCGGTCTGGGTCTGGCGCAGCAGGGTCTCTGCCGCGCGGCGTTCCTCGACCTCTTGTGTGATCAGGCGGTTCGCCGTTTCAAGCTCTGCCGTGCGCTGTGTCACCCGCAATTCCAGCTCTTCCTGCATCGACAGGGCTGCCCGGATCCGCTCTTGCAACTGTAGGCGACGCTGGATCACAACGGTGGCGATCAACCCGACCAGCAACAACAGAAGCGCGGTGATCGCGACCGTGCCGATGGCGCGTGTCCACGCCTGCTCGCTGGGCGTCAGCAAGACGACCTCCCAGCCGGCCTCGGGGATCAACCTGCCTTGAGCAAGGTAGCGTTCCACGCTGCCATCGTCATTGGTGATCGAGACCTTGCGAAACCGCGCATCAAACGGCTCTTGCGTCGCCTGTAGCGGCACAAGCTGGTCCATCGGATACTTTTTGGTGTCCTCGATGGCGGCAAGCGCGTCGGGGCTGAGTGGACCCAAGGACCGGAAATGCCATTCCGGGCGGCTGGCCATAAAGATCACGCCCGCGTCATCCAGAACGATGATCTTGTTCGCCCCGTTGCGCCACGCATCTTCGAACGCATCGACCGTGAACTTGACCGCAAGCACTCCGACAATCTCGGCTCCGTCGCGGACGGCTTCGGCAAAGAAATACCCGCGTTCGCCAGATGTTGTCCCAAGTGCGAAAAACCGCCCCTGCGCTCCGGCCAGCGCAAGGGTGAAATATGGCCGGTAGGCAAAGTTCTGACCGACGAAGGACAGCTCTTTCCAATGGTTGCTGGCCGCGATGGTCAAACCCGTGGGGTCGATAAGGAAGATGTCGGACAGTCCCACCCCTTCGGCGGTGCGGTCGAGGTCGTCATTGACCCGTCTGATCAGCGCCTGATCCGAAGGATCGCGCAGCGCGCGGGCCAGATCCGGCCGTTCGGCGATCAGCCCCGGCAAGGCTTCGAACCGGCGCAGCGAACCGGTCAGGCCCTCGACAGCCAGCGTCAGGGTCGGCGCTTCGCGTTTGCCAAGCTGGTCGAGATAGACGCGTTCCAGCGCGGGCAACAGCAGGACAAGTGTGCCCAAAAGCACAGCCACACCACCCAGGATCAACCCGATGGCCCAGTGCCGTTTGCCGTGCATGTGCGCCTTTTCAACGGAATTCGTCATGACGCGAAGATGCGTCGAATTGCAGGCCGAGACAAGCCGCGCCCGCGCGCCTACATCACCGCGCCGATCTGCCAGGGGACGAATTCGTGATCGCCAAGACCCAGACGTTCCGATTTGGTGGCCTGCCCCGAGGCTGTGGCGCGGATCAGATCGAAAATCTCGCGCCCTTTGTCGGCAATGCTGACACCTGCAGAAAGAACATCCCCGGTGTTCAGGTCCATGTCATCAGGCATCTGTTGAAACAGCCGGTCCGAGGTCGCCAGCTTGATCGTCGGTGCAGGCTTTGACCCGAAAGCCGATCCGCGCCCGGTGGTGAAGACCACGATCTGCGCCCCACCCGCGATTTGCCCTGTGACGGAGACAGGGTCATACCCGGGCGTGTCCATGAACACGAGACCGGGGCTGCTGACCTGTTCGGCGTAGTCATAGACCGCCGTCAACGGCGTGGACCCGCCCTTGGCCGCCGCACCCAGCGATTTTTCGAGGATCGTGGTGATCCCGCCCTGCTTGTTGCCGGGGCTCGGATTGTTGTCGAGCGATCCGCCGTTCAGCGCCGTGTAATCTTCCCACCATTTG
The DNA here is from genome assembly GCA_030428355.1 of Alphaproteobacteria bacterium. Classification (GTDB taxonomy): domain Bacteria; phylum Pseudomonadota; class Alphaproteobacteria; order Rhodobacterales; family Rhodobacteraceae; genus Marivita. The sequence continues at coordinate 36,257 of JAUIBL010000002.1, read as the reverse complement.
ATCTGCCGGATCAGCTTTTGCGCCACCGCGTCAGATGCGGCGCGGCGCAGCAGCAGTTGCTCGGCCCCGTAAATCTCGGGCGTTTCCGACAGGATCGCGGTGCCGCCCTGCGCGACAAGCAGATCACTCGCCACACCCAGCGCCGGGTTCGCTGTGATGCCGGAAAACCCGTCCGACCCGCCGCATTGCAACGCCACCCGCAGCGCGGACATCGGCTGCGCGCTGCGGGACACGTCGTTCACCTGCGGCAAAAGCCCGACCACATGATCCTTGATCGCATCGATCGTGGCGCGCGTGCCGCCTGTGTCCTGAATGGTCAGCCCATGAAAATGCGATGTGCCCTCGGCCCCGAAATGCGATTGCATCCGTGCGATCTGCATGACTTCGCAGCCCAGTCCCACAAACACCGCAGCACCCACATTCGGATGGGTGGCATGCCCCCAGAGCACGCGGTCAAGGATCTCGAACCCCGGCCCGCTGCCCGCCATGCCGCAGCCCGTGCCATGGGCCAGCGCGACAATCCCATCGATATTCGGATAGCGATCGAGCAGACCGCCGTCCTCGATCTCGGTGGCGGCGCGGCGGATCACCGTGGCGGAACAGTTCACCGTCGCGAGAAGCGCGATGAAGTTGCGCGTGCCAACACGCCCGTCTGGGCGAAGATAGCCTTGGAATGTCAAAGGATCGCATTGAGGGATCGCGGCCTCTGCCGTCGCCAGATCGACCCCGATGTCATAGGCCTGCTCGGGGTTGTCGAACACGCAATTGTCCGTGTGAACATGCTCCCCGGCGGCAATGGCGCGGGTCGCCTTGCCGATGAAATGACCGAACTTGACCACAGCGTCGCCCGTTCCGATGTCGTGACGCGCGATCTTGTGCCCTGCCGACAGGGACGTCGGAAGCGGTGTCCCAAGCCCCAAGGGATCGTCACCCGCCTGAACACGCACCGTCAGAACCGCCACGTTGTCCGACGGATGCAGGATCAGCGGTTCAGACATGACCGATCCCCCGGATCACACCGCGCAATTCCGCAAGCCCGCGCAACCGTCCGATCAGCGGATAGCCCGGCACGAAATCCCGGTCGTGATCGCTCAGCATGTGATGACCATGGTCCGGGCGGAACGGGATGACGTGATCCGTGCGCCCCTCGGCCCGGCGCCGCGCCTCTTCGCGCAAGAGCACCCGCAGAAGCAGCACCATATCCGTATCACCGTCCAGATGTGCCGCCTCTTCAAAAGACCCATCCGCCTCTTTGCGCACATTGCGCAGATGCGCAAAATGGATGCGGTCGGCCGCACGTGCGGCAATGGCAGGAACGTCATTCCCCGGATGCGCGCCAAGCGAGCCGGAGCAGAGCGTCACGCCATTGGCCGGGCTGTCCTGCGTTGCCAGTATCCATTCCAGATCGTCGCCCGTCGATACAATGCGCGGCAGGCCAAGAATGTCGCGCGGCGGATCGTCGGGATGAACGCAAAGCCGAATGCCAAGGTCTTCGGCGGTCGGGACAACCTCAGCCAGGAACCGGGCGTAGTTTGCGCGTAAAGCCTCCCGGTCGATCCCGTCATAGGCGGCCAGCGCCGTGCGCAATCCCGGAATGTCGTAGCGGTCGAAAGCCCCCGGCATTCCTGCCATGATCGACCTGAGCAGTTTGTCCCGCTCCGCCTCGCTGGCCTGCTGATACCACGCGGCGGCGCGGACGCGCACATCATCGCTGTAATCGTCCTCGGCGGCCTGCCGCCCGAGCATGTGGATCTCGAACGCCGCCATATGGGTCGCCTCGAACCGCAGGCAGGTCGCACCGCCCGCGACCGGGGCGGCAAGATCCGTCCGTGTCCAATCCAAGAGCGGCATGAAGTTGTAGCAGATCGTGCGCACGCCCTCTTCCGCCAGATGGGCCATCGACTGGCGGTAATTGGCGAAAAGCGCCGACAGGTCGCCCTCGCCTTTCTTGATCCGCTCATGCACCGGCAGGCTTTCGACCACGGACCAGACGAACCCCGCCTCTTCGATGGCGCGCTTGCGGTCGGCGATGGCCTCACGCGGCCAGACCTCGCCATAGGGGATGGCGTGCAGCGCGCTCACGATGCCGGAGGCCCCCGTCTGCGCCACCTCGGCCAGCGTGATCGGATCGAACTCTCCGTACCAGCGCCATGTCTCGATCATCGCGCGACCTCCTCGACCGCGGCGCGGGTGCCGTTGCTCCAAAGCCGGATCGCGGCTTGGGTCACGGGGTCTGACAACCGCTCTGCCACATCCGCCGGAAACACATCGCGGATGGCCAGCAAGGCCGCAACCTTGCCCTCGGGGGTTTCCGCACTTTCCGACGCATCCCGCAGTCGCGCTGCCAGAGGATCGCGCACGTCAATCTCCTGCCCCTGTTCATTCACCCCGCCGACATACCGCATCCACGCCGCCACAGCGAGGCAAAGCGCAGGCGCCCCCCGCCCGGCAGACAGGTTTGTCGCAAGAGTGCCCAGGATGCGCTGCGGCAGTTTCTGGCTGCCATCCATCGCGATCTGCCATGTCCGGTGGCGGATCCGGGGATTGGCATAGCGGTCGAACAGCGCGTCGGCATACTCCGTCAGGCTCACGCCCTCGGGGGCCTGCACAGCCGGAATGATCTCGGACCAGAGCCGCCGCACATAGGCGGCAAAGACCGGGTCGCCCACCGTGTCCGCGATAGTCTCGTGCCCGGCCAGATAGCCGGTATAGGCCAGCGCTGAATGCGTGCCGTTCAACATGCGCAGCTTCATATGTTCATGCGCCGTGACATCCCGTACCATCTCGGCACCCGCAGCAGCGAAATCCGGACGCGCGCCACCGACGAAATCGTCTTCGATCACCCATTGCACAAAGGGTTCGTGCACAACCGGGGCGGCGTCGGGACGTCCAGTCAACTCGGCAACGCGGACCAAGTCAGCCGATGTGGTGGCAGGTGTGATCCGGTCGACCATCGTGCAGGGGAACTTGCCCTCGGCCTCGATCCAGTCCGCCAGTGCCGGGTCCAGCCGACGTGCAAAGTCCATCACCAGACCGCGCACAAGCCGTCCGTTCTCGGGAAGGTTGTCACAGGTCAGGACGGTAAAGGGTGCCGTACCCGCCGCGCGACGACGCTGCAACGCGCGGACCAGAAACCCAATCGCGGACACTGGCACATCTTGGGTCAGATCGCGCTGAATGTCGGGATGATCGACGTTCAGCGCACCGGTCGCCGGGTTGTGGCAATACCCCTTCTCCGTAACGGTCAGCGTTACGATCCGGACCTCCGGTTGCGCCATCGCCGACAACACCGACTCGGGGTCTTCGGGCGCGACAAGCACGTCATTCAGAACGGTGATCCAACGTGTCTTTTCACCCTCGGGCGCCAAAGTGACAGAGGTATAGCCCCAGTCCTGCCCCCGCAGCGCATCGCGCGTGTCCGGGCTGCGCAGGGATACGCCCACGATGCCCCAGTCGCCCCCGGACGCCGCCATCGCATCCTGAATGAACACACATCCAAAGGCGCGAAAGAACGCGCCAAGACCCAGATGCACAATTCCTGTCTTGGGTCGATACGACAGATCACCGGGCAAGCCAGCCTCCATCCACATTCAGAACTGCGCCATGCACGTACCGCGCCGCTGGCGTACACAGATAGACGGCGGCTCCGGCGATGTCCTCGGCCTGCCCCCAGCGACCCGCCGGGATGCGGTCAAGGATCGCCTGATTGCGGTCGGGATCGTTGCGCAGCGCTTCGGTGTTGTTGGTCTCGATATAACCGGGGGCGACCGCATTCACGTTGATGCCCTTAGCCGCCCATTCGTTCGCCAAGAGCTTGGTCAGCCCCGCCACCCCGTGTTTCGACGCGGTATAGGACGGCACCCGGATGCCCCCCTGAAACGACAGCAATGAGGCGATGTTCACCACTGCCCCGGTCCCGCCCCGCGCCAGCACGGCCTTGGCAAAGGCTTGCGTGGTGAAGAACAGCGCCTTTAGATTGACGTCCATCACATCGTCCCAATCGGCCTCGGAAAACTCCACCGCATCGGCGCGGCGGATGATGCCTGCGTTGTTGATGAGCAGGTCAATGGGCTGATCGTCGAACAACCCCTTCCCGGCCATCGGATCGGCGAAATCGACCAGTACCGACGACGCAGTCCCACCCCCTGCCGTGATCGCAGCGACAGTCTCGTCACAGGCACGGCGGCTGGCACAGATCACCTCGGCGCCGGCCTCGGCCAGACCGACGGCAATCGCCTGACCAATGCCGGTATTTGCTCCGGTCACAAGCGCGCGGCGTCCTTTCAGAGAAAAGGCCTTCACCGCAAATCCCCCATCGCCACCACATCCATATCGGTGAAATCGACATTATCGCCCGCCATCGCCCAGCAGAAGGTGTAGGACGCCGTGCCAGCGCCCGCATGGATCGACCAGGGCGGCGAGATCACCGCCTCTTCATTGGCCATGACGATGTGCCGGGTCTGCGACGGCTCACCCATCAGGTGGAACACGCGCTGGTTTTCGGGCAGCTTGAAATAGAGATACGCCTCCATCCGCCGGTCATGCAGATGGGCCGGCATGGTGTTCCAGACCGACCCTTCCGCGAATTGCGTGTAGCCCATGAGAAGCTGGCAGCTTGGACAGACTTCGGGGTGCAGGAACTGGATGATGACCCGCTCATTCGCCGTTTCGCGCGCACCCAACTCGACGCGCCGTGCATCGGCCAGCGTGATCAGGCGCGTCGGGTAGGTCTGATGGGCCGGGGCAGACAGGACATAGAACCGACCATTGCCGCCAAAGGTCACCGGGCCGGACGCCATACCGATATAGAGCACTTCGCCGGACCCGACATCGTAGGTTGTGCCAGCCACGGCAACCGTTCCGGCATCGCCGATGTTCAGAACGCCCATCTCGCGCCGGTCGAGGATCGACGCGGTGCCTGCTTCCTTGACCTGATCCAGCGTCAATTCTCCCCCGGCAGGCACCGCAGAGCCAAGGATCAGACGATCATAGTGAGAATAGACAAGGTTGATCTCGCCCTCTGCGAACAGGCCACCGACATGGAACTGCGCCCGCAGCTGATCGGTGTCCAGCGTCTTGGCGGTGGCCGGATCAATCGCGTAGCGGGTTTGGGTCTTGAGCATGGTGTCAGGCCTTTCGGGTCAGAGAAAATCGTCGCGGCGCGGGGTGAATGTGTCGATCAGTGTGCCCGCCGCGCGGCATGTGCAGCCATGGCGGACGCCGGACGGGATCACGACACTGTCGCCGGGGCCAAGATCGTGTTCGGTGTCGCCGACAAAAAACGTGAACCGACCGGATTCGACATAGGTGGATTGCACATGCGGATGGTCATGCAGCTTGCCCTCGGCCCCGTCTTGGAACCGAAACACCACCACCATCAGATCCGGGTTTTCGGCCAGCACCTGACGGGTCACACCCGGATCGGTCGGAACAACGGGATAGGTCATGGCAGCCTCATCTGAAAAGCGACGGCAGCCAGAGCGACAGCGCCGGAATGTAGGTGACAAGCATCAGCGTCGCGAAGGCCGCGCCGTAGAACGGCCAGATCGTGCGCACCGCGTCCCAGACCGGGATACGACCCACCGCACAGCCGACAAACAGCACCGCGCCCACAGGTGGCGTGCAGAGCCCGATGCCAAGGTTGAGGATCAGAATGACCCCGAAATGCACCGGATCGACGCCAAAGGCGGTCGCCACCGGCAGGAAGATCGGCGTGGTGATGACAATGAGCGGCGACATGTCCATGAAGGTGCCAAGGATCAGCAGCACGAGGTTCAAAAGCAGCAGAATGATGATCGGATTGTCCGACACCCCTTGCAACAACGCCACCATCGACGCGGGCACCCGCGTGTAGGCCAGGAGCCAGCCAAAGGCCGCAGCGCAGCCGATGACCATCAGCACCATCGCGGTGGTGCGCACGGCGGCAAAGGTCGCCTCGATAAAATCGTGCCAGCTCAGGCTGCGATAGACGAAGAACGTCACCAGAAGCGCATAGACCACCGCGATGTTCGAGGACTCGGACGCGGTGAAGATGCCCGACCGCACCCCGCCGAAGATGATCGCGACAAGGATCAGACCCGGTGCGGCGGACACGAACAGCGTGCCCAGCATCCGCACGCCCTGAAACGGCTGCGTCGGATAGCCCTTGCGCACCGCCATCCACCACGCCGCCAGCATCAGCAGACCGGCCAGCAGGAAGCCCGGTATGATCCCGGCGGTGAAGAGATCGGCAATCGAGATCTTTCCCCCGGCGGCAATGGAATAGATGATCATGTTGTGCGACGGCGGCAGCAGCAGCGCGATGATCGAACTCACCACGGTGATATTGACCGCGTAATCCGTGTCATAACCGCGCTCTTTCATCTGCGGCACCATCAGGCCACCGACCGCACTGGCATCGGCAGCCGCCGACCCGGACACACCGCCGAACATGACCGAGGACAACACGTTCACCTGCCCCAACCCGCCGCGCAGATGGCCGACAAACCCTCCGGCCAGCGCCACCAGACGGCGGGCAATGTCGCCCCGCACCATCAGATCGCCCGCGTAGATGAAGAACGGGATCGCCATCAGCGCGAACACCGACACGCCGGAATTGAGGCGCTGGAACACGACGACGGGCGGCAGGCCCAGATAGGCGATGGTCGCAAAGCTGGACACGCCAAGGCAGAAGGCGACAGGTGTGCCGATCAGCAGCAGAAAGGTGAAGGTTCCGAAAAGGACGTAGAGTTCCATCAGTCGATCTCCGCCTCTTCACCGAACCGCGCGGTCGGCAGACCCGCAGCGCGGCGCGCGATGCGCTCGACCGAAAAGAGCACGATCAGAACGCCGCCCGCGACGATGGGCGCGAAGTCGAACGCGCCGGAAATTCCGAGGCCCGGCAGTTTGTTCCCGGCGGTCTTTTCCGCCAGTTGCCAGCCGTACCAGATCATCCCGATGCCAAAGCCGCTGACGGCCAGGTCCGAGATCGAATGCAACACCATCTTGATACGATGCGGGACGACATACAGAAGCACGTCAAAGGACAGGTGATACCCTTCACGGATACCGACGGCAGCGCCCAGAAAGATGAACCAGCCCATGATCATGACCGACGCGGGTTCGGTCCAGATGATGCTGTCGTTCAGCACATAGCGCCAGAACACCTGCGCCGCGATCAGCACGGTCATCAGGACAAGCCCGATCCCGGCGACCCACAAGGCAACACGCGCCAAACGCCCGGTCAAAAGCGCAATCGTTTTCATCATGTCAGGCCTGCCCACCCTGCTCGGAATGCCCGCCCCAAAACCGCAGCCTTGGGGCGGGCCTTGGATTATTCGGTGGCCTGAATGTCAGCGACCATCTGCTGAAGCTTGGGCGAGGTCACGTATTTCTGGTAGACCGGCACCATCGCTTCGATGAAGGGCGTCTTGTCAATATCGGTGATGATCTCGACACCCGCATCCCGCACGCGCTGCTCGGACACCTTTTCGCGCTCCTGCCACAGCTCGCGCATCAGCGGAACGGAATCTCGGGCCGCCTGACGGACGATCTCCTGCTCTTCGGCGGACAGCTTGTCGAAGCTGGTCTTGGACATCACCAGAACTTCCGGCACGATCAGGTGCTGGTTCAGGGTGTAATACTTGGCCACCTCGAAATGGCCCGAGCTGTCATAGGACGGCCAGTTGTTCTCGGCCCCGTCGATCACACCGGTCTGGATCGAGGAATAGACCTCGCCATAGGGCATCGGGGTCGCGTTGGCGCCAAGGGCGGCAACCATGTCGACGAAAATGTCGGACTGCATCACGCGGAACTTCATGCCTGCGAGGTCTTCAATCGACCGGATCGGCTTTTGCGAGTTGTAGAAGCTGCGCGAGCCACCGTCGTAGAACGCCAGACCGACAAGGTCATGATCGCTGAACGCATCGAGGATCTGCTGACCGACAGGGCCATCCATCACGCGGTGCATGTGATCGGTCGAGCGGAAGATGAAGGGCAGCGACGGCACCTGGGTTTCTTCGATGATGTTGTTGAACGGCCCGAGCGAGACACGGTTCATATCGATCACGCCGAACTGGGTCTGTTCGATTGTGTCCTTCTCCTGCCCCAACTGGGCCGAATGGAAAACTTCGATGCAGAGTTTGCCGCCCGTGCGCTCTTCGAGCATCTCGCCCATCTTCTGCACCGCGACGACGGTCGGGTAGCCTTCGGGGTGGGTGTCCGACGACCGAAGCGTGACTTCGCAGGCTGATGCGGCCGAGACAAAGGCGACGCTGGCCAGCAGGGCCGCCCCAAGTTTTTTGACGTAATTCATGGTTTCCTCCCAGAAAATGGCTCTCAGAGCCGGTAAGCCTGCTTTGCAAGCCGGTACGCGAGGTCATGTGCGACCTCGAATGCTTCGTCCTCTGCCAGCCGCCCTGTGGCGATCAGATTGGCAAGGAACGCGCAATCGACCCGCCGCGCCACGTCGTGACGCGCGGGGATGGAACAGAAGGCACGGGTGTCGTCGTTGAACCCGACCGTGTTGTAGAACCCGGCGGTTTCCGTCGCCATTTCGCGGAACCGCATCATCCCTTCAAAGCTGTCATGGAACCACCACGGAGGTCCGAGTTTCAGCGCCGGATAGACACCCGCGAGCGGTGCCAATTCGCGGGCATAGGATGTCTCGTCCAGCGTGAAGAGGATGATCGTCAGATCGGACCTTTCGCCGACCGCGTTCACCAGCGGGCGCAGCGCATGGACGTAATCAGTACGGGTGGGAATGTCATACCCCTTGTCGCGCCCGAACCGCCCCATGATCGCGTCGGAATGGTTGCGCGCCGATCCGGGGTGGATTTGCAACACCAGCCCGTCGTCGAGGCTCATCCGCGCCATCTCGGTCAGCATGTGACCCCGGAACGCATCCGCCTCGTCTTCGGAGCAAACTCCACGCAGCGCCTTGTCGAACAGCGCCGCCGCAACGTCCTGCGGCAGGTCTTCGGTGCGCGCCGTGGCATGGCCGTGATCCGAGGATGTCGCGCCGAATTCCTTGAAATAGGCGCGCCGGTTGCGATGCGCGGCAAGGTAGCCCTGCCATGTCGTGGCATCCTCACCCGCCATCTCGCCGAACTGCTCCACGTTGGCGGCAAAGTTCTGAAACTCCGGGTCCACCACCGCGTCCGGGCGATAGGCGGTGATGACCTTTCCACCCCACCCGCTGTCACGGATCTTGCGGTGCCATTTCAGATCGTCGATGGCGCTTTCGGTGGTCGAGATCGCCTCGATATTGAACCGCTCGAACAAAGCACGCGGGCGGAACGCCTCCTGCTTCAGGCAATCGCCGATCTGGTCATAGATCGCGTCCGCCGTCTCGGACGACAGACGCTGATCCACGCCGAACACCTCTTGCAGCGCGTGATCGATCCAGAGCCGCGAAGGGGTGCCTCGGAACAGATGATAGTGCGACGAAAAGAGCCGCCAGATTTTGCGCGGGTCCCGTTCGGTCTCGCCGCCATCGACACGGGGCACGCCCAGCGCCTCAAGCGGAACACCCTGCGAATGCAGCATGCGGAACACGTAGTGATCGGGCGTCACGAACAACCGCGCCGGATCGGGGAACGCGGCGTTTTCAGCGTACCATTGCGGGTCGGTATGGCCGTGCGGGCTGATGATCGGCAGATCGCGGACCGTTTCATACAGGTCACGGGACAACCGGCGCAAAACCGGGTCGGGCGAAAACAGCCGATTCTCATCCAGTAGCGCCATGATTCCTCCCGTTTTTCTCCAACGGCGCATGGCGTTTGACCGACCGCTGATGACTAATATCCTAGTTTGGCAATTTTTGCCCGTCAACTAATATCCTAGTTGCAAAGCCATGGGGGGATTGTGCTATGTAGGGACTACGGCCAATCGCATCAGGAGGGCTCGATCTATGGGGACACCCGTTCAGAAAACCGCCGCACCACTGCCCCTGCCCCAACTGCGCCAGCCGGTTCAGCCGTCGATTGCCGATCAGGTCTTCAAGGTCCTGCACGACCGCATCCTGTCGCTTGAACTGCCACCGGAAACCAAGATTTCCGAAGCCGAAGTCGCGGCGAAGATGGGCGTGTCCCGCCAACCGGTGCGCGAGGCGTTTCGCCGTCTGGCCAATCTTGGCTTCCTGCAGATCCGCCCGCAAAGCGGCACCACCGTCAGCCTGATTTCCGAAGAAGCCGTCCTGCGCGCGCGCTTCATCCGCCTTGCTTTGGAGTTGCAGACCTGCCGGACGGCGTGCGGTGTCATTTCCGACGACGGGCTGCGTGCCCTGTCGGCACTCATCGACCAGCAGAAACAGGCGATCGCAGACAGGAACCGCACTCTCTTCCATGCGCTCGACGATGCCTTTCACCGCGAGATCTGCATTCAGTCGGGCGTCGGGTATGTCTGGGACGTGATCAGCGAAAACAAGGGCCATATGGACCGTGTGCGGATGCTGACCCTGGACACGTCCTCGCAGAACTATGCGCTGAATGAACACATCGCCATTCTGGACGCCGTGACCGCCAGAGACGCGGACGCTGCAGCAGAGGCCATCGACAAGCATCTGTCGCGCATTCTGGTGCAGATCGAACAGATCAAGGCCGAGAACCACAACTGGTTTACGGATTTGTCCCAATGACGCGCATCGTCTGCATCGGGGAATGTATGGTCGAAATGGCCCCGCTTGACAGCGCGGCCACTTACCGGATGGGCTTTGCAGGCGACACGCTCAACACCGCCTGGTATCTGGCGCGGCTGTTGGGCGACCGCGCACAGGTTGGGTATTTCACCGCCGTTGGCACCGACAGCGTGTCGGATCAGATGCTGGGGTTTCTTGGGTCTGCAGGGATCGACACCGCGTCCATCCTGCGCCGCGCCGACCGGACGCTGGGGCTTTACATGATCCAGCTCCAGGACGGCGAACGCAGTTTCAGCTATTGGCGCAGCCACAGCGCGGCACGGACGCTGGCGCAATCGGGCGACGATATTTCCACCGCCCTGGCCGGTGCGGGGATCGCCTATTTCTCGGGGATCACGCTTGCCATTCTGCCGTCCGAAGACCGCGCCACTCTGAGCCGGGCGCTTGAGGTCTTCCGCTCCGCAGGCGGCACCGTGGTGTTCGACCCGAACCTGCGCCCCAAACTCTGGGCCGACCCTCAGGACATGACCCAAGCCATCGTGGACGCCGCCAGATTGAGCGACATCGTTCTGCCCTCACACGAGGATGAGGCGACATGGTTCGGGGACCAATCCCTCGAAGACACCGCCCGACGCTACGCTCAGCAAGGCGCGGAGATCGTCGTGGTCAAAAACGGACCGGGGGAAATGGTCGTGCACAGCGGTGATGGTTCCTCGCGCCACCAACCCGAGAAGGTGAGCGCCGTGATCGACACCACCGCCGCCGGGGATTCCTTCAACGCCGGGTTTCTGGCCAGCCACATCGCCGGAGCGCCATTGGGTCAGGCCATCGCTGCAGGGGCCAGGCTGGCGGCGCGCGTCGTGACATATCGCGGCGCATTGGTTGAAGAGGCTGTGCTGGGACACGACCTGGCAGGCTGATGCCCGGCCTTATGCATCCCGTTTCATGATCCATTCCACCTCTGGTGCGGGCACGAACCGCCATTTGCGCAAGGGGCCGGCCATGACATTGAGGTAATACATCTCGAACCCATAAGGCGCCCCGCAAGGGTGGTGCCCGCGCGGGACCAGCACCACGTCGCCGTCGCTCACCGCCATGGTCTCGTCAAGCTGCCCGTCATCGGTGTAGACCCGCTGGATGCCGAACCCGTTGCCGGGGTTGAGGCGGTGGTAATAGGTCTCTTCCAGATAGGTGATGCGCGGGAAATCGTCTTCGTCATGCCGGTGGCTTGGATAGCTCGACCAGTGGCCGTTCGGCGTGAACACTTCGGTGACAAGCAGACTGTCCGCGTAGTCCTCGTTCTCCATCGCGATGTTGTTGATGTAGCGGGTGTTCACCCCCTTGCCGCGTTCGGTGAGCGTGATGCCATCCGGCCCGATCCGCCGCGCCGCGTGCCCGCCTTTTCCGGGGGCGGAGCAAACCGCAACCGTACACGCGGTTACGGCGGTCGCCGTCCAGTCCGTTCCGTTGGGCAGATAGAGGCAATGCGGCGGGGTTTTCTCGAACACATCCATGCGCTCGCCCAGCACCCCCCAATCCTGCCCGGCCCCGGTGATGTTGGCTTTCCCCTCGACCATGACAAGGATCACCTCGCGGTCGCCCGTGGCCTCGCTCACGGTTTCGCCTTCGCGCAGGCGATAGAGCGAGAAGCCCGCAAAGCGCCAACCGGCAGAGGCAGGTGTGATCTCGTGGACCTTTCCGTGGGTGCCAAAGGGTTTGCGCAGAAGATCGGGCATAGTCTCGTCCTTTTGGAGCCTCGGGACGCCGGTTCGACGCCCCGAGGCAGGGAGGTTACTGGCTCAGGCCGCCTGACGGGCGGACATCTGACCGAGGGCGTCGTTGAGGTGATCCGTCGTCCACCCCTCCGACACCGCGCGGCGCAGGAGATCGGCCTGGCTTTCCGGCGCAAGACCGCCCACCGGCGGGTCTGTGTCGAGGTTGGTCGGAAAACTGTAGCCCTCGGCACAGGCGGCTATCGCCGCATCGAGCTCCGGTCCGGTCAACCGCCCGCCCTGTTTCAACGCCACCAGCGCCGGGAACAGGGCCGCTGTCATCGCGCGCCGGTCGATCGCCTCCATCGCCCGACCAAAGGCCGAGGACACCTGAAGCAGGTTCACCATCCGGTTGATGTCGGCACTTCGGTTTTCACCCGCCGCGTGGAAAAGTGCGGGGTTGAAGAACACCGCATCGCCTTTTTCGAGTGCAACCTGAACATGCGCCTCTTCGAAATGGGCGCGGTGGTCTGCCTCGTGGAACCCGAGATACCCCGCCGGATAAAGCTGCGAGAACGGCAGGAGTTTTGTCGGCCCGCTTTCGATCGGCATGTCGCAATGGGCCACAGCGCCCTGAAGCGTCAGGGTGGCCGTCACTTCATGCGCGTGCGCCGGATAACGCGCCGACTGGTCGGCCGCCATGAAGCCCAGATGGTAATCCCGATGCGCCGATTGCGCCTTGCCCCCGGGCCGGACCTGATTGACCTGCGCGGTCATCTGGTAGTTCGGCCCCAGCCACGCCTCACAGGCCGCCGCGATGGACGTATTGCCGTAGTAGAGCGCAAAGCCTTCAGGGTCACGCAGGCATTGCTTCTGCAGCGAATTCCAGACCCGGTCATTTGCGCCTGAGGCGGCGAAGTGATCGCCCTTGCCCGCAGCCCCGGCCTTTTCATCGGCAATGATGGCGTTGAACACGTCAGACGCGCGGTCGATCACCGATGTGTCGGAATAGGCGTGTTTGAGCGCAATCACCCCGGCAGAGCAGCGTAGCACCTGTGCCCATTCCGCCATCAGCGCGCGGCGCGTGTCCGGGTCGTCCAACGCCGGACGCAGCGCCGCCATGTCATAAAGCGGCACGTTCTTCTCTATGGCGGCGGCATGGGGCACATCCGCCGCCTCAAGCTGTTGCGAGGTCAGCACCTTGAATTCATCCAGATCGCAGGATTCCCGGTCGAAATAGCCGATATATCCGAATGTCTGATGTACCATGTCGTCCTCCTGTTGCATGGCATGCGGTGCTGGCCCCGAACCGGGACCGGTGAAACCTTAAGGCGTGATCTCCAGACCGGAGGCGGCGGCAATCGCGCGGATGTGGTCGTAGCCCATTTTCGAATACGCGTAGGGTGGCGCTTTGGCAGGGTCCTGTTCGGCCTCGACCACGATCCAGCCGGCATAGTTCATCGCCTTGAGCCGGTCGGTTATGGCCTGAAAGTCGATGCAGCCTTCAGGATCGCCCGGGACAGAATAGACACCAGCGGCGACGCCATCGAGAAAGCTGCGATCCTCGGCGCGAACCCAATCCAGAACCGGCTGGCGCACGTCCTTGAAATGCACGTGGTGGACACGGTGGCCCCATTTATCCAGCACTGCGAGCGGATCAGCCCCGGCGAAGTGCAGGTGGCCGGTGTCATAGAGCAGCGTGAGGTCCTCGGTCGAGCCTTCCATCAGCCAGTCGATGTCCTCGGCATCCTGCACCATCGCCCCCATGTGGTGATGGTATGACAGGACACACCCTTGATCGGCGGACCACTTGGCCAATTCAGACAGCTTTGCGCCATAGCCCATAACCTCGTCACGGCTGAGTTTGGGGCGCTGGCTGACCGGGCGGTGAATGTCGCCCTGAATGGTGTTGGAGCACTCGGCATAGACGATGCAGGGCGCGTTCAGGGCAGCGAATTGCTCGACCTGCTGACGGATCGCGGCCTGTTCGGTGGCCAGATCGTTGACCATGAGGTTGCCGGAACACCAGCCCCCGCAGAGCACGACGCCGTAGCGGTCGAGATAGGCGCGCAGCCCTTCGGTGTCGGCGGGCATGCGCCGTCCACGCTCGACACCCTGATAGCCGATGCGACCCGCATCCTCCATCGCGCCTTCGGTGGTAAAGGCAGCGGTGAGGTCCGGCAGGTCGTCATTCTGCCACGCGATGAGGGAGATCCCCAGTTTCACAGCCATCAATCGGCCCTTTGCAGTTTCTTGTTGCTCACGTATTTCTCATGCGCCGCGCGCACTTCGGCGCGGTCGGACACTTCGGGCACGCCAACTTCCCACCATGTGCCGCCATGTTCGGTCGACGGGTACGGGTCGGTGTCGATCACGACGACATAAGGCACGGTCTTGTCGTGCCGCTTGGCCAGCGCCTCTTCCAGTTCAGCGATGGAGCCGACCTTGACGCTGACCGCGCCCATCGCTTCGGCATGTTTGGCAAAGTCGATGGCGCTGGGATTGGCGTGGACGGCATGGTCCAGCAGGTTGTTGAACTCGGCCCCGCCGGTGCCCATCTGCAGCCGGTTGATGCAGCCAAAGCCCCGGTTGTCGGTGACCACGACGGTGAACGGGATGCCCATCATCGCGGCGGTCGCCATTTCGGAGTTCGCCATCATGTAGGTGCCGTCGCCGGTGAAGCAGATCACGTCCGCCTCGGGTTGGGCCATCTTGATGCCCATCGCGCCGGCGATCTCGTAGCCCATGCAGGAAAAGCCGTATTCCATGTGATAGCTGCCCGGCTTGCCCGCCTTCCAGAGCTTGTGCAATTCGCCCGGCATGGTGCCCGCGGCACACATGACAACCGTGTTTTCGGCGGCGGCGCGTTGGACGGCGCCGACCACCTGCATGTCGGTTGGTAGCTGGTTGCCCTCTGGAGCGTCGGTGAGCGGATCAACCTTGGCGAACCAGCTCTCCTTCAGCGTAGCGGCAGGCGCGTCAGGCGCATAGCCTGCCAGTTCGATGGACAGCTCGGTCAGACCTGCCTTGGCATCGGCCTGAATGGGCATCGCGCTGTGTTTCATCGCGTCATAGGCCTGCACGTTGAGGCTGATCAGCGTGCGGTTCGGGTTGGCGAAGAGGCCCCAAGACCCGGTGGTGAAGTCCTGAAACCGTGTACCGATGCCGATCACCACATCCGCCTCGGCACAGACCGCATTCGCGGGCTCACCCCCCGTTACGCCGATGGGGCCAAGGTTTAGTGGGTGATCCCAAGGCAGCGCGGACTTACCCGCCTGCGTTTCGACCACGGGAATGTTGTGCGCCTCGGCAAAGGTTTTGAGGTCGGCTGTCGCGTCCGAATAATGCACCCCTCCCCCGGCGACGATCACCGGGCGCTTGGCAGCGCGGATCACCTCGACCGCGCGGTGCAGTTCGTGCGGGTCGGGATGGATGCGGCGGCGGTGCCAGATGCGGGGTTCGAAAAAGCTTTCGGGATAGTCATAGGCCTCGGCCTGCACATCCTGACAGAAGGCCAATGTGACCGGACCGCACTCTGCCGGATCGGTCATGGTGCGGAAGGCGCGCGGCAGGGCGGTGAGGATGTGCTCGGGCCGGGTGATGCGGTCGAAATAGCGGCTCACCGGGCGGAAGCAGTCGTTTGCGCTGACCGTGCCATCGCTGAAGACTTCGGGCTGTTGCAGCACCGGATCGGGACCGCGATTGGCGAAGACATCGCCGGGCAGCAAAAGCACCGGCAAGCGGTTCACATGCGCAAGCGCAGCGGCGGTGACCATGTTCATGGCCCCCGGCCCGATCGACGAGGTGACCGCCATCGCACGGGTGCGGCGCAGTTGTTTGGCGTAGGCAATGGCCGTGTGCGCCATCGTCTGTTCGTTGTGCCCGCGATAGGTCGGGATCGTGTCGCGCACAGTATAGAGCGCCTCACCCAGCCCCGCGACATTGCCATGGCCGAAAATCGCCCAGCAGCCTGCGATGAAGGTGTTGCCGTCCTCGTTCAGCTGTGCGGTCAGGTAGCGCACCAGCGCCTGTGCGGCGGTCAGTCTGATGGTCTTGCTCATGCTGCGTCCTCCTTCGCGCCTCTTCGGGCGTCGTCCCATATCCGGCAGAGCCGGGTGTAGCGGTCGGCCATCTGTGTTACGGCTTCGGTGTCGCTCATCTGGCCTTGCATCCATCCTCGCGCGGCATCGCCAAAGATCGTGCGACCTACGGCAAAGCCTTTGACGAGCGGTTGTTTCGCCGCCAGTGCAAAGCTGGCCGCCAGTTCGTCTTCGGGCGCATCGAGGCCCAGCACCACGATCCCGCGTGTGCGGGGATCGTTGCGGGTGATCGCGTCGACGGCGTTGGTCCAAGCTGCGTCCGTCTTGAACGGCTCCAGCTTCCACCAGTCAGGGTAGACGCCCGCGTCGTAGAAAGTTTGGATCAAGGTCGCAGTTGTCATGTCGTCCACCGGGCCGACCTTGGACGGGATCACTTCGAGCAGGAATTCCAACCCGTTGCGCCGTGCGGCGGTGAACAGCCGCTTGACCCGGGCGACCTGCATCTTGGCGGTCTTGTCGTCATCGTCGGGGTGGCAGAAGACCAGCAGTTTGACCACGTTCTCGCGCGCCCATTCGCGCAAACCGCCGAGGTCGTCGCCCAGTTCCGGCTCAAACTCGATGGGCCGCGACCCAGGCAGTTCGGTGGGTCGTCCGATCCAGAGGCCGGTGCCGCTGGCCCGGTGCAGCGCGCTGCGACCGATCCGGTTGTCGCAGAGAATGCCATAGCCCCCCTGCCCGTTCGCCACCTTGAGCGCCGCGTCGAGGCACAGCTCCTTGAACGCCGCACCCTTCTCGGGTGTGTAGCCCCCCATCTCTTCCAGTTGTGACCGGTGGTCGAAGGCGAAGGTGCGCAGGGTGGACCAGTCTCCCTTGCGGTTTGTGGCCCAATGGACCTGTTCAAGCTCCGCATCGTTGCGCAGGTCGGGCCGCTTGATGCCCCGCTTGAAGAAGAATTGCAGCTCGTCCCAGCTTGGGTAAGCCGGGGTGCAGCCGTGGCGGCTGACTGCGAACGCTCCGCAGGCATTGGCGTATTTAAGAGCGGTGGGCCAATCCTCGCCGTCCAGCCAGCCTTTCAGCAGGCCGGACATGAACCCGTCGCCCGCGCCCAAGACGTTGAACACTTCGATGGGAAAGCCCGGTCCGGTCTGGCCGTCGTCCAGAGAGTCCGGGATGTCGCCCTCAAACGCCACTGCACCTGCGGCCCCGCGTTTGCAGACCAAAGTCGCGCCAGATACCGCCCGCACGGCGCGCAGGGCTTCAATCGTATCCGTACTGCCGCCCGCAATGTGGAACTCTTCTTCGGTCCCGACGATCAGGTCGAAATAGTGCAGCGTCGACTGCAGCTTGGCCGTCACGGCGGCGCTTTCGACAAAGCGGCTTTCCCCGTCGCCATGGCCCGCCACACCCCAAAGGTTCGGGCGATAGTCGATGTCGAGCGCCGTCTGCATGCCCGCATCCCGCGCGATCTGCAGCGCCTTGAGCGTCGCGGCCTCCACCCGGGGATGGCTGAGATGGGTGCCGGTGGCGACCACGGCTCGTGCCCGGCGGATGAACTCCGGGTCGATGTCCTCAACCGTCAGCCCCATATCGGCGCAATTCTCGCGGTAGAAGATCAGCGGAAACTGCTCCTGATCGCGGATGCCCAGCAGCACCAGCGCGGTCAGGCGGTCGGGGTCGGTCTTGACCCCGGTCGTGTCCACGCCCTCTTTCTCCAACTGCTCGCGGATGAAGCGGCCCATATGTTCATCGCCGACTCCGGTGATCACCGCCGACTTCATACCCAACCGCGCCGTCCCGCAGGCGATATTCGTGGGCGAGCCACCGATATACTTGTCGAACGACCCCATATCCTCGAGCCGGCCACCCACCTGTGCCCCGTAAAGGTCCACAGATGATCGGCCGATGGTGATGAGGTCGAGTGTCTTGGTCATGGCTCAGCCCGTGATCTCGGAAACTTTGACCGCGCGGCCTTCCTTGACAGACAGCACCGCCGCGTCGGCCAGTGCCAGCGCCATCAGCCCGTCTTGCCCGGTGGTGGGCGTTGGTGCACCCTCGGCGACCGAGGCGACAAAGGCTGCGATTTCGTTTTCGTAGGCTGCGACGTAGCGCGTCATGAAGAAATTGAGCAGCGGCGGCGTGCCGAAGCCAGAGCCGTTGGCCAGTTCGATATTCGCCTCGGCCATGTTCTTTGCGCTGACCATGCCTTCGGAACCCAGCACCTCGATCCGCTGGTCATAGCCATAGGTGGCGCGGCGGGAATTGGTGATGATCGCCTGTTTCCCGGATGCGGTGCGCAGCATGACGTTGACGCTGTCGAAATCCCCCGCCGCGCCGATCTTGGGATCGGTCAGGACCGAGGCCTGCGCCATCACGGTTTCGACCTCTTCCCCCAAGAGCCAGCGGGCCATGTCCAAGTCGTGGATGGTCATGTCGCGGAAGATGCCGCCGGACACCTTGATATACTCGACCGGCGGTGCGCCGGGATCGCGCGAGGTGATCGTGACCATCTCGACCTTGCCAATGCGGCCTGCGTCGATGGCCGCCTTGACCGCCATGAAGTCGGGATCGAAGCGGCGGTTGAAGCCGACCATCAGGGTCGCCCCTTCCGCCGAGGCGGTGGCAAGGCAGTCCTGCACCCGCTTGAGACTCAGGTCCACGGGTTTTTCGCAGAACATCGCCTTGCCCGCCTTTGCGAACTGCTCGATCAGGTCCGCATGGGTGTTGGTCGGGGTGCAGATCGCCACCGCGTCCACGTCACCCGACGCCGCGATCTCGTCGATGGTGCGGATGTCGCAGCCATAGCGGTCGGCCACCGCCTTCGCCGCGTCTGCCACGGGGTCGGCGATGGCAACCAATGTGGCACCTGGGGTGGCGGTGACAGCCTTGGCATGGACCTGGCCGATACGGCCTGCACCAAGGATCGCGAATCTGACAGTCATGGGTCTTCCTTTATCCTCCCAAAGCCTTTCGCTTGGGACGTTCTTGTTCTCGTTGCACCAGCACCGCAGCCACATGCCTGACAGCGGCATCCGGCGAGTCTTGGGCGTGCCAGACTTACGCGTAGCACGCCCGCGCATCAAAGCCCCTTAGGCGTAGAAGCGCGGTCAAAGCGCCTCGGCCACCTCGTATTCCGGCTGCGTCTTGGCACCGGTGATATAGGCCACCACGTCCTGCCCGTCGGTGTCTTCCTTGCGCAGGTTCGCGCAGATCCGGCCACGGCGGAACACAACGATGCGGTCCACCAGGTCCATCACCTGCCGCATATTGTGGCTGATGAGGATGAGCGGCTCGCCCTGCTCTTTCAACGTGCGGATGATGTTCTCCACCTGCGCGGTTTCCTGCACCCCCAAGGCCGCCGTCGGTTCGTCCATGATGGTCAGCTTGGAATGAAACGTCGCTGTTCGGGCAATCGCCACACACTGACGCTGACCACCCGACATGTTCTGGATCGTGTTGCGGATGTTGGGGATCTTGACCCCCGTCTTGTCGAGTGCAGCCAGCGTGTCGTCGCGCATCGCCTTGTAGTCGAGAAACCGGAACGGACCGAGCCAATCGAACCTGGTCTTCTCGCGCCCCAGAAACAGGTTGTCCGACACGTCAAGATCATCGGCCAGAGCCAGCGTCTGGAACACCGCTTCGATCCCGGCCTCGCGAGCATCCAGCGGCCCGGCAAAATGAACCGGCTTGCCGTCGAAATGGATCTCGCCGCGCGTGGGTTGTTCGACCCCGGTGATCTGGCGCACGAAGGTCGATTTCCCGGCTCCGTTGTCGCCCATGATGGCCACGTGTTCGCCTTTGCGCAGGGTGAAGTTCGCGTCCTGCAAGGCATGCACACCGCCGTAATGCTTGGTCAGGTTGCGGGTCTCGAGGATGATGTCTGACATGAGTCTTCTCCCTAAATCCGCATGCTGGAGCGTTGCTGCCGCCACTTGTCGAGAACGACCGCGCCGATGATGATCGCGCCCATGGCCATGATCTGAAAATACGCGTCGAGCTTGATGTAGGTGAAGCCGGACTGGATCACCCCGAACACCATCGCGCCCAAAACCGTGCCGATGATGGATCCGCGCCCGCCGGTCAGGCTGACACCGCCGATCACCGCCATGGCGATGGCGTAAAGTTCGTAGAACAGGCCCATCCCGGATTGCGCCGTGAGGTTCTTGGAGCTCAAAACGATGGCCGCAAAGGCTGCCAGCATCGACGCGATCATGTAGACCATGACCTTGTGCCGCTTGACGTTGATGCCCGACATGCGCGCCGCGTCTTCGTTCGATCCGATGGCATAGGTGTGCTTGCCATAAACCGTGTAGCGCAGCAGAACGTGGCACAGTATCGCCAGCAATACGAACCACAGGACCGGCATCATGCCCGCACCCAGCGCGGCATAGCTGTCGGTCGGGAAGGACACCGGTTGACCCCTTGTCCACCACTGCGCGATGCCGCGGCAGATCAGGAACATGCCCAGAGTTGCGATGAAGGGCGGGATGCGGGTGAAGGCGATCAGGCTGCCGTTGATCGCGCCGATGAAGGCGCCGAAGGCAAGGCCGACAATGATCGGAATGAGAACCGGAAGATCGAACGCCCACGGCCCGAACACCGCCTTGGGGTTGGGATTGCCGTTGACCAACTCGGTCTGGGCAAAGGACATCACGATCATCGCGGTCGCGGCTACCAGAGGGCCGGAGGACAGGTCGATCCCACCCGAAATGATCACCTGCGTCACCCCGAGCGAGATGATCCCGATGATCGCGACTTGCAGGATGATGATCTGCAGACGGGCTTCGTTGAAGATGGAATCGAACCGGTCATTCGTGTCGAACAGGAAACTCTGGCCGTTCATGTAGGGCAGCACCTGCCCCAGCAGTTCGAAGATCGCGACAATGATCACAAGCGCGATGAAGATGTTGATTTCATTGGGCCAGCTGCGCTTGGAACTGTCGTATTTCAGCCCGCCTGTCCCGTGCGTGGTCTCCGCCATGGATGGCACTCCCGATGGATTTGCTCTGCGCCCGAAACGGGCCTCAATGCTCGAAGGGAGGCAGGGCGTCGGATGCGCCCTGCCCAGTCACTCTGCGCGAAGATCAGTTCTTGCTCAGGAAGTCTTCGACATTTGCCGGGGTCACAAGCTGGAACGGGATGTAGACCTTCTGGTCAACGTCTTCGCCACGGGCCAGCGCCAGCGCCGCATCGACCGAACCTTCACCCTGACCGAACGCGTCCTGGAACACGGTCGCGTCCAGATCGCCGGCCTGCATGGCGACCAGCGCGTCCTGTGTCGCGTCGACGCCAACCACAACCACATCCTCCATCGAAATCCCGGCGGCCTTCATCGCCTGGATCGCACCGATGGCCATTTCGTCGTTGTTGGCGAAGACGACCTGGAATTCCTCACCCGAGGACAGCCAATTGGTCATGAGGTCCTGCGCTTCGTCGCGCGACCAGTTGGCGGTCTGACGGTCGATGATCGAAATGAAGTTGCACATGTCGATCCCGATGATGTCGTCGACATCCTTGGTCCGCTGCACGGCGGCCTGGTTCGAAAGCTGGCCCATCATCAGATAGCCCTTGGCACCGCCCGCATACCCCATGCCGCGCAGCAGTTTGCAGGCCTCGAACGCGGCCAGGGTGCCGGATTCGATCTCGTTCGATGCCACGAATGCCTGATTGTCGGGCAGGCTGTCCACGTTAATCGGCTGGCGGTTGACGTAAACCAGCGGGATGCCGGCATTCGCAGCAGCCTGCGACATGGCTTCGGTCGCAGAGGTGTCCACCGCGTTCACGATGATGGCGTCGACTCCGGCGGCGATGAAGTTGTTGATCTGGTCAAGCTGGCGCGCCACGTCGTCCTGTGCGTCCTCGACCTGCAATTCGACACCGTCGATGCTCGCCGCGTAATCCACCATGCCGTTGCGCATGACGGTCAGGAAGTTGTCGTCGAACCGAGCAATCGACGCGCCGATGATTTCGGCCATCGCGGTGGTCGACATCAGGGCAGCAAGGCCTGCGGCGATAAGGGTTTTCTTCATCAGTTTAGTCCTCCCAATTTGGTGCCGGCACACCACTCTACACGCCGGTGCCCCGTTAGGGGCGGTTTGTCTTCACTCAGGCGGCCTCCACCGCGAGTTGCGAAGAAATGAATTCGAACGACTGACGGAGCGCGCGCTCCGGATCAGGCAGCGCATGGGTCTCCGGAGAGAAACATTCATAGGACACCGGGCCGTCATACCCGGCCTGCAACAGCGCCCGGATCTGCGCCACATTGCCAAGCCGGTCCTTCGCATCGACCAGAACGCGATGCGCGTCCTCCATCTGGTCCAGCCCAAGCGATGGATCGACGACGCCCGAGATGTGAACGATACCGGTCTGGGCGGGAAAGATCGGCCCGCCCCCGGCCAACGTATGGTGGAACGTGTCATGGACGATCCGGAACACATGCGACGCATCCAGCGACTCGATCGTGTCGACCAAATCCTGTTTTGACCGCAGCGACGAGCGCGGAAAACCCAAGGGCTCGACCAGCGCGATCAGCCCGGCCTCTTCGACCATCGGCTTGATGTTCTTGAGCGCGATGCGCAGGTTTGCATGGCGTTCGCCATTGCCGCATTCGGTGCCGTCATTGCGCGGGATCAGGCTGATCGTTTCCGCACCGCAGGCCGTGGCGATGCCGATCAGATCGCGGACCTTGGCCTCGATGTCGGCGGACCAACTGTTGAAAGGGTAGACCTGGCTCAGCCCGACAAGGCGCAGGCCGCTGTTACGTACCATCTGACCTGCCGTGACCGCATCGATCCCGTCGAACAGAGGGCGATCAAGGTCGTTGCGGACCTCGACCCCGATACAGTCGAGCGCCGAGGCAAGGGTCAGAAAGGGCGCGAAGCCAAGATGCGGAACCGTCATGTGATTGAGCGCACGCTTCATGTCGATCACATCCTCCCAAATGCTTCGGCCAGTCTGACGTGGCGTTAGCAGTGCGAAGCTGTGGCGATTCCGTCAACGCTCAGCAGGTCGCTTTGCATCACACATGATGGATTTCTGCGGCTGCAAAATGATGTTTTTACATCATCACAGGATCTCAGGCAGGATGATCCTCGGGTCTAAAAAGTGCTGTTCGACCGAGGTGGAATGCGGATCGGAACAGGCCTTGATCGCGAGGTCGATCAGGCTCTGGCAGACCTCACCAAGGGGGGTGGAAATCGCCATCTGCACATACCCGTCCAAAAGCCCGGCACGGCTTTCCGGGGTCACCTCGTTCACCACAAGCCGCACCTTTCCGGGGGGGCGCACCTCGTGCAGGGCGGCAATCGCGCCCTCCATGCCGCCACCCGCCACATAGATACCACGCAGGTCGGGATGCCGCTCCAAAAGGCTCAGCGT
Source organism: Alphaproteobacteria bacterium (assembly GCA_030428355.1). Classification (GTDB taxonomy): domain Bacteria; phylum Pseudomonadota; class Alphaproteobacteria; order Rhodobacterales; family Rhodobacteraceae; genus Marivita. The sequence goes on along the minus strand of JAUIBL010000002.1, from coordinate 12,516 downwards.
GGCCTCGTAGGTCAGTTGCCGGGTCTCGAGATTGACCAGCGTTTCAAGCGTTTCGAAACTGGGCGCGTTTTCCCGCATGAAGGCGCGGAACCCCACCTCTCGCAGATCGTGACCGTGCCATCTATTGCCGCCGACAAAGATCGCCACGCGCCCCGGCGTGGCCGTCTGGGTGAGCATCCAGGCCGCCTGACGCCCCACCTTCATGTTGTTCAACCCTATGTAACTGCGTCGTATTCCCTGTGCAAAGTCGTTCAGAAGAGAAAACACCGGCACATCCCGAGCCTCGAGATCAGACACCACCTTGTCAAGGCTCTGATGGTTGACGGCGACGGCTGCAACGGCATCACATTCCTGCCCGAGCTTCTGCAACAGGTCGGCAAATTCGGACGGCGATTGCGAGTTGGAAAAGCGGATCATGGCCTTGCCGCGGATGTCGGTCCGTTCCGAGATCGCCTTTTCGATCTGGGCGCGGAACGCCTGATAGAAGGCCTGTTTCTCTTTCAGCAGGACAACCCCGATCCGCAGTTCGGGCACTGTTGCATCCAACCGGTGATCCAGCAGCCCACGCGCGTGATAGCCCACCTCGCGCGCGGCGTCTGCGATGCGGCGCAGGGTTTCCTCGCGCACCTTGGAGCGCCCGTTCAGCGCCCGATCAATGGTCGCGGTGCTAAGCCCCGACACGCGGGCGATGTCCTTGATCGTTGCTCTGCGTGCCATGCGGTGTCCCTTTGCCATGAAAGTCCTCATTGAATCACGAATGATGTCTTTTCGGCAAGAGGGCAATTTTTCGGGCCGGATTTTTGCAACCTGTTGCAAAATCCTGCAACGCGCTTGCAAACTGCTGCAACGCAAAAGGAACCTGAGCCATGCCCATCACCCTTCAGGACGTCGCCGCCCGCGCGGGTGTGTCGAAATCGGCGGTGTCGCGCACCTTTACCCCCGGCGCGTCCGTGTCGGCCAAAACCCGCGCCAAGGTCGAGGCGGCCGCGCGCGAGTTAGGCTATACGCCGAACGTGCTGGCCTCTAGCCTGACGACCGGGCGCACGGCGTTGGTCGGGCTGATCTCCAACAATTTCACCAACCCCTACTTCCTCGAAATCTTCGACCTCTTCACCCGCGCGCTGCAGGAAGCCGAGCTGCGCCCCCTGCTCATCAATCTGAGCGCCGAAGAAGACGCGAGCCGGTCGCTGTCGATGCTGCGGCAATACAACGTGGATGGGGTGATCGTCGCATCCTCGACCCTGCCGCCCGAGTTTGCCAAGGTGTTTCACGATGCGGGCATACCGGTGGTGCATGCCTTTGGCTGGTCCTCGGACACGCCGGAAACGGGCCGTGTGAGCATCGACAACACCGAGGCCGGGCACCTTGCCGCCGTCACGCTGATCGAACGGGGGTACAGGCAGGTCGGCTTTCTGGGTGGTCCACAAAGTGCCGCCACCACGTCAGACCGGCTGGACGGCTTTCGCGTCGAGCTTGCCACACATGGGATTGCGCCCGAGATCCAGTTCGCCACCGCCTATTCCTACGATGCCGGGCGCGTCGCAATGGCCCGCGCGCTCGAATCCGCCCCGACAGTCGAGGCATGGTTCTGCGGCGACGACGTGATCGCCATCGGCGCGATGGATGCCGCACGCGCCTTGGGGCGGGCTATTCCGCAGGACCTTGGGCTGATCGGCCTCAATGACATGCGCATGGCGGGGTGGGATCGCGTCGGGCTGACGACGATCCGTCAGCCCGCGCCTCAGATCGTGGCGGCCTCGGTCGATCTGATCCGCAAGGGCATCGCCGATCCGGCGACGCCACCGCAGCGGGTGCTGTTGCCCTGCACACTGGTCGAGCGCGGCACCCTGCGCGCCAGACCCTAGCTTCGGAACATCGGCGGGCGGGCGTCGACCCACGCCCCCTGTGCCTTGCCGCTTTCCGCCACCGCGAACACCGCCGCCATCGACCGCAAGCCGTCTTCCGCGCGGGGATAGAGGTTCGCTGCCGGGTCCATCGGACGGCCCTCTTTCTCGGCCCGGATCGCTTCGGCCAGATCGGCATAGATGTTGGCAAAGGCGAGCGGCATGCCTTCGGCATGGCCGATGGTCACACGGCTGGTGCGGTCGGCCTCGGGCGACAGGTTCGCCTCGCCACGTTCGATCACCTGCAGGCGCTGGCCAAGCGGCATGTAGTAAAGCTGGTTCGGCTGTTCCTGTGCCCAGCGCAACCCGCCCTTTTCGCCGAAGACCTGGATCGACAGACCATGCTGATTGCCCAGAGCGATGGACGAAGTCCAAAGCCGCCCCACCGTCCCGCCATCGAAACGCAGGTTCAGCATCGCGTCATCTTCAAGCACCCGGCTTTCAATGCAACTTACCGTGTCGGCGCTCAGCCGGTCGACCTCCTGCCCGATGACGAAGGACGCCATATGCAGCGCGTGGATGCCGCAATCGGCAAACTGCGCGCTGACACCGGCCTGTGCCGAATCGTACCGCCACCGCACACGCGGATTGTCGGCATCGGCGGCATTGGCGTGATGGCCGTGTGCAAACTCGGCCTTCACCAGACGGATGCGCCCCAGATCACCCCGCGCCACCATCGCGCGCATGTGCCGGACAAGGCTGTAGCCCGTGTAGCCATAATTCACCGCGCAGATGCGCCCGGTGGAGTGCGACAGGTGCACGATTTCTTCGCCCTCTTCCACCGTCATGGTCATGGGCTTTTCGCAGAGCACATGAAATCCGGCTTCAAGGAAGGCCTTGGTGATCTCAAAATGGGTAGCATTTGGGGTGGCGACCGTCACCAGATCAACGCGGTCGTCACGCCCCTTTTCGCCCGCCAGCATCTCGCGCCAATCACCATAGGCGCGGTCCTCGGCCAGACCCAGCCGCTTGCCGTAGTCGCGCCCGGCATCGGGCCGGTGATCCAGCGCACCTGCCATGAATTCGAAATGCCCATCAAGCCCCGCGCCCAAGCGATGCGCCGGGCCGATCTGGCTGCCTTCGCCGCCACCGATCATGCCCCACCGAAGCTTTGCCATCCTGTTCGTCCTTTCGTGAAACGCCCTGACCCTGTGCCGGGATCAGAAGCCGATAGAGGTGAGGTACTCGCGGTTCGCCCGCGCATCGTCGATGGGCCGCACGTCGAGCGTCGGATCACAGTCCTGTTCGACCGTGCACCAGCCATCGAATCCCGCATCCAGCAGCACGCGGCGCACTGCGGGAAAATCGACATCCCCTCGCCCAAGGTTGCAGAAGATGCCCTGCCCGCAGGCCTTGTAGAAATCGGTGCGATTGGTGACGACATCCGCCTTCACCATCGGGTCGATGTCCTTGAAATGCATGTAGGAAATCCGGCCGATATGGCGCTGCATGAACGCCACCGGATCGAACCCGGCATAAGAGTGGTGCCCGGTGTCGAAACAGATCTTGAGCAGGCTCTCATCAACCTCGTCCAGCAGCCGTTCGAGCTCCGGCTCGAAGTCGATGAAGCCACCGGCATGGGCATGGATCGACGGGATCAGGCCATACTCCTCGGCCCCGATTTTGGCAGCCGTTTCAATGCGCTGCACAAAGGCACGCCATTCATCCGCGCCCATCTGCTCGGCCTCGTCCGCCCGGCCAGCGGTGGGCGCGCGACGCGGCGAGATCGAGTCGATCAGAACGAAGTGCTGCGCCCCATGCGCGGCAAGCGCCTTGGCCGTGCGGTTCACACCATCCAGCACGTCGTCCCATTTGTCAGCGTCGTGGAACGGGCGGAACACCACGCCGCCGATCAGCTCCATCCCATGCTCGGCCAGCGCCTCGCCCAGCTCCACCGGGTCTTCGGGCATGAAGCCGACCGGCCCCAATTCGATGCCGGTATATCCCGCCTCTGCGCAGTCGCTCAGCACCTGCCGCCAGGGCGGGTTGCGCGGATCGCCTGCGAATTCGACACCCCAGGAACAGGGGGCATTGCCGATGCTGATGGTCATTCTGGGGTCTCCTGAAAGTCGCTGACATTGGTCCATGCGCCTGATGCGGCCGAGGCGTGAATGGCTTCGATCACCTCGGCGACCGCAAGCCCATCGCGGAAAGTGGGCCAGACGGGGTCTCCGGTGTGGATGGCGGAAAGGAAATCGCGGGCTTCAATGATGATCTGGTCCTGATAGCCGGTGCCATGCCCCGGCCCGAGGCAGAACGGCAGATAGTCGGGATGGGCAGGTCCGGTCAGGATCTTGCGGAACCCGCGCGTCGCCTCCGGCCCTTCGGCCAGATAGAGCCAAACCGCGTTCTGGTCTTCCTGATCAAAGCGGATCGCGCCCTTTGTGCCCGTGATTTCATAGGCATAGCCCATCTTTCGGCCCGTCGCGATGCGGCTGGAATAGATGTGGCCCATCACACCCGACGCAAACCGCACCATGATCTGAGCGTGATCGTCATTGTCGACGGTGCCACCGGGGCGGGTGCCGTGCACGGTTTCAAGATCGGCGCAGACCTTGGCCACCGGCCCCATCAGCGCCAGCGCGGCGTTGATCGGATGCGGGGCAAGGTCGCCCATATTGCCATTGGCAAGGCCGGTGCAGCGCCAGTTGAACGGGGTTGTCGGGTCGGACAGAAAATCCTCGGTATGTTCGCAGCGGAACCATGTGACATCGCCGATTGTGCCTTCGGCCAGAAGCTGGCGCACGAACTGGCTGGCGGGCGTGCGGATGTAGTTGAAGCCGATCATGTTCGGCACGCCTGCCGCCTCGGCCGCGCGGACCATCGCGCCGGAGTCCTCAAGCGTGTCGGCCAAGGGCTTTTCGCAGAGTACCGGTTTGCCCAGCGCGATAGCCGCTTCGGCGATGGCGCGGTGCGTGTCCTGCGGGGAGGCGATCACCACGGCGTCCACCTTGGGATCAGAGACCAGCGCCTGCCAATCCGGGGCCGCGCGATTGAAGCCAAAGGCGGCGCGGTAGCGTTCGGCACTTTCGGGTGTCGAGGCCGCGACCATCTCCAGCCGGGGGCGCAAAGGCGTGTCGAAAACCGCGCCAACAGACGCCATGGCCACGGCATGCGCCTTGCCCATATAGCCCCCGCCGATGATGCCGATTCCGATCTCGGACATGGCTTCCTCCCTGCGCCTTGCAACCGGTTGCAAAATCTGTATCGTCAGCGCGAAACCGGTGCAACTCAAATTGCGTGAGACCATGAAAGATCTGGCCCGACTGAACGGCAAAGGCTTCCTCGTCATCGGACGCGCGGGGATGGACTTCTACGCCGACCCGCCCGGAACCCGACTTGAGGACGCGGTGCAGTTCACCGCAGCATTGGGGGGATCCTCCGCCAATATCGCCGCCGGTCTGTGCCGTTTGGGATGCGATTCGGCTTTGGTGACATGCGTGTCGGACGATGCCATTGGGCGTTACTGTCTGAAACAACTGGACAATTACGGGATCGACCGCCGCTATGTCCGGTCGGTCGGAGGCGAGGCGCGCAATTCGCTGGCGGTGGTGGAAACACGGATTGAGAACACGCAATCAGTCATCTACCGCAACAACGCCGCCGATTTCGCGATGACGATGCAGGATGTCGAGGCCCTGCCCTATGCCGGGTTCTCGGCGCTCATCACCACAGGCACGGTGCTGGCGGCAGAGCCGTCGCGCAGCGCCACGTTCCACGCGTTCGAGCGCGCCAATGCCGCCGGGGTGCCGGTGATTTTCGACGTGGATTACCGGCCCTATTCCTGGGCTTCGGCGCAGGAGGCATCGGACGTTTATTCCCGCGCGGCGGCACTCTGCGATATCGTCATCGGCAATGATGTGGAATTCGACTTCATGGCCGGAGGCAGAGGCCAAGGGCTTGAAAAGGCGCGGTCTTTGATCGGCGACGGCGCGCAGATCGTCGTCTACAAGATGGGCGAATTGGGCGCGATCACCATCACACCCGAGGGCGAGACCCGGACCTGGATTTTCGAAACCGAGGCCCTGAAACCCACGGGCGCGGGCGACAGTTTTCTTGCCGGGTTCCTCGCCGCTCTGGCCGACGGCCGGAGCGTCGCGGACGCGGTCCGCCAAGGCTCGGCCGCCGCCGCCATCGTGGTATCACGGGTGGGCTGCGCGCCTGCCATGCCGACCCCGGACGAACTCACCGACTTCATGGCGCGGGCGACCCTGCGCCCTGCCTGAGAGGAGGCTCTATGCACATCCCCCCCCATGACAACGGCAACAAACCGATTGTCGATGTCGATCACCCGCTGGTGCCGCTCAACTATTTCAACATCGTGAAGCTGAAGCCGGGCGAAACGTACGAATATCGGCTTGAAGCGTACGAAACCTGCATCGTGCCCGCGACCGGGACCGTAACCGTGGAAACGGCGGGTGAGACCTTTGCCGATATTGGTCATCGCGGCGCGGACGTGTGGGATGGTGATCCCGAAGGCGTTTATGTGCCGACCGGATCAGGTGCCCGGATTACCGCACGGACAGAGACAGAGGTGTTCATCGCCGGTGCAAAATTTGCAACGACCTTGCAACCCTTTGCAGTCCGCAAGAACGATTTGGACCTCGTGCAATACGGCAGCGACGACACCAAGACCCATCGCAAGATCAAGCACATCCTTGGCGCGAACCACCATGATCGTGTCGGGCGGTTGTTGGTGTCTGAGTTGTTCACCGTCGGCGCGGGCGGCTGGTCTGGCTTCCCGTCGCACAAGCATGACACGGATCGCCTTCCGGACGAGACCCGGCATGACGAGACATACAATTTCCGCTTCAAGCCCAACTACGGCTCGGGCCTTCAGATGCTTCAGCGCGTCGATAATGAGCCGGGGGATGCGTATCACATTATGGATGGGTCCACCGTGCTGATCGACAAGGGCTATCACCCCTGCTGCGCGCTGCCGGGATACGAGATGTATTACTTCACCATCCTTGGCGGGCTGTCGCAGCGGTCGCTCAAGCAGTATTTCCAGCCGACCCATGCCGAGCAACTGCACACGATCCCCGGCATCATGGACATGGTGGCCAAGTTCAAATGACCCGAGCGACGTTGGCCGAGGTGTTGCAGCCCGCCCTGCGGGACGAATACGCGGTGGCGGGGCTGGTCTGCCTTGGCTGGGAAGATGCCCGCGCCTATGTCGCCGCCGCGGAAGCCGAAGGCGCGCCGGTAATCCTTCAGGCCGGACCGGGCGCGCGGGCGCACATGCCCCTGCCCGTCTGGGCTTCGATGTTTCACGCCTTGGCGGATGGCGCCTCGGTGCCGGTGGTGTCCCATCTGGACCACGGAACAAGCGTTGCAGAATGCGCAGAGGCGATTGCGCTGGGGTTTACGTCGGTGATGTTCGACGGCTCGCGTTTGCCGTTGGAGGAAAACATCGCGCAGACGCGGGCCATCGCGGAGATGGCGCATGCGGCGGGTGTGTCCTGCGAAGGCGAGATCGGGTTTGTGGGCTACGCGGACGGGGTTGCGTCCGAAGGCACCGATCCCGAAGACGCAGCCCGCTTTGCGACGGAGACTGGCGTCGATGCGATGGCGGTGTCTATCGGGAATGTGCATCTGCAAACGGATCAGGTGGCGCAGATCGACCGCGACAGGCTGGCCCGGATCGAGGCTATTACCGATGTTCCCTTGGTGATCCATGGCGGCTCCGGCTTGCCGCATGACCTCCGCCAAGACCTCGCCCGGAGCAGTGCGATCTGCAAGTTCAACATCGGGACGGAGTTGCGGATGAATTTCGGCGGAGCTTTGCGCGGAACTTTGGCGGCACGGCCGGATGTGTTTGATCGGATCGCAATCTTGTCAGCGGTGGAGGAACCGTTGACAGCGAAAGCGCGTGAGGTGATCCGGGGATTGCGGTAAGCCTACGCAAACCCTGCCATGAAGGACCGCCCTCATGATCGCCTATGTCACCGTTGGCGCAGATGACATCGAACAGGCCAAGCGGTTCTATTCGGCGTTCCTGCCTGCCCTTGGCTATAGCATGACTCAAGGCTCCGAGGGGCTGAGCTTTGCTCTACCGGTGCCGCCGGGCCAATCGCCCGTTTACCCGGATTTCTACGTCAAACCGACGTTCAACGGGCAGCCCGCCTCGGCCGGGAACGGGACGATGGTGGCGTTCGAGGCCGCCGATCAGGCGCAGGTCCGCCATCTGCACGCCGCCGCTCTGGCGGCAGGTGGGTCGGATGAAGGCCAACCGGGGTTTCGCGCCTCTTACGGTCCGCGCTTTTACGTGAGCTACCTGCGCGACCCGCAGGGCAACAAGATCGCGCTGTTTTCAAGCAATCCGAACGATCCCAGCCGGGACGACTGAGGCCGGTCAACACCGGCGTCAGCCCTTTACCGCTGCACAGAAGGCATCGAATTCGCTGTCGGAGATCGGTACGCAATGCTCGGGCGCGGGATATGCGCCGGTTTTTACATCTTCGACAAACTCTCCGAAGGCCGCGATGCGTTCTTCTTGCAGACGTGCGAATTCTGCCGCGAAATCACGGTAGCGTTTGGCATGGCGGGGCTGTTTGTTGGCCCCATGGCCCAGCACATCCTCGGCAAAAAGGTATTGCGCATCGGCATGTGCGCCGGCGCCCATGCCCAGCATCAAAAGCGGCGAATTGCGTGCGATCATTTCGGCCACGCGATCCGGCACCACTTCAAGCTCGGCGCCGAAACAGCCGATCTCTTCCAGCCGTTTGACATGATCCCAAACCGCCTTGGCGCTGTCAGCCGTCTTGCCCACCGCCTTGAACCCACCCGTCCACGTGCATTGCGACGGGATCAGCCCAACATGCGCAACGACGGGAATGCCGTTGTCACAAAGCAGTTTCTGGATATCAAGAGAGGCCGAGCAATAGACGCAATCGCCTCCGGTCTGCATCGCGGCGTGGGCAGCGCGCAGGTAGTCTTCGCCAGTGCAAAGCGCACCGTAGAGCAAGCCGACCTGCACAAAACAGTCCCCCGCCGCCGCGCGCATGTCGGGCGTCCAGAGTGGCGCGATGATCGACAGCATATCGATCCCGGCAGCGGCCGCAGCGCGGGCTGCATCCGGCGTTTCGACAAAGAGCATCGTCAGCTTTTCGCCCCGCGCCTTGCGCGCACGCAGGTCAGCGACCGTGGGGCGGTTGTGATAAAGACCCACGGTCACACCTCGATCAAGACACGGCCGCCTTCGACCTTGGTTTTGTAGGTCTTGAGGTTCACGCAAGCGGGGGCGCGTTTGGCCTCTCCGGTGCGGTAATCGAAGGTGGCGTTGTGCTTTGGGCACTCGATCTCATATTCCATCACCAGCCCGTCTTCGAGATGCACCTGCTCGTGCGTGCAGAGGCCGTCGGTGCAGAAGTAGTCACCGTCGGGGCTGTGGTAGATGGCATAGGTGCGGTCTTCGTGATCGAAGCGGATCAGGTCTTCTTCGTCGATGTCATCGGTCGCACAGGCGTCGATCCAGGGCATATCGTGTCCTCGCTTGTTTCTCAAATCATTCGGCGGCAGTGCCAAGGGCGGCTGCGTGGAAGTCCTCGCGATAGGGTTTCGCGGTGGGGGGCAGATCGCGTTTTAGAAAAACGTCCTCATAGGCCAATTGGCGGCGCAGTATGGGCAGGATTTCCCCGTAGGCCTGCCACATGGAGGTGTTGGCGGCTGGCAGATCGTGTATGATCGCCGCGTGCAGGTCGGGGAGCCGGTGATAGGGCACCATCGGGAACATGTGGTGTTCGACGTGGTAGTTCATGTTCCAGTAGATGAAGCGCGAGACCGGGTTGATATAGACGGTGCGCGAATTCAGCCGATGGTCGGTGACATTGTCAGCCAGACCTGCGTGCTGCATCACACCGGTCAGGACGTGGTGCCAAGCGCCGTACAGCCGGGGCAGCCCGATCACCATGAGCGGCAGGATCGACCCCATTGCCAGCGCCAGCACGATGGTCGCGCCATAGATTGCCACCCAGATGCGGGCGGCGCGGATCACTTTGGGCTGTTCCTGTTCGGGGATGTAGCTGGCCTCTTCCGGGTGAATGCGACCGGACGCGTTCAGGAGCATGCGCTTCCAGCCGTCATAGGCGTCGAAAATCCCAAAGAAATTCATGACGATGCGGAAGAGCGCAGGCGGGCGCATGGCGACGATCTCGGGATCCCGCCCGACGATGATTGTGTCGGTGTGGTGGCGCGCATGGCTCCAACGCCATGAGACCGGATTGCGCACCATGCAGAAGCTGGCGATCTGGTAGAGCCAGTCGTTGTAACGGCGCGTCTTGAACGCCGTGCCGTGCGAACATTCGTGCCAGCGCGAGTCCATCGCGGATCCGTAGAGCACGCCGTAGGCCAGCCAGAACGGCGTGCTCCACCATGACGGCCAGATGGCGATGCCGATGGCGGCGAACAGCACCATGCAGGCGAAGAGGATGACCGTGTCGCGGATCGCCGGTTGATCCGAGCGCTGCATCAGCTCTTTCATCTGCTTGCGCGGGATGTCCGTGTGATACCATTCGGCCGCCGCAAGGCCGGTTTCGACGGCTTGACGGGAGTTTGGCCCCAGCAGGGAATAATCGCGTTTTGCCATGATCCTCTGATCCGATTTCGGGTGGCTCTGCGCCGAGGCTATCGGGCGACCGCGACACAGCAAAGGTTTTGCAAAGAAAAAGCCATCAGTTTACATCAAGTCCGAGCACAGAACTGATGGATTCACATCATGGCACAACGCCCGACACTTCAGGATCTGGCCTTGGCCGCTGGTGTTGGCGTGGCTACCGTGGATCGCGTGGTGAACAGGCGCGCCAATGTCTCGCAACGCAGCATCGCACGTGTTCTGGAGGCGGCGCGGCATCTTGGGTATCCCCTGCCCGATCACGCTTGGGAACATGAGGTGACGGGCAAGCCCAAACTGGCGCTTGGCTTTGTGCTCCACAAACCGTCACAAGCGTTCTACCAGCAGTTCGACATCGAAATCAGGCGCGCCTGTGATGCCCAGACCAGGGCAGCCATCACGCCGCACATAGAGTTCTCGTCGTCGCAAGCGCCAGACGATTTCGCCACAGTCATCCGGTCCGCAGCGGCCACGGGCAAGGCTGTCGCGGCGACGGCCATCAACCATCCGATGATGACCCGACTGGTGGACGAGCTTGCCGGTCAGGGTGTCCCGGTCTTTTCTCTGCTCAATGATTTTGCGGGCCGCGCAGGTGCAGGCTATTTCGGGCTCGACAACATAAAGGTCGGACGGCTGGCCGGGTGGATGATGGCCACGCAGTTGCAGCGTCCCTGCCGCGTTGCGGTGATGGTGGGGGGTGCCCGGTGGCACGGTCAGGGGCTGCGCGAGACCGGTTTTCGCACGGCGCTGCGCGAGCATGGACCTCAGATCAGCGTGACCGATACGAGCGTCAACCTGGAGACCCGGCAGGTCACCTATGAGGCGACGCTCGATCTGTTGCAGCGCCACGGCGACCTTGCCGGGATCTACGTGGCCGGTGGCGGCATGGAAGGCGCGATCGCGGCGCTGCGCGAGGCGCGTCCACCGGGCAAAGTGGCCTTGATCGTCAATGAATTGACGGAAGACAGCCGTGCGGCACTGGCGGATCGCTATGTGACCATGGTGATCGCGACACCGCTGCAGGCTTTGTGCGCGGCCTTGGTGGAGACAATGACCGACGCAGCGCTTGGCGATGGCACCGTGCGGCACCGCACGACGGTGTTCGAGCCACAGATCTATCTGCCCGAGTCGGTCTGACAGCCTTCTGACCGGCATGTCGATTTGTGAGCCTCGGACAACAAACTGTCTGAGGACTCTTGCACTGGCCTAAAGCGCGGCGCGATCTGGCCGTTTCAGTGTGTGCAGATCTTTGCACGAACAGGAACACGCTGCCCCGTCCTTTGTCCGAACACCTCACCTGGCTCTTAACCCGTCAGTATCGGCAAGCTGACGGGTGGTCCGTCATAACCCGCAACCGCTGAACACCCTCGGCGCTGGAAATAGAACCCTCATGGCCATCGCAACCGAGCTTTCCATTGCGCAGACAACGGATGCGTCTCTGGTCGCCGAGACGATCTTCGGACCGGGCATTACTGTTGTTTCATCGACACTAAGCGGTTCGGCCGGTCAGACCGGGATCTACAGCAACGGGTTGACGACATCGCCGAGCGTTGTGCCCAGCGACAGCGGTGTCATCTTCTCGACCGGCAACGTGGCGGATTTCACCAATTCGACCGGGACGACCGATACCAACACGCAAGCTGGAACGACGACCATCCATAATGGCGCGGGTGATGCGGACCTGACAGCGACATCGGGTGTTCAGACATTCGACGCCGTTGTCTTCGAAGCCGTGTTCATCCCGGACAATGACTTCCTGACGATGCAGTTCGTCTTTTCGTCGGAAGAATACCTTGAATATGTCAATGGGGGCTACAACGACATCATCGCCGTGATGGTCAACGGTACGCTCGTCGAACTGACCCCAACGGGGGATACTGAACCGCCCCGGGTTTACCGGAGAGTAAAATACTCAAAGGATGAGCCCTATGACAAAGCAGAGATTCACCCCCGCCTATCCAGCCGAGCTTCGCGAACGCGGTGTTCGGATGTTTCGAGAGA
>JAUIBL010000037.1 GCA_030428355.1 Alphaproteobacteria bacterium | reverse complement strand
TCCTGCCTGCGGATGCGTTTCAGACAGGGACCTACGAGCTGGTGTTCTTTGCCGGGGATTACCTGCGGGCGACCGGTCAGGCGGGGGAGGATCCGCTGTTTCTGGATCAGGTGCCGATACGGTTCGGTATGTCGGATGCGGCGGCGCATTATCACGTGCCGCTTCTGCTGTCGCCCTATGGGTATTCGACATACCGGGGAAGCTGAGCGGACATTCGGCGTCCCGCCGATGCTCCAGAATTTTATGGGCGGGCCCCAGAAACTTCGTACGAAGTTTCTGAACGCGGCTCATTAAATTCTGGTTACGCTGGCTGAGAATTTGTGGCGAACCGGGTGCCTGTGTTCCCGTCCATCCGGAACGCGCGCGCTGTGTTGGTCTGGCGAACAAAGCCCGGTGCGTACCGTTTTTCGTTGTGTCCGACCGCAACCCGGCGTCTCCTGATCCTGTCCGCAGCCAGGAGGTGCCCCGAATGACGACCCGAAAGCTCTATCTCGGCCCCCTGACCGACAACCGGCGGTGGGATATGGTCCGCATCCGGCCCGATGACGTGTTCGTCGTGACCCCGCCCAAATGCGGCACCACGTGGATGCAGACCATCGTTGCGCTTTTGTTGTCCGGCGATCCCGATGTCGAGACGGAATTGTCGGTCAAGATGCCCTGGGTCGACATCCGCATCCGCGAGATGGCCGAAGTGGCCGACCGGCTAGAGGCCATGACCCACCGGCGCAGCATGAAAAGCCACACGCCGATGGACGGGCTGCCGCTCGACGAAAAGGCGATGTATCTGTGCGTGTTCCGGCATCCGCTGGATGCGCATTTCTCGTACCGCAAACACGTGCGGAACATCCCGATGTCGTGGTTCGACATGTGGTATCCCGAAGACGACCCGGAGGGCGTGACCTTTCGCCGGTTTCTCGATGGCGGGGCCGAGGGGTTCGACACCGACGCCATGCCGCTTGCGCATATCCTGCAACACTACACGGCGGCAAAGGCGCTGGCCGATCGCCCCAATGTGAAGCTGTTTCATTACGCCGACATGAAACGGGATTTGGCTGGGACCTTTTCAAGGATTGCGGGCCTTTTGGGGAAACAGCATTCCGATGTCGTGATGGAGAAACTCGTTGCTGCGGCCACCTTTGACAACATGAAACAGAATGCAGACCGCTTTGCGCCCTCTGGTGGAAAAGGCTTCTTCAAGTCGGACTCGGACTTCTTTCACAGTGGTACCAACGGGAAATGGCAGGGCACGCTGACCGAGGCCGAGTTGGCCGCTTATGACGCGATGATGGACGCGCATCTGTCACCCGAGGATCGTGCCTGGCTGGAATTCGGATCGGCGGGCGCTCCTGCGCTTTCCTGAAATCCGTCTGCGAGCACCCCCGCGCCGCCGATGTGAAATCGGCTATGCGAGGATGAAACCGACATCCGGGTCGCTGTCTGGCGGGATGGCGGCGCGGAAACGGTCACTCTGCGCCTATGACCGTTTCGACACATACCACCGCGGCGCCGGTGTCCCGCACCTTTCAGGGCATCGTCTGCGTGATCGTGGGCATGGTTCTCTTTGTCGGGCAGGACCTGCTGATGAAGGGGATGCTGACCAGCTATCCGGTGTGGATGCTGATCTTTGTCCGTTCGGTGATGGCTTTGTTGACCTTATTGCCGCTGGTTCTGTGGCTGGGTGCGCCACACCGTATCTTCACGCCGCTCTGGCCGTGGTATCTGGCGCGTGCGGTTCTGTTCGCCGGGGGATTTGCGATGTTTTACGCGGCCTTTCCCTTCATGGGATTGGCCGAGGTCACCACGCTCTTCTTCGCTGCACCCCTGATGACGGCGACTTTGGCGGCGGTGTTCCTGCAGGAAAAGATCGGGATACACCGCGTTCTGGCCCTGCTGGTGGGGTTTGCTGGCGTTATCATCGCAGTGAACCCGACGAGTGGCAATTTCGGCTGGATCTCGATCCTGCCGGTGATGACCGCGCTGACCTATGCGATCAGCCAGACCATTGTCCGCAAGATCGGAGAGCAGGACACGTCGCTCGTCATCGGACTGTACACGATTTCCCTGTCGGGGGTGGTGATCGTGCCAATCGGGTTTTTGGTGACGCAGGTCATCGACATCACGCCAGAGCTTTATCATCTGCGCATGAGCTGGCCTGTTCCGGCCCTTGATGGGCTTGGCATGCTCGCGCTCTTGGGCGGCATCGGGACCGTGGCCTATACACTTGTCTCGCGCGCCTACCAGATCGCGAGTGCAAGCGTGATTGCGCCGTTCGACTACAGTTACCTGCCGCTTGCAGCACTTTTCGGTTACCTCGTTTGGGGCGAGGTTCCGCACTTTACCACCTTTGTCGGCATGGTTCTGATTGTCAGCAGCGGCATGTACACCGCTTATCGCGAGCTCCGGATCGAGCGCGAGGCCAATGACATCCCCCCGACTGCGGAAACCGTCTTTACACCCGGCGCTCCGGCTGTGGTTCTGGTGGATGCGCTGGATGCCGAGGCGGTTGATCCTGAAGGTCAGGTGCCTGCCCGCGAGTGAGGTCTTTGCGCATCAGGCGCTTTTGATTGCCGTTCCGATCCGGCCGATCACGAAATCCATGAACAGCCGGGTTTTCGGATCCTGCCTGCGCCGATGGGTGAACAGGCAGGCCATCTGCACCGGGACCGGGGGCGTGTCTTTGGCCACAACGACTAGTCGCCCGGCGCGCAGGTGGTCTGCGACCTCGAACACCGGTTTGAGAGCGATGCCCTGACCATCGAGCGCCCAGTCGGTCAGCACGTCGCCATCGTCGGATTCGAACCGACCCCGGACCTTGAACCGTTTGGGGCCATCAGGGGTTTGCAGCCGCCATTGGAATTCGGTGGCCCCCGGAAAGCGCAGGTTCAGGCATTCGTGGTTCTGGCTCAGCAGGTCGTCACCCGTGTTCGGCATACCCCGCGCCTTGATGTAGCCGGGTGCGGCGCACAGCACGCGGTCGACATCGGCGATCTTGCGGATCCGCAGCGTGCTGTCCTCGGGCTCGCCCAGAAAAACGGCAAGGTCGAGGCCTTCGGTGGTGAGGTCAACCTTACGGTCGGTGAGGCGCAACCGTACGGAGACTTCGGGGTATTGTTCGATAAACGCAGGCACCTGCGGCGCGATCAGACGACGGCCAACACCCAAGGGGGCGGCAACATAGATCGACCCACGGGGTTTTTCGGTGATGTCGACCACCTGCGCCTCGGCCGCTTCGACCGCTTCGAGCACTTCGACGGCACCGGCGTAGAACAGCCGCCCCTGTTCGGTGGGCGTCAGGTTGCGGGTGGTGCGCTGGAAGAGGCGGACGGAGAGGTGTTCCTCAAGCTGGGCGATCCGAGTCGACGTGACAGCGGGCGAAATGCGCAAATCGCGACCAGCGGCGGACATGCTGCCCAATTCGTAGACACGCACGAAGGTTCTGATGTTGTCGAGATAGCTCATTATTCGCAGATTTTTGATACAGCTTGGGTTTTCATCGGAATAGCAGAAGAATGGCCCTGCCGCTAGTTTGTCGGAAACTGCCAACGGGAGCCTTTCGCCATGTATGATTTTGCCGTTCTTTGGGACTGGATCGCCTTTGCTGTCCGTTGGCTGCATGTCATCACCGCGATGGCGTGGATCGGGGCGAGTTTTTATTTCATCGCGCTGGACCTGATGCTGAAACCGGCCAAAGACATGCCCGAAGGGGCGTATGGCGAGGAATGGGAGGTTCACGGCGGCGGATTTTACCATACGGTAAAATACCTCGTGGCCCCGGCGCGGCTGCCCGAGCATCTGACCTGGCACAAATGGCAGAGCTACACGACATGGCTGTCGGGCGCGGCTTTGCTGATGATCGTCTATTGGGTGGGCGGTGAACTGTACCTGCTCGACCCGACCAAGGCGGATCTGGCGCTGTGGCAGGGGATTTTGATCTCGGCGCTGTCGCTGACCATTGGCTGGCTGCTCTACGACTTCCTCTGCAAATCCGCGCTGGGTGAGCAACCTACGGTTCTGATGCTGCTTCTGTTTGCCATCCTCGTGGTGATGGCCTGGGGCTATCATCAGGTCTTCACCGGACGCGCGGCGCTGCTGCATTTGGGGGCGTTCACGGCGACGATCATGACGGCCAACGTGTTCTTCATCATCATGCCGAACCAGCGGATTGTCGTGGCCGACCTCAAGGCGGGGCGCACGCCGGATCCCAAGTACGGCAAGATCGCCAAGCTGCGGTCGACGCACAACAACTACCTGACGCTGCCTGTGATCTTCCTGATGTTGTCGAACCACTACCCGCTGGCCTTTGGCACCGAGTTCGCGTGGCTGATCGCGTCACTGGTGTTCCTGATGGGGGTCACGATCCGGCATTACTTCAACTCCATGCACGCGGGCAAAGGCCAGCCGAACTGGACCTGGGCAGTGACGGCGGTGATCTTTGTCACCATCGCGTGGCTGTCGACGCTGGGCGGGACCGAGACCTATGACGAGGCGGCAGAGCGTCCGATGACCGAGTTCGAAATGCGCTTTGCCTCGGCCGACGGGTTCGAAGACGCGTATAACGTTGTGCAGGGCAATTGTTCGATGTGCCACGCGCGCGAGCCTTTGTGGGATGGCATCCGCTGGGCGCCCAAGGGTGTCTATCTGGAGACCGAAGCGGACGTGGCGCAGCACGCGCACCAGATTTACCTGCAGGCAGGACGGTCCCACGCCATGCCGCCGCCGAATGCGATCCAGATGGATGACGCGGCGCGGGCGCAGATCGTGGCTTGGTATCGGGCGGTGGAGTAACGCACGACTGAGTCATTGATTTTTTAACCGTTGATAGCTAGGTAAGCTTTAAAGGTTCCTCCCCGATGATAAGAACCCAAGGGGTTCTCCGTAAGGTAGTCGGGGGGGGCATTTTCAGTAGTAGTGGCGCGTTCCGGTTCGAAAGATGTCGAATTCGCTGCGGATTTTATCTTTCACGAGATTGTACGTCTGTGGGTCACCATGTTCCCACCTTCGGTAAATCGCCCAATTGAAATAATCGGCAATTTGAAGCCCATAATGCGCTTTCGATGCATGGTGCATAACCCTGTAGGGCGTGCAGGTGTCCAGCATATCTTTCAAAGTCGTCTTTACGGCCTTTTCGATTGCGCGGCGTTTCCGGGCAACCGGAATGGTGTCCGTGATCACAACTACCTCGCCGACATCTTGTGTGGCGTGGTTGATGGTATGTCGCAGCAAATAGCCAAGCATTTTGGGATAAAACTTGCTTGGCTCTTGCAGGCTTGGACCTGTCTTTGACTTTTCAACCAGCACCGCATCCACACAGTTTTTGTCTGTGCCTTCGGCAATCATTCCAAATACTTTTTGCCGCACATGTGCATTGTCTTCTGCGCAATGAAAGTGTTCCAAGTCGATACGCGGTTTGATGCGGTACTCGATCAAGTCGTACTTGTATGTATCCAGCTTCGTGTGCAGCCTGAAAGGCCGGACCATGCTTACACAGGAGAGGCTGAAATATCGCGTGCCATTCGGGCTGAAATCGAAATTTCCACCTTCATCCAGAAAAATGTACAGCGTAGGTTCATTCATATGGTGAGTAACTCCAGCAGAATTCTACCATTGATGGAATTCTGCTGGAGACTCAAGTGCCCCCTTACAGCACCGTCTCGAACAACGCCCGCGTGTTGGCTTCGGTCATGGTGACCGGGTTGCCGCCGGTGGACGGGTCGTTGAGCGCATCGCGGACGAGAACGTCGAGGTTTGCGTCCTTCACACCCAGATCGGTGAGCGTTTTCGGGATCGCGAAGCTGGCGTTGAACTGATCGACAAAGGCGCAGAAGCCGTCGAATCCGCCGTCGATGCCGAGATAGCCCGCCGCGCGGTCAAAGCGGTCGCGGATGGCGTCGGCGTTGAACTTGAGCACGGTGGGCATGAAGACGGCGTTGGTGGTGCCGTGATGGGTGTGGTGATGTGCGCCGATGGGGTGGCTCAGCGCATGGATCGCGCCGAGGCCTTTCTGGAAGGCAGTGGCGCCCATGGCGGCGGCGCTCATCATGTTGGCGCGGGCTTCGATGTCGGTCCCGTCGGCATAGGCGCGGGGCAGGTTGTCGACGACAAGGCGCATGCCTTCGAGCGCGATGCCTTGGCTCATCGGGTGGTAGTGCGGGCTGGAATAGGCCTCGACACAGTGGGCGAAGGCATCAAGACCGGTGCCTGCGGTGATGAATTTGGGCATGCCCACGGTCAGCTCGGGGTCGCAGATCACCACGGCGGGAAGCATCTTGGGGTGGAAGATGATCTTTTTCTCGTGGCTGTCCGAGTTGGTGATGACGCTGGCGCGGCCCACTTCGGACCCGGTGCCCGCGGTGGTGGGCACAGCGACGATGGGGTGGATACCTGCGGGGTCTGCACGGGTCCACCAGTCGCCGATGTCTTCGAAATCCCAAAGCGGGCGGGACTGGCCCGCCATGAAGGCGAGCGTCTTGGCAAGGTCGAGACCAGAGCCGCCGCCAAAGGCGATGACGCCGTCAAAGCCGCCTTCGCGGTAGACCTTGAGACCTTCTTCGACGTTCTTTTCGTTCGGGTTGGGATCGACATCCGAGAACATCGCGCGGCCCAGACCCGCCTGTTCGACAAGGTTCAGGGTCTTGGTGGTGATCTCCATATCCGCAAGGCCCCGGTCGGTGACGAGGAGCGGGTTGGAGATGCCAGCGGCAAGGCACGCCTCGGCGATTTCCGAGATGCGGCCCGCGCCGAAACGGATGGCGGTGGGGTAGGACCAGTTTCCTTTGAGGGACATCGGCTTATGCCTTCTTGAGGTGGTAGGATTTGGGGCGTGTCAGGGCCTGATACGCCAGTTTCGAAAGACCTTGCCCGCGTCCGGTGTCCTTGCAACCGGTCCAGCAGAGCGCAGGGTCAAGGTAATCGCAGCGGTTGAGGAAGACGGTGCCGGTCTCGATCCGGTCGCCGATGGCTTCGGCGGTGGCGGTGTCGGCGGACCAGATCGACGCCGTAAGGCCGAACTGGCTGTCGTTCATCAGCGCGATGGCTTCCTCGTCGTCCTTGACCGGCATGATGCCGACGACAGGGCCAAAGCTTTCGTCGCGCATGACGCGCATCTTGTGGGTCACGTTGGTCAGGATCTGAGGCGTCAGGTAGGCGCCGCCATCATCGGCTGGCATCGTGTCGATATGCGCTGTTGCGCCATCGGCCAGCGCTTCTTCGATCTGGGCGCGAACTTCCTTGGCGAAGCGCACATTGGCCATCGGGCCCATCGTTGTATCGGGGTCCAGAGGGTTGCCGAGTTTCTGCGCGTTGACCCAAGCGACGGCCTTCTCGACGAATTGGTCGTAAAGGCTTTCGTGCACGTAGATGCGTTCGATGCCACAGCAGCACTGGCCCGAGTTGAACATCGCGCCATCCAGCAGCGTGTCGACCGCTGCGTCGATATTGGCGTCAGCGCGGACATAGCCGGGGTCTTTGCCGCCAAGCTCGGTCGAGACGGGGATGAAGGTGCCCGCTGCCGCGCGTTCGATGGCCTGACCACCGCCGACCGAGCCGGTGAAGTTGACGAAATCCACCGCGCGTTCGGACAGAAGCGCAGAGGTGGTGTCGTGGTCGAGGACGAGGTTCTGGAACACGTCGTCGGGCACACCTGCCGCGTGGAAGGCTTCGGCAAGATGATCGCCCACGGCGAGCGTTTGGCCTGCATGTTTCAGGATCACCGTGTTGCCCGCGATGAGGGCGGGGGCCACGGTGTTGATCGCGGTCATATAGGGGTAGTTCCACGGTGCGATGACCAGAACGGTGCCCCACGGTGTGCGTTTGATCAGGCGGCGGAACGCGTCGCTGTCTTCGATCTGCATCGGTGCAAGCGACTCTTCGGCGACATCGGCCATGTAGGTGAGGCGTTCGTTGAAGCCGCCATATTCGCCGCCATAGCGGACGGGACGGCCCATCTGGTGCGCGATTTCGGTCGCCATGCGGTCTTTCTGCTGGCCGATGATTTCACCCGCCTTGCGCACCAGTTCGATGCGTTCAGACAGCGGGCGCGCGGCCCAATCGGCCTGGGCGGCCCTGGCGCGTTCGGCGGCGTCAAAGGCGGCGTCACGGGTCAGCACCTCGCGCGTGAGGTACACCGATCCGTCGATCGGTGAGATCAGGTCTACGGTCTTGGTCATGGTTCAGGCTCTTTCAAATCCGCGCTGGAGTTCCCAGTCGGTGACAATGGCGTCAAAGGCTTCTTGTTCCACTTCGGCGGCGCGGGTGTAGTGGTCGATCACGAAATCGCCCATGGCCGCGCGCAGCATTGCAGAGTTGCGCAGGGTTTCGGTTGCGGCGCGCAGGGTGGCCGGGATCTCGGGGATGTGGTGCATGTGGTAGACATCGCCGGAGACCGGCTCTTCCAGTGACAGCTTTTCCTCCATCCCGGCGATCCCAGCGGCGAGTTGTGCCGCGCAGGCAAGGTAGGGATTGATGTCGCTTCCGGGGATGCGGCATTCGATCCGCACGCCCTTGGTGCCGTCGCCCACAAGGCGGTAGCCTGCGGTGCGGTTGTCTACCGACCATGCGATCTTGGTGGGGGCGAAGGTGCCTGGCAGGAAGCGCTTGTAGCTGTTCACGTAGGGGGCAAGGAAGACCGTCATGTCGGGGGCGTATTTGATCAGGCCCGCGACATAGGATTTCATCGTGTCCGACATGCTCAGCTTGGCGTCTGCTTCGTGGAACACGTTGGTGTCGCCCTTGAAGAGCGACTGGTGGATATGCGCGGCGCTGCCGACGCGGGTGTGGTGCCATTTGGGCAGGAAGCTGGCCGCGTGGCCGTGCATGTTGGCGATTTCCTTGACCGCGTGTTTGGCGATCGTGTGGTTGTCGGCGCAGGCGAGCGCCTCGGCGTAGCGGATGTTCAGTTCTTCCTGACCGGCCTCGGCCTCGCCCTTGGTGTTCTCGACAGGGACACCGGCAGCCACCAGATGGTTGCGGATCGGGCGCATGACGTGTTCTTCGCGGGTGGTCTGGAGGATATTGTAATCCTCGTTGTAGCCGCTGATCGGGGTCAGTGTGCGATAGCCGTTCTTGCGGATTTCCTCGTAGCTTTTCTCGAAGAGGAAGAACTCCAGTTCGGTCGCCATCATCGGCGTCAGGCCCATCTCGGCGAGGCGGGCAATCTGTTTCTTGAGGATCTGACGCGGCGAATGCGGCACCGGTTCGTGCGTATGGTGGTCGATCAGATCGCACAGCACCATCGCGGTGCCTTCGAGCCACGGCATCGGGCGCAGCGTGGCAATGTCCGGCTTCATCACGTAATCGCCATACCCCGCCGCCCAGCTTGTGGATTTGTAGCCGTCCGGTGTGGCCATCTCGAGGTCGGTGGCCAACAGGTAGTTGCAGCAATGGGTCTCTTTCCATGCGGATTCGAGGAAGTTCGAGACATGGAAGCGTTTGCCCATCAGGCGGCCCTGCATGTCGACCATGCAGACGAGAACAGTGTCGATTGCGCCGGTTTCGGCGGAGTTGCTCAAAGCATCCAGGGTCATGTGGGCCATGGTTTCGTCCTTTTCATTCACGGTCAAAGCGACCCCCCGCAGGGGATCGCTTTTCGATGGGTAAGCTTCGGTTATTCGAAGTTGTACGGTGCGCCCGCCTGGTTGATGACGCTGTTATACTCGCGGAAGATGCTGATGATTTTCTGCTGGATCTCGCCTTCTTCGGCAACCTCGTTCCAGAACTCCTTGGCGGCGTTCTCGACTTCGGCCCATTCGGCGGGGGGAACCTGACGCAGTTGCAGCTTGTCGCCATTGGCGCGCAAGGCCGCTTCGCCGCCCCAGTACCATTGGTTGCGGTAGGTGTGGCCTGCCTCGGTCGCGGCCATCACGACCGACTTGAGGTGATCCGGCAGGTCGGCCCAGCGTTGCTGGTTGATGAACCATGATCCGATCCACGCACCCGAGATGTTGTTGGTCAGGAAGTAGTCAGTCACATCCGCCCAGCCCACGGTGTAGTCTTCGGTGATGCCGGACCATGCCATGCCGTCCAGTTCGCCCGTCTGCACGGCGACTTCGGCGTCTTCATAGGGGATCGACACGGGGACGACGCCGAACTTGGACAGGAAGCGACCGGCGGTCGGGAAGGTGTAGAGGCGCAGACCATCGAGGTCAGCGACCGATGTGATTTCCTTGGTGGTGTTGAAGTTGCACGGGTCCTGACCGGCGGCCGAGATCCACTGTACACCGACCTTGGCGTATTCCTCTTCCCAGATTTCCTTCAGGCCGTACTGGTTGAACAGAACCGGCACGTCGAGGATGTGCTTGGTTGCGAAGGGAAAGTAGCCGCCGAACTGACGCAGCGGAGTCGGGGACGCCATCGAGTCGTCGTCCGAATGCACGCCGTCGATGGTGCCACGCTGAAGCGCCTGGAAGAGCTCGCCCGTGGGAACGATCTGGTCGGCGTAGAACAGCTCGACCGTGAGCTCACCGTTGGCGTTTGCGTTGATGTAGTCGATGACCGGTTTGGTCACATGCTCACCCAGAGCGGCGCCCGCATAGGTCTGGAAGCGCCACGTGATGCCGGATTGGGCTTTGACAACGGCGGGGGCAGCAAGGCTTGCTGCGGCACCGATCCCGGCGGTTGTGAGAAACTTGCGTCTTGTGGTCATGTCATTTCCTCTCGGTTGGGGGTGGGTCGCTCCGTTACCGGAGTCATTATTGTGGTTATTTTCCATACACGTATTCCGGCAGCCACAGGGCGATCTGCGGGAAGATCATGATGATGGCGAGTGCGGCAACCATCACCAGCACGAAGGGGATGATCGACACATAGATGTCGCGCAAATCGATTTCGGGCGGGGCCATCGCGCGCATTAGGAAGAGGTTATAGCCGAAGGGCGGGGTCATGTAGGCGATCTGGGTCGTGATCGTGTAGAGAATACCGTACCAGATCAGGTCGAAGCCAAGTGCGCCTACGAGTGGCACGTAAAGCGGTGCGACGATGACCAGCATCGCGGTGTCATCCAGGAACGTGCCCATGATGATGAAGCTGAGCTGCATCAGGATCAGGATCACCCAAGGGCTGAGGCCAAGCTGATCTGTAAAGAGGTTCTCGATCGCTTTCACCGCACCTAGACCGTCGAACACCGCGCCAAAGGCGAGGGCGGCCAGGATGATCCACATGAACATGCAGGAAATGCCGAGCGTGTTGCGGACCGAGTTCTCGAACACCTCGCGGGTCATGCGGCCCTTGAGGACAGCGGCCATGAAGGCAGCGATGGCCCCGATGGCCGAGCTTTCGACAAGCGAGGTCCAGCCGTTCACGAAAGGGACCATCATCACGAAGAAGATGCCCAGTGGCAGCAAACCTGCGCGGAGGAGGCGGAGTTTCTCGGCGCGGGGGATGTCGCGTTCGGCGGCGGGGAGGACCGGGCCAAGGGCGGGGTTCAGTTTGCAGCGGATCACGATGTAGAGGACGAACATGGTTGCCATCATCAGCCCCGGGATCACTCCTGCGAGCCAAAGTTGGCCAACCGGCTGGCGTGCGATCATCGCGTAGAGGACCAGCACCACCGAGGGTGGCACAAGGATGCCCAGCGAAGACCCCGCCTGGATCACCCCCGTGACCATTCGTTTGTCGTATCCTCGGCGTAGAAGTTCGGGCAGCGCGATGGTGGCACCGATGGCCATGCCTGCAACGCTGAGCCCGTTCATGGCAGAGATCAGAACCATGAGCCCGATGGTGCCCACGGCAAGGCCGCCAGATAGGCCGCCCATCCAGACGTGGAACATCTTGTAGAGGTCGTCCGCGATGCGGCTTTCGGACAGGACGTAGCCCATGAATATGAACATCGGCAGGGTCAGCAGTGGATACCATTTCATCAGCTTCATCGCGGCCGAAAAGCCCAGGTCATATCCGCCCCGGTCGCCCCAGAGGAAGAACGCCGCGACCACGGCCACAAAGCCGATGGCGCCGAACACGCGCTGACCCGTCAGAAGCATCAGCATCATGGTCGAGAACATGAGCGCCGCAATCAGTTCATACGGCATCAGACCTTGGCCCCCATGTCATGTCCCTTGAGGCGCAGGATGTCCTTGGCCAGTTCGCACAGCACCTGCAGCAGCATCAGGAAGATGCCGATCACCATGATCACCTTGATCGGCCAGAGATAAGGCCGCCACGATGTCGGGCTGCGTTCGAGGAAACCAAGCTCTTCGCTGCCCATCGCAAGGCCTGCGAAAAAGCTGATGGGCTCCGATCCGAAATAGCCCAATGAATAGGCAGTCGATGCGATGCCGCCATAGAGCAGGAAGAGCAGGTAGATGATGAGGAACAGGACCGTCACTGCGTCGATGGCGGCTTTTCGGCGGTCGCTCATTTCACCATAGATCAGGTCCATGCGTACGTTCGATCCCATCTGGATCGAATAGGGGCCGCCGAGGATGTAGTAGGCGACCATCGCGAATTGGGCCATTTCCAGCGTCCAGAGCGATGGGACAAGGAACACCTTGCTGATGGATGACCAGATCAGGATGCCCATCATCACGAAGATGCCGTACATCACGATCCGCCCGATCATGCGGTTGAACGGGTCGATCACCCCAACATAGGCCTGCAGCGCGCGGATCATAGCGCCTCCTGCGTGGCGAGGGCTTTGGTCAACATGGTCCTCAGGATGTCGGTGAACCGGGCAACACCCGCCGGGTCCGAGACCAGATCGTTGCGGACTTCGATCATCACGTTTTGCAAGCCACGCGGGATCGCGTGTTCGCGCAGCGTATGGGTGACGCCGTCGGTCACGGAATAGGGCGCGTTCAGTTGGGCTTCGAGACCGTCGGGCCGGTTCGCCATCATCGCGCGGGCGAGCCGGTCGTCGGCATCGTGCAGCAGGCCGAGTTCGACATCGCGCGGCTGACCGAACCAGACGGGGGTAAAGGTGTGGATCGTCACAAGCGCCGGAGGCGTTGAGAACCGGTTTAGCGTGGTTTTGACCAGCGTGCGGAAGGGGTCGTAAACCTCGTTCACGCGGGCCGCGCGGGCGGCGTCATCGAGGCCGACATTGCCAGGCACGTCGATCACTTCGGACCGTTCGGGAAACGCACCGGGGGCGCTGGGCGGGCGGTTGCAGTCGTAGACCAGACGCGAGATGCGCGAGGCAACCAATGGCGCGTCGAGTTTTTTCGACAGCGCTTTGGCCAGATCGAGGCCGCCAATGTCCCACGCTGCATGGCTGAGCCGATGTTCCGGGGCGACGCCCAGATCGGCAAGCGATGCCGGGATGAAGGCGCTGGCGTGTTCGCAGACAAGGCAGATCGGTGCCGTGCCCTGAGGGTTGATCACCTCGGCGGCGGGACCGTCATTGGGGCCCAGAATCCTATGGTCGCTGGATGTCATCACGCCGCCATTAGGGTTGGGGTGCCGCGACCTGTCAAGACAATTCCGTTGATTATTGTACCAAGGTGAGTATCAATGTAGCGATTGCTACAAAAGGCGTCACGGGATGGCGAAACCCCTTTCGGTCAAGGACAGGCTGCACGATCAGGCGGGTGCTCTGACGCCAGCAGAGCGGCAATTGTCCAGCGTTCTCATGCGCGACTATCCTGTGGGAGGGTTGCAATCCATCACCCGCATTGCCGAGGCGGCGGGCGTGTCGACGCCAACGGTTATCCGGCTGGCGCGCAAGCTGGGGTTTGACGGTTTCCCGGAGTTGCAGGCCGCGATGCGGGACGAGGCGTCCGAGCAGTTCAAGACGCCCATCCGCAAGCGCGAGGGGTGGGGGGATACCAAGCCCGGATCGGCGGCGTTCACGGCCTTTGCCGAAGCGGTGTTCGACAATCTGAGCCGCACGATTGACCGGCTGGAGCCGGGGACGCTGGATGCCATTGCAGGGGTTCTGGCCGCGCGGCAGAGGCCCGTTTACCTGTCCGGTGGGCGGATCACACGGTCGAATGCGGATTACTTCTACAACCATCTTCAGATCATCCGCCCAGCGGTTACGCTTTTGGGAGCGTCACCGAATGTCTGGCCGCAATACATTCTGGACATGGATCGCGCCTCGGTCCTTATCCTGTTCGACATCCGACGCTACGAGCGGGATCTGGAGCGTCTGGCGGAACTGGCGAAAGAGCGGGGGGCGGAGATCATCCTGTTCACCGACCAGTGGGGGTCACCGATTTCCGGGCTGGCGGATCACGTGGTGAACGCGATGATCGAGGTGCCGTCAAGCTGGGACTCGACGCTGGCGATCAACCTTATCATCGAGGCGTTGATTGCCGAGGTGCAGACGCGCGTGTCCGATAGCGCGCGGGCGCGGATCGAAGCGCTGGAGGATATGTTCCGGTCAACCCGGATCTTCCGCAAGCCCTGAGCTTTCGGGTCCATGATGCGGGGACGCATCAAAGTGTTTCGGTGGACCGAAACATTGGGGCTCTGCCCCAAACCCCGAAGTATTTTCGAACCAGAGAAGATCAGGACAGAGCTAGGATTATGACCCCGAGTGCCACCACGCTGGCTGCAACAAGCCGTCGTTTGGCCGGACCTTCGCCGAGCCAGTAGACGCCGATCAAGGCTGCGAAGATCACGGATGTTTCGCGCACCGCTGACACGATCCCGATGGGGGCCAGTGTTTTGGCGAAGAGGGCCAGTCCATAGGCGAGGCCGGAGATGAGGCCGCCTGTCAGGCCAAGGACAAGCGCGCGTTGGCTGATGCTGCGGGCGCGGTCGAAACGGGTGGCGATGACGAAGACGGCCATGAAAATCTCGGCGGCAAACAGCCAGACGACATAGCTGATGGGTGTGCCAGAGACGCGAATGCCGATGCCATCAACCACCGAATAGGCGGCGATGATGGCGGAGGTGACGAGCGCCGCACCGATCCCGCGCTTGTCGGCGTGCCGTATGGCAGCAAGTACCATGATCCCGGCGGATACGGTCACGATCCCGATCCAAGCCCAAAGCGACAGGGACTCATCCGCCCAGATCATGGCGCCCAGGGCGACCATCACTGGGGCGGTTCCGCGCGCGATGGGGTAGATCAGAGACAGGTCGCCAAAGCGGTAAGCAATGTTCAGGCCGAAATAGTAGGCCCAGTGGATCACCGTGGAGGCGATGATGAAGGGAAACGCCTCGGCCGCCGGGATCGGGACAAAGGGCATCAGGGCAAAGGCGGGCAGGCAGTGGCCCGTTGCCACCAGTCCCAACGTGATTGCGCGGTCGCCCGAGGTTTTGACCAGCGCGTTCCAGAGCGCGTGGAGCAGCGCGGCCAACAGGACGATCAGAAGGACGGTTGCGCTCACCCGGTTGTCCGGATTGCGTCGATGACG
This sequence comes from Alphaproteobacteria bacterium, assembly GCA_030428355.1. GTDB lineage: Bacteria > Pseudomonadota > Alphaproteobacteria > Rhodobacterales > Rhodobacteraceae > Marivita. The sequence continues at coordinate 16,561 of JAUIBL010000037.1, read as the reverse complement.
ATGTCGAGGGCGGTGTCGAGATCAGCTTGGGAGATCACCAGCGGGGGCGACAGGGTGAGTACGCTCCCGGCGCTGATCTTGAAGCTGAGGCCCTTGTCGAGGCAGGCATAGTAGATGCGCTCGGCGCGGTCGGGATCGGGAGTGCGGGTGTCACGGTCGGTGACGATCTCGACCCCGAACATGAGGCCGCGACCTCGGATGTCGCCGACATGCGAGTGATCGTGCAGCGCGTCTTTCAGGCGGTCCTGGGCGTGGGTGCCAAGGGTGGCGGAGCGGTCGACCAGTCCTTCGTCCTCGAGGATGTCGAGCGTGGTTAGTGCTGCGCGGGCGGTGACGGGGTTTTTCTCGTGCGTATAGTGACCGATGGCGAAGTCGCCGGCGACGTTCAGATCGTCCCGCGCAATGATCCCGGCGATGGGAAGCATACCGCCGCCAAGCGCCTTGCCGAGAACCACGATGTCGGGTTCGATCCCGTCGTGGTCGAAGGCGAACATGTGGCCTGTCTTGCCAAGGCCTGTCGGGATTTCATCCATGATCAGCAGCGCGCCGTGCTTGCGGCACGCGGCCTGCACGGCCTGCCAGTAGCCCGGTGGGGGGGCGACCGGAACGGCACGCATCGGTTCGGCGATGACGGCAGCCACGTCGCCTTCGCGGGCCAGAGCGAATTCAACCATCTTGGCGCAAGCGAGGGCGCAGGTTTCGGGGCCGGGGTGGCCATAGGCGCAGTGGTAGCAGTGAAAGGGGGCGACGTGTTCGGCGCCGGGCAGGAGCGGGCCGGCGATATGGCTGCGGAAGGTGGCTTCGCCACCGACGCTTGACGCGCCAAAGCCTGCGCCGTGGAATGCGTCCCAGAAGCTGATCGTCTTGAACCGTCCCGTGGCAGCGCGGGCAAGGCGCAGGGCGACTTCGACGGCGTCCGATCCGCCGGTGGTGAAAAGAACGCGGTTGAGGTTGCCCGGCGCGATCTGGCCCAGCCGTTCAGCAAGCGTGACCGAGACATCATTGGTGAATCGTCGTGGCGAGAACGGCAGCGCGTCGATCTGGTCTTTCACCGCCTGGACAAGGCGCGGGTGGCCGTAGCCGATGTGGTGCACGGAATTGCCGTGGAAATCCATGAAGCGACGACCGCTGGTGTCTTCGATCCAGATGCCTTCGGCCTTGGCGATGGTGCTGAGGCAGGGTGAGGAGAGCGACTGATGCAGGAAGGCGTTTGCATCGCGCGCCAGCAGGTCGCGCGTTTCGTTATGGGTTTCGCGGGCGGACCAGTCGGCCCGTGCGGCGCTGGTGTTGGCTTCGCCTTCGGTGTGACGGGTTATGGCCACGGCAGGGAATAGGTCTTGACGTTGGTGAAGAACTTCATCGCTTCGATGACGCCTTCCTTTACGCCGTTGCCGCTGTCCTTGATGCCGCCGAAGGGGGACATCTCGATCCGGTAGCCGGGCTGTTCCCAGATGTTGCAGGTGCCGACATTGAGGCCGTTGATATAGGCAATCGCGCGGTTCAGGTCGTTGGTGCAGACACCCGAGGACAGGCCGAAATCGGTGCTGTTGGAGATGCGCATGACCTCTTCGTCATTGTCGGGGACGCGGACGATGGGGATGATCGGGCCGAAGGTTTCCTCCATCACCAGTTCGCTGTCATGGGGCACGTGATCGACCACGATGGGCGGCAGGAGCGCGCCTTTGCGGCCCGGATCATACAGTACCTTCGCGCCCTGTTCGGCGGCCATGTAGACGCGCTTTTCAAAGAGTTCGGCGGCCTGTGCATGGATCACGCAGCCGAGTTCGGTTTCCGGATCCTGCGGATCGCCGAATTTGATCTTCTTGGCTTTCTCAACCACCAGCGGCACGAATTTGTCGGCGACGCTTTCCTGCACGAGAATGCGCTTGATCGCGGTGCAGCGCTGGCCCGAGTTTCCGGTCGCACCCGCGACGGCGATGGTCGCAGCCTTGTCGAGATCGGCATCGCTCAGGTCGTTGCAGACGATCAGGGGATCGTTGCCGCCCAGTTCGAGTGCGGTGCGTTTGTAGCCCGCTTTGGAGGCGATGAGTTTGCCGACGGGAACGCCGCCGGTGAAGGTGATGATGTCGATGTTTTCGTTCGTCACCATCTCGTCGCCGATGTCGGCGGGCATGCCGGTGACGACCTGGAACATCTCGGGCGGCAAGCCCGCTTCATACAGGATGTCGGCCAACGTCAGCGCCGTGAGTGGAGTCAATTCCGTGGGCTTGCACACCATGCAGTTGTTGGTCGCAATCGACGGTGCGATCTTGTGGCTGACCATGTTCAGCGGGTGGTTGAACGGTGTGATCGCGCTGATGGCGCGGACGGGTTCGCGCATTGTGAAGATCTTGCGCGCCTTGCCGTTGTGGGTCAGGTCACACGAGAAAATCTCGCCATCATCCTTGAGCGCCTCGGCGGCGGCGAATTGATAGACGTCCTGCGCGCGCTTTGTTTCGTAGATCGAGTGCTGGTGGCAGATGCCCAGTTCCAGCGTCAGCCATTTGGCGAGGTAGTCGCGACGTTCACCGATCAGTTCTCCGGCACGTTGCAGGATCTGGCTGCGCTCGTAGCGGGTGAGCTTGGGCTTGTAGTTCGCGGCAATCTCGAACGCGCGGCGGGCGTGTTCGGCGGTGCCCATCGGGACGGTGCCGATCACCTCGTCGGTGTAAGGATAGCGGACTTCGAGCCGCGCCTCGGTGTCGACCTTTTCACCACCGATGCGCATCTGTTCGTGACGGATGTCTGTCATGCGGGCACCTCTTCGAGCGCGGCGGCGGTAGTGGCGTAGAAGAACGCATCGAAGTTGCGCAGGGTCGGTGCGTCGGGCAGCTCGATGACCCGGTTCACGATGAAGGGCACTTCCTGTTCGGTCAGCCCGCCATGGCTGCGCAGCGGTTCCTTGAGCGCGGCGAGGTCGTGGCGGTGGGCGCTGGTGCCGATGGTCATGTTCTCGGTCGAGATCATGACGATGTCGCCAATGCGGTCGGCAGGCAGTTCGTATTTCTGGACGGCTGTGGCCTTGTCCACAACTTCGAGCATTTCCGGGAGCGCGCGCAGGCGGTCGATGATGTCGGCCTGATCCGCGTCCGAAGGCAGGTAAGCGGTGGCGAACGATCCCAGCGCGCCGTGATGGACGACGTACGGGTCGGTGATCGGCAGGATCACACGGGCGGCGGCTTCGCCCAGCCACTCGTCGAGCAGGTCCTGCACATAGATCACCGCCGGGTCGCCGTTGGCGTCATGCTTGGGCTTCATGCCGTGGTCGGCGGTGACGACGATGGCCGCGCCCATGGCGTCCAGTTCGGCTAGGTAGCGGTCGAACATCGCGTAGAAGTCCTTGGCACCCTGTTCGTCGGGGGCGAACTTGTGCTGAATGTAGTCGGTGGTGGAGAGGTACATCACGTCCGGCTTCCACTCTTTCAGCAGTTTCACACCGGCGGCGAAGACGAATTCCGACAGGTCGGCGGAGTAGACTTCAGGCACCGGCATGCCGAGCCAGTCGGACGCCTTGTCGATGCCGTGTTCGGCTTTGGTCGTGTCGCCGGACCGTTCGGACGAAAACGCGATGGCGCGGTCTTCGTCGAATTTCAGACCAGCCCCCAGCAGCGCGCGCAGTTTGTCCTTGGCGGTGACGACGGCGACGCGAGCGCCAGCCTCGTAGAACTTCGCGAACACGGTTGGCGCGCGCAGGAAGCGGACGTCGTTCATCATGACTTCCTGGCCGGTTTCCGGCTCATACAGGAAGTTGCCGCAGATGCCGTGCACGGCGGGCGGGCGGCCCGTCGCAATACTCATGTTGTTGGGGTTGGTGAAGGAGGGGATCACCGAATGGGCCAGACGGTCTGTCCCGGTTTCGCGGATTCGCTTCAATGTCGGCATCAGCCCTTCGGCGATGGCCACTTCAAGGTATTCGGGTTCGCAGCCATCCAGACAGATCGCAATCGCGCAGGTCTTGGGCGCGGGGTAGGTGCGGCCATTTGCGACCACGGGGTTCTCAATCGGCATATCTCTTCCTTCAGGCGGCGAGTTTCTTGCGTTCTTCCAAAGCGGCGGCGGGCGGTGCCGCGCTGCTTACGTTCATGTCAGTCAGGGCGTCGCGGGCGGCGTCCACCACGCGGCGCATTACGTGTTCGTCCATCTGCCCGATCACCCCGATGCGGAAACTGTCCACGACGGTCAGCTTGCCGGGATAGATGATGAACCCGCGTGCTTTCATGGCGTCATAAAAGCCCTGAAAGGTAAAGTTCGGATCGGCGGGGCAGAAGAAGGTCACGATGATCGGGCTGAGCCAGCGGTCGGCAAGCAGGGTCTCGAACCCCAGATCGCGCATGCCCTGCACCATCACATCGCGGTTGCGCGTATAGCGGGCACCACGGGCGGGTACACCGCCTTCGGCTTCGTGCAGGTCGAGCGCCTTCAGGAAGGCCGCGACCACATGGGTCGGGGGTGTAAAACGCCACTGGCCGGTTTTCTCCATCGTCGCCCATTGTGCATGCACGTCGAGCGACAGGGAATGCGAGTTGCCTTTGGAGGCTTCGATCTCGTCCTTGCGGGCGATGACGAAACCGAAACCGGGGACGCCTTCGATACATTTGTTGGCCGAGGACACAAAGGCGGTGCAGTTGAGTTTGACCGGGTCGAGCGGCAACGCGCCGAAAGCCGACATGCTGTCGATCAGGAGCTTGCGCCCGGCTTTCTGGGTGGCCTCTGCGATTTCCTCGACCGGGTTCAGGATGCCGCTTGAGGTTTCGCAATGGATCGCCAAAACATGCGTTATGGCAGGATCATTCGCCAGGATGTGCGCAACCTCGTCCCCGCGCGGGGGGAGGTAGTCGCCCTTGTCGAGAAGGTGGCAGGCCCGACCGAGATAGTCGAGCGTTTGCGCGGCGCGCAGGCCGTAGGCACCGTTCGACAGCACGAGAACCTTGCCGTCGCTGGGAACGAAGCTGCCCAGCATCGCTTCGACGCAATAGCTGCCGGAGCCCTGGATCGGCACGCAGTCGTAATCAGACGCGCCATCGCCGATCAGGGCCAGCAAACGGGAGCGGACCGCGCGTGTCATGGCGCGGAAATCGTCGTCCCAACTGCCCCAATCCTTGAGCATCGCCTCTTTGACGGCATAGGCGGTGGTCAGGGGCCCGGGGGTGAGCAAATAGGGTTCCCCGAGTTCCGGGGCAGGCAGCGGTGTGGCAGACATGGTGCGGTTCCAAAGCTGTTCTGGCCTTGGATATGCGGTGCACGCAGGCATATGTAAAATCTTTGTTCTCTATTGATTGATAGGTTAGGGTTATAAGAAGCAAAAACCTGAGGGATCCATGCGATACAGCCAATTGCGTGCCTTTCATCATGTTGCTCTGCACGGTGGGTTTTCCCGGGCGGCGCGCGCCCTGAACATCTCGCAGCCGTCGGTTTCGGATCAGGTGCGCCAGTTGGAGCAACGGCATGATGTTCTTCTGTTCACGCGCGAGGCGCGGCAGGTGCGGATGACGGAAGCCGGAGAGGCGCTGTTCCGTCTGACGAGCGAGATGTTCGAGGTCGAAGACCGTATCGGTGCCCTGTTCGATGAAAGCCGGACCGCGCTTTCGGGGCATCTTAGGATCATGGCGGATTCCGCCATGCACATCACCGACGCGGTGCGGCGGTTCCGAGAGGCCAGCCCGGATGTCTTTGTCACCATCCGCACCGGCAATACCGAGGATTTGCTGCGCAGATTGCGCAACTATGAAGCGGAGATCGGGGTTGTCGGCAATTCCATCTCTGCCCCGGATCTCGACAGTATCGACCTTGGCCGAACCCCGATACTGGCGCTTGTTGCAAAAGGGTATCTGCCGCAGGGAACGCGCAAGCTGCGGTTCCGCGATCTTGGGCAATACCCCTTGATCTACCGGGAAATCGGATCCCGCACGCGCGCGCAAGTGGAGGAAGAGGCGGACCGATTGAGGCTGGGTCTGACCCCGTCGATCGAGGTCGAGGGGCGCGAGGCGATGCGCGAAGTCGTGGCCTCGGGGGCCGGGATCGGGTTCATCAGCGAAGCCGAGTTCGGACATGATCGTCGGCTCAAGGCGATCCCGTTCGAGGATGTGGACATCGGGATGTCCGAGTCGCTGGTCACGCTTTCGGTGCGCCGGGATGTTCCGCTGATCCGGGGCTTTGTGAAAGCGGTGCAAAAATCCTTGTTGTCCGGTGACGGATCGGCAAATTCATAGGCTGAACCTATAGTCCTATACAATTCACTTGTCTTTACATATGGCTGTTGCTTGGCATGATCGACCAGAGCCTGGGAAATGCCGTGTCACAACCAACCCCGAATACGCTGTTCATCGTGATTGACCAATTGCGCGCCGATTGCGTGTTTGGTGCGCTTGACTCGTATCTCGATCTGCCGAATATCCGCGCCTTGGCCAAGGATGCGGTGTCGTTTCGCAACCATTATTCGGTGACATCGCCCTGCGGTCCGTCGCGGGTGTCCTTGCTGACGGCGCAGTATGCGTCCAACCATGGGGCCCGGCGCAACGGCACGCCGCTCAAGCGGGATACGCAGAACCTTGCGACGGTCGCGCGTGAGGCCGGGTTCGATCCACTTTTGTTCGGGTATACCGACACGTCCCAGGACCCGAGGTTTCTGCCGCCGGATGACCCGAGACTGTTCTCTTACGAAGAACTGGCCCCCGGATTTGAAGAAGTCGTGCGCCTGCGCCTTGAAGGGGATTCCCGCGCGTGGGAAAATCATCTGCGAGCGCATGGCTACGATGTTCCGCCCTATCCAGAGATGTACCGCCCCGTTGGCGATAGGCCGGATTCGCCTGCGCTATATGCTGCCGAGCACAGTGATACGGCGTATCTCACGGATCAGGTGATAGCGGATCTGGATCAACGTCCGCCGGGTTGGTTCGGTCTGGTGACTTATATCCGGCCACATCCCCCTTTCGTGGCTCCGGCGCCTTACAACCAGATGTACAAGGATGCCGAAATGCCATCGGCGGCTGATCTCGATGAGCCGGATTGGCATCCATATGTCGCAACCGCGCGTCGCAAGGCGAATGTGGCGTCTACGGTTGTCGGGTTTCCGGGTCTTGAAGCTTCGGATGCAACGACACGCATGATCCGCAAGCTTTATTTCGGACTGGCAACCGAGGTCGATCACCATATTGGGCGGTTGATCGGCTGGCTCAAGGACTCGGGCCGGTATGACGATACCTTGATCGTGCTGACCGCCGATCATGGCGAATTGCTGGGGGATTACGGATTGTGGGGGAAGATGACCTTCCACGACGCGGCTTTTCATGTCCCCTTGATCATCCGCAGGCCCCAGGCAACGGCGCGGGGTCTGACCATCTCTCAACCCACCGAATCCATCGACGTCACACCGACCATTCTTGAATGCCTCGGACTGGATGTTCCGCATTCCATGGACGGACAAAGCCTGTGCGCATTTCTTGACGGACGCAGTCCTGAAGGGTGGCGGCAGTTTTCCGTCTCTGAGCTGGATTTCGGGGATCCGATCACGCCAACCCTGTGGCAGAGCGATCATGGTCTGAGTGTCGATACGGCGAATCTTGCAGTCTTGCGGCGCGAGAACATGCGATTGATCCAGTTCGCTGGAGGTCTTGAGCCTATCCTGATGGATGTTTCAGACGGCATCCAGGGCCGAAACCTGGCAAAAAATCCGGCATACCTACACACAATGCTTGATTTGATGCAGGATATGCTTTGCCATCGCATGACACATACTGATGGGACATTTTCGCGGACCCTGATCACCGATGATGGCGTGAAAGTGGCCTCATGATTTCTGCGGAACTGGCCCTGTCACGCATCTGTCATGGTTGCCAGAGATACAGAGTCCGGCTGTTTCGACCGGGCTGAACACAAGAAGGAGGCGTACTGCCAGAGTTCTTTCCACATTGCGCAGTCATCTGCCGAACCATTGCGCGATGTTCGGAAGCCCGAAATGACCGGACGCTTCATGTGCCGGGAAAAAGGGGGGAACAGCCCCCGTCACCACTTGGAACCAACAGGAGAGAAAATGAAACGACTTCTACTTTCAGGCGTGGCCTTGATTGCCCTGCCGGCGGCGGCCTATGCCAACTGCCCCGCAGTCACAGTCGCGGACCCGATGGGCGTCGCGCCCGGTGAATTCCCGCAGCAATACGAGCTGAGCGCCTTTCAGGAAGCCGCCGGTTGCACGATGGAATTTTCGGCGAACTCGGAAATCGAAGCGCTGAACGCGCAGATCAAAGGCAACCCGGACCTGCCGCCGCTGGCAGAGCGTCTACCGTCCGAGCCGCTTGTTGTTGTTCCTTATGACAGCATCGGTCAGTACGGTGGCGAACTGAACGCGCTGTCCAATGCGACCGAAGCGGGCACGTCCGACTTCCTGTCGGTGCGTCACGTCAACCTCGTGCGCTATTCGGACGACCTTCAGACTATCGTTCCCAACGTGGCGAAGTCGTGGTCGTGGAACGACGATTACACCCAGTTGACCTTCACGCTGCGCGAAGGCCACAAGTGGTCGGACGGCGCGCCCTTTACGTCGGCGGATGTGAAGTTCTGGCATGACAACATCATGCTTGATTCCAACATCTTCGAGCAGGTGCGCGACTATGTGACCGTCGGTGGCGAGACCATGACGGTTGAGACACCTGATGATGTGACGGTGATCTTCAACCTGCCCGCGCCGAAGCCCGGTCTGCTGACCCACTTCGCTACATCCTACGCGCAGGGTTTCCAGCCCAAGCATTTCCTTGGTCAGTTCCACCCGGACATCAACCCGGACGCCGACAGCTATGCGCAGTCGCTGGGTTTCGAGAACGGCTATGACGCGATCCTAGCCTATTACGGCAACTCGGACTGGACCGACACGCCCACTCCGATGCTGTCGCGTGCCGACATCGTCGATGGTCTGCCCAAGGCGACCGTTCCGACGCTGGAGTCGCACATCTACATCACCGACACGACCGAAGGTCGGAAACTGGTGGCGAACCCCTATTTCCACCAGGTCGACACGACAGGTCAGCAGCTTCCCTACATCTCGACGCAGGACGAGCTGTACATCAACGACAACGAAGTGCGGATCCTCAAGCTGGTGAACGGCGAAGTGGATTACAAATCGCAGTCCGTGCGTCTTGAATCCGCGCCGCTGCTTCTGGAAAACCAGGAGAAGGGCAACTACAGCATCCAGCTCAAGCCGACGGTTGGTATGCCGGCGTTCAGCTTCAACTTCACCATCGAAGACGAAGCCAAGCGCGCGCTTTACAACGACATCCGCTTCCGTGAAGCCATGTCGATCGCCATCAACCGCGACGAGTTGAACGAGATCGCGTATTTCGGTCAGGGCACGCCCAGCCAGATCGCGCCCTTCAACCCCGCACCGGATTTCGTTGATCCGAGCTGGGAAAGCTACAAGGCCGAGTTCGATCCGGACACCGCAAAGGCGCTGCTGGACGAGATCGGCATGGTCGACACCGATGGTGACGGCTTCCGCGAATTGCCGAATGGCGAGAAGATCACACTTAACATGCAGTTCTCGACCCAGGGCATCGCCGGTGCGGTTGTGGAACTGGTTGGCCAGAACTGGGCCGATGTGGGCGTTCAGACACAGGTCAAGGAAGTGACGCCGGATGAATATCGCTCGGCACAATCGGCCAACAACCTCGATGTGGGTCTGTGGCAGTACGGTGCGCCGCTGGCGATCCATCTGGGTCTGAACAGCTTCTTCCGTCCGCCGTTCGGAACCTATTTCGAACACCGCACGGGGATGCTCTGGGCGGAATGGCTGGACAGCAATGGTGCATCTGGCGTTGAGCCGCCGGAATGGGCCAAGAAACTCGCTGCCGATATCGACGCGTTCCAGTCGGCTGTTCCGGGCACCGCAGAGTCCAACGAACTGGGCGCAGGTCTGGTCGAGAACTTCGTGAGCAATCTGGTCATGATCGGCACGGTGAAAGCGCCGGAACCGATCTATGCCAGCAACAACCTCAAGAACTTCACCGAGTTCAAGACCTGGTCCTATGAATACTACCGGACCTATCCGTACCGCGCGACACAGTGGTGGCTGGACGAATAAGGTCTGTTGATCCTGATGCGGGCGGTCTGTGCCGCCCGCATCCTTTCTCAAGAATGACGGCGGTCTGACCGACACACCGGATCAACCGGGGGCGCAGACGCCATGCAGGGGCATGCTTCATGTTGAATTTTGCGCGCTTTGTGGTGACACGCGCCGTGCTTGCGATGATCACGCTGATCATTGTCTCGCTGGTGGTGTTCTCGCTTATGGAGCTTGTGCCGGGCGATTGCGCAGAGCGCTACCTAGCCTTCAAGAACACCCAAGGGTCCGGGATTTCCGCCGCCGATATTGAGAACGAACGCATCCGTCTGGGTCTGGACAGGCCGTTCCTCGAACGCTGGGGCAAGTGGATCGTCAATGCGTTCCAGGGTGAATTCGGCGATAGCTGTATCTTGCGCGTGGATATTGCGCAGCTTCTGGGCGACAAGTTCTGGATCTCTCTGGGGCTGTGCCTTGCCTCGCTTTTGCTGGCCTATTCGATTGCCTTGCCTGTTGGGATCATCGCCGCTGCGTCTGACAATGCGGTCCTGAATAATTCGCTGCGTCTGTTCAGCTATCTTGGCCTTGCGATGCCGAACTTCCTGCTGGCACTGATGATCATGCTGTTCTCGACCGTTTATTTTGGGGACACGCTGACGGGTCTCTTCTCGGCCGAATACAGGGATGCCCCCTGGAGCGTGGACCGGGTTCTGGACCTACTAAGCAATGCGTGGTTGCCCATTTTCATTCTTGGCTGGTCCGCCACCGCGTTTGCACTCCAGACCGTGCGGGCGTTGATGTCGGACGAGATCGGCAAGCTTTATGTCACCGCGGCATCGGCGCGGGGGGTGCATGGGCGCAAGCTTTTGTGGAACTACCCGGCGCGTCACGCGCTGGGCCCGATCGTCAACAGCCTTGGCTTTGACCTCAACCGTATCTTCAACGAATTGCCCATCGTGGCGTTGATCCTGACGCTCACCGAAGCCGGGTCGCTTTTGATCGAGGCACTGGCGCGGTCGAACGACCAGCAATTGGCCGGGGCGATCATCTTTCTTCTGACCGCGTCCATCGTGACGCTGAACTTCCTGACGGACGTGTTGCTGGCGGTGCTTGATCCGCGCGTCCGCAAGAGCATCGTGAGGTGACGCCATGACGACGACACCCGATCCCATGAAGCCCAACATGGCGCAGACCACCGGTCCGGATGTGCAGGTGGTGGAAACCGACGCAGCCGTGGAACGCCGGTCGAAAGAGGCGTATTTCACCGCCTCGCAAGGTCAGCTGATCTGGGCGCGGTTCAAGAAACAGCGTTCTGCCATGATCGCGGCCTGTGTATTGGTGTTCCTGATCCTGTCAGGCATCTTTGCGCCGTTCATTTCTCCCTACAATCCGACGATTGCGGGCAAGAACGACGAGTACACCAACGGCGCACCGCAGATCCCGATGTTCTGCGATGTAAACGGTTGTTCGCTGCGCCCCTTCGTGCATGCGGTGGAACGCGAGCGGTCGATGGCGACGAATTTCCGCTGGGTGACGACCATCAACGAAGACGAACGGCACTACATCTACTTCTTCGTCGAAGGGTGGGAGTACAAGCTGTTCGGCTTCATTCCGATGGACACGCATCTGTTCGGTGCGCCGGACGGGTTTGTGCACGTTTTTGGTACGGATGATGCGGGCAAGGACATCTTTTCGCGCACGTTCCATGCCATCTGGACCTCGTTGCAGGTGGGCACCATCGGTGTCTTGATCGCCTTTGTCCTCGCCCTCGTGATCGGCGGAATCTCGGGTTACTATGGCGGGTGGATCGACTCTGTCCTGCAGATGATCACCGACGCGGTGCGGACGGTGCCGGCCATTCCGCTCTTCATGGCAGTGGCGGCGTTCATGCCGCCCGAGTTATCGGCCGAGGAACGGTTTTTCTACATATCGCTCATTCTTGGCCTGATCGGCTGGCCCACACTGGCGCGCCGGGTGCGGACACACCTGTTGACCGAGCGGAACCAGGAATACGTGCTGGCGGCGCAGCTGTGCGGAGCGTCCTCGGGACACGTGATCCGGCGGCATCTGTTGCCCAGTTTCACCAGCTACATCATCGTCGATCTTGTGATCTCGTTCCCTTACATGGTGCTGTCGGAAACCGCGCTGTCCTTTATCGGGCTTGGCCTGAAGGATCCGGTGAACAGCCTTGGCGTCATGCTGCAGAACGTGACAAGCGCCGACGTGCTTCTCAACTATCAATGGTACTTCATCCCGGTGATCTTTTTCATCGCACTGGTGATGGCGTTCGTGTTTGTCGGTGACGGCCTGCGCGACGCGGCAGACCCCTATTCGGATAACAACAAATGACGGCCCTGATCGACGTACAGAACCTGACACTCAAGTTCCGCACCGACGAGGGGCTTATCACCGCTGTCGACAATGTCAGTTTCTCGCTCAACAAGGGCGAGGTGATGGGGCTGGTCGGAGAGTCCGGATCGGGCAAGTCTGTGACCGCCAAGGCGCTGATGCATTTGAACGCCAAGAACGCGGTCTATTCGCCTGAAAGCCGGGTCACCCTGCATACCGACAAGGGACCGGTCGATGTTCTATCGCTCAAGACGCATCGCGAATTGAACATTGTACGCGGTGGGGCGGTGTCGATGATCTTTCAGGAACCGATGGCCAGTTTCGCGCCGGCCATCACCATCGGCAAGCAGATGGTCGAGCAACTTCAACTGCATGGCGATTACACGTGGGACTCTGCCAAACGTTGGTCGATCGAAATGCTGGATCGTGTCGGCATTTCGGACGCGGCCAAGCGGTTTGACCAATACGCTTTCGAGCTGTCCGGCGGGATGCGCCAGCGCGCGATGATCGCGATGGCACTGTCCACACAGCCGAAACTGCTGATCGCGGATGAGCCGACAACGGCGCTGGACGTGACCATTCAGGCGCAGGTGATCGACCTGATGAAAGACCTGGTGGCCGAGTATCACATGGGGATCGTGTTCATCACACATGACCTTGGTGTGGTGGCGCAGACCGCCGACAAGGTGAACGTCATGTATCTCGGTCGCATGATCGAAGAAGGCCCGGTGCGTGAGGTGATCCGCAACCCCAAGCATCCCTACACACAAGGTCTGCTGGCGGCGCTGCCCAAGCTGGACGATCTGGATTCGCCCCTGACACCTGTGCCCGGAGACATCCCGTCCCCGTTGGAACGGCCGACGGGATGTGTGTTCCACACCCGCTGCTCCAAGGTGGTGGGCGATGTGTGCAAGGCGGTTGAACCAACCGAACGACGGATCGACGCAACCCACAAGGTATCCTGCCACATCTACGACGAGGTGCCCGCATGAGCGATGTTCTGATCCGGGCCAAAGGGCTGTCTGTCGGCTTTCCCATCGGCAGCGGACTGTTCAACAAGCAGATCCTAAAGGCGGTGGACAACGTGTCTCTCGACATCGTGAAGGGGTCGTTCTTTGGCCTTGTCGGGGAAAGCGGGTCCGGCAAGACGACGCTCGGGCGTGCCCTTCTCAAGGCCGCGCCGATCACGGCAGGTGGGGCGCATTACAGCGATGGTGATGTCGATTACGATCTTGAGAAGATCACAAAGGACCAGCTCAGGGATTACCGCAAACGCGCGCAATTGATCTTTCAGGATCCGTACGCCGCGCTCAGCCCGCGCATGACGGTGCGAGACATCATTGCCGAGCCGCTCGAGGTGATGAAGCTGACGAAGAGCCGGCAGGAAACCGACGCCCGCGTGCGCGAGATCGCGGCGAAGTGCAGGTTGAACCTTGAACACCTGCGGCGATTTCCCCACGCGTTTTCCGGGGGGCAGCGGCAGCGCATTTCGATTGCTCGGGCGTTGGTTTCGGCACCCAAGTTCATCGTGGCCGATGAAAGCGTTGCGGCGTTGGACGTGTCCATTCAGGCGGATGTGCTGAACCTGCTCAAGCAGATCCAGTCGGACATGGGCCTCACGTTCCTGTTCATCAGCCATGACCTTTCGGTGGTGGCGCACACCTGCGACCACGTTGCAGTCATGTATCTGGGCCGGCTGGTGGAAACAGCGCCGACGCGCAAGCTGTTCGCGGCACCCCGCCACCCGTACACCAAGGCTCTGTTTTCGGCGATCCCGTCGCTTGATCCGGATGACCGGGGATCGGCGCAAAAGCTGAAGGGTGAAATCCCGTCACCCACCAACCAGCCCTCAGGTTGCAAGTTCCACACGCGCTGCCCATTTGCGATTGACCACTGCAAGCAGGTGGAACCCAAGCTGGAAAGCGATGCAACCGGCCATGATGTGGCCTGTCACCGCTGGAAAGAGTTGATGGCACCGCAGGCCGCCTGATCAGCTGTCAAGGTTCCGTCGCAAGGGGGCATGTGTCACAGCGCGCTTCAGATCATCGGCAAAAAACTTGGCGAGAGACAGCGCACCACTGGTACTGAGCCGGGTGGACGTCACGTAGTCGGTCGACAGTCCACCGCGCATGTCGCATCGGCTCCCTGAGCAGAACGCGCTCCACGTGTCGATATATGTCACGAGGCCCTTTGCGGCAAAGCTTCGGAACAGGTCATCGATCGGGGCATGACGCTGAGTGACTTCAGTCAGGGAAACCGACGTCGACAGATCGGGCATGCCGAAATACAAGTTTGAACCGGGTAGGCTGGCGCGTGCAGCGATCTCGGCATCGAAGCTTGGATGTGACGGCGCCTGTCTAAGCACGGATACGCGCAAGCCACGTTCGGCCAAGGCCTTCAGCGTGGACTTGGCAGCATCCGCCACGTAGTCGGCCTGACGTGTGACGTCAAACGGGCTGCCGTCCGCGGGCCCGATGCGGACCTGAGTGCGGTTCACGAGCTCGGTTTCGGGGACTTGCAGATAATACGCTCAGTCAGCGACGAGAGTGACTTGCCGAATTGATTTCATGTGCGGCAATGCCTGCAGCACTTGTGCCGATTGCCGGTCGCATTCCTGCCCGGAGGCATCGGACCCGGCAGGGAACCTGCTTTGCAGGCCGTCCAGCGGAACGCAATTGGGTTGGGCAATCAGCAAAGTGGGCACATTTGTGCGACGTGCGGCCTCGGCAACACCGACGCGGATGGTATCCAATTGATGGTCGCCCCAAACCAGCACCTTCGGTGGCCCTTCAGGACCAAGGTGACATACCTCCAATCCAGCCAACGGGCCCTCCATTTGCCGAGGACAGGAAAACGCGGTGTCGGTGGCTTGCAGCTCATGGAGATAGGCATGCGCTGATTCCGGAAAGCGCATCATCAGCCCTTGCGTTGCCAGTCCGATCAGCCCGTTCAGCAGGATCACAATGGCGACCACGCCGCTGATGACAATCTGGTTTGTCCCACTGCGCTCTTCGATATGTTGCCAGATCGACCACGAGAAAATCGCGAAGAGAAGGCAAGGTATCATGAGTGTCAGCGCACTGACGTGCGGGAGTTCAACGATGCTCAGTCCTGCATTAATCTTCAGCAGGGGTACGGCCCAAAGGAATGTGTGCAACATCATTCCGAACCAGCGCCGTCTTTTTCCGGTCATCGAGCCTTCCGAGCGTTTCGGCCGGCT
Organism: Alphaproteobacteria bacterium; assembly: GCA_030428355.1. GTDB lineage: Bacteria > Pseudomonadota > Alphaproteobacteria > Rhodobacterales > Rhodobacteraceae > Marivita. The sequence continues at coordinate 944 of JAUIBL010000037.1, read as the reverse complement.
TCCGAGATACAGAAACGCCAATCCGAAAGCGACCAAGGCACGTGATACCATGGTGTCTCCGAATGCCGATATGGCGATCACTCCGCCGACGATGTTGATCACCCCGATCAGGGTCGCCAGTTCGAGGACGCGGTAGCGGTGTGTGATGACAAAAGGCAAGGCCCCAACGAGGAAGGCCCACAACCCGCCGATCGGAAGGAGTTGCACCATCGGCGCGTTGATCATCGAAACAAGCAAGGAGAGGATGGCAAGAGTACAAAGCGCAGCTATCAGGCGCGTGGCATTCCGGGACAGCAGCCAATACAGACCTGACAGGATGAGACCGCATTGCGCGATCAATGCCGGAATCCACAGGTGATCCAACAGTCCGTCGAACCGCAATCCGGTATCGCCGGGAAAGAACACATATCCGAAATTCGTTGTGAACGTCGCTGCGAGCAAGAGTTCCAGACCAAGGTTTTCGTACTCTGCGGGCAGGAAGATCATCCAGCCCGCCACAAACAGAAGGAGTCCGCAGCACAGCACCCCGATGAGATAGGCTTGCAGGACGCAGATCACCTGCGACTTGAAAATCTCGGGACCGCGGATCAACTGGTTGGCGCACCAGGCTCCCGAAAAAACGAGAATGATGTCCTTTGCAAAAGCGTCCGTACCGAACTGCCCAGCCCCCAATGCGGCCAGGACAAACGCCATGCAGGCCAGGGCAAGCAGGAATTGACGTATCTCCGATCGTGCGGAGTCCGAGTCCCTGATCACAAGGACGTCCGAAATGTGAAGACCCGAGCGGTTGGACACGGTGAAACACTTTAGCAGCTACGGCTGGAAACGGCGGTGCGAAATTAGGCCACGGTAGCGGCGGGATAGTCTCGCTGCGGGCGGAGTAAAATCCTGCCACTTTTCCCTTCTTGCAGCGGCAGGGAGGGCGGGGAGATCTATACCGTGGA
>JAUIBL010000036.1 GCA_030428355.1 Alphaproteobacteria bacterium | reverse complement strand
CCCGCCAGCAACATCAACACGATCGCCGGAAGATTGAGCCGCCACGCGAGCCATTGCGCTCCGACGCCCAAAGCGCCGACCAATGCAAAAGCGGTGACCGGATTCATGCCGGCGTCTGCAGGTGTTGCCACGATGTTTTCCTCTTATGACCTGGCGGAAATCACGTCCGAGCCCGTCAGGCGCGCATGCTCCTGCAGGGCAAACCGGTCGGTCATCCCGGCTATGTAATCCCCGACAAGCCGTGCGAGTTCCGTCTCGGTCTCGATTTCGGCAACGTCCTTGCGCCATTGCTTGGGCAAGAGGGACGGGTCGGACATGAACAGAGGGAAGAGTTCGTTGATGACTTTCGTCACCTGTGCGCGCATCTCGACCACGCCGGGTGCGCGGTACATGCGGTGGAACAGAAACTCGCGGATCACCTTGAGATCCGACCAAAGCGCAGGCGTGAACTGCACCATCATCCGCCCTGCGGCGCGGACGTCTTCGGGGGTTTGAGGATCGAGGTCTTTGAGATTGGCGCGGGTGACAGTGATCACGTCGCTGACCAGCACACCGAAGAACCGGCGCAGCGCCTCATGACGGCGGCGGTAGTAGTTCAGGCCGGGATAAATCCGATCCACCTCGGCAAAACAATCGCTTACGATGGGAAGCTCAGCCAGTTCATCGGTCGAGAACAGCTCGGCCCGCAGACCGTCATGCAGGTCGTGGTGGTTGTAGGCGATGTCATCGGACAGCGCCGCAACCTGCGCTTCGGCGCTTGCGTGGGTGTGCAGTTCCAGATCGTGCCGGGCGTTGTAGGCGGCCAGCGCATGGGGGATCGGCTGCTTCACCGGGCCGTTGTGTTTTGCAATACCTTCAAGGGTTTCCCAGGTGAGGTTCAACCCGTCGAAATCGGCATAGTGCCGCTCCAGCGATGTCACGATCCGGATCGCCTGCGCATTGTGGTCGAACCCGCCATAGGGTTGCATGAGCGCATCCAGCGCGTCCTCGCCCGTGTGACCGAACGGCGTGTGGCCCAGATCATGCGCCAGCGCCACCGCCTCGGTCAGTTCCAGATCGAGGCCCAACGTCTTGGAAATGGTCCGTGCCACCTGCCCGACTTCGATGGAGTGCGTCAGACGCGTGCGGAAATAATCGCCCTCGTGTTCGATGAAGACCTGCGTCTTGTGCTTGAGCCGTCGAAACGCCGAGGCGTGGATGATCCGGTCGCGATCCCGTTGAAAACACGACCGGAACGCGCTTTCCTCTTCCGGGTATAGCCTGCCCCGCGATCTACCCGGATCGCATGCGAATTGCGCCGTCATTGCAGCACCGCCTGTTCTTGTTCCCTGTCCCGACTGCCCTTATATTCAGGACAGGCCATAAATCAAAGCGAACCCGAGGGTGACATGCAGCTTCCACCGAAAGTGACGGATCGCGCGTTCGAGCGTTTGTCGGAAATTGGCGCCAGTGCCGAAGGCAAGGCCCTGCGCGTGGCGGTCGAAGGCGGCGGGTGTTCGGGCTTCCAGTACGAGATCAAGCTGGATGATCCGGCCGAGGATGATCTGGTGCTCGAAGGGCACGGCGAGCGGGTTGTGGTGGATTCCGTGTCGCTGCCGTTTCTTGCAAACGCGGTGATCGACTTTTCCGAGGAACTGATCGGCGCACGGTTCGTGATCGAAAACCCGAATGCCACATCCTCGTGCGGATGCGGCACCAGTTTTTCGATGTAAGCAACAGCGGGTCAGTGCAGCGCGCCCGGCGTCGTGGCGCGGGCAAAACCGTGAAAAAACGCCTCGAAATGCTGGGACGAGGTTTCGGCCTGATCGAGCACCCGCATCGCTTCGGGTGACAGCCGGTCCTCCATGTAAAGCCGCATGCTGATCCAGTCGCCGCTGCGCGCGTCATCAAGGCTGAACATTGCCTCGGACATTTCGCGCATCGGGGTGGCGCGGGCGACATTGCGGTCAAAGCGCATCCGGTCGTCGACAAACCCCTTGGCAAAAGCCGCATCGCCGACCAGAGCCTGATGCCAGTTGCAGACAAGGAATTCGTGATAATCGTCCTGCACGCTCAGGCCCATGCCATCGCTGACGGTGAACAGGGCGGTTTCGCGCTTCAGCCAGTCGGTCCACAGACCGGGCGGGATGTCGCCCGCATAGTGCATAGCGATGCAGATTTCGGACAAGAGGTCGGCATTCTGTTCGATGAACGCAAGCAGTCCGGCAAAGTGCAGACTGCGCTTGGCGTCCGCGTCGAGATTGGGGTCGCAGCGGCCATATTCGCTGAGGTAGAAGACCAGATGTGTCAGCTCATAGGCGGCTTTCTTGTTAGGCAGGGCAAACGTGTCTGACCGCCCCATGAAGTACCGCGCGCGGTCTTCCAGCGTCGGATCACAGCCTTTGGGTGCCCTGTCGCGCCGGGCCATCAGGCGCACGGCTTCCATGCGCTGCAGGTCCGACAATTCGGCGCGCGGCAGGTCCTGATCCTGCGCCCAGGCGACAAGGCGCTCGCCCTGATCGCCCACCATGCCGAGATCTTCGAGATCCAGCGTGATCGACAGAAAGAACCGGTAGTATTGCGGAAAGAAGCGCAGGCGTTTTTCGACCGTTTGGTAAAATTCCGAATAGGCCTCAAGCGCGGCATCCCCGGGTTTGGTGCCCGTGCATTCGAGGATGTTCAGGATTTCGGCGTTTTCCTTGAGCCAGAACACATCATCGCCGTGGCGACGGTGTTCGGCAAAGTTGCTCAGAAGCGCACCAAGGCGCGCTTCCTGCGGGTTGATCCGGGACGGGGGGGTCAGATGAATGACGTTGGTCATGGTCCATGCCTCCTGGGTGGTGTCAGGGGACGGGCCACCCCGCCCCGGGTCATTGCAGTGCCTTACGAGCCGGACGTGAACAGCGCGCAGCCGTCGCCATCGGTCGTGGTCTCGGCCTTCACCGGGCTGGAGCCGGACGTGAACGCTTCAACCGCATCGCCAGCGGACGCATCGCTGCGCAGCGGGCTGGAGCCCGAGGTGAATGCCTCGACTGCGTCGCCGGTGCGGGCGTCGGATGTTGTCGGAGCAGACCCCGAGGTGAACGCCTCGACTGCGTCGCCGGTACGGGCGTCGGACGATGTCGGTGCGGAGCCCGAGGTGAAGAGACCCACGGCCTCGCCTGTGGTGGCGGATGTGCCGCGCGGCGCGGAGCCCGACGTGAACAGCCCGGTTGCATCGCCCAGAAGGGCCGCAGTGCTGGTGGCGGGGGCCGAGCCGGATGTGAACATTTCGACCGCGTCGCCCATCAGGGCATCCACAGACGCCATCGGCGCGGAGCCGGAAGTGAACAGCGCCGTGGCGTCACCTGCGTGAATGTCGGTATTGTACTGATTTTCCTGAAGGAACTGGGTAGACTGGATTTTACGAACTGCGGTCATGTTGGCCTCCTCTGGCTGGTGTGATGGCTCAAACGTGACACGCAAAACGTGTTTCTGTGAACATCAAATATCGCATAACGAGTGCTCCCGAGCGTTATCCACATGAGGATACACGCATAGGTTGTTTTCACAAAATCCATCCTGGAGTTATCAACAGATACAAAATATCTGGGGATAACTTTTCGCGGACTGTCCCACGCACGCGTTCGGGGCAGATCATGCGACGATGTCAGGGGTCTTTTCGACGGCGACTCGGGTCTCGATTCGGCCAGATCCCGACTTGTACGCCCCTGCCCTTCTTGGGATAGAAAGGGCAACCGGGGAGACCAGTCATGAAAATCGCGACCTTCAACATCAACGGCATCAAGGCCCGCCTGCCCGCCCTGACCGATTGGCTGAAAGACAGCGCGCCGGATGTGGCGCTGTTGCAGGAGATCAAGTCGGTGGACGAGGCCTTCCCGCGCGAAGAGCTTGAAGACCTAGGCTACACCGTCGAAACCCACGGGCAGAAAAGCTTCAACGGTGTTGCGATCCTGTCGAAACTGCCGCTCGAGGATGTGACCCGCGGCCTGCCCGGCGATGACAGCGACGAACAGGCCCGCTGGATCGAAGCCACGGTGATCGGCGACACGCAGGCGGTGCGGATCTGCGGGCTTTACCTGCCCAACGGCAACCCGGCACCGGGGCCGAAATACGACTACAAGCTGGACTGGATGAAACGCCTCGAAGCGCGGGCGCGGGATTTGCTGGCCGAGGAGATGCCGGCACTGATGGCGGGGGATTACAACATCATCCCGCAGGCCGAAGACGCGGCCAGACCCGAGCAATGGACCGAGGACGCGCTGTTCCGCCCCGAGTCGCGCGCCGCGTTCCGGCGCATCCTGAACCTTGGCTTCACCGAAGCTTTCCGCGCCCGCACCCAGGGTGGCGGACATTATTCGTTCTGGGATTATCAGGCCGGCGCATGGGAGCGGAACAACGGCATCCGCATCGACCATGTCCTGCTGACACCGGCCTGCGCCGATCTCATGACAGACTGCTGGATCGAAAGCGCCGTGCGCGGACGCGAGAAACCGTCCGACCACGTCCCGGTCTGGGTGTCTCTGGCGGCCTAAGCCCTTCGATCGCCTTGCGGAATGAAAAACAGCGGCATACATCTTTTGTGACAGCCACAACCGGAGAGCAGCGCCATGGCCATGCAAGCGCAGGAAATCGAAGACCTGATCCGCGCGGAATTTCCGAATGCAAAGATCACCATCACGGATCTGGCGGGTGACGGGAACCACTACGCCGCCGAGGTGATCGACGAAAGCTTCAAGGGCAAGAACCGGGTTCAGCAGCAACGCGCGGTCTATGCCGCCCTCAAGGGCAAGATGGACGGCTCGCAAGGGGAATTGCACGCGCTCGCGCTGACCACCAAGGCCCCGGCCTGATGCCTGCGCGCGTCTGGAATATCCTGATGATCCTGATGATCCTGCTGATCGGACCCTTTGCCTATTTCACATGGCGGCGTCCGACCGGCACGGACCGGAAGACAGGCGCAGCATGATCGACTTTCTGACCAACACATGGCCGATGTTTGCCGCTCTCGGCCTTGTCACACTGATCACTGTCGGCGCCACACTGCCGTATATCCGCAAGGACCGGAAACGCCGCGAAGAGATGGAGCAAAAGAATGACTGACGCGAAACAGATTATCGAAGAGACCGTAAAGTCGAACGATGTGGTGCTGTACATGAAAGGCACCAAGTCTATGCCGCAATGCGGGTTTTCCAGCAAGGTCGCCGGGGTGCTGAACTACATGGGCGTGGAATACGCCGATGTGAACGTGCTTGCGGACGAAGCGATCCGTCAGGGCATCAAGGATTACTCCGACTGGCCGACGATCCCGCAGCTTTATGTCAAAGGCGAATTCGTCGGCGGCTGTGACATCATCACCGAAATGACGCTGTCAGGTGAGTTGGATCAGTTGTTCGACGAAAACGGCGTGGCCTATGACAAGGACGCGGCAGACAAGATCCGGGAAGCGAATTCCTGAGGCACCGACAGTCTGCAGACATGAAAACGGCACCCACCGGGGCGCCGTTTTTTCGTTCTTGGTTGCGAAAATCCTACCCGGCCTTTTCCTCGACATCGCGGGCCAGCGCCTCGGCCCGGGCGGCGATTTCCTGAAGCGACTCCGTCACGTCGGTCGGCACGACCGGAACTTCGATCCGTTCCGGTTCGGGGGGCGGCGCATCCTTGAGCGCGCGCAGCTCTGACAGGTAAGCCGCCGCGCGGTCTTCGGTTTCGCGCAGCTTGTCCTCGAGCCCGGCCGTCTTGTCCGCCAGCATCAGCCCCGCCATGAGAAGCATCCGCGCCTCGGGGATACGGCCCACCTGCTGCGTGAGCACCTGCGCTTCGGCATCAAGCATGCGGGCTGCGGAGTGCAGATATTGCTCTTCGCCTTCCTGACAGGCCACGTCAAAGCTGCGGCCTCCGATGGTGATTTCGACTTCGGGCATCAGTTCGCCTCCTCGGGTTCGGCTGCGGCCTCAAGCAACTGGGTCAGCGATGCGATGATCGCGCGGGTTTCCGCCGCCTCGACCGAGCGCGCTGCGCGCAGACCTTCCAGCTCGGCCAGCATCGCCTTGTTGATCAGATGCGGCTCACCGACATTCTCGGCCAGTGCGCGGCGCAATTCCTCGTTGGTGGCGCGCAGCATCTCGTTGGACTGGCGCAAGCGTTGCAGATCGAGATCGAGTGCCGCCACATCGACCGTCGGGGCGGGTTGGGCGGCCGCCTTGAGGGCCTCAATCTCCTGACGGTGGGTTTCGTGCAGCTTGCGCACCCGCTCTTCCAACTGCGCATTGGCAAGCTTTTCTTCTTCCAGCGCATCGTTCAGCCGCGCCACCTCTTCAGGGTCGATGCCCGGCTCCGCGGGCGGTTGCTCGGCGGCGGTGGCGGCGCGTTCTTCAAGGCGGGCCACACCCTGCGCCACCCGGTCCAGCGCCACTGTGATCCGGTATTGCAGCTCGTCAATCTGGGTCATTTGCCTGATCCCCGTTTTGTTGTTGGTCTGCCGCTGCCATGGCACCGTCAAACGCATTTTTCCGTGCTCTCGAAACGAATCGCTCCGTCCTCTTAATGTGAAAGTTTAACAATCCGCGTGCGAAAATGCGCCCCCTTATGCGTCTTTGGCCGATCCGTGCCGCTTGAACTCTGCGTCGACACTGGTATGAGCGCCCCCAAAGACCCCTTTTGCCCCTTGATGAAGGACGAGACGGCCCGTGGATATCGAGACCCTCAAAGCCCAGAACCCCGACCATTGGAACAAGGCAACAGCCATCCGTGCCCTGGCACTGGATGCCGTCGCAGCGGCGAATTCCGGTCATTCGGGCATGCCCATCGGCATGGCGGACGTGGCCACGGTGCTTTATGAAAAGCACCTCAAGTTCGATGCCGCCCATCCCGACTGGCACGACCGGGACCGGTTCATCCTGTCCGCAGGCCACGGCTCCATGCTGCTTTATGCGCTGCTCTATCTGGTGGGCGATCCCGAGATCACGCTGGATCAGGTCAAGGCCTTCCGTCAGTGGGGCGCAAAAACGGCGGGCCATCCCGAGAACTTCCTCGCGCAAGCCATTGAAACCACAACCGGCCCGCTGGGTCAGGGCATCGCCAATTCGGTCGGCTTTGCCATGGCAGAAGAAGCGCTGCGCGCGCGCTTCGGCAAGAAGCTGGTGGATCATTACACCTATGTCATCGCCGGTGACGGCTGTCTCATGGAAGGCGTCAGCCACGAGGCCATCGGCATCGCCGGGCGTCAGGAACTGTCACGGCTGATCGTCTTCTGGGACAACAACAACATCACCATCGACGGCACGGTCGAGCTGTCCGACCGCACCGATCAGGTCGCGCGCTTTACCGCCGCAGGATGGCATGTGCAGGAAATCGACGGCCACAACCCCGCCGAGATCGACGCGGCCATCACGGCGGCCAAATCGAACAAACGCCCGTCGATGATTGCCTGCAAGACGCATATCGCCTTGGGCCATGCCGCGCAGGACACCTCCAAGGGGCATGGAGCGCTGACCAACGCGGACCAGAACGCCGCCGCGAAGGCGGTCTGGGGCTGGACCACCGGCCCGTTCGAAGTGCCCGCCGACATCAAGTCGGCCTGGGAAGAGATCGGCCGCCGCGGCGCCGACGAGCGCGCTGCGTGGCAGGCGCGTCTGGCCGAGCAATCCGCGGCCCGTCAGGCCGAGTTCGCGCGTACCATGGCAGGCGAGGCCCCGAAGAAGCTCTCCTCGACCATCAAGGCGCTGAAAAAGCAGATCAGCGAGACCGCCCCCAGCGTGGCGACGCGCAAGAGCTCGGAAATGGTGCTCGAGGTGGTCAACCCGATCCTGCCCGAAACCTTTGGCGGCTCGGCCGACCTGACCGGCTCGAACAACACCAAGACCGGCGATCTGGGTGTGTTCGACGTGGACAATCGCAAGGGCCGCTACATGTACTGGGGCATCCGCGAGCATGGCATGGCCGCCGCGATGAACGGCATGGCCCTGCATGGCGGCATCCGTCCCTATGGTGGCACGTTCATGTGCTTCACCGATTACGCCCGCCCGTCGATGCGTCTGTCCGCACTCATGCAGGTGCCGACCGTGTACGTGATGACCCATGACAGCATCGGTCTGGGCGAAGACGGCCCGACCCATCAGCCGGTCGAACATCTGGCGATCAGCCGCGCGACGCCGAACACGCTGGTGTTCCGCCCCGCCGATACGGTCGAGACCGCCGAGGCGTGGGAAATCGCGCTGACCCAGACCAAGACGCCGTCGGTCCTGTCGCTGACCCGTCAGAACCTCAAGACCGTGCGCACCGAGCACAAGACCAAGAACCTTGTGGCGCAGGGGGCCTATGTGCTGGCCGATGCCGAGGGCAAGCGTCAGGCGATCCTGATGGCCACAGGCTCGGAGGTCGAGATCGCGATGGCGGCGCGCGACATCCTGCAGGCCGAAGGGATCGGCACGCGTGTGGTGTCGATGCCCTGCTGGGAGCTCTTCGAGGAGCAGGACGAAGCCTACCGCAAGCGCGTCTTGCCGGGTGGCCCGGTGCGCGTCGCGGTCGAGGCGGGTGTCCGCTTTGGCTGGGATCGCTGGCTCTATGGCGAACGCGGCAAGCGCGAGAAGTCGGGCTTTGTCGGCATGCACGGGTTCGGGGCGTCGGCCCCTGCGGAAACGCTCTACGAGAAGTTCGGCATCACCGCCGAGGCCGTGGCGCAGAAGGCGCGAGATCTGGTCGAGGGCCGCTGGCAGCCCGACCCGCGTGCGTAACATCGCTTTGGGCGGTCTCGCATGTCGGGCCGCCCGTCCGCGATGCATCGATGCATCGCCTGAACGCGTTGATGCGTTCGCTCCCCTAAAGATCCGCTGTTTTCCAGACCACCTTGCGTCGACGCAAGGTGGAAACGCGTTGACGCGTTTCAGGCCCCCAAGACCCGAAGTTTGGCGATCATGCTGCGTCGACGCAGCAGGGAAACGGCTTGAGCCGTTTTGGCAACATACAACTGCTTGGACGAGCGCGCTGCGTCGACGCACCAACGATCACCGAAACTGCGGGTCCCGACCTGTTGGCCAGGCCCGTTGCGACAGGCTTGGCGGATCGCGCTGCACGATGAGGCGCACCGGGTCGCGGTTGCAGAACACCACCAACTGATCCCCGTTTTCGACCAGCGTGAACCCGCGCCGCTGCACCTCGCGCAGGAAAGCGTCGCGCCCGACAACCCGTTCCACATCGCAGGCCGCGCGGTGGATCACACCGCCCCGACCCACCGCCTTTGCCGAGAAGACGTTGCGCAACCAGGTGTCGGGATCGAGATAAGAAGGTATCGTCATCCTGCCTGCATACCCCCAACAGGGTTAAGACAGGATTAACGCGGCTCAGACCCCTTTGGGCATCACGGCGGTCCAGATCGGACCGATGACCTTGACCCCAACCGGGATCAGGATCAGCCCCCAGATCAGGCCCAGCACGAAATCGATCCCCGCCGTGACCGCCCATTCGACAAAGCCCTGCCCCGCCCCGACGGCCACCGCGATGCCGTGGATCGTGTCTTCGGGCAGGTGCCAGCCCATCTGCGCCACCGAATGCACGATGATCGACCCACCGACCCAGAGCATCGCTGCGGTGCCCACGATCGTCAGCCCCTTCAGAAGCCACGGCATGAACTTGACGATCCCGCGTCCCAGCGCCCGGGTCACACCCAGTCGCCCCACCTGACTGAGCCAGAGGCCGACATCGTCCATCTTCACGATCACTGCCACCGCGCCATAGACCGCGAGCGTCACCATGATGCCCACCAGCGCGAGCGTGGCGCCCTGCATCCAGATATTGCCCTCTTCGATCACCGACAGCGCGATGGTCATGATTTCGGCCGACAGGATGAAATCCGTCTTGATGGCCCCCTTGACCTTCTCTTCCTCGAGATGGGTCGGATCCGCGATGTCGTGGCTGCCATCCGGCCCACCGGAGTGGTCGTCATGCGGCATCAGCACATGGGCGATCTTTTCGGCCCCTTCGAAACACAGGTAACTGCCGCCCAGGATCAGCAAGGGCGGGATCAGCCAGGGCGCAAAGGTCGACAGCAAGAGTGCTGCGGGCAGCAGGAACACCAGCTTGTTGATCAAGGACCCCCGCGCGATGCGCCAGATGATCGGCAATTCGCGGGCGGGTTCGAACCCGTGCAGGTATTTCGGTGTCACTGCCGCGTCGTCGATCAGCACACCCGCCGTCTTGGACCCGGCCTTGGCTGCGGCCGCTCCGATGTCGTCGACCGAGGCCGCCGCCACCTTGGCGATGCCCGCCACATCGTCGAGAAGTGCCAACAATCCGCTCATACCTGCTGTCCCTTGTCTGTCCGTTTCACCTCATACCGCCGCGCCACCGGCACCGCCAGCCCGAGGTCCCTCGCGGGCACGCCGACCGGGTCACGGCAGATGCGGCCACGGCGAAACATGCGAGTCGCCCCATTATTTCCGATTCCGCAACATCCCTCCGGTGTTACCGCAAACCGTGGCGACACGTTAGCGCCATCATGCATCCCGGGCACAAGTTTTGCGCTAACATGCTGTGATGTCATACCTTTTTTACTTTGCGGTTGCAGCATACCTGCGTATACGAACCTCAACTCACAGCGCAGGAGACATCCCATGACCGTCACTCTTGGAATCAACGGTTTCGGTCGGATCGGCCGCTGCACCCTCGCTCACATCGCCGAAAGCTCGCGCAACGATGTGCAGGTGGTCAAGATCAACGCCACCGGCCCGATCGAAACAAACGCGCATCTGCTGCGCTATGACAGCGTGCATGGCCGCTTCGGCGGAGAGGTCAAGGTCAAGGGCAACACGATGGATCTGGGCCGTGGCCCGATGGAGGTCTTCTCGACCTACAACCCCGCAGAGCTCGACTGGTCGGGCTGCGACGTGGTTCTGGAATGCACCGGCAACTTCAACGATGGCGCCAAGGCAGGCATCCACATGGAGCGCGGTGCGAAATCGGTGCTGATCTCGGCCCCTGCGAAGAACGTGCAGAAGACCATTGTCTACGGCGTCAACCACCGCTCGCTGGTCGAAGGCGACACGATGATCTCGAACGGGTCCTGCACCACCAACTGCCTGGCACCGCTGGCCAAGGTGCTCGACGAAGCCATCGGCATCGAGAGCGGGATCATGACCACGATCCACTCCTATACCGGCGACCAGCCGACGCTGGACCGCCGCCATGCGGATCTTTACCGCGCTCGGGCTGCCGCGATGGCGATGATCCCGACCTCCACCGGGGCCGCCAAGGCGCTTGGCGAAGTGCTGCCGAACCTCAAGGGCAAGCTTGACGGCTCTGCCGTGCGTGTGCCGACGCCGAACGTATCGGCTGTCGACCTGACCTTCTACGCCGGCAAGGACGTCACTGTTGATGACGTCAACGAAGTCGTCCGCGAAGCCGCCGCGACCCATATGGGCACGGTTCTGGCCTATGACCCGGAACCGAAGGTCTCGATCGATTTCAACCACACCACGCAATCCTCGATCTTTGCGCCCGACCAGACCAAGGTTGTGGGCAAGCGCATGGTGCGGGTGCTCGCGTGGTACGACAACGAATGGGGCTTCTCGGCGCGTATGGCCGATGTGGCCGGTGCGATGGGCCGTCTGCTGCACTGACAGCCGCACCCTGAACGCAACACCCTGTGCCCCCGCCCGATCCAGCGGGGGTTTTTGTTTCCAGAGCGACCGGTCGGGGACAAAGACCGCATGTCGTCGTGACATCCGGCTCTAAACCAGAGTTGCAAGACCGCAGTCTGTGTCTTCGGACCAATGTTCGGGGCCGCTTGGGGATGTCATCTCCGGCTCATCGGCGCTGCATGCCGCAGCCCGCATGAGACAAACAGGAGACATCCCATGACCCGTATTCTCGCCCTCGCCATCGCCCTTTCCATGCCGGTATCGGCGTTTGCATCCAGCGACTCGTCCGCCCTGACCCCCGAACGCAAGACCGAGATCACCACCAAACTCGCCGCCGAAGGCTACGAGGTGCGCAAGATCGACATGGAGGACGGCATGATCGAAGCCTATGTGCTGAAGGACGGCCAGCGTCTGGAACTGTATCTGGACGCGGCGCTGAACGTCGTCCGCTCCAAGATCGACGATTGACCCAGTCAGGTCCGCGCCTTGGTGCGCGGACCGCCAAATCCGGAGCGTGACATGACATCCTACAAAGTCTGGGACCCGTTTGTCCGGGTGTTCCATTGGGCGCTTGTGGCAGGCTTTGCCGCCAACGCGCTGTTCACCGATGACGAAAGCAAAGTGCATGAATGGCTGGGCTATGCGCTTGTGGCGCTGATTGCCTTGCGGCTGATCTGGGGCGCGGTGGGTCCGCGATATGCCCGGTTTGCATCCTTTTGGCCAAGCCTGTCCAAGGTCACGGCACAGATGTCGGACATGGCCACCGGCCGCACCCGCCTGCATCTGGGCCACACACCGCTGGGCGCGCTGATGATCTTCAACCTGCTGGGCACCGTGCTGTTCATCGGCGTGACCGGCTACCTGATGACCACAAACGCCTTCTGGGGCGTCGACTGGGTTGAAGAGGCCCACGAGGCCTTGGTAACCTGGGCCGAGATTTCCATCGTGCTGCACGTCGCGGCCGTGATCTGGGAAAGCCGCCGGACGGGCGTGAACCTGCCCCGCGCCATGATCACCGGCGTCAAGACCGTGCCGGACGGAGCCAGGACCGAGCCGTGACCTTGACCACTTCCACCAGACCCGTATCGCTGCTGGTCCTGATTGTCGCGCAGACCCTCTGCGCGGCATTCTTCCTCTGGGACGTGGCGGTGGACGGGGTCGACATGGGCCTTGCCGCGTTCCTGTCGAGCCATTTCGTCATCGAATTGCTGGCGGTTCTGGCCCTGATCGCCGGAGTGGTCTTCGAAACCCGGTATCTCTTCGCCCTGCTGCGTCGGAAGGCGCATCTCGAGGAACAGCTCGGGCTGGCCGCAGGGGCCTTTCATGACATCGTCGAGGCCCGGTTCGACACATGGGCGCTGACCCCATCCGAACGCGATGTGGCGCATTTCACGCTCAAGGGCTTCGGGATCGCCGAAATCGCCGAACTGCGCGGCACCGCCGAAGGCACGGTAAAGGCCCATCTCAACGGCATCTACCGCAAGGCCGGGGTCACGGGACGCGGGGCCTTTGTCAGCCTTTTCATCGAAGATCTCATGGCCCTGCCGCCCAATCACGACGCGTTGCCTGCGTGACAAGCGCACCGGGCTCTGGCATCTTGCGCGCAAGAGCAGAGGGGCACAGGCAGAATGACCAATACACTTGCGATCGCCTTGGGATTGCTGGTTCTGGGTGGGCTTGGCATCGACGCCTTTCTGACCGGCGGCGCAGGCTTCAAATTTCTGGCCACCAAGTTGATCGACCTGCTGGACTGGATCGCGTTCTGGCGGTGACGCGATACCGGAGCATCGCTTGACAGCTTCGCGCTCTTCTGTTTGTTAGCGGTAACGGAACCCGGCAGAACCTTCTGTCCGAACCAGTGAGGGCATCCACATGAGCACCAAAGTCGCCATCAACGGATTTGGCCGCATCGGCCGCAACATCCTGCGCGCGATCATCGAATCCGGCCGTACCGACATCGAGGTCATCGCGATCAACGATTTGGGTCCGGTGGAGACAAACGCGCATCTTCTGCAATATGACAGTGTGCATGGCCGTTTCCCCGTCGAGGTAAAGACTTCGGACGACACGATCGACGTGGGTCGCGGCCCGATCAAGGTGACCGCGATCCGCAATCCGGCCGACCTCCCCTGGTCGGATGTGGACGTGGTGCTGGAATGCACCGGGATCTTTACCAGCAAAGACGCATGTCAGGCGCATCTGGAAAACGGCGCAAGCCGCGTTCTGATCTCTGCACCGGGAAAGGATGCGGACAAGACCATCGTCTATGGCGTCAACCATGACAGCCTGACGGCCGATGATCTGATCGTGTCCAACGCCTCCTGCACGACGAACTGCCTGTCACCGGTGGCCTATGTGCTCAACAAGACCATCGGGATCGAGCGCGGCTTCATGACGACGATCCACAGCTACACAGGCGACCAGCCGACGCTGGACACGATGCACAAGGATCTCTACCGCGCCCGCGCTGCGGCACTGAGCATGATCCCCACCTCAACAGGGGCCGCCAAAGCCGTAGGGCTTGTGCTGCCGGAACTCAACGGCAAGCTCGACGGTGTGGCGATCCGCGTGCCGACACCGAACGTGTCGGTGGTGGACCTCACCTTCACCGCATCGCGCGACACAACGGTCGAGGAAATTAACGACGCGATCCGCACCGCTGCGAACGGTCCGCTGAAGGGAATTCTTGGCTATACCGACAAGAAGCTGGTATCGTCGGATTTCAACCACGACCCGCATTCGTCGATCTTCCACACTGACCAGACAAAGGTGATGGACGGCAACATGGTGCGCATCCTGAGCTGGTACGACAATGAATGGGGCTTCTCGAACCGCATGGCGGACACTGCCGTTGCAATGGGCAAGCTGATCTGATCGTTTTTTTTACCAAACGGTAAAACAGAAAGGCCGGGCAGCTTCGCCCGGCCTTTTTCCGTTCCGACCCTTGCACAGGATGCAAGGCGGGCCTTCCTCTCCGTCAGTTGTTCTGCGGCGCAGCATGTCTATCTTCAATCCTGTAGCTGGTAGCGCAAACAGGCCGCCAGCACAGGACCATAGAGCAAGGAAAGGACGTATCCATGGCCCATTTCATGTCTTCCCTGCGGGACCGTCTTCAAAAGCGGGCCGCCTACCATCGCACGGTTTGGGAAATCCGGTCGATGCCGCTTGATGTGGCACTGGACCTCGACATCTATCCCGGCGATGCGGAACGGATTGCGCAGCGCGCGATCTACGGCCGATAAGCCGCGCGCCGTCACGGCTGGAACGGAACACCTGCCATCCACGACCTCACCCGGTCTGGAGCAGGATGTTCCGAAGTCGCCTCAGACGATCTGCGTACCGCGCATGCTTCCTAAGGCGCTGTTTGCCACGGACGGAATCACCGTTGTCATCAAGTGACAACTCAGCGGATCCGAAGCCCCGTTTGCGGCCGGGATATTGTGGATGCGCCCGGCCGAGTTGCCGATCTGGCTGACAAGGTCGCCTACGATGTTCACGTTCGCGATCGGGGCTGAACTTGACGATGTCGGTGTGTCGGAACGGGACAGCGCCCAGTGAAGCGCCGTCGCGCCGATCCCCAGCATACTGACCAATCCGCGCTCGAACGCGCCCGAGGTCAATCCCGGACCATTGAACGACACTCCGGCAAGTGGCGCCGACCCAGCCTGCGTCAGGTTGTGGGTCACATACTTGGTCAGTCCACCACCCAACGAATGTCCGCATACATAAGTTCTGCGTATATCCAAACTCAGGTTTTGAATCGCCGATCTGGCATATGCCATGGCTTCCGAGAACTGTGTTGCGAGGATCGAATGGCACCCGGCATTGTGGATCCAATCCATGGCAGAGGTTTTGTCGGTGCCACGAAAGGTGATCGCGGCGTATCCATTGGCTGAATATACGGCACCCAAAAACCCTGTTGCCCTTGGCGGCATTGCCCTGTCGAGTCGCCTGATCCCTGCGGGAAGCCCCGAGGTTTGCGGAGTGTCGCTTGCGTAAACAAGATCGGCCATCGTGGCCAGTTGAGACACTGTAATCATGAAATATCTCCGGTCTAATGCAAGCATAATGACCAGAGCGTCACTTTGAGGCAAATGCTATTTTGTGCCGAATTTCTCGATCAACGCCTGCCGTACCGGGGCCGTGACGAATTTGGACACATCGCCCCCCAGCCGCGCGATCTCCTTGACCAGTTTCGAGGCAATCGCCTGATGGCGGGCCTCGGCCATCAGGAACACGGTCTCGACTCTGTCATCCAGCGCCCGGTTCATGCCGACCATCTGGAATTCATATTCGAAATCCGCCACCGCGCGCAGGCCGCGCACGATGATCGTCGCGTCCACATCGCGGGCGCAGTCGATCAGCAGGTTCTCGAAAGGATGAACGACGATCTCGATCCCGGTCTGTTCGGACAGGGACACACATTCCGCCTCGATCATCGCCACACGTTCGTTCAGATCGAACAGAGGGCCTTTATCGCGATTGATGGCGACGCCGATCACAAGCCGATCCACCAGCGCTGCCGCCCGGCGGATGATGTCGATATGGCCCATGGTGATCGGGTCGAATGTCCCGGGGTAAAGACCGATGCGCATGGGCAGTCTCCGGTAAGTCGTCAGTTGCGCCTGTCTGGCATCAAAGGGGGCCGGAGTTCAAGTCCAAGTCCGATCCGGGGTCAATGCCCCATGATCATGCCTTCCAGCGCATTGCGCTCCATCGCGAGTTCGGTCAGGCGCGCCTTGACCACGTCTCCGATGGTGATCAGCCCGACCAGCTTGCCGTCTTCGACCACCGGCATGTGGCGGAACCGGCCTTCGGTCATCTGGCTGAGGATATGGTCGGCATCGTCATTGCGGCTGCAGGTCACAAGCTTTTGCGTCATGTAGCTGTCCACCGTGTCCGACAGGCAGGACGCGCCCCGGTTGGCAAGCTCGCGCACGATGTCCCGCTCGGACAGAATCCCGAGGGCGGTCTGATCGTCATCCGACACAACCACCGTCCCGATGCGCTTTTCGGTCAGGATCTTTGCCACATCTGCAATGCTGGTGCCGGATGTCACCGTCACAACCGCGTCGGTGGCTTTGCTTTTGAGAATGTGATGAACTTGCATGGTCTGTCCTCCGGTCCCTGTGCCCCTTCAGCGTCATCACAGACCCGTGTTCTGTCAAGTGCCTGAAAGTAGCGCCTCCAATCGCACGACCTCGGCGCGGACGCCGTGTGCCAGAGCGGTGGCAAAGCGCGTGATCCGGTCAAGACGGCGGTCTTCGGCATGGCGGACGAGGTAAAAGCTGCGGGTGAACGACAAAGCATCCGTCAGCACCCGTCGCACGCCGGGGGCAAAGGGCAGCGCAAAATCATGGGCGATGCCAATCCCGCCATGCTGGCGCAGAAGTTGCAGTTGAACCGAGGCAGAGTTCGACGCCAGGTGCACCCGGTCGATCCCCAGATCGCTCAGATAATCCAGTTCCTTGTCGAAGATCATGTCGGGGATATAGCCGACGATCCTGTGATCCCGCAGATCTGCCACGGATGTGAGCGCCGGGCGCGTGGACAGGTAGGTGTCGCTGGCGGCAAGGTGCAGTGTGTAGTCGGTGATGCGTTGATAAGACAGGCGTGACGCGGTGGGTGGGCTGACGGTGATCGCCATATCCGCCTCGCGCCGCGACAGGTTCACCACACGCGGCAAGGCCACGATCTGCAGGTCGAGATCGGGATTGGCCTTTGACAGATCGGCAAACACCCGCGGCAGCACGAAATTCGCACAGCCATCCGGCGCGCCGATGCGGATCTGTCCGGTCAGGGTGCCCGCCTCTCCTGTCAGGACCGAAGCCGCGCCCTGCATCGCCTGTTCGGCGCGTTCGGCGTGGTCGATCAGGCGGGTGCCTGCCTCGGTCAGGGTGTAGCCTTGCGGGCTTTTCACGAACAGCGCCTGACCGATGCTGTCTTCCAGCCGGGCCACACGGCGGCCCACTGTGGCCGGGTCCATGCGCAGCGCCCTGCCCGCCCCGGACAGCGTGTCGTGGCGCGCAACAGACAGGAAAATGCGCAGGTCATCCCAGCTTTGCACATCCAAACCTTTGCATTTTTGCAAAACCCATTTGGGATATTGCCCCTTTGATCCGCATTTTTGCAAGACTAAGATGCCGCCAACCAGACGAGGAGGATTCCATGCAAGAGTTGACCCATTACATTGGCGGCGAACACGTCAAAGGCACTTCGGGCCGTTTTGCCGATGTCTACAACCCCGCGACAGGCGAAGTGCAGGCGAAGGTCCCGCTGGCCTCGACCGACGAGATCGCCAAGGCGGTCGAGATTGCCGCCAAGGCCCAGCCCGCATGGGCCGCCACCAACCCGCAGCGCCGCGCACGGGTGATGATGGCGTTTGTCGGCCTGCTGAACCGCGACATGGACAAGCTGGCCGAGGCGCTGAGCCGCGAGCATGGCAAGACCCTGCCCGACGCCAAGGGCGACGTGCAGCGCGGTCTGGAAGTGGTCGAGTACTGCATCGGCGCGCCGGAACTGCTCAAAGGTGAATACACCGACAGCGCAGGTCCGGGCATCGACATGTATTCGATGAAGCAACCGCTTGGTGTGACGGCGGGGATCACCCCGTTCAACTTCCCGGCCATGATCCCGATGTGGATGTTCGCCCCGGCGCTGGCCTGCGGCAACGCCTTCATCCTCAAACCGTCCGAGCGTGATCCGTCGGTACCGCTGATGCTGGCGGAGCTGATGGAAGAAGCCGGTCTGCCCAAAGGTGTCCTGCAGGTCGTCAACGGCGACAAGGAAGCCGTGGACGCACTGCTGCATCACCCGGTGATCCAGAGCATCGGCTTTGTCGGCTCGACCCCGATTGCGGAATACATCTACGGAACCGGCTGCGCCAACGGCAAGCGGGTGCAGTGTTTCGGCGGTGCCAAGAACCACATGATCATCATGCCGGATGCCGACATGGATCAGGCCGCCGACGCGCTGATCGGTGCGGGCTATGGGGCTGCGGGCGAACGCTGCATGGCGATCTCGGTCGCTGTGCCGGTAGGTGACGAAACCGCCGACCGCCTGATCGAAAAGCTGGTGCCGCGCATCGAAAAGCTCAAGGTCGGTCCCTACACCGCAGGCGATGACGTGGATTACGGCCCCGTCGTGACGGCGGCTGCCAAGCAGAACATTCTTGGCCTGATCCAGTCAGGTGTCGATCAGGGCGCGAAGCTGGTGGTCGATGGCCGCGACTTCAGCCTTCAGGGCTATGAAGACGGGTTCTTCGTCGGGCCGCACCTGTTCGATCACGTGACCCCGGACATGGACATCTACAAGAAAGAGATCTTCGGTCCGGTTCTGTCGACCGTGCGCGCAGGCTCTTACGAAGAAGCCATCAACCTTGCGATGGACCACGAATACGGCAACGGCACCGCGATCTTCACCCGCGATGGCGATGCGGCGCGTGACTTCGCCAACCGGATCAATATCGGCATGGTGGGCATCAACGTGCCGATCCCGGTGCCGCTGGCCTACCACACCTTTGGCGGCTGGAAGAAATCGGTGTTCGGCGATCTGAACCAGCACGGGCCCGACGCCTTCAAGTTCTACACCCGCACCAAGACGGTCACATCGCGCTGGCCCTCGGGGATCAAGGAAGGCGGCGAGTTCAACTTCAAGGCAATGGATTGATCCGCTGCGATTTTTCACGGAAAAAGGGCGGGTCTTTCCTGCCCTTTTTAGTTTGAGGTTCCATGCCTGCGACGTTCCAGATCCTGCCTGACCTGAACCTTGTCTATGTGCGTTACACCGGCATGATGCGGGTTGACGACAGTCTGAAAGCCTTTGGGGCCTACGCGCAACACCCGGACGCACGGCCCGGCCAACGCCATCTGATCGACCTCAGCCGGATCACCGACATGGAGCGGGATTTCGTCCAGATCATGCAGTTACAGGCCCATAAAGGCGCGGAACTGGCCATGCGCGAGTCCGAAACCCTCATGGTCTATTTCGCCAATACACCCTTGTCCCTCAGGGCAGCAGCGCTGGCCAGGAACGGCTGGTCCGCCAGCCAGGGCGTGATCGCCATCGTGCAGGAAACCGAAGCGGCGGCGCTTGCTGCATTGGGATTGGCAGGGGCCTCGTTTGAGGCGCTGTTTGAGGACACGATGCGCGGGACATCCTGAACGCATCGGCCCAGAATGACGCAGCAACAGGTTTTGCATTTCCCATCACGAGCCGTCATCCTGTCGGAACACAATCGGGAGGTGCGCCATGCAGGAACCGCCATTCAGCATCGGGATCGAAGAGGAATACCTGTTGGTGGACCTCGACAGCATGGCGCTGGCACAGGCCCCCGACGGGCTCATGGAAGCGTGCGCCGCCGAGCTTGAAAAGCAGGTAAGCCCCGAGTTCCTGCAATGCCAGATCGAGATCGGCACCAAGGTCTGCGCTGACATAAACGAGGCGCGGGACGACCTCAGACGTTTGCGCAGCACCGTGGCCCGTTGCGCAAAGGCGTATAACCTCGCCCCCATTGCTGCCTCCTGCCATCCGTTCGGCGACTGGAAGAACCAGCATCACACCAACAAGGACCGTTACAACGATCTGCAGGATGCGTTGGGCGGTGTGGTGCGGCGGATGCTGATCTGCGGCATGCATGTGCATGTGGGTCTGGACGATGACGCGCTGCGGGCCGATCTGATGGGACAGATGGCGTATTTCCTGCCGCATCTTCTGGCGATGTCCACGTCTTCGCCCTTCTGGCAGGGCGATGACACCGGGTTGGCCTCATATCGGATCTCGGTGTTCGACAACCTGCCCCGCACTGGCTTGCCCCCGACATTTGACAACTGGTCGGAATACGAACGCTCGGTTCAGGTGCTGGTCGATCTTGGGGTGATCGAGGACAGCTCGAAGATCTGGTGGGACCTGCGCCCGTCGCACAGCTTTCCCACGCTTGAGACGCGCATCATGGACGTGCAGCCGCGGCTGGAGGACACACTGACGCTGGCCGCTCTCAATCAATGCCTCATGCGGATGCTGTGGCGGTTGCGGGTGCGCAACCAGCGGTGGCGGCGCTATGACCCGTTCCTGATCCGCGAAAACCGCTGGCGGGCGCAGCGTTACGGCGTCAGCGATGGTTTGATTGACTTTGGCCGCGGTGAGATCGTGCCGATGGCTGAACTGACCGAGGAACTGATTGCTCTGGTCGAGGAAGACGCCGGGATCCTGCGCTGCCACCGAGAATTGGAACATGCCCGCGAGATCGTCGCGCAGGGCAATGCCACAACCCGGCAACGTGCTGTGGTGGCCGAGGCCAAAGCGGCAGGCAAGGACGCGGACGGTCAGATGCAGGCCGTTGTCAGCCATCTTGTCGAGGCCTTCCACGAGGGGCTTTGACCTTTTGCAAAAGTCCTGAAACAGTTGGCAATTAAACACTTGTTCAATTCACGCATCCAACGGGAGGAGCGGCGCGATGGATTTTGCCCTCACAGAAGAACAGACCGCCATTTTCGACATGGCCTACGCCTTTGGGCAGGAGCATATCGCGCCTCACGCGCGTGACTGGGAAGCGCAGGGCACGATCCCGAAAGAGCTTTGGCCGCAGCTTGGGGAATTGGGCTTTGCGGGGCTTTACGTCTCCGAGGAGAGCGGCGGTTCGGGCCTCAGCCGGTTGGACGCGACACTGGTCTTTGAAGCGCTGTCGATGGCCTGCCCGTCGGTCGCGGCGTTCCTGTCGATCCACAACATGTGCGCCAAGATGATCGACGCCTTCGCCAGCGACGAAATGAAAGCGCGTGTGCTGCCCAAGGCGATGACGATGGAAACCGTGCTAAGCTACTGCCTGACCGAGCCGGGCAGCGGGTCGGACGCAGCGGCGCTCAAGACGCGGGCGGAGCGGACAAACGAGGGATACACGCTCAACGGCACCAAGGCGTTCATCTCGGGCGGCGGCTATTCCGACCTTTACGTCGCGATGGTGCGCACGGGTGAAGACGGACCGAAGGGTGTGTCGGCGGTGCTGATCGAGGACGGCACACCGGGGCTGAGTTTCGGCGGACTGGAAGACAAGATGGGCTGGCGGTCGCAACCGACGCGGCAGGTGCAGTTCGACGATTGCAAGATCCCCGCCGACAACCTGCTCGGTGAAGAAGGCCAGGGTTTCAAATACGCTATGGCGGGTCTGGATGGCGGGCGGCTCAACATCGCGGCCTGCTCGCTTGGAGCGGCCCAAACCGGGCTGACATCCACCCTCGCCTATATGGCCGAGCGCAAGGCGTTCGGGAAATCCATCGACCAGTTCCAGGCGCTGCAGTTCCGCCTCGCCGACATGGAGATCGAACTTCAGGCCGCGCGGACCTTCCTGCGACAGGCTGCGTGGAAACTCGACACTGGCGCGCCGGATGCCACCAAGTTCTGCGCGATGGCCAAGAAGTTCGTCACCGAAACCGGGTCAAAAGTCGTGGACCAATGCCTGCAACTGCATGGCGGCTATGGTTATCTGGCCGATTACGGGATCGAAAAGCTTGTGCGCGACCTGCGCGTCCACCAGATCCTGGAAGGCACCAACGAAATCATGCGTCTGATCGTGGCGCGGCAGATGCTGGCACGCTGACGCTCTGGCTTCTTTGGGCCCGAAATACCTCGGGGAGTCCGCCAGCGGCGGACGGGGGCAGCGCCCCCTTCCCCCTCACCAGACACGTGAAAGCAGACCGATATGACCGACATCGACATTCGCAGGGACGGCCACGCCGGCCGCATCACGCTGAACCGCCCGAAGGCGCTGAACGCTCTCACCTACGACATGTGTCTGGCCCTCGAAGACGCGCTGTGGCGCTGGCGCGATGATCCGACGGTCAAGCTGGTCCTGATCGACGCGACCGGGGAAAAGGCGTTCTGCGCCGGGGGGGACATTGCCGAAATGTACGCCACCGGCACCGCGGGTGATTACGCCTATGGCCAACGCTTCTGGCGCGACGAGTACCGGATGAACGCGCTCTTGTCCGAATATCCCAAGCCGGTGGTCAGCTTTCTTCAGGGCTTTACCATGGGCGGCGGTGTCGGCGTGGGTTGCCACGGGTCGCACCGGGTGGTGGGCGACACGTCCCGGATTGCCATGCCGGAATGCGGCATCGGGCTGATCCCCGACGTCGGCGGGTCATACCTGCTGGCGCGCGCACCGGGGCGGGTTGGCGACTATCTTGGTCTGACGGCGGACCGCATGGGTCCGGGCGACGCGATCTATGTCGGGTTTGCCGATCTTTACGTCCCCGAGAGCCAATGGGACGGTATCAAAGTCGCGCTCTCTGCGCAGGGCAATGTCTCGGCTCTGATCGAGGCGGCACAGCCTGCGCCGGAGGCTGGTCTGGCCACACTCCGGGCGCAGATCGATCACCTCTTCGCCAGCGGGTCGCTTGCCGAGATCGTCGCGACCCTGCAGGCCGATCCGGGCGATTTTGCCCAGCAGGCGCTGGCCAAGCTGACGCGCAATGCGCCCTTGTCGATGGCGTTCACGCTTGAGATGCTGAACGAGCTGCGTGCCGGGACGCTGAACATCCGCCGCGCTTTGGAACTTGAGTACCGCTTTACCTCGCGCGCGATGGAGCATGGCGATTTCATCGAAGGCATCCGCGCGGCGATCATCGACAAGGACAAATCCCCGAAATGGTCGCATGATCTGACCGGGGTGCCCCAAGACGCGGTGGCTGCGATGATGCAGCCGGTTGAGGGCGAAAACGTGACATTCGAACGGAGGAGCGAGGCATGAAGATCGGGTTTATCGGATTGGGGAACATGGGCGCGCCGATGGCGGCGAACCTGGCAAAAGACGGGCATGATGTGACCGGGTATGACATGGCGACCGTGACGGTCGACGGTGTGTCGAACGCGGCCAGCGCACAGGGGGCCGCGCGGGATGCGGACGTGGTGATCACCATGCTGCCGAATGGCGACATCCTGCGCGCCGTCGCGGCCGAGGTCATCCCGGTGATGCGCAAGGGGGCGGTGCTTCTGGATTGTTCGACTGTGGATGTGGACAGCGCCCGCGCCGTGGCAAGCGATGCCGAGGCGGCTGGTTTGCTGCCGCTGGACGCGCCGGTCTCGGGCGGCATCGGCGGCGCGGCGGCGGGCACTCTGACCTTCATGGTGGGCGGATCGGACGAGGCGTATCAGACCGCCCTGCCCCTGTTCGAGACAATGGGGCAGAAATCTGTCCATTGTGGCGCGTCCGGAAACGGACAGGCGGCGAAGATCTGCAACAACATGATCCTTGGCGTGACCATGATCGCCACCTGCGAAGCCTTTGCCCTGGCCGACAAGCTGGGTCTGGACCGGCAGGCGATGTTCGATGTGGTGAGCACCTCGTCGGGCTACAGTTGGTCGATGAACGCCTATTGCCCGGCACCGGGGATCGGCCCCAAAAGCCCTGCGGATAACGGATATATCCCCGGTTTTGCGGCGGAATTGATGCTCAAGGACCTGCGTTTGAGCCAGCAGGCGGCTGATGCCTCGGACGCGGACACCCCATTGGGACAGGCCGCAACTGAGCTTTATCGCCGCTTCGTCGAAGAGGAAGACGGCAAGGGGCAGGATTTCTCGGCCATGCTGCCCCGGTTCGAAAAACGCGGGCGCGGATGAGTGCCCAAATTATCCAAAGATAGTGGATAATGCCGAAGGAAATGCCCAAAAGTTAACGTACTTGCTACAAAAGATCGCCGCCATGCCGGGTCAAAACCAGTGAAGAAACTGGTCAACGGCAAGGCGGCACCCAATGCCCATCGCACAGGAACTACCAATCAACATCAACGCCACGGCGTTGCAGATGGCCAATGCCATTTTCGGAAATGGCGTCACGGTCAGCAGTGCGACATATTCCGGGGACTTCCGGTCCTCCGGGATTTACAGTAACGGCAATGCCATCTCCCCGGGTGTGGTGCCAGGAGATACGGGTGTGATCATGTCCACCGGGTTGGTGGCCGACTTCACCAACAACTCGGGAACACTGAACACCAATATCAGCGGGTCAACCGGCACCAACACCTCGGGCATCAATCGCGATCCGGATTTCGACGCGCTGGCTGGCCGGAACACCTTTGATGCGGCCTTTCTTGAGGTGGTATTCACACCGGCGGGCGATTTCATCACCGTCGATTTTGTCATCGCATCTGACGAATACCCGGAATTCGTAAATTCAGCGTTTCTCGACACCGTAGGCGTATGGGTCAACGGTGTTGAGGCAACGGTGGCGGTCGGCAATGGTCAGGCCTCCATCGGCAACATCAACAGCGCGACCACACCGAACCTCTACAAGGACAACACCCTCGACCAGTTCAACACCGAGATGGACGGTCTGACCGTCACGTTGACCTTTGTGGCTCCGGTCAATCCGGGTGTGCCCAACACTATCAAGCTGGGTGTGGCTGATACGTCCGACCCGAACTACGACACCAACTTCCTGATTGCCGGTGGGTCGATTCAATCGTCGATCATCGCGCAGGACGACAGCGCGAATGTCGGTCTGAACAGCTCGAAAACCATCAGCGTGATGGACAATGACAGCACGACTGCGGGGACGCTGACGGTCACCCATATCAATGGGATTGCAGTTGGCCCGGGTGGGTCGGTCACCCTGACTTCGGGACAGACAGTGATCCTCAACGCCGATGGCACCCTGACCGTCCTTTCCGATGGGGACGTCGAAACCGCCTACTTCACCTACACGATCAACAACGGCGTTGGTCAGGAGGACACCGGTATTGTTCAGATCAACCAGCTTCCCTGCTTTGTGGCAGGCACGTTGATCGACACGCCGACCGGCCCGCGCCCGGTCGAAGACCTGCGCCCCGGCGATCTGGTTCTGACGTTGGACAATGGCGTACAACCGATCCGTTGGGCCGGATCGCGCGAGATCGTGGCGACCGACAAGTTTGCACCGATCCGTATCTGCGCCGGCAGCTATGGTGCCGAGGCAGATGTGTTGCTGTCCCCGCAGCACCGCGTTCTGGTGCGCGATATTTGGGCCGAGCTGTTGTTCGGTGAATCCGAAGTTCTGGTCAAAGCCAAGGACCTGGTGAACGACAAGACCGTGCGCCGCGAGGAAACGGGGCAGCCGGTCACCTATGTGCATCTGCTGTTCGATCAGCACAACATCCTGACATCAAGCGGGCTGCTCTCGGAAAGCTATTTGCCCGGCCCGATGATGCGTCATACCTTTCCCGAAGAGGCCTGCGACGAGATCATCACGCTGTTCCCCGAGCTGGCCGACATCGACGCGGCTGGATGGGAGGCGGCGCGGCCAATCCTGAAAACCTACGAGGCGCAGGCCCTGACCGCCCGCGCCGCGTGATCCGTCATTCCGCTGCGAGGGGCTTCTTGGCGTCCAGCATCGGTTTCAGATACCGCCCGGTATGGGATGCCGCCACCTCGGCCACTTCTTCGGGGGTGCCGGTTGCCACGATCTGCCCGCCACCATCGCCACCTTCGGGGCCGATGTCGATCAGCCAGTCGGCGGTCTTGATCACATCGAGGTTATGTTCGATCACGATGACCGAATTGCCCTGATCCACAAGCTCATGCAGAACTTCAAGAAGCTTGCGTACATCCTCGAAATGTAAGCCTGTTGTCGGCTCGTCAAGAATGTAGAGCGTGCGCCCCGTCGACCGTTTTGCAAGCTCTTTCGACAGCTTCACGCGCTGCGCTTCGCCGCCCGAGAGCGTCGTCGCCTGCTGGCCGACCTTGATGTAGCCGAGACCCACGCGCACCAGCGCGTCCATCTTTTCGCGGATGCTTGGCACCGCCTTGAAGAACTCCTGCGCGTCTTCGACAGTCATATCAAGAACGTCGGCTATGCTCTTGCCTTTGAACTTGATTTCCAATGTCTCGCGATTGTAGCGCGCACCTTTGCAGGTCTCGCAGGTCACGTAAACATCCGGCAGGAAGTGCATCTCGATCTTGATGACGCCGTCGCCCTGACAGGCCTCGCAGCGGCCCCCCTTGACGTTGAAGCTGAAGCGACCCGGCTTGTAGCCGCGCGCCTTGGCTTCGGGCAGACCCGCGAACCAGTCGCGGATCGGGGTGAAGGCACCGGTATAGGTCGCCGGGTTGGAGCGTGGCGTGCGCCCGATGGGTCGCTGGTCGATGTCGATAACCTTGTCCAGATGCTCCAGCCCCTTGATCGTCTCGCAGGGTGCAGGGGTCTGGCGCGCGCCGTTCAGGCGCATGGAGGCGGTTTTGAACAGGGTTTCGATCGTCAGGGTCGACTTGCCGCCGCCCGACACACCGGTCACGCAGACGAACTTGCCCAGAGGAAATTCCGCGGTGACGTTCTGCAGGTTGTTGCCCGTCGCCTTGACCACGGTGATCGACTTGCCCTTCTTCCCTGCGCGCCGTTCCGCCGGCACCGCGATCTCGCGCGCTCCGCTCAGGTATTGCCCGGTGAGCGAGGCCGGCTCCTCGGACACCTCTTTGGGGGTGCCATGCGAGACGACCTGTCCGCCATGCACGCCGGCACCGGGGCCGATGTCGAAGACATAATCCGCTTCACGGATCGCCTCTTCGTCATGTTCGACGACGATGACCGTATTGCCCTGATCCCGCAGGGATTTCAGCGTGCCCAGCAGCCTGTCATTGTCGCGCTGATGCAGGCCGATGGAGGGTTCGTCCAGAACATACAGAACCCCGGTCAGGCCCGATCCGATCTGGCTTGCCAGACGAATACGCTGGCTTTCCCCACCCGACAGCGTGCCCGCGTTGCGCGACAGGGTCAGGTATTCAAGGCCCACATTGTTCAGGAAACCCAGCCGTTCGCGGATTTCCTTGAGGATCGCCTTGGCGATTTCGTTCTTCTGGTTGGTCAGGTGGTCCGGAACGGTCTTGCACCACTCGTAGGCCTCCTTGATCGACATCTCGACCACCTGCCCCACATGCAGGCCCGCGATCTTGACCGCCAGCGCCTCTTCCCGCAGGCGATAACCGCCGCAGGTGCCGCAGGAGCGGTTGTTCTGGTAGCGTTCGAATTCCTCGCGGATCCAACTGCTGTCGGTCTCGCGGTAGCGGCGCTCCATGTTCGGGATCACCCCTTCGAAGGTGCGCGTGACCTGATAGACACGCCCGCCCTCATCGTAACGGAACAGGATTTCTTCTTCGCCGGACCCGTAGAGGAACACCTGCTGAACATGCGCATCAAGGTCCTTCCAGCGGGCGTTCTTGTTGAACTCGTAATGTTTGGCCAGCGCTTCGATTGTCTGCAGGAAATAGGGCGATTTGCCTTTGCGCCACGGTGCCAGCGCGCCATCTGCGATCTTGAGCGTGGCGTCAGGTACAACCAGCCGTTCGTCGAAGAACAACTCGACCCCCAGACCGTCGCAATCCGGGCAGGCCCCGAAGGGCGCGTTGAAGGAAAAGAGGCGCGGTTCGATTTCCGGGATCGTGAACCCGCTGACCGGGCAGGCAAAGCGTTCGGAGAAGGTAAAGCGCTCCGGCTCGCCTTCGCTGGGGGCTGTTTCAAGGATCGCAATCCCGTCCGCCAGATTCAGCGCGGTGCGGAAACTGTCGGCCAGCCGGGTTTCCAGCCCTTCTTTCACCACAAGCCGGTCCACCACCACGTCGATGTCGTGGCGGAACTTCTTGTCGAGCGTGGGCGGTTCGTCCAACTCGTAGAAAGACCCATCCACCTTGACCCGCTGGAAGCCCTGCTTGCGCAGTTCCAGAAATTCCTTGCGGTACTCGCCTTTGCGGTCACGCACGATGGGCGCCAGCAGATAGGCGCGGGTGCCCTCGTCCATCGCCATGACGCGGTCCACCATGTCCTGCACCTGCTGCGCCTCGATGGGCAGGCCGGTGGCGGGGCTGTAGGGCGTGCCGACGCGCGCAAAGAGCAGACGCATGTAGTCGTAGATCTCGGTCACCGTGCCGACGGTCGACCGGGGGTTTTTCGACGTCGTCTTCTGTTCGATCGAGATCGCCGGGCTGAGGCCGGAGATGTGATCCACATCCGGCTTTTCCATCATGTCGAGGAACTGGCGCGCATAGGCCGACAGGGATTCCACGTAGCGTCGCTGACCTTCGGCATAGATCGTGTCGAAGGCCAGCGAGGACTTGCCCGACCCGGACAGGCCGGTGATCACCACAAGCTGATCGCGCGGAATGTCCACGTCGATGTTCTTGAGGTTGTGCTCGCGTGCGCCACGCACTTCGATGTTCTTCAATTCGGCCATGTGGTCCCCCGATCCGGATGGTTAACACATAGTGGACCGCTGCAAATTCTCCAATCGAAAAGTGAGAACATACAGGGAACATAATTGAGTTGAGCATTTGATGCTGCCCGGATGCCTTCAATCGACACAGGATTCAGGCAAAGTGCCTGCTGGCAGAAGGAATTAATGTATATACATTGTTATTACTTTGTCGTAACACATTATGGCTCTGACAGGAGACCGCCAAGTTGGGAAAATCCGACAAATCCAAGAAGCAGCGCAAGGACGGCCAGTTGATCATTCGCATCGCGAGAGATGACCGTGACGCCTTTGTCGACCTTTGCGACGCGCTGGACACAAGCGCCGCGCGCGAAATCCGACGCTTCATTCGGGGGTTCCTCAAAGAGCATGACACCGACACATCCAAGACGGACAAGAAGGACTGAAACCTTGGCAAAATCGCGGAAAATCAAAGCCTTGAAAGCCGAAGTGAAGCGCCGCAAAGCAAAGGTCGCGCGGCAGGAGAAGAAACTGAAACAAGCCAAGAAGGCGCTCAGAAAAGCGGCCTGACTCATTTTGAGGGACCCACGATCATGACGGCACTCACCGACATCAACGGCATTGGACCGGCACTGGCGAAACGGCTCGAAGCAGCCGGCATCGTTGATTGCACTGCATTGGCAGCGGCTGATCCAACCACATTGACATCTATTCCGGGCGTTACCGACGCACGCCTTGCCGCGTGGCGACAGGCCCTTGCACAGATGGGTCTGACCACTACTTCGAACCCTGTGCCAGCGGCGGCTACCGACGCGGAAACGGGCGCGGCCGAAGCATCCTCGCCTGCGGCAGATGTGGTTGTCATGTTGCCGACGGCAGCGCTTCCTTTGGAAGACGAACTGACCCCGGCAGAAGATCAAACGCCGAAGAAAACCAAGGCGAAGAAGGGCAAAGGCCAGGCCAAAGCCAAGGACAAACCCAAGACAAAGAAGAAAAAGTCAAAGACGGCTGACGCGTCCAAAAAGAAGAAGAAGAAAGATACCAAGGCCAAGAAAAAGAAGGCCGGCAAAAAGGCATCAGAGGCCAAGACAAAGAAAACAAAAGCCAAAGGCAAGAAAAAGAAGAACAAAGCGGCCTGACAGTCGCGGCTTCACACCACTCCGGACAAACAGAACCGGGCCTGCCTATGGCGGGCCCGGTTTTTCATCTGCGCTCTTACCGATAAAGCAGCGACACCCCGTTGTGGAACACATGCACCTTGTCCGATGACGCGCCCAAGCGAACGGATTTGCCACGCAGATCAGCGTGGATGCCGGGCAGTTTGCCGATCACCGGATCGACATTGCCTTGCGGCTCAAAGTACAGCAGCGTCACCTCGCCCAGGGCTTCAGTGATGTTCACCTTGCCTTCGAAGATGTAATCGCCATCGGTTTCAAGGAAATCCTCGGGCCGCACCCCGACATTGACCTTGAGGCCCATATCGGCCTCGGTGGTTGGATAGTCCGAGACCGCCGTACCACCGCCCGCCATCTTGATCGTGGTCTGCGCGCCGGTGCCGACAATTTCCCCCGGAAGCAGGTTCATCGACGGTGAGCCGATGAACTGCGCCACAAATTCGCTGTTGGGTCGCTCATACAGCTCCAGCGGCGCCCCGACCTGCGCGATCCCCTTGTTGGCCAAAACGACAATGCGGGAGGCAAGTGTCATCGCTTCGACCTGATCATGGGTCACGTAGATCATCGTGCTTTCGGGCATCTGTTCCTTGAGTTGCGCAATCTCGATCCGGGTGGCGACGCGCAGCGCCGCATCGAGGTTCGAGAGCGGTTCATCGAACAGATAAACCTTGGGATCGCGGACGATCGACCGGCCAATCGCCACCCGCTGGCGCTGGCCACCCGACAGGGCCTTCGGCAGGCGGTCGAGATAGGGATCGAGCTGCAGCATCTTGGCCGCCCGGTTTACGGCCACGTCGATTTCCGACTGCGGTTTCTTGGCGATCTTGAGAGCAAAGCTCATGTTCTCGCGCACCGTCATGTGCGGATAAAGCGCGTAGGACTGGAACACCATGGCAATGCCGCGCATCGCGGGGGGCATGTCGTTCACCACCTGCCCGTCGATCTCGAGCGTGCCGCCGGTGATCTTTTCCAGCCCGGCGATCATCCGCAGAAGTGTGGACTTGCCACAGCCGGAGGGGCCGACAAAGACGATCAGCTCTCCTTGCTTGATGTCGAGATTGATATTGTTGAGCACGTTGACCGCGCCCGCATAGGTCTTTTCGACATTCGTCAGCTTCAGATTGGCCATGACTGTCCCTCCCTCATCCTGTCATTCCCAGGACTTCATGTTCAGCGCGAGGCAAGGCTGCCACGGGCCGAGATGCAATTTACCGTCCGCCTGCGGTCCGGCGCTCCCCAGTTCCAGACCGATCTGCGCCCAGTTGCCCGTCGGCATGTCCATCGTCGCGGGCTGGTCGCTCAGGTTGAAGGCGCAGAAGATGGTCGAGCCTTCATGGCTGCGTGTGAAATGCACAATGGTGCCGGTGCTTTTCACGCCGTCATGAACTCCCTTGGCGAGCGCGGGCTGCGCATGGCGGAAGGCGATGGCGCGGCGGTAGTGATGCAGGATCGCCGCCGGGTCGTCTTCCTGATGCGCCACGGTGCGGTTCAGGTGCTCATGGCTGACCGGCAACCAGGGCTTGCCGGATGTGAAGCCGCCATTCTGGTTCGACGGCTCCCAGACCATCGGCGTGCGGCAGCCATCGCGGCCCTTGTATTCGGGCCAGAACTGGATGCCGTAGGGGTCCTGCAGATCCTCGAACCCGACCTCGGCTTCGGGCAGGCCCAGCTCTTCGCCCTGATAGATACAGACGGATCCGCGCAGACACATCATCAGCGTCGCAAAAAGGCGCTGCGCGGCCGGCGACAGGTTCCAGCGCGAGGCGTGGCGCGTGACGTCGTGGTTGGAGAACGCCCAGCAGGCCCAACCGTCCGAGGCGACGTCGTCCACCTGCCCCAGCACCTCGACAAACCGGTCAGCGGTCGGTTCCACGCCAGACAGGAATTCGAACGCGTAGCACATGTGAACGCGGTTCTCGCCCTTGGTGTACTCACCCATGATTTCGAGCCCGCGCTGCGCGTCGCCGACTTCGCCCACGGACGTGGTGCCCTGATACTCATCCAGCAGCGCCCGGAAGCGTTCGAGAAACGCCAGGTTTTCGGGCTGGTTCTTGGAATAAAGGTGCTCCTGATGGTTATACGGGTTCACCGAAGGCGCGATATTGGCGTTGCGCTTTTCCTTGGGCAGGCCCGGATTGCTGCGCAAGTCCTTGTCGTGGAAATAGAAGTTGATCGTATCGAGGCGGAAGCCGTCGACACCGCGATCCAGCCAGAACCGCGTCACATCCAGAAGCGCCTGCTGCACATCCGGGTTATGGAAGTTCAGATCCGGCTGCGAGGTCAGGAAATTGTGCAGATAATATTGCTCGCGCCGCGCGTCCCATTGCCAGGCCGACCCGCCAAAGATCGACAGCCAGTTGTTGGGCGGCGTGCCGTCTTCTTTGGGGTCCGACCAGACATACCAGTCGGCTTTCTCGTTGTCGCGGCTCGACCGGCTGAGCTGGAACCACGGATGCTGATCCGAGGTGTGCGACAGCACGAGGTCAATCATCACCCGGATGCCCAAGCGGTGCGCCGTTTGCACGAGCACGTCGAAATCGGCCAGCGATCCGAACATCGGGTCAACGTCGCAATAATCGCTGACGTCGTAGCCAAAGTCCTTCATCGG
>JAUIBL010000035.1 GCA_030428355.1 Alphaproteobacteria bacterium | reverse complement strand
ATGTCTTGTTCTCCTCCTTACGCTGCCATGATCTTGCAAAGCGTTGCTTTGGTTTCCTGCATCTGGGTCACCGAGTCATACCCGTAGGTCTGCGCGGTGTTGGTCGATTCACCCAGCACATAGGGGTCGGCGCCTTCCGGGTACTTGCCCCGCAGGTCTTCACCCTGGAAGTGCCCACCGAAGTGGAACGGCATGAACGCCACACCCGGAGCGACCCGTTCGGTCAGCATGGCCATGACCTTGACCTTGCCGCCTTCGGGGCCTTCCACCCAGACCTGTGCCCCGTCACGCACACCCAGATCGTTGGCGTCGCGCGGGTTGATCTCGATGAACATGTCCTGCTGCAGCTCGGCCAGCCACGGGTTCGACCGTGTCTCGTCGCCACCACCCTCGTATTCGACCAATCGGCCTGAGGTGAGGATGATCGGGTAATCCGCCGAGAAATCCTTGGCCTGGATCGACTTGTACATTGTCGGCACACGCCAGAACTTCTTGTCCTCGTAGGTCGGGTAGTCGGCCACGAGGTCGTAGCGGTTGGTGTAGAGCGGTTCGCGGTGCAGCGGCACCGGATCCGGGAAGGTCCACACGACGGCACGGGCCTTGGCGTTGCCGAAGGGCGCGCATTCGTGCTTGATCGCCACCCGCTGGATGCCGCCCGAGAGGTCGGTCTTCCAGTTGGCTTTCGGTCCGCCCACGGCGTCGATCGCGGCACGTTCCTCGGCGGTCAGGTCGCCATCCCAGCCCAGATCCATCAGCATCTGCATGGTGAATTCGGGGTATCCGTCCTGGATTTCCGAGTTCTGCGAATAGACGCCTTCCGCCAGCAGGTTGTCACCGTCCTTCTCGACGCCGAAGCGTGCCCGGAAGGTCAGACCACCTTTGGAGACCGGCAGCGACATGTCATAGAGGTTTGCCGTACCCGGATGCTTCATCTCGGGTGTGCCCCAGCAGGGCCATGGCATGCCGTAGAAATCGCCATCGGCCGGACCACCCACAGCCCGCAGCGTGGTGCGGTCAAAGGTGTGCTGGTTTTCCATGTGCAGACGCATCCGCTCGGGCGACTGGCCGGTATAGCCGATCGTCCACATGCCACGGTTGAACTCGCGGGTGATGTCTTCGATGTTCGGGGTCACGCCGTCGTCTTCGATCTTGATATTGCGGAAGATGCGGTCGTGGAAGCCGAACTTCTGCGCGAAGAGGCCCATGATCTCGTGGTCGGTCTTCGATTCGAAGAGCGGGTCCATGACCTTTTCGCGCCACTGGATCGACCGGTTCGACGCGGTGACCGAGCCATATGTCTCGAACTGCGTGGTTGCCGGCAGCAGGTAGACGCCATCGGTGCGGTCGTGCAGCACAGCGGACACGGTCGGGAACGGATCGATCACGACCAGCGTGTCGAGCTTTTCCATCGCCGTCTTCATTTCCGGCAGACGGGTCTGCGAGTTGGGCGCGTGGCCCCACAGCACCATCACACGGGTGTTGTCGGGCTGATCGAGGTTTTCCTTGTCTTCCAGAACACCGTCGATCCAGCGCGAGACCGGGATGCCGGTCAGGTTCATCATGGCGGTTTCGCCGACCGTCTCTTGCGAGAAGCGGGCTTTCAGCCAATCCAGATCTTCTTCCCAGACGCGGGCCCAGTGTGCCCACGATCCCGGAGCCAGACCGTAATAGCCGGGCAGGGTGTCGGCGAGAACACCGAGGTCGGTTGCGCCCTGCACGTTGTCATGGCCGCGGAAGATGTTGGTGCCGCCACCCGAGGTGCCCATGTTGCCAAGGGCAAGCTGCAGGATGCAGTAGGCGCGGGTGTTGTTGTTGCCGTTGGTGTGCTGGGTGCCACCCATACACCAGATCACGGTGCCGGGACGGTTGTTGGCCAGCGTGCGGGCCACCCGCTCAAGCTGCGAACCGGGTGTGCCGGTGACGCGCTCGACCTCTTCGGGGTTCCACTTGGCGACTTCTTCCTTGATCTGGTCCATGCCCCAGACACGGGTACGGATGAACTCCTTGTCTTCCCAGCCGTTCTCGAAGATGTGCCACAGGATACCCCAGACCAGCGCCACGTCGGTGCCGGGACGGAAGCGGACATACTCGTCGGCATGGGCTGCCGTGCGGGTGAAGCGCGGGTCGCAGACGATGACCGGCGCGTTGTTCTGCTCTTTCGCCTTGAGGATGTGGAGCAGGGACACCGGGTGCGCTTCGGCCGGGTTGCCACCGATCAGGAAGATCGCGCGGCTGTTGTGGATGTCGTTGTAGCTGTTGGTCATGGCGCCATAGCCCCATGTGTTCGCAACGCCCGCAACGGTGGTCGAGTGACAGATCCGCGCCTGGTGGTCGATGTTGTTCGTACCCCAGTAGGCGGCGAACTTGCGCAAGAGGTACGCCTGTTCGTTGTTGTGCTTGGCAGAACCGAGCCAGTAGACCGAATCCGGGCCGCTTTCGTCGCGGACCTGAAGCATCTTGTCACCGATCTCGTTGATCGCCTGTTCCCACGAGATGCGCTTCCACTCACCACCCTCTTTCTTCATCGGGTACTTGAGGCGGCGCTCACCGTGGGCGTGCTCGCGGACAGCGGCCCCTTTGGCGCAGTGCGCACCAAGGTTGAACGGGCTGTCCCAACCGGGTTCCTGACCGATCCAGACGCCGTTGCTGACTTCGGCGACGACGGTACAGCCGACCGAGCAGTGTGTGCAGACGGATTTGACGGTCTGAACCGCGCCGTTGACGGCGGATTGGGCGCTGGCCTGCGTGACCGCGCCACCTGTTGCGCTGATGGCGGCAAGGCCACCGATGGCAAGGCCCGATCCGCGCAGGAACGCGCGCCGGTCGACGGATTTGTTCGAGATTTCCGAGATCAGGCCGGTTCGCGCAGCGCGCCGTGTCAGCCCTCCGGTTTTCTTTCTGAGCATGGTGTCCCTCTTTGGCTACCTGTGGCGCGATGCGCCTTTGGCTGGGTTGCAATCTGCACGCAGGGTGGGCCGGCATGCAGAGGGGGTGATGACCGCGGCGTTAGAACCGGGCGCTGTCGAGATAGGCACGGGTGTGCGCGGTATCCTGCATCCGGCCGCTGGCGACGGGAGCATCCGAGGCTTCGGCTTCGGTGCCCGACACGGCAACGGCCGCCACAGCAGCCGGGGCTGCGGTGCCTGCCAGTTTCAGAAAATCACGGCGGCTCGCGGTCGCCTCGTTTTTCTTGGTCATGGAAAGTTCCTCCCTTCTTTCGGTTTGGTGCGGCGCATCGGCCACAGGGCGACGGTTGCCCGTCAGGTGTAATCCCGGCTCAGGCCGGGGTCAGTCTGAACGCTTCGCGTTCGATGGTCATGAAGGCCTTGCCCACGGACCCGACGGCGCTGTAGAGCATCGCCGTTTTCGCGGTTTCGAGGTCGGCATAGAAATGTCCCGCCCAAGGCGCGATGTGCCGGTTGAAGAACGTCTTTTGATCTTCAAGCGAGGACGGTTCGGAAAACCGCCCGACGATCAGACCCCCCATCACTTCCATCAGGGTCGCGATGTTGTCTTCGGGTTCGTACACGTTGGGCGCACGTTCGATCCGGCGCGCGGACAGATCGCTGCGCAGCACGGCCAGCGGTTTCTCGTGAAGGAAGCCGGTCAGGTAGAAACTGGCATAGGGCAGCAATTCACCCCGACCCAAGCCGATGAAGAGCTTGTTGAACTCGCGCTCGGCCTGTTCCGGTTTCGTTGTCTGCGCACACTCGGCAAGCCGTGTGATCGCCTGACCCAGCTCTGTCTGGTCGCCCGTCAGACCGGCGGTCTGGGACAGCAACAGCACATCCGGAGGCGCGGACAGGATCAGGCCAAGATAATTGTAGAGATCCGCCCGAAGACGGTCTTCTTCCGACACCGATGGCGAGGTCTGAGCCGCGCTCATTGTCATCCTGACTCGCTTTCAATCTTGAATCGCATCCGG
Organism: Alphaproteobacteria bacterium; assembly: GCA_030428355.1. Classification (GTDB taxonomy): domain Bacteria; phylum Pseudomonadota; class Alphaproteobacteria; order Rhodobacterales; family Rhodobacteraceae; genus Marivita. The sequence continues at coordinate 29,360 of JAUIBL010000035.1, read as the reverse complement.
CGAGGACGCGGGGGTTCCACCGTTACTGTATCCAATGGTGTGCCATCGGCATATTCAGACCGGTTGTCCGGGTCTAAGACCATGGTCGCAGATGCGGATGCAGAATTTGCATTTTTCTGCATATTTTCCGGAATTGGTGCAGTTTCCGCAAGCTGAGCAGGGTCGTCCGCAGATGTCGCGATTTCCGACAGATTCTGTGGGGCTTCAATGCCTTCACCGGAGTGTTCACCCGATTTGGCGCGTTCCTGTTCTTCGAGCGCCTGCACATGGCGCAGCAATCCCTTGCCCACCTGATAGGCCGTCTTGACCCCCGGCGCGTCGGTTGCGGCATTGGTGAAATCGCCGTCGTAATCATTCAGCCCGTCCAGATTGGCGAGCACCGGATTGAGCCGCCAAAGCTGCCGCATGGCCCGGCGGCGCAGACGTTCGGGCACCGCCTTGTTCATGAAGCCCGCGATGTCCTGACCGGGTTCCAGACTGTCCGGGTCGGGCAGGCCGAATTCCTCGAGGATCTCGGCATCGGTCTTTTCCTCGAGCTGTTTCTGCTTGGCTTCGACCTCGGCCGCTTCGGCCTTGCGGGCCTCTTCGGCTTCCTCGGCCTCGACCCGCGCCTTGCGGCGGGACCAGAAATCCGACCCCCGGCTCATGACTTGCGCGCCTTCCGCGCATGGGATGGCGCGCGGTAGACATCGCTGAGCTGTGCGATGCGCGGATCGCCGATGCCGTCCTCGACCTTGTCCTCCAAATACCGTTTGCGCTTGCGTTTCACGAAGGGTTCTTCGACGAAATGCTGATCGGTCCAGTCCTGCACCCAAGCGACAAGCGCCGGAGGCATCGGCACCTTCTCCACAAGGTCTTCGCCGCCATCGGCATATTGCATCGCCTCATGCGGGTTGGCGGTGATCAACTTGACCTTGTAGGGCCAGTCGTCCTCGCCGGGTTGCAGAACCACATAAGCGCAGACCGTCTTTTCCGCGAGCCCGATGCGATAGGCCTCGGCATCGGTGCGCCACAGGATCAGGTTGCGGGAGCCGACATGGAATTCGGAAATATCGCCGTCTTCGCGCAACAGTTTCCAATGGGCAGGCCCCGCACCGGGCAGCAGGGCCACGGTGGCGTAGGCCCATTTCTGCCAGCGGGTCACGCCGGGACGGCGCTGCATCACAACGCCCACCGGCATCTCGATGGAACGGCTGTCTGTCGTGGTCACACTGAACTCCTCCCAATCCGGCGACACAGGCGCGGTTGACATCTGCCTAGCATAGCCCTTGGGTATGACCAAACATCAACCAACGACAAGAGACCACGCAGGCAACCGCCGCGAAAGGGCCAACATGGGAACCAGACTGCTTCTTTGTGACTGCCTTGGCAGCCAGACCGTCGACGCCACCGCCATCGGCGATGCGACATCGCTTGATCCGTCAAAGGTCTATACCAACCTCTGCGGCACGCAGGCCGAAACCGCCGCAAAGGCGATCGAGGCGGGCGACGTCATGATCGCTTGTGCGCAGGAATCTGCGTTTTTCGAGATGCTGGCCGAGGAATTGGGCGTCGATACGCCCGGCTTTGTCGACATTCGCGACCGCGCCGGGTGGAGCGATCAGAGCGCCAAAGCGGGGCCGAAACAGGCGGCGCTGGCTGCCGAGGCGGCGCTCAGCCTGCCGGTGGCCAAGGTGGTCGACGTGGTCAGCGAAGGCACCTGTCTGATCGTCGGCGGGGGAGAGACCGTGTTCGCGGCAGCGGCCCAGCTTTGTGACACGCTGGCGGTCACCGTGATGCAGACGGATGCCGCGGATGTGCCGCTGGACCGTCGCTTTGACGTGGTGCGTGGGCGGGTGCGCAACCTGACCGGCGCGCTGGGCCAGTTCGAGGTGCGGATCGACGGGTTTTCGCAACTGCTGCCCGGCGGGCGGGGAGCGTTTGGTTTCAGCGACCCCAAGGATGGCGCAGTGTCGGAATGCGATTTGGTGGTTGATCTGACAGGCGATCCCGCCATGGTGCCAGCCCCCCACAAGCGCGAAGGCTACCTACGCGCCGATCCGCGCCAGCCGGTGGCCGTAGCGTCGGTTCTGGCCGAAGCGGCGCAGATGGTCGGCACGTTCGAAAAGCCGCTCTATATCGCGCTGGAACCTGCATTGTGCGCCCACAGCCGCGCGGAACAGACGGGCTGTTCGAAATGTCTGAACATCTGCCCGACCGGGGCGATCACATCGGCTGGCGATCACGTGGCCATCGATCCGATGATCTGTGCGGGCTGCGGGGCCTGTGCCGCGCTCTGTCCGTCAGGCGCCATCGCCTATGACGCGCCGCCGGTGTCGGCGGTGTTCCGGCGGCTGGATGCGCTGTCCTCGACCTATCGGAAAGCCGGTGGCACCGCCCCGCGCCTTCTGGTCCATGACGCGGACCATGGGGGAGAGATGATCAGCCTTGCGGCACGTTTTGGCCGGGGCCTGCCTGCGGACGTGATCCCCTTTGCCATGGACAGCCTTGCCGCCTTTGGCCATGCCGAGATGATGGCCGCGCTGAGCTGTGGCTTTGCGTCGGTCGACGTGCTGCTGGCCCCGCGCACCGAGCGGGACACGCCCGAACATGAGGCGATGCTGGCCAATGCCCTGTCGGGTGGGGACCGGGTGCAGGTGATCGACATGGTCGATCCCGACGCTTTGAGTGACCACCTCTATGACGGTGCTGCGCCCAAACCGGTGGCCTCGCCCAGCCTGCCTATCGGCACACGGCGTCAGGTGGCCCGCGTTGCCGCGAAGGCCATGATGCCCGAGGCCGAGATCCTGCCCCTGCCGGAAAACGCGCCCTACGGCGCGGTGCTGGTCAACACCGACGCCTGTACTCTGTGTCTGAGCTGCGTGTCGCTCTGTCCATCCGGCGCGCTGGGTGACAACCCGGACCTGCCGCAATTGCTGTTTCAAGAGGACGCCTGCCTGCAATGCGGGATTTGCGCCACGATCTGCCCGGAGACCGCGATCACGCTTGAGCCGCGCATGAACCTCACCGATGCGGCGTTCAGCCAGGTGGTGCTGAACGAGGAGGAACCCTTCGCCTGCATCGAGTGCGGCGCGCTGTTCGGGGTGAAATCGACCATCGAGAAGATCACCGAGAAACTGGCGGGCAAGCATTCCATGTTCGCCACCAGCGATGCGGCGAAGATGATCCAGATGTGCGACAATTGCCGGATTCAGGCGCAGTACCATTCGCAGAACAACCCTTTTGCGCTGGGCGAGCCGCGCATCCCGCGCACGACCGATGATTACCTGAACGAGACGCCGTACTCGAAACGCAAGGATCATTGAGCGGGCAAGCGCGTTCGAACGCGCTTGTCGCGATTTCGAAATCGCGGGGGAACGCCTTCCGTTAGGCGGTCTACCCTCAGTCCTGCATCGACTGAACTGGCCGCCCCAAATCCGCAGGCGCGATGCCCTGAACGAAGGCCATGATGTTCTCCAGATCGTCCAGCGTCATCTCGACCGCTGCAATCGGCGACGGGCGGGTTGGGTCGAACGGGTCGGTTACGTCTTCGATCTGGGTGAAGGCCGGGTGCGGGTTCAACACGTAAAAGGCCTGAAACCGGTCTTCCCAATCGCGCAGCGTGCGCAGCACGGCGAAGGACGGGGTCGAGCCGATGGAATTCATGCGGTTCTTGTCGCTCACCACATGACAGCGCCCGCAATGGGTCAGGGACACTTCCTCGCCCCGCAAAGCATCGCCGTCATAGGTGATCTGGACCACCACTTTTTCGACCTTGATCTCGGAGGTGAAGGGCGCGACCCCGTCGACCTGATAGCTGTCCACCGTGTTGCGCCCCACATCCGAGCGGAGCCAGTCGGCAAAGCGCATGGCGTCGGGATCGTCGCCTGCGTCGAATTTCCAGACCGTATCCAGACCTGCAAAGGCCACGATGCCGCTGTCTCCAAACCGTGCATCCGCCCCGGCGCCGGGTTCGGTCAGCGTGATGCGCGTCTGGGTCTTGAGCGTGAACCTTGGCAGGATGAATTTGAGCAATCCGGAGTCAACCAGGGCCGCTGGTGCCTCAAGCGTGAACGTCTTGTCCTGTGCGGCCACAGGCAGCGCTGCCAGGCTGCCCAGCATCAGGGACAGGGCAAGACACCAAAGTGGACGGGTCGCGGTCATGCTGTGCGCCTCCTCGCTTGAAAGCCTAAAGGCGCTGGCTTACACCCGTCAACGCTCTAGCTCGCATCGAACGGGCGGTGCCAAAGGGGAGAGAACCGATGAGCGACGATTTCAACATGTCCATGCGCAAGTTTCTCAAGCAGGTTGGGGTCACGTCCCAACAGGCCATCGAAGAGGCGATGCGCGGTGCCGAGACAAGTGGCAAGACCTTCGAGGCGAAGGTGGTGCTGACCATCGACGGGCTTGATCTCGAGCATGTGGTGACAGGCACCATCAAGGGACAGGACTGACCGTGGCGTTGACACGTGACGCGGTTTTGGCCGCTCTGAAAGCCGTGACCGATCCGGCCACGGGACAGGACATCGTGGCCGCAGGTGTGGTGCGGGCGCTCAACGTGGATGGCGACGCGGTGCGCTTCGTGGTCGAGGTCGCACCGGAACAGGCCACGGCCTATGGCCCGGTCCGGCTTGCCGCGGAAGAGGCGGTCAAGGCGCTGGGCGCCAAGAGTGTGTCGGCAGTGATGACGGCGCATTCGACGCCGAAACCGCCCCCCGATCTTAAGGGTGGCGCACGGCCGAAACCGGCAGGCCCCGAGAAGATCCCCGGTGTGGACCGCATTCTGGCCATCGCTTCGGGCAAGGGCGGTGTAGGCAAATCCACCGTGTCGGCGAACCTCGCCTGTGCGCTGGCGGCTGAGGGTCGCAAGGTTGGTCTTCTGGATGCCGACGTCTATGGCCCCAGCCAGCCGCGGATGCTGGGCGTGTCGGGTCGCCCCGCCAGCCCGGATGGCAAGACCATCCTGCCGATGCGCAATTTCGGCGTGACCATGATGTCGATGGGCCTGATGGTGAACGAAGGTCAGGCGGTTGTCTGGCGCGGGCCGATGCTCATGGGGGCGTTGCAGCAGATGATGATGCAGGTGCAGTGGGGCGCGCTGGATGTGCTGCTGGTGGACCTGCCGCCGGGCACCGGTGACGTGCAGATGACCCTGTCGCAGAAGGCGCATGTCGATGGCGCGGTGGTGGTTTCCACCCCGCAGGACGTCGCACTTCTGGATGCGCGCAAGGGGATCGACATGTTCAACCAGATGAACGTGCCGATTGTCGGGCTGATCGAGAACATGTCGACGCATATCTGTTCGAACTGCGGCCACGAAGAACACATCTTCGGCCATGGCGGTGTGGCGGCGGAAGCGGCCAAGCTGGGTGTGCCTCTGCTTGCGGAAATCCCGCTGCATCTGGACATCCGCAAAGCGGCAGACCGCGGCGCGCCCATCGTCGTGTCGAAACCCGACAGCGCACAGGCCGGGGCGTTCCGCGATCTGGCGCGCACGCTGATCTCTGCCGGCAAGGCATGACCTCTGGTCCGATGTTCCCGCCCTTGATGCAGGGCATCAATGCGGCGGGAGCCGACCCGTTCGAGGCGGCATGCTCGGAGGCGGCAAAGGGCTGTGATGCGGGCACAATCCTGTATGACGTGACGCCCGAGCGGTTGCATGCGGCCATCGTGCTGGCCCCCGAAGTGCCGCTGGCCGACGCGGCGGCGATGTTGCCGTTGACGGGGGTCGCGGTGCAGAACGCGCTGGGTGCGCTGGGCCCGTCCGAACTGGCGGTGCATCTGTGTTGGGATGGGCCGATCCGGGTGAACGGCGCGCTCTGCGGGTCCATTCGCGGGGCGACCGACACCTCGGACAACACCGCCGAGCCCGGCTGGCTGGTCACCGGGTTCGATCTGGTCTTCGCCCGCCCCAACGTGGCCGGCGGAGAAACCCCGGACGAAACCGACCTCATGAGCGAAGGCTGCGGCGACCTGACCCCGACCGATCTGCTGGAAAGCTGGTCGCGCCATCTGCTCAACTGGATCAGCCGGTGGGAGGACGAGGGCATGGGCCCGCTGCACGCCGAATGGTCCGGCCTGGCGCATGGGATGGGCGCGGACGGGACATTCCTTGGCAAGAGCGGGCACTTCCTTGGGCTGGACGAAAAGCTTGGCCTCTTGCTTCGCACCGAGGGTCAGACCATGCTGCTGCCCGTGACCGACCTTCTGGAGATCCGTTCATGAAACTGGCCCGTGCCATCCATTTCGACGAAAGCGACCAGCGCGTCTTTCATTCCCCGGCCCGCACCGGGGAATGGTGCATTTCGGGCGGGTTCGAGTTTTCCAACTGGTCCGAGGCCGATCTGGAGGGCCGCGCGAAACAGGCTTTCAGCAATGGATGGCTCGGGGCCGAGACCTTTGGCCGGGTGAGCTTTGTGGCGGTGACGCAGATGGAACCAGTCGAGCATGAGGCGCTGGTCCAGGGCCTCGCGCAGCATTTCGTTGATATGTACGGTGCGCCGTCCGTTGAGGCCGCGCGCCCGGTGGCCGAGGCCGAAATCGCGCATATGGCGGAACTCTGTGACGAACACGCGCCCAACACGCTGCTGACGGTCAGCCGCGAGTTGACCGAAGCCGGGGTGAGGGAAAGCTTCCGCGTGATCGAACCGCAGGAGGCGGAGTTGACGCTGCTGGCTGTGCACGGGTCGCTGGACGAGTAGCGAGCCTGCTAACCGTCGATCCTTTCCTTGTCCGAAATCAAGTCTTCTGCTTTTGCCAGACGTTTGAAAAACCGATGCTCCGGCGACAAGCCCGCAGCTTCGAGACCTTCACGAACGCCATCCAATGCGCGGGCGGCGGCGACTCTGTTGCCCACTCCAGACAAACACTTTGAACGCAAGATTCGCGTTGCCAGCACGTCTGGATGCACGTCCGACCCGTAGGCTTTGGTCTCGAGCGGGATCAGGGCTTCGGCCTCCTCCAACGCGTGCTGCGCGCGCCCGAGGTTTTGCAGGCAGGAGGCCTTGAGGTGCCGCGTTGCCAGCACGTCTGGATGCACGTCCGACCCGTAGGCTTTGGTTAAGAGCGGGATCAGGGCTTCGGCCTCCTCCAGCGCGTCCTGCGCGCGCCCGAGGTTTTGCAGGCAGGAGGCCTTGAGGTGCCGCGTTGCCAGCACGTCTGGATGCACGTCCGACCCGTAGGCTTTGGTCTGGAGCGGGATCAGGGCTTCGGCCTCCTCCAACGCGTGCTGCGCGCGCCCGAGGTTTTGCAGGCAGGAGGCCTTGAGGTGCCGCGTTGTCAGCACCTCAGGATGCACGTCCGACCCGTAGGCTTTGGTCATGAGCGGGATCTGGGCTTCGGCCTCCTCCAACGCGTGCTGCGCGCGCCCGAGGTTTAGCAGGCAGAAGGCCTTGAGGTACCGCGTTCCCAGCACGTGTGGATGCACGTCCGACCCGTAGGCTTTGGTCATGAGCGGGATCAGGGCTTCGGCCTCCTCCAACGCGTGCTGCGCGCGCCCGAGGTTTAGCAGGCAGGAGGCCTTGAGGTGCCGCGCGTACAGTGTTTCCGGATCCAGTGCGCCGATGCCGGTGTCGAAAGCGGGAAGAATTTCCGTGATTTCTGCAAAGCAATCTTTGTAGTACCCACTACATCGGTTTGCTTCGGCGCGATGTCGCCTGAACATAAGGTGTTCCCGGCTGCCGACACCGAATGGTGTTCGACGCGTGATCATCAAGCCATGCTCCGCCAGAAACAGCATCAGTTGGTAATGCCCATTGTGGCGCGCCGAGAAAAATGCATCGGTCAAGGCTCTAAGGTCTGTAGGAAGACGTTCGCCTCTGGCAATCCGGGCTTCCCTGTCGGCATCCGATTTCAGTTTGACACGTGCCCCTGTGGCCTTGGCCAGACCTGCGGCTTCGCCCAACTCGTCGATCAACATGCGCAACTTCTGATCTTGCGGACGCAAGGCAAGGGCGGCCTGTGCCCATAGGCGCGCGGTGTCGTATGCCGGGGCACCGTCTTCGGGCGCTTGCCGAATTGCCTCGATCATGCGCATCCGGTACGCGGTCTGAAGTGCTTCTGTTTGATCGTCGATGAATGCTTGGGACAACGTCATGGCGCGTTCATCGTTTCCATCACGCATTTCCGATTCGTATTTCTCAAGGAATGCGCCGGGACTTTTCTGGGTCAGCGTTTCGCAATTGCGACGGTGTTTTTCAGCTTCGCTACGGGCGGTTTTGAGGAGCGCCTCAAGCTTTGTATACTCGGAGACCGAATCCGCGACTTTGCGATTGGCGAGCCTAATCGGCAAACCGATAATGGCACCAAGTGCCGTAAAAAGACCAATAATCGTCAGCCCTTGATTTAACGCATCCATGCCTTTGAGGCTTTCCAAAAACGCAATCAAAGCATCAATCAAATCAACCAGCACAGTTACCTCGCACGCCTACCGTACAGGTTGAGTTAAGCAGCAAGGCATTTCGCTGCCAAGGCAAATATGGCTTAGTCTGCTGCCGCCACATCCCGAACCGGCATCTGACCCGAAATCTCCAGGATCAGCTTGCGCTTCACCGCCTCGGCGAATGACTGGCGGTTTTCGGCCGTGACCACAAACGCGCCAAGACCGCCGATGATCTGCGCCTCGTATTGCGCCTCGAGCCCGCCCTGTGCGCGCCCCGGATCGTCAGGGCGCAGGATCGGCAGGGCGTTGATCGTCACGCCAGCGGCCACCACCGTCGCCCGCGCCTCGGCAATGGAGGGGCCGGAAAAGTCGATCACCCGCCGCCAGCCGTCAAAGTCGTTGGTGTCCATGAGCCGCAACCCGTCGAGCAGTGCCGCCCCGATGGCGTTGCGTCCATAGGCCTGTCGCGGCTTGTTCAGCAGTTCGGCGGCAAAGGCCGCAGCACTTTCCGGCCCGTCGATCTTCATCCAGTCGGCAACCACCGCCGTGTCGGCCGCCCATTCCACATAGGTCACCGCAATCGAGCCATAGGCGGTGTTGGCGATGGCGGCCAGAACCTCGGGGTCGGTGATCGCCTGTGCATAGCCCTGTCGCTGAAAGTCGATCTCGCGCTGGTCGATGGAGCCGGACGCATCCGCAAGCAGTACAAGTTCGAGATCGGTGTCCTGCGCCATCGCGGGGGCGGCCAAGAGAAGACAGATAGACAGGACCACTGCGCGCATGTCGAACCCTCCAACGATGACTTCAATGGAGGTAGTCCGTTTCTCGCCCAGTGCAAAAGCTTGATCCGGATCAACGCCGGGCGGGGCCAGTCGCGGCAGACTCGGGGTATTCTCAGACAGACGGAGTCCCTCTCATGCGACGTGTTCTTGCCTGCCTTTCCGCTCTCGCCCTGACTGCCGCGCCGGGGATGGCGCAGGATGTCGATCAGGGGCGCGCCCTGTTCCAGACCCATTGTGCCACCTGCCACGGCGCGGATGCCACCGGGCAGGGGCCGCTGGCCGGTGCGCTTGTGTTGCAACCTGTGGACCTGACGGCGCTTGCGGCGGGCAATGGTGGTGCCTTCCCGCTGGAGCGTGTGCTCAGGCGGATCGACGGCACCGACCCGCTGGTCAGCCACGGGTCGCCCATGCCCGTCTATGGCCCCTATTTCGAAGGCGTCGCCAACACGCCGATGAAGCTGCCCAGCGGTCAGCCGGTGCTGGTCTCCGAACCGATTGCCGATCTGGTGGGCTATCTGCAGTCCTTGCAGGAGACCAACTAAGCGCCTCGTCCAAATGGTGTTTTCGCGCATCGCTGTCCCGCGCCTTCGGCCTGGGCCGGGTTGCATTGCCCTCGGTCCCGGCGGATGGTGCCGGGCAAGGGTGATGGGTGAGAACTGGTCATGTCGATACCGGATACGTTGGGCACGCTGCTGATCGAAACCGTCAAGGGGCACCAACTGGGCGGCGCGTTCCTCATGCTGGGGCGGCAGGGCTTTGTCGGCAGCAGACGAGGGCCGTCGGCCAGGGATTTCGCAGCGGCGATCCAGACCCATTTGCCGGGGGTGACCGAAGATGATCTGCGCAACCCGGACAACGCCTACAGCGAGACGTTCTTTGCCAAGCTGGGCTTCGACAGCGTGGATTCGCTCGATTTTTCGGAGTTCGAGAACGCAAGTGTCATCCACGATCTGACCCAACCCGTTGGCGAAGACCTGACCGCGCGGTTCGACGTGATCTATGATGGCGGCACCTGCGAGCATGTGTTCGAACTGCCCACCGCCTATCGCAATATCGACCGGATGCTGCGGCCGGGGGGTGTGCTGATCGGGCATTCGCCCTGCAACAACTGGATCAACCACGGGTTCTACCAGATCACCCCGGAGATGGTGTACGGCTTCTGGCAAAAGGCGATGGGATACGACGTGCTCGACCTGCTGCTGCAGCCGATCCGCCCGGCCCATGCGCGCAAGACGGCACGGACCACCAACCCCAATGACACCGGCGTGCGGCCCCGCATCAGGGGCGAGCTGCCCGCCGGGTCTCCGGTGATCCTGCATTACGTGGTGCGCAAGCCGCTGACGCAGCAGGCGCAGGGCGGGGTGTACCAGACCGACTACATGAAACGCTGGTCGGACGACGACGAGGACTGACCGGTCCTAGCCGCGCTCTGCGGCGCGCTCGGCGATCCGCAGACACAGATCGGTGGCTCGGGTCATGTCCTGTACCGACACCCATTCCAGCGGTCCGTGCACGTTCTGCATGCCGGTGAACAGGTTGGGGCAGGGCACGCCCATCTCCGTCAGCCGTGACCCATCGGTCCCACCCCGGATCGGCACGGATTTTTCCGCGATCCCGAGGTCGCGCAGCGCATCGCGGGCCAGATCGACCGGGGTCATGTCCGTCTCGAGCCAATAGCGCATGTTGCGGTATTGCGGGGTGATGGTGCAGGTGATCTCGGCGCGCGGTTCGGTGGCGGCGATGGCCTCGCAGACCTGCCGCAGAAGCGCGCCCTTGGCCTCGAGCCCCTCGCGTTCGAAATCCCGCAGGATGAAGCGCAGTTCCATTTTGTCCGCGCTGCCTTTCATGTCCACTGCGTGGATGAACCCGTCGGTGCCATCGGTGGTTTCGGGGGTCATGGTGGCCTGTGGCAGGGTGTTGACGATCTTGGACACAAGATGGATCGCGTTCACCAACTTGCCCTTGGCCCAGCCGGGGTGGATCGACACACCGGTCACGGTGACGACGGCAAAGTCGGCCGAGAAGGTCTCGTAGGTCACTTCGCCCAGATCGCCGCCGTCGAAGGTAAAGGCGAAATCCACACCCAGATCGGCGGGCAGCTTGGGATCGACGCCGCGCCCGATTTCCTCGTCCGGGGTAAAGGCGACGCGGATTGTGGGGCGTTGGATGTCCGGGTTCTGCAGCAGATGCCGGGCGGCGGTCATCACGATGGCCACACCCGCCTTGTCATCCGCGCCCAGAAGCGTGAGCCCCGAGGCGGTCACGATGTCATCGCCCACCTTGCCCGCGAGATAGGGGAATGCCGCCGGATCAAGCACCAGATCGGGGTCGTCGGGATAGGTGATGACCCCGCCGTTGTAGCCTTCGATCACCCGGGGTTTCACGCCCGCCGCGTTGAACTGGGGTGCGGTGTCCACATGCGCCAGAAAGCCGATGGTCGGGCCGGGGGCTGTGCCGGGGATCGTGGCGATCACGGTGCCATAGGGCGTCTTGGTGACGTCCTGCGCACCCATCTCGGTCAGCTCGGACACCATGAGATCCAGCATGTCGTGCTGGCAGTCGGTCGAGGGCGCGCCGGGGCGGTCCATGTCCGACTGGCTGTCGATGGCGCAATAGCGGACCAGACGGGTTTTCAGCTCTTCGTGAAATTGGGACATGGGGCGCTCCTGTCGGTTTTGACCGCGAAGGGGCAGGAGCATGGGCGGAGAGTCAAGGGGGGCCGGTCATGGCGTCAGGACAGGGCGGCCAGACACAGATGCACCGCCGCCACGACGGGGTCGATCACGCGCGATGTTCCCGGTGCCGTGATCCGGGGGGCGAGGGCTGTCATGCCGCCGCATCCCAGCACGATGCTGCAGCCGGGATGCTGATCCGCGACGGTGTTGATCGCCTCCTGAACGCGGCGGATGCCGTGACCGTTGTTCAGCTCCAGAACCGGCACGCCTGACGCGTGGACGCCGGCGCAGCGATCATCCAGCCGCATGGTGCGGATGTTTTCGGCGATCACAGGGATCGACACGTCAAGGCTTGTCACCACGGCAAAGTGTTTGGCCGCAAGGCTTCCGGCGATGCAGCCGGCCTCGCCCATGCCGATGACGGGCAGACCGGCGCTGGCACGCAGCGTGGCAAGGCCGGTGTCGTCGAAACAGCCGATCACGATGGCATCGACACCCATGCCGCGCGACTCTTCGACCACGGCGAACAGGCCTTCGAGACAGCGTTCTGCGTCGTCCGGCCCCTGTATCGACGCCGGGCCGCGATGGTTGGTGAGACCGATCACGTCGGCCATGCCGGTGATGGACGCGCGAGCGGATGTGACCATTTCATCCGTCATCCGCTGTGTCGAATTGGGGTTGAGGATGGCGATCCTCGGCGCGGATCGCGGTGTCATGTATTGGCCCCGGCTGCGGACGCCGCGCTGCGGCTGGCATGGACACATCTGGCCCAACGCCCGCCGCCCCCGGACCAGAGCGGCAACGGGCTTATGCCGCAGGCTGTTTCGGCATGGGCGCAGCGTGGCGCAAAGGAACAGCCCTCGGGCAGCGCGTTCAGGGCGGGGGGCGCGCCCGGCACGGCATCAAGCCGCGTTCCCGGAACCGCTCCGACAAGGTTGGCGGCAAGCAGGCCCTTGGAATAGGGGTGCCGGGCATCGCGGATGACGTCCTTGACCGATCCGGTCTCGACAAAGCTGCCCGCATACATCACGGCCAGCCGGTCGGACACTTCGACCGCGACGCCGATGTCATGGGTGACGAAGATCACGCCCATGCCCAATTCCTTTTGCAGGTCGCGCAGCAGGAGCAGGATCTGGATCTGAACCGTCGCGTCCAGCGCCGTGGTCGGTTCGTCCGCGAGCAGCAGCTTGGGGCGGCACGCCAGTGCCAGCGCGATCATCGCGCGCTGCCGCATCCCGCCGGACATCTCGTGCGGGTAGTTGTCCAGCCGCCGCTTGGCTGACGGGATGCGCACGACATCCAGCATCTCAAGCGCACGGGCCATCGCGTCTGATTTCGAGACGCCTTCGTGGCGGATGACGGTTTCGGCAATCTGTTGGCCGATGGTGTAAACCGGGTCGAGCGCCAGAGCCGGATCCTGAAAGATCATCGACGCCACGCCGCCGCGGTGATCGGCGAGTGCGCGGCCTTCGAGCGCGAGCACATCCTGCCCATCCACCTCGACCTTGCCGGTGATCGTCGTTTTCCGCTCTGGCAGAAGGCGAAGCAGGGTCTTCAGCGTGACGCTTTTGCCCGAGCCGCTTTCACCAAGGATGCCAAGCACTTCGCCGGGGGCGAGTTCAAAACTCACGTTGTTGACGGCATGAACGGGGGGCGTTCCGGCAAAGCGCACAGACAGGTCTTCCACCCGAACAAGAGGCGTCACGGAATGTACGGTGTCCTGCGTCATGCAACCTGCTCCTTGACGCTGTTGAGGTGACACGCCGCGACGTGGTTCTTGCCGACGGTGAACGCGGTCGGAACCTGCGCCGAACAGGGGCCGAAGGCACGGGCACATCGTGTATGAAACCGGCATCCCGGCGGCGGGTCGATGGGGTTCGGTGGATCCCCCGCAAGCGGCGCTTCCATCGTGCGGCGATCCGGATCGAGCGAGGGCATCGCCGCCAGAAGCGCCTCGGTGTAAGGATGGCGCGGTGCGCTGTAGAGGCTTTCCGCCGGTCCGATCTCTGCCACTTCGCCCAGATACATCACCATCACCCGGTCCGAGATATGGCGCACCACGTTCAGGTCGTGGCTGATGAAGACATAGGTCAAACCGCGCTCGCGGCGCAGGTCCATCAGAAGGTTCAGCACCTGCGCCTCGACCGATTTGTCGAGCGCGGACACCGCCTCGTCGAGGACGATCACTTGCGGATCAAAGGCCAGCGCGCGGGCGATGTTCACGCGCTGGCGCTGCCCACCCGACAATTCGTGTGCGTAGCGCCCGCCAAAGCGTGAGGGGTCGAGACCGACGCGGTCGAGCAGGTCCTGCGCCTTGCGCGTCGCGTCCGCCTGGGACATGCCGTGAACCGTTGGCCCAAACGCCACCGCGTCGATCATCGTCATGCGCGGGTTGAGCGAGGCGAAGCTGTCCTGAAACACCATCTGGACCTTGCTGCGAAACGCCTTGAGCGGCAGTTCCGGCCCGACGACCTTGCCCTCGTAGCGCACGCTGCCGCTGTCGGGTGTCAGCAGTTGCACAAGCAGACGTGCGGTTGTGGACTTGCCACAGCCGCTTTCGCCAACGACGCCCAGCGTCTCGCCGGGTGCCAGCTCGAAACTGACATCGTCCACGGCGCGGACCACCTTGCGCGCGGCTCCGAAGCCGCCGGCGTTGAAGTGTTTGACAAGGTTGTGGGCGGACAGGATCGACGTGCTCATTGCTTTACATCCATCGCGGATCTCAGCCCGTCGCTGAGCATGTTGAACGAGATCGAGGTGAGAAAGATCATCACGCCGGGCAGCGCGGCCAGCCACGGTTGCACATAGATCGCGTTGCGCAGTGTGTTCAGCATCAGGCCCCATTCCGCGTTGGGCGGGCTGACGCCCAGGCCAAGGAAGGACAGACCGGCGGCAAGGATCATCGACACGGAAATCAGGCTGGTGGCGTAGACGAAGATCGGGCCCAGTACATTGCCCAGAACGTGATCGCGGACGATCCGAATGCTGGAGGCCCCGCTGGCCAGTGCCGCTTCGATGTATTCGAGCTTGCGCACCGAGGTGGTCACGCTTTCCGCCACCCGCGCGATTGGCGGGATGAAGACGACGGTCAGCGACAGAAGGCCGTTGAGGATGCCCGCGCCAAGCGCGCCCGAAATGGCGATGGCCAGAAGCACCGATGGGAAGGCGTAGAGTACGTCGAGCACGCGCATGGTCACGGTGTTGACCCAACCGCCCAGATACCCGGCGGCGATGCCGATGGCCGACCCGATGATGAAGGCGATCAGAACGGGCACCACCCCCATGAACAGGGACAGGCGCGCTCCGTAGATCAGGCGGCTGAGCATGTCGCGGCCCAACTCATCGGCTCCAAGCGGGTAGCCTTCGGTGCCGATGGGAGAGAGGCGCTTAATCATGCTGCCGTCCAGTGGGTCGGCAGGCGCGATCCATGGCGCGAAGATGGCCATGAGCACCAATCCGGCGGCGACCAGTCCCGCACAGACGGCGACCTTGTCTCTCAGGAACCGGGTCCAGACAGAGCGCCAGTAGCCTTGGGATTTCTCGATGGTGGCCAGATGCGCCACGGATTCTGTGGTGACAGCCATGGATCAGCCCCGTTGCAAACGCGGATCAAGCGCGGTCTGCCCCACGTCCACCAGAAGGTTGAGGATCACGAAGAACATCGCCAGCACGAGGATCGTCCCCTGCAAAAGCGGCAGATCCCGCTGGAAGATCGCCTGCCCCAGCAGGAAGCCTGTGCCCGGCCAGGAAAACACGGTTTCGATCAGGATCGACCCACCCAGCAGGTAGCCCAGTTGCAGGCCCATCACGGCCAGCGCCGTCGGGGCGGCGTTCTTGATCACGTGGGCCAGTACGCCCCGGTCCAGCAGACCCTTGGCGCGCAGGCCGGATACGAATTCCTGTTGCAGAATGTCGGCCACCAGCGCGCGGACGGTGCGGGCGACAATGCCCATCGGGATCACCGACATCGTGATCGCAGGCAGGATCAGGTACTGCATGTGCTCCCAATCCCAGACCCATTGGCTTGACCCGCCGGGGCCTGCGCCGGTGGCAGGGAGCCAGCGCAGTTCGACCGAGAAGATGATCACCATCACCATCCCCAGCCAGTAATGCGGCACTGACACGCCGACGACCGAAATGGCCGTGGCCAGCTTGTCAATCCAGCTATCGCGGAAATATCCGGCGACAAAGCCGAAGAGGCCACCCAGCGTAAATCCGATGATTGTTGCGGTCACGGCAAGGATCAGGGTGTTGCCGACGGCGTTGAAGACTTCAGTCACGACGGGCCGCCCGGTCGCGATGGAATTGCCCAGATCGCCCTGCAGCGCGAGCCCGAGCCAGCGCAGGAACTGTTCGGGATAGGAGCGATCAAAGCCGTAGATCGCCATCATCTGTTCCTGCAATTCGACCGACGCATCCGGCGGCAGGATCGACACAAGCGGATCCCCGGGAGAGATATGCACCAGCGCGAAACATACGAGCGACACGCCCAGCATGATCGGCACGGTGTAGATGATGCGGCGCAGGATGAACGAAAGCATAAGCGGAACGCCCTGTGACAAAAGGGGCCGCCCCGCAGGCAGGGCGACCCCGTTGGATGTTGAGGGTTACTCTTCGATGGTCATGGGAGCGATGTCGATGAACCAGTTTTTCGGCTGGGTCACGTTGCCGACCTTGGGCGACATCGCGCGCGGACCCACGTCATGGGCGATCCAGACGAACGGTGCTTCCTCGACGATGCGGGTGTGCAGGCGGGCCAGGGCCGCGTCGCGATCCGCATCCGCAAAGGACGTGCGGGCATCCGCGATCAGGGCGTCGAACTCTTCATTACCGAAGAGGCCCCAGTTGTTGGACACCGGCGGGAAGGTCTGTGTCGACACGAAGCGGACCATCGCGAAGAACGGGTCCATCGTTGCGAAGGACACGTTGATCGCATGCGCACCGCGCGCGCTTTCATCCGCAGCGCCCTTGCGCCAGTTGGTGAAAAGCGTGTTCCATTCGATCACGTCCAGTTCGACATCGAAGAAGCAGTCGCGCAGGCCCTGCTGCACGTATTCGTTCATCGTGACCGGCTGCATCTGACCGGACCCGGATGCCGAGGTCTGTACCTTGACCTTGACCGGGTTGTCTGCCGAGAAGCCCGCTTCGGTCATCAGCGCACGTGCGGCGTCGGGATCGTAGCGGATGTCGAAGGACGGGTTGCCCCACCACGGGTGGCCCGGCTCGACCGAGCCTTTCGGGATGCCCATGTAACCACCCAGCAGAACCTGCAGTTCTTCGCGGTTCACACAGAGGTTGGCTGCGTGACGCACGCGCTTGTCAAGCCAGGGCGAGCCTTCGTGGAAAGAAAGCTGCCACGGCCAGACATGCGGTTGCGGGTTGGAGTAGATGACATTGCCTTCCGCCTGAATGCGCGGGATCGCGTCGGGTGCCGGGGCCTCGATCCAGTCGACCTGACCGGACAGCAGGGCGGCGGTGCGGGCGTTGGCGTCGGGCAGCGGCACCAGGACCACGCGGTCGATGGTCGGTGTGCGGGCCGGATCCCAGTAGTTTTCGTTCTTGACCATTTCGAACCGTTCCCGCGGCACGAACAGATCGCCTTCGAACGGGCCGGTGCCCGACGGGTCAAAGGCAAATGCGGTCCAGGCGGCTGCAGCGCGTTCCTTGGGGTCGGTGATCGACGCATCCACAGCGTCATAGAGCGACTGCCAATGGGTCGGCGACGCCATGAACAGCATGGTCATGTTCAGAGGCAGGAAGCTGTCGGGCTGTGTTGTCGTCAGCTCGACGGTCAGGTCGTCGATGGCGCGGGCCGAGGCCAGCGTCGGCATGCGCGACTTGGTGGCACCCACCTGGTCGGGGGCGAAGTGCGGCGCGTTTTCGTCCAGCACCTTCTGCACGTTCCACACCACCGCGTCGGCGTTGAAGGGCGAGCCGTCGTGGAAGGTCACGCCTTCACGCAGGGTGAAGGTCCATTTGGTCGTGTCATCCGGGTTCACTTCCCATGACGTTGCCAAGCCCGGCACGATCCCGCTGGGTTCGGTTGCCGACGACAGGTCCCAATGGGTCAGCGCGTCATACATCGGGATGCCGGTAAAGCGGTTGCCCTCAAAGCCCTGATCCGGCTGGCCCGATGTGCGCGGAATGTCCGCAGCGGTCATGCCGATAGTCAACGTCTTTTCGGCCCAGACCGGACCCGCAGCCAGCATCGCGGCCACCAATGCGATCGCAGAGGATCGGTACACAATATTCCTCATTTCAGTACTCCTGTTGAACGTCCGGACCAAGCCATCGATTCCGGCCGTGTCCCTGGAAGCGAGAATGAGAAGTCGCCATCTCACGTCGACAACTGATCCGCAGATTGTATACGTTTTCAATAAAAAAAGTTCACAAGAGCCCGATTTTTGTTCAGCGAAAATGTGGAATGCCTGTTTACAGGGCGTTAAAATGGGCGGAGGCGACCCTTGTGGAACAGGGGATGACAATCCCGTCCAAAAAGGCGACAAATGCGGTCGAAACTTGTATACAACGGTCAACAGGCCAACCATGAGCATGACGCAACAAGAGGCGGATTTCGCCAGCAGGATCGAAGCGGAGTCCATGCAAAACCCTGTTTATACAGGGGTGGAGCATGCGATCCTCGAACAGCGCCTGCCGCCCGGAACGCGTCTTGCGGAAGCCGAGCTGGCCGAATTTTACGGCGTATCGCGCACCATCGTGCGGGCCGGGCTTCAGGCGCTTGCGCATTCCCATCTTGTGACGCTGCGCCCGAATCGTGGAGCGAGCGTCGCCAATCCGTCACCGCGCGAGGCGCGCGAGGTGTTCGAGGCGCGCGAATTGCTGGAGCCCCGCTCTGCCCGCGAGGCCGCGTTGCATGCCGGTCGGGCCGACATTCGCGCCCTGCGTCTGCATGCGCAGGAAGAACACGACGCCATGAGCCGCAACGAATCGGGCCGTGCGCTTAGGCTGTCTGGGCGCTTTCACGTGATGATTGCGCAGATCGCCAACCAGCGTACCATCGCCGAGATCATCGAGAACCTCGTGTCCCGCTCGTCTCTGATCATCGCACTTTACTGGACCCGTTCCAGCACGCGCTGCGACGAGGGCTGTCACAACGCCCTGATCGAGGCGATTGCACGCCACGATGCCGACGAGGCCGAAGACCTGATGCGCAGCCATCTGGTCGAATTGCATTCGGCGCTGCGTTTTGACGTGTCCGACACGTCCAACCTCACGCTCAAGGACATGCTGAGCCAGTGACCCCGCGCTGTGCGGTCGTGATTAGCTGACCGGCTGGCGCAGCGCCTCTGGCAGACCGTCGGGGAACTCTGCCTCGACGATGGCCAGAAGATCGGGCCAAACGCCGGGTGCGGCTCCCATGGTCAGCCCGAGCCGGGCGTCAGCCGGATAAGGATGGGTTGTGCCACCCGCCTCGCGGATCATCAGCAGGCCGGCTAGGCTGTCCCACGGGTTCATCGCCGGTTCGACATAGCCCGCGAGCCGTCCGGCGGCGACGCAGGCCAGCATGTTGGCTCCCGAGCCGTTTCTGTAATACATGCCTCCGCTTTCCATCAGGCGCTTAAGGACACCGGCCATTTGCACGGGATCGCAGCGTTCGGATGCCCCCACGGCCACAAGGCCTTGCTGGAGCCGTTTTGAAGGATCAAGAGACAGGCGCACCCCGTCAAGCTGTGCGCCATGTCCGGCGCGGGCGGTGAAATGTTCGCCTGTGACAGGAACGTCGATGACCCCAAGATGCGTCTCGGTGCCTTCGGTCAACGCCAGAACGACACACCAATGCGGCAAGCCCATGAGGAAGGGGACCGTTCCGTCGATCGGGTCAATCACCCAGGTCAGGCCAGACGCGCCGGTGGTCGCGCCGCCTTCCTCGCCAAGAATGGCATCGTCGGGGAACGCCTTGGCGATCTCTTGGCGGATCATCTCTTCCACGGCGCGGTCGGCGATGGACACCAGATCGAGTTCGCCATTCTTGGTTTCGATTTCGAGCTCCGCGCGGTTGCGGAAAAAGTCGAGCGCGCGCTGCCCGGCGCGGCGCGCGACGTCCGACGCGAATGCGACGCGGACGGCGATTGGGTCGGTCATGTGTCTTGCCTCACAAGGATCAGGTCGGATGGATCAAGCTGCAGGTCGACCTTGTCCCCGGGTGCAAGGCGCGGGTCCGAGATCGGGCGGGACACGAGGAATTCCAGGTTTTCGTCCTGGACCACGTATTCCATCCGGCTGCCCAGATAGCTGGCCGACCGGATTGTCGCGGCGCCACCCGAGGCAAGGCGGATGCGCTCTGGCCGTATCGTTGCGGTGACGATGCCGTCCTCGGCGGTGACCGGCAGGGCAAGATGTGCCGCTGTGAAGGTGCCGTCCTGCACCCGTCCCTCGATCAGGTTCGCATCGCCGATGAAATCGGCCACGAAGGCCGAGGCGGGTCGCTCGTAAAGTTCGGCGGGCGTGCCGATCTGAGCGATCTGACCCATTTTCATCACAACGATCCGGTCCGAGACCGCCAGAGCCTCTTCCTGGTCATGGGTGACATAGACGGCGGTCAAGCCGAAGCGCTGCTGCAAATCACGGATTTCGGCGCGGACCTTGCGGCGCAGCTTGGCGTCCACGTTGGACAACGGCTCGTCAAACAGCAGAACGTCCGGTTGCTGCACGATCGCACGGGCGACCGCCACGCGCTGCTGCTGCCCGCCCGAAAGCTCGGACGGAAGCCGCGCTTCGAGCCCGCCAAGTCCCACCTGATCGAGGATCGCACGCGCCCTGTCCCGCGCCTCGGTCTTGGCAACGCCGCGGATGGTCGGGCCGTAAGAGACATTGTCGAGAACAGTCATGTGCGGAAACAGCGCGTAGGATTGAAAGACCATCCCGACATTGCGTTCGGACGCCGGATCGCGGCTGACGTCGCGACCTGCGATCCGGACCTGTCCATCGGTTGGCAGTTCCAGACCGGCGATCAACCGCAACGACGTGGTCTTGCCGCAGCCCGATGGGCCCAGAAACGTCACCAGCTCGCCTTTGGCGATGGCAAAGCTGATCCGGTCGACCGCTGTGGCGCTTCCATAGCGTTTGACCACATCCACAAATTCGATGGCTGTTTCCGTCATGCCCTGCCTTTCATTCCGCCGGCTGTTGTGCCGGTCGTCCCTGCAATTCCTGCCGCCTGCCCAGTTTTCGTGTGCCGACGATGACCTGGATGATCACGACGCACAGGATCATCACGATCATCAGGACAGCCGAATAGGCGATCGCCAGCGCATATTCGCCTGCTTCGACCCGGCCCATGATATAGGCGGTCGCCATGTTGTGGCGGGCGGATACAAGGAAGATGACGGCCGAGACCGCTGTCATCGCGGTGACAAAGGAATAGACCAGCGCGGTGAACACGGCGGGCCGGATCAGCGGCAGCACCACCCGGCGCAGGGTCGTTGCGCCACCGGCTCCCATGGTCTGGCTGGCCTCTTCCATCGACTTGTCGATCTGAGCGAGCGCCGCGATACCGGCGCGCATTCCGACGGGCATGTTGCGGAAGACAAAGCAGATGATGAGGATCGCCGCCGTTCCGGTGATGTCCACGGGCGGGATGTTGAAGGCTGCGACATAGGACACCCCGACCACCGTTCCGGGGATGGCAAAGGACAGCATGGTTCCGAATTCGAAGGCGCGGCGGCCGGCGAAGTCCTGCCGCGAGACTAGCCATGCGGTGAGGATGCCGATCAGTGTGGTCAATGGCGCGGCCAGCCCGGCCACCCACAGGGTCGTGATCATCGAATCCCATGCCGAGCCGTAAAGTTGCAGCCCGTTTTCCACGAATTCGAACCGGAAGGCGGTTTCCAGATGGCTGAATGTCGGGGTCAGATCCCATCGCCCGATGTCGGTCACGAAACCGCCTGTGGCGATGATGATGTAAACCGCGAGGGTGAAGATCACCCACGGAATGATGACCGCGATCACAGCGACCTTGAGGGCGGGCGGTAACGGCGCGGCGAGGCCCGCGTCGGATTTCCCGGTGACCGTGACGTAGCTTTTCCGTCCGATCCAGCGTGTCTGAAGCCAGAAAGCGATGAGCGTCAGCGCAAGCAGGATCATGGCCAATGTCGCGGCATTGCCGAGGTCGTATCGTGCGCCGACAACCGCAAAGAATATCTTGACCGAAAGAACCTCGTAGCCACCGCCCAGAACGATCGGGTTGCCGAAATCGGCAAGGCTTTCGATGAAGGCCAGAAGGAAAGCGGCGGCAAGTCCGGGGCGCAGCAGCGGCCATGTCACGGTGCGGAATGTCTTCATCGACCGCGCACCGAGGGTCCGGGCGGCTTCTTCGAGGGTTGGATTGATCGCTTCCAGCGTGGACAGCAGGACAAGGAAAGTGACCGGCGCAAAGGCAAGCACTTGTGCAATCAGGATACCCGGCAGTCCGTAGATCCACCGTGACGGCCGGACCCCCATAAGGTCGGCGACAAAGCCGGTCACCAATCCGGTGCGGCCGAACAGCAAGATGATCGCCACGCCGACCACGAAGGGCGGTGTGATGATCGGCAGGATCGAGACGGCGCGCAGGGCGCGCTTGAGGCGGAAATCCGTCCGGTTCACCAGCAGGGCCAGCGCAAGGCCAAGGGCCGTCGCAAAGGTCGCCGAGAGGACGCCGAGAACCACGGTGTTGACGACAACTCCGCATCGTCCGTCACCGAAAAAGCAGCCCACACCCCAGAGATCCGGCGCGCTGAGCCTTGCCCAGAAGGTTGCCAGCGCGAGGTTGCCGTCGGTGTCAACGAAGGCGGCCAATCCCAACTTGAGGATCGGGAAGAACACAAAGACCGTCAGAAGGGCTACGATTGCAGTGATGCAGAAGGCCGGGAAGCGTTCGCCGCGACAGAAACCGCGCGCGGCGACAAAGTCTGAAAGTAGCCCGATCAGCGCGATTCCGGCAAGGAATCCCCCCCAGCCAAGCCCTGTCTGCCCGTCTTGGGCGCGGGCGAAGAGGTCGCCCACCCACGCGGCCGAAGGCCCGCGCAGCCCGATGGCAAAGCCTTGCCAGACATAAAAGACCCCGGCGGCAAGCCCGAGCCCAAGCGCAAGGTTCGAGGCTTGCCAGCTTCGCGTGAGAGAGGCAGCGCCCAACAGCGCCGTTGTGACGATCAGCGGCCAGAACCAGCCACGTCCGGACAGGGCCTCGAACAGGGCCGAGGCACCCGGTCCGGCGATCAGCGACGCATCCTTGTACCAGGGAAACGCAC
The DNA here is from genome assembly GCA_030428355.1 of Alphaproteobacteria bacterium. GTDB lineage: Bacteria > Pseudomonadota > Alphaproteobacteria > Rhodobacterales > Rhodobacteraceae > Marivita. Next base: position 6,295 of record JAUIBL010000035.1, on the reverse strand, counting down.
TCAGCGAGAGGACGAGCAGAACGAGCCAGGCATGCCCGGCCCGTTCAGATGTCAGGGAAAGCGACCGCACGTTTTACTGCGGAAGCGATCCGATTTCGGCATCCCAGCGTGACAGAAGGCGCGTGCGCTCTTCTGACGAGCCGTAGAGTGCGAAATTATAGTCGATCAGCTTGATGTCCTCGAGTCGCGGGGCGGCCTCGGGCGTGGCCGCATTCACGTTCGACGGGATCTGGAAGCTGTTTGCCGTCGCACCGATTTCCTGCGCCTCGGGCGTCAGCGCCCAGTCATAGAAGGCTTTCGCCGAGTCCGGGTTGGGGCCGCCTGCGATGATCGACATAGACCCGACCTCGTAGCCCGTTCCCTCGCACGGGGCGACCGCGACGATGGGCGCGCCCTGTACGGTCTGCGCCACCGCATCATGCATGAAGACGATGCCGACTGCAGTTTCGCCGGTGGCGGCTGCACGGATGGGCGCCGATCCCGACTGGGTGTACTGGCTGATGTTGTTGTGCAGCTTGGCAAGGTAGGCAAAGGCTTCGTCCTCACCCATCAACTGCACCATTGTGGCGAGCATCGTATAGGATGTGCCCGAGGAATTCGGGTTTGCGACCTGCACATCATCGGCGAAGCGCGCGTCCAGAAGGTCGGCCCAGCACGCTGGCGGGTTCTCGGTTACCAGTTCGGAATTGTACCCGAAACCGAGGCCGCCGGCATAAATGCCGACAGTCCTGTTGCCCGACGTTTCGGCCTGACGCTGTGCCCAGTCCTGCAACTGATCAAGCATGGGCGAGACATATTCCATGGTCAGCCCTTCCTGAGCCGCCTGAAGATGGGGGTCGCCTGTGCCGCCCCACCAGACGTCGCCGCGCGGCTGTTCACTTTCGGCGGCGATCTTGGCGTAGGTCTCGCCGGACGACGCGCGTGTCATCAGGACATTGATCCCGGTCTCGCGCTGAAAGGCCTCGGACATTGCGCGGCACCATTCTTCCTGCACGGAACAATAGAGCACCAGTTCGTCGGCTTGCGCCGTGGCCGGGACGGCCACGTTGAGTCCAAGCACCGCGAGCGTCGCCGCGGAGAGATGTTTGACGGTCATATTTTCCTCCCAAAGACTGTCTTATGCAGTTCGCAGGGCATATTAGGCTGTCAGACACCCCGCTTGGCAAGAGGTTTGCGGTTCCAATTCTGTCCGGAACAGTCACGCGGGCGCATTTCATGAGCCGGAATAACCGGTTGCGACGTCAATGCCGATGGACAAACCGGGCCCTGTTCTGTCATCCTGAATGTGCAGAGGCGCAGTGGTCCTCCCTGTTTGTGGGCTGGCGGCGCGGCTTGACGTGACGCGGAACCACGCACGTGGCGTGGCACCCGCACAGAGCGTCCCGCCAGAGTTTCTGCACCGTGATGAGTGCACCGGCCCTATTCCGTAAAGTCATCCGGCGTTTCCCGTTCCATGTGAACAGTCCGCAGATGGATGACCCCGGATGTCGGCGGTGTCTGGCGTGTATCCTAGTTTCTTGACCTGTGATCGGGCGGCTTTGACGCCCCGGAAGGAGAACAGCCATGGCATTTGGGCGGGCGCATCGTGTCGGAACCATGCCGAAGGCGATTTCGGAAAAAGCGCCGGTGACACCGGACACGGTAGAGCCGCAGAAGTCGGCCACCTCGGTCAGCAACGAAAACACCGAGCTCTACGCCATCATGGACGATGTACGCGGCGCCCTGGTCGAGATCATCGACGCCAAGGAACTGGACCATCTGGCGGCACAGGATGCCCGCGTCGAGATTGCCAAAGCGATCCGGCGCATTCTGGCCCGGCGTCCCACTCCCTTGCCGACATTCATGGTCGACCGCGTCGTCGACGAGCTGGTCGATGATGTTCTGGGGTTCGGCCCACTCGAGCCGTTGTTGGCGCAGGATGATCTGACGGACATCATGGTCAACGGCCCCAAGGACGTCTATGTCGAACTTCGTGGGCGCATCCAGAAGGTCAATATCCAATTTCGGGACGAGACCCATCTTCTGAACATCTGCCAGAGGATCGTGTCGCTGGTTGGTCGGCGTGTCGATGAATCCTCGCCGATCTGCGATGCCCGTCTGCCAGATGGATCACGGGTCAACGTCATCGCTCCGCCTTTGTCTCTCAAGGGACCAACGCTGACGATCCGCAAATTCAAGAAGGACAAGCTGACCCTTGAGGACCTTGTGCGCTTCGGGTCAATCACGCCCGAGGGGGCCGAGATCATCCGCGTGATCGGGCGGACACGCTGCAACCTGATCGTGTCAGGGGGAACAGGGTCGGGCAAGACGACTCTGCTGAACTGTATCGCGGCCTTCATCGACAAGGACGAGCGCGTCGTGACCTGCGAGGATTCCGCGGAACTGCAACTGCAGCAGCCGCATGTCGTGCCTCTGGAAACACGGCCGCCGAACCTTGAAGGCGAGGGCGAGATCCGGATGCGTGATCTGGTCAAGAACTGCCTGCGGATGCGCCCGGACCGGATTGTCGTAGGCGAGGTGCGTGGCGGCGAAGCCTTTGACCTGCTGCAGGCCATGAACACCGGCCATGATGGGTCGATGGGCACGGTGCACGCCAACTCTCCGCGCGAGGCGATGCGGCGGCTTGAGACGATGATCACGGGCGCCGGGTACAATCTGCCGGCGCGCAACATCCGCGAAATGATCGCGAATTCGATCGATGTGATCATTCACGCCTCGCGGCTGCGGGACGGGCGCAGAGTGATCACCGACATCACCGAAGTGTTGGGTATGGAAGAAGATACGATCACCACCCAGAGCCTGTTCTCTTATCAGATCGACGGCGATGACGGGCACGGCCATGTCCTTGGGCGGCATGTCGGCGGCGGTGTTACGCAGCCCAACATCTGGCAACGCGCCGTCTATTACGGCGAACAACAGCGCCTTGCGGACGCGCTGCTCGTCGCAAATTCACAGGAACCGACAGACAGGTCGTTTGGTATGGCGTGATGCGATGACCCAGTTCAGCTTTGACACCTACAATATCCTGACCAGCCTGGTGGTGTTTCTGACCGCTTTGGCGGTGCTGTGGGCCGCAATGTCAGGCAGACGGTCGTCTTCGGGGCAATTGGAAGACCGCCTGAACAGATTGGGTTTCCTGACTGCACCCGTCGAAGGCGACGAGAGCCAGGAAGAGATCCGCGCGCGCGAAGCCATGCAGCGCGCTCTGGTCGAACTGGACTCATTGAAGAACAAGGAAGGCCGCTTTTTCCTGACGCGGCTTTTGACTCGGTCTGGCACCGAACGAAGCCTTGCGCGGCATGTGATCCTGACCTTGTCGATCGCGGTGGTCATTCAGATTGCGCTTTTGCTTTTCGGCCTGCCTGTGCCGCTGGCCACAAGCATCGCCTTTGCCATCGGCATCATCGGGCCGATCCTGCATCTTAGGTATCTTGCACAGAGGCGCATGCGGATTTTCGCGGATGAATTGCCCGGTGCGCTGGACCTGATCGTGCGCGGCATCCGCGCGGGTCTGCCGCTTCTGGAATGTCTGCAAATGGTGGTCGACGAATGGAATGACCCGTTGAAGCAGGAATTCACCCGGGTCACCAACGACATGGGCATGGGGTTGAGCATCCGCGACGCCATCGTGAGATTTGCCGACCGGGTGCCGGTGCTGGAGGCCCGATTGTTTGCCATCGTCATATCGCTGCAGTCTCAATCCGGCGGGAACCTGTCCGAAGTCCTGTCAAACCTTGCGGATATGCTGCGCGAAAAGGCCAAGCTGCAAAGCAAGATCCGCGCCATGACGTCCGAGGCGCGGACGTCGGCCTGGATCATCGGATCGATCCCGATCCTGCTGATCGGCGCTGTCACGGTCTTATCCCCGGATTTCCTCAAGCCGCTGTTCGAAACAGAGATAGGCAATATCATCCTCATGTTCTGCGGCGGCTGGATGTTTGCAGGCTTTGTCGTGATGCGCGGCATGATGCGGGTCGATATATGAGCAGCACAACCGACATGCAGACGTGGTTCGGTGGTTTGTCCTTTGTCAACCTTGGTGTGGCGCTTGTTGTTGCCATGGTCATCGCCGCTCTGACAATGACGCTGCTTGCCCGTCCGAGGCTTGATCACAAGGCGCGCGCCATCAGTCAGAGACAGGGGTCTGCGCGGCCTGAGAACATCCTGCTGCGCCATCCGATGCAATGGTTGGCGGCACAGGCCATCTTTGTCGAACTGCGCCGGTCCGTCATTGACTGGATCGCCGAGCACACCCTCAGAGGTGAGGGCGAATTGCTGCGGTTGCGGCAGGCGGGGCTGCGTGCTCAGAGAGCGACGATCATCTATTTTGAAGGCGTGCGGATCGTTCTTGGCCTCGCGGCTGCAGTGATCAGCTACCAGCTTGCCGAAGGTCTCGGCCTGATGAATCGCAACCCGCTTCTTGGGTACGTACTGGTCGGGTTTGCCACGTTGGGCAGTCTGTTCCTGCCCAGTCTCTACCTTCGCTGGCGCACCCGTCGTCGGCGTCGGGAATTCGAGATGTACTGGGATGACGCCATCGGGCTCTTGATCATCTGTCTCGACGCGGGGTTGTCGATTGAAGTCGCCCTGCGCAGGATCGCGCGCGAATTGGCGCCGACGGCGCATGTTCTGGCGGAGGAGTTGATTGTCACCGTCACCGATCTGACGCTTTTGTCAGAGCGCAGGCACGCTTATCTCAACCTGTCGCAGAGGATGGATTTACCCAGTGTGAAATCGGTGGTCATCGCTTTGATCCAGGCGGAAAAGCAGGGGGCCTCGATTGCCAATTCGCTGCGCGTGATCTCGAGTTCGAGCCGCCACAACCGGATTGCTCAGGCCGAGGAAAAGGCCGCGGCGCTTGGGCCGAAGATGACAGTGCCGATGATCATTTTCTTCCTGCCGGTGGTTTTCGTGATCATCATCGCCCCCATCTTTCTTTCGGCAGAGCTATGAGACCGACCGTGCTGCGACATTTCCTGAGATCCGAAAAAGCCGGAACGGCCGTTTTTTTCGCCCTGATCGCACCCGTTCTGATTGGTTTTGCCGGGTTGGGAAGCGAGGCCGGGCTGTGGTTGGTGACTGAACGCAAATTACAGCATATGTCCGATCTTGCGGCCTATTCCGCTGCAACGCGGGGGATGTCCACGAATGATGCCGCCGTCATCCGGGCAAGTGCCGAGGCGCGTGCCCAATCCTCTGGGCTGCGGCCAACCGACACGATGGTCATCAGCATCCCGCCGGTGTCCGGCCCCAATGCCGGTCGCCCGGGTTTTGTCGAAGTCACGGTGGAAAGAACCCTTGATCGCTATCTGACGGCGATTTTCCCCGGACTCAGCGAAACGGTGACGATCGGCACACGCGCCGTTGCCGGGGCCATTCCGGGAAGTGGTGAACCTGTCTGCATGCTGGCGCTGTCACCAACGGCCAGTCCGGCCTTCCAGGTCGGCGGATCGGGTCTGGTCAATGTCGTCGGCTGTGGATTTGCATCGAATTCCAACGCGGATACCAGTTTCGAGATGCAGGGCGCAAAGGTCGAAGTGACGGGATCGTGCCTGTACGCCGTGGGTGGGGTGGATGTCACCGACGGTTTGACGCTGACCGATTGCGACGAGCCGCAGCTCTTGCAGCGACCTGCGCCCGATCCCTACGCGAACCTGCCGATGCCGACATCCACTGATGTTGCAAGTCTCACGCGGCTGTCGTCCTCTGCCATCGGCGCGGGCACGTTTACACCCAGCGAATACCTGCTGGCCTATCCCGATCTGCCTGTCGCGCTGTTTGACGGTGGCCTGACGCTGAAGGACACCACAACCCTTGGCACCGGTCTGTATATCGTGGACGGCGGTACGTTGCAGATCAACGCAAATGCTAAACTGACCGGAACCGGCGTGACGTTCTATCTGATGAACGGGGCCAGACTTTCGGTCAATGGCGGTGCGGAATTGGATCTGGTCGCGTATGATCCCCTTGATCCCGCCGTACGGCCCGATCCCTTTGGCGGTATTCTGTTCTTCTCGGATCGCGGGGGATCGCCGGTGTCGCGCTCGATGTCCGGCAACTCGGACTCGGCCATCAATGGCGTGATTTATTTTCCAACCGACACGCTGACCTATACGGGGGATTCAAGCTCGTCCTATCCGTGTTTGCAGATCATCGCGTCCGAACTTGAAGTGGAAACGGCGGTGCGAAATTAGGCCACGGTAGCGGCGGGATAGTCTCGCTGCGGGCGGAGTAAAATCCTGCCACTTTTCCCTTCTTGCAGCGGCAGGGAGGGCGGGGAGATCTATACCGTGGA
>JAUIBL010000034.1 GCA_030428355.1 Alphaproteobacteria bacterium | reverse complement strand
GCGCCTGGCGCTGCGATATATACGGTCTCCGTGCCAGACGCGCCTCAGGTCCCGACTACAACATCTGGCATACCTGCGGACGCGTCGCTCACCATCAACCCACACAGATCGCGAAGGGACCGGATATTTCGATCCCGACATCGTGACATTCTATGGCACCGATTCCGAAGGTGGGCGGATGCAGTTGATCCAGCATGTCTCGCAGCTCAACGTTGCGCTGCGGGCGATGCCGATTCTGCGCGACGACGTGGAACCGCGTCGCATCGGGTTCCGGCTTGCGGCAGAATTGGGACAGGACGGGTGAGGCGCGACACACTGCGCGATTGGCACAGGTGACAGCGTCGGGCAAATCGGGTAGCAGACCGTAAACATTAGCAAGGGATGTCTCAAATGGCTGAACACAAGCACGGAACGATGGACATTAGCTCCCAGGAAAAGACCTTTGACGGGTTCATCCGCTGGTCGGTTCGGGTCGCTGTCTTTTCGATCGGCGTTCTGATCTTCCTCGCGATCTTCAATTCCTGAGACGCGCCTGCACGGCTGACATGACCCTGATCTTACGCATTCTTGCCGGACTGGCCATGTTGGCCCTTGTGGGGTGCGGCGCGGGCGCGGACATGCGCCCGGACGCCTCGCCCGAAGTGATCAGCAGCGCGTCCTATCGCCATCCGGGCCCGACCGCGCTCACGCTGTTCACGATGATCAACAACCGGTCCGGTGCCGGTGCGCATACCAGCCTGATGATCAACGGATCGCAGCGGGTGATCTTTGATCCCGCCGGCACCGTGCGGCTGAGTGCGGTGCCTGAGCGTGGTGATGTGTTGTATGGCATCACGCCCGGCGTGGCCGATTTCTATGCCCGTGCCCATGCACGCGAGACCTTTCACGTCGTGATCCAGACCATCGAGGTGCCGCCCGAGGTGGCGGAACGTGCGCTGCGTCTGGCGATTGCGAACGGGCCGGTTGCGTCGGCGCAATGCGCGCTGAGCACGGCAGCCATTCTGCGGCAGCTTCCGGGTTTTGAAAGCATCGGCTCTACCTGGTTTCCCAAACGCCTGATGGAGAGTTTCGGGCAATTGCCCGGGGTGCAGACACAGAAAATCTTTGAAAACGACAGTGACGACAAAGCGGTCGCCATTGCGCAGTTCGAACGGGCGCTTGCGACGCAGTAGACCGCGTCAGAGCAGCAGGCTGAACGACACCAGAACGGCTGCCCCGACGCCCATGGCGGCAAAGACGTTTTTCGTCAGATACCCCACGGCAAAGGTCGCCGCCGCTGCGGCGAGGCGGGTTGCATCCGGCTCGCCCCCCGTGGCCGTTGGCCAGAGCACGAGCGGAGCCACCAGTGCCGGGATCACAGCCACCGCGGTGTAGCGCAGGTGGCGCAGGAGCCATTCCGGCATGGCGCGGTCTCCGACCAGCCCGAGGAAGGCAAAGCGCAGGCCAAAGCTGCCCAGTCCCAATGCGATGATGATGATCCAGAGCTGGGTTGTGTCGGTCATGGTTTGATCCCGAGGCGTGTCTCGGCCTGAGCGCCCGCGATCATGCCGCCCAGACCGGCCACCAGCAGACCCATGTTGAACGGCAGCCACGCAAAGGCAAGCGCAAGGACCACGGCGGCAAGCGCCGCGATGCGGTGCGCCGGTGTGCGCAGCATCGGGCCGATCATGGCGAGGAACGCGATGGGCAGCGCGAAATCCAGCCCGAGGCTGGGCGGGATGCGTTCTCCCAGCGATGCGCCGAGGAAGGTGAAGAGATACCAGGGTGGGCAGATCGGGGTCATCACGCCAAGGAAATACGCAAATTTCTCGGCCGGGGACTGATCCGGGTTGCGTTCATAGTCGAGAACGGACTGGGCATAGGTCTGATCCACAAGGAAATACGCGGCAATCGCGCGTTTCCAGATCGGCAGCGGCCCCAGATGCGGGGTGATCGAGGCCGAATACATCGCCATCCGCAGATTGACGGCAAGGGCGGAGGCGATGACCACCAGTGTCGGGGCGTTTTCGTTGATCAGTTGCAGCGCGGTGAACTGGGCCGCGCCCGCGATCACCACGACGGAAAAGCCCATGGTTTCGTGCAGGGCAAGGCCGGATTCCGTGGCCAGCACGCCGAACAGCATGGCAAAGGGGCCGACGACGGCAAGGAAGGGCAAGCCGTCGCGAAGGCCCCGCCAGTAGCTTGACATTGCGGTCCCTGCCGCCATCACTGTGCCTCGTCTGCTGTGTTCGGACCGGACGTAGCTTTGGACGAGGGGAGATGCAATCCATGCCGGATGATGTGCTGCGCGACTACCTCATCGCGCCCGAGCCGGGCGCGCCACGGCTGACGCGCCGGGTGGTGGGCACCGATCACACCGGGGCCGAGACCGAGATCAGCGTGGTCGAGGAGCGGCCTTTGACGATTTTCCTGAACAGCCAGGAAATCGTGACGGCGATGACGATCGGGGACTATCCCGAGTATCTCGCGGTCGGGTTTCTGCGCAATCAGGGCATGCTGCGGGATGACGATGTGGTCACCAAGGTCGAGTATGACGACGACCTTGAGGTCGTTGTGGTGCGCACCGAGCGGCAGACCAGCTATGAAGAGAAGGTCAGGAAAAAGACCCGCACCAGCGGCTGTGCCGTGGGCACTGTCTTTGGCGACATGATGGAGGGGCTCGACAAGGTGGTGCTGCCACAAGTGGAGCTGCGGACCTCGTGGCTTTATGCGCTGGCGCACAAGATCAACACGACACCGTCGCTGTACCTAGAGGCGGGGGCCATTCACGGCACGGTCCTGTGTCAGGAGGACCGGCCGCTGGTCTATATGGAAGACGTGGGCCGTCACAACGCGGTGGACAAGATCGCGGGCTGGATGTTCCAGGAAGGGGTCGGGCCGGAGGACAAGATCCTTTACACCACCGGGCGGCTGACCTCGGAGATGGTGATCAAGACGGCGCTGATGGGCATCCCGGTGCTGGCCTCGCGGTCGGGTTTCACCGCCTGGGGGGTCGAGATTGCGCGGCAGGTGGGGTTGACTTGCATCGGACGCATGCGCGGCAAACGGTTTGTCTGTCTTTCAGGTGAGGAACGATTGGTGCGCGATATGGATCCCGAGAGCGTGCCCGAAGAAAGCCGCAAGAGCCGCAGGAAGAGTGCGGAATGAGCCTGCCTTTGGGAGTGATCCTTGCCGGGGGGCTGGCCACCCGCATGGGCGGCGGCGACAAGGCGCTGTTGTCGGTCGGGGGGCAGACGCTTTTACAGCGCGTGATCGACCGGTTGAAGCCACAGGTGGCCGGTATGGCTTTGAATGCCAACGGAGATGCGGCGCGGTTCGACGGGTTCGGCTTGCCTGTGCTGCCTGACAGCATTGCGGGGTTTCCTGGCCCTTTGGCGGGTGTTCTGGCAGGGCTTGACTGGGCGGCGGAGCAGGGGGCAGACGCGATTGTGACCGTGGCCGCCGACACGCCGTTTTTCCCAGCCGATCTGGTCGCGGTGTTGCAGGACACCGCCCAAGGCATGGCGCATCCGCTGGTTCTGGCTGCCACGCCACGGGGGGAGGAAAATACCAAGTCCATGAGCCGCTCCGGCCTGATCCGGCATCCGACCTTTGGCCTCTGGCCCGTCGCGCTGCGTGATGATTTGCGTGACGCGCTGGAGGAGGGGATCAAGAAAGTGGTGATCTGGACAGAAAAACATGGCGGACGCGAGGCGGTGTTCGACACGGACAAGGGTGATCCGTTCTTCAACGTGAACACACCCAACGACCTTGAGGCAGCAGAGGCGATGGTATGAGGATTTACGGCGTTACGGGCTGGAAGAACGCCGGCAAGACCGGGCTGATGGAACGGCTGGTGACCGAGATCACCGGGCGGGGGATCACCGTGTCGACGGTCAAACATGCGCATCACACCTTTGACGTGGACCATCCCGGCAAGGACAGCCACCGCCACCGTGTTGCCGGGGCGACCGAGGTGCTTTTGGCGTCACGCAACCGCTTTGCACTGATGCACGAGCTGCGGGAGGAGGCCGAACCGACGCTGGACGAACTGCTGTCCAAGCTGATGCCGGTCGATCTGGTTCTGGTCGAAGGCTACAAGCGCGACCGCCATCCCAAGGTTGAGGCGTTTCGGGCCGAGACCGGAAATGACCTGATCGCGCCGGGTGATCCGACCATTCGGGCCGTTGCCAGCGACACGCCGCTCGATCTGGATCGCCCCGTGTTTGAGCTGAACGACACCAAGGCGATTGCGGATTTCATCCTGTCCGAGGTGGGGCTTTGACCGCCTTCGACACGATTGCGATTGTCGATTGGTCGGCGGGCAAACGTGCGCCTGCCCGCCCGTCGAAAGATGCGATCTGGATCGGAATTGCGCGCGACGGAGCCGAGCAGGAGCCGGTGTATTGCAGATCGCGGATCGAGGCCGAGGCGTGGTTGTGCACATTCCTCGATGCCGAGGCACATGCCGGGCGGCGCGTGCTGGTCGGGTTCGATTTCCCGTTCGGCTACCCGCGCGGTTTCGTGCGCAATGTGACCGGATCAGATGATCCACTGGTGTTCTGGGACTGGCTGGAGGCGCGGATCACAGACAGTGAGGTGGGCGAGAACAACCGTTTCGATGTGGCGTCCGAGATCAACCGCCTGTTCAATGGGCCGGGGCCGTTCTGGGGCAAGCCGTCCGAAGAGGCTTGGCCGGATGTGCCCTATCGCAAGGCCGGGGTTGTCTATGACATCTGCGCCGAGCGTCGGACCTGCGATCTGGCGGCAAAGGCGTCGTCGTCCTGTTTTCAACTCTTCTTTAACCCGACTGTGGGAAGTCAGGCCTTGATGGGTCTGCCCATGCTCGCGCGGTTGCGGCGGCGTGCGGGTGTCGCGGTCTGGCCCTTTGAAGACTGGGCCGAGGCGCAGGCTGTGCTGGTCGAGATCTGGCCGGGCCTGATCGAGCCTGCCGTGAAGGCGGTGCAGGGCAACGAGATCCGAGATGCGGCGCAGGTGCGTCTTCTGGCGCGGGCTCTGGGCGGGCTGTCAGCAGACCGATTGATGGCGCTGTTGGCCGATGTGGGACCAGAGGCGAACGAGGAGGCGTGGATTCTCGGAGCCGGTTATGAGGCGGAGCTTGTTTCTGCGGCAAGGGGTCAGGCGATGCTGGAGCCACCACCTTTGCGCAACGACTGTTTTGCCCTGCCTGCGGGTGTGGATTGGACGCCGGTGGATGACGCGCTGGCCCTGTTGCGTGACCGGATGACCCCGGTGGTGGGTGTCGAAACCGTGCCGCTGATGCAGGCTGCAGGGCGTGTGTTGGCGCGGGATCTGGCGGCGAAACGGTCGAACCCGCCGCATCCGAATACGGCTGTGGATGGCTATGGGTTCGCTGGCGCGCTCATCGGGGACGGGCCGCAGAACTTGCCGCTTGTCGAGGGGCGCGCGGCAGCCGGTGCGCCGTTTGCCGGTGTGGTGCCGGAGGGACATGCGATCCGCGTTCTGACCGGTGCGGACCTGCCGGACGGTGTCGATACGGTCGTACTCGATGAAGATGTGCGCGTGGGCGAGGGTCAGATCGCCTTTCATGGACCGTTGAAGCAGGGCGCGAACACGCGCAGGGCAGGGGAGGATGTGCGCGAAGGGGATCTGGCACTGAGCGCCGGGCGCGTTCTGACACCCGCTGATCTTGCGCTTGCCGCCGCGGTCGGGCATGGCTGTCTCGAGGTGCGCAAGCGGCTGCGGGTGGCCGTTCTGTCAACAGGCGACGAAATTGTCGAGCCGGGGGCACATGCGTCGGAAGGGCAGATCTACGATGCGAACCGTCCGATGCTGCTCAGTCTGTGTGCCGGGTTCGGGTTCGAGATGGTCGATATGGGGCGCGCCGCCGATGACCGCGCTGCGGTGCGGTCAGCGCTGGACGCGGCGGCGGCCAAGGCCGATGTGATCCTGACCTCGGGCGGGGCGTCGGCCGGAGATGAGGATCACTTGTCGGCTCTGTTGCGCGAGTCGGGTGCCATGCAGGAATGGCGGATCGCCCTGAAGCCCGGTCGCCCTCTGGCTTTGGGTCTTTGGCAAGGCGTGCCCGTGTTCGGCCTGCCGGGAAACCCTGTGGCCGCGCTGGTCTGTACGCTGATCTTTGCGCGCCCGGCGATGCGGGCCTTGGCGGGTGCCGGATGGCAGGAGGCGCAAGGGTTCACGGTTCCCGCGGCGTTTGAAAAGCGCAAGAAGCCAGGGCGACGGGAATATCTGCGGGCGCGTATTCGGGATGGGCGCGCAGAGGTGTTCAAATCCGAAGGATCCGGCCGGATCAGCGGGTTGAGTTGGGCGGAAGGTCTGGTGGAATTGCCGGATGGCGCGGTGCATGTGCAGCCGGGCGACCCGGTGCGATACATCCCGTTTTCCGCGTTCCAGCTTTGAGCGCCACCCGATTTTTCGGTCGAAAAATCGGTGCCCTGCCTGAAAATGTCTGGAAAGGATTAAGATCCGGTGACCCATTGCGGGATCAATCGAATGTTCCGGTCACCCGTCCCAGCAACATAAAGGCGCGGGCTGTTCGTGTACCCGCCAGTTCCGAGATTTCCGCATCGGTCGCATTGCTTTCAAACCGCGCAAAGCCCTTGTCGAACAACCGCAGGAAATGATGCGCGGCATCGCGGAAGATCGGATCCTGTTTCATCCGTCCTGCCGTCAAGGCAAGGGATGACCGGTCACGCACGCCACCCAGGGCCGCAATGGTGCGTCCGCGCTCGCCTTTGGCAAAGCGCCGCCACATCTCGGGGCGGGCCATGTCGGGGCGCAGGTCGTCCATGTAGATGCCGTCCTGGCTGAGCAGGGTCAGCACGTCCTGTGCGGCCTGTACCAGTTGCGCCGAGGGGCGATCCTTCAACGCGCGGCGCAGGGCGGCAAAGCCTTCGTGGTCATCGGCGGTTTCCGGGAAATGCAGTGCGCGGATGAAGTCGGAATTGGACAGGGGCGGCTGCAGCGCCTCGGCGGGTGTGCCCAGGGCCAGAGTGGGCTGATCACCGGTTTCCGGGTCAGGGGCGGCTGCCTGGACCGCGATCTGTGCCGCGCGGGTCGATGTGAACATCGCAAGCGTCGTTTCGGCCTTTTTCTGCGCGTCCGCGATATCATCGAGTTTCTTGACAATCAGCGGATGTGGCGGCTGATCGCGCCCACCCGCCTGGTTCTGGGTGATATAGGCCTGCCGGATCGCGTCGATGGCGGTTTGCAGGCGTGTGCTTTCCTCACGCATCATGCGGGACGACCGTGCTGCCAATGCGGCGACCCAGATCATTCCGACCGGAAAGAAAATCACCATCAGGGTCAGTAGAAAACGCACCCCATCCGTTCCGTCATTGCCGGAAAACAGAAAGAACGCCCCGGAGATGAGCAGCCAGATCACGCTGAGCGCTGCGGCGGTCAGATCGATCCCGGTCAGTCCGCCCGCGTTTGCGGGACGGCTGTGGATCGAAACGGGACCGCGGCGGGCGTCTTTGTTCTGTGCCATGCTGAGCCCTGACCTGTCAGATATACGCGATCTTCAGCACTTCGTAGGATTTGTCACCACCCGGCGTGCGCACTTCGACACTGTCGCCCTCTTCCTTGCCGATCAGCGCGCGCGCAATGGGCGATTTGATGTTCAGCAGGCCCTTTTCGATATTGGCCTCGTGTTCGCCGACGATCTGCCAGGTCTTTTCCTCTTCCGTGTCTTCATCGACCAGGGTGACCGTTGCACCGAACTTGATCGGACCTGACAGCTTGGTCGGGTCGATCACTTCGACCAGGCTCAGCACGGCTTCCAGCTCCTTGATGCGGCCTTCGATGAAGCCCTGCTTTTCCCGGGCGGAATGGTATTCCGCGTTTTCCTTGAGGTCGCCCAGCTCGCGCGCCTCGGCGATCGCCTTGATCACGGCGGGCCGCTCTTCGGACTTGAGCGTTTTCAATTCGGATTCCAGCGCGGCGTGGCCCGCGCGGGTCATCGGTAGCTTTTCCATGGGACGGTTTCCCTCTTGGTCGGCAGAGCGCCTTGCTCTGGCGCCTCTTCAGTTCGGCGCGGTCTATACTTGTCATGTGCGTTGACGCAACAGTGACCTGACCCGATGTCGAAACGCAAGAGGGCTTGCGGCGGCCCGGTTGGCTATGCTGCATGAAATTGCAGCATGTTCCGTGTAAACCGCATTGTAACGCCGTGTCGCAATTGACCGATCCTGACCTGCGCGTTACGTGACCCAGCAGGTTTTCGACTGGTGACATTGAGGAAAGAGCCCGACATGAGCGAACACACGCGCGAAGCGATGGAATATGATGTTGTCATCGTCGGTGCAGGCCCGGCTGGCCTGTCCGCGGCGATCCGTCTGAAACAACTCGACGCCGAGCTGAACGTGGTCGTTCTTGAAAAAGGGTCGGAGGTCGGCGCGCATATCCTGTCGGGCGCGGTGCTGGATCCCTGCGGTCTGGATGCGCTGATCCCTGACTGGAAGGAAAAGGGCGCACCGCTCAACGTGCCGGTGAAGGATGACAACTTCTACATGCTGGGCGAAGCGGGCCAGATCCGCATCCCCAACTGGCCGATGCCGCCGCTGATGAACAACCACGGCAATTACATCGTGTCGATGGGCAATGTCTGCCGCTGGATGGCCGAGCAGGCCGAGGAACTGGGCGTCGAGATTTTCCCCGGCATGGCCTGTTCTGAAATCGTCTACGGCGACAATGGCGAGGTCAAAGGAGTCGTTGCCGGTGAATTCGGCAAGAACTCCGACGGCACGCCGGGGCCGGGCTATGAGCCGGGGATGGAGCTTCACGGCAAATACGTTTTCCTGAGCGAAGGCGTGCGCGGCAGCCTCGCCAAGGAAGTGATCGATAAGTACGACCTGTCCAAAGGCAAGGAACCGCAGAAATTCGGCCTTGGCATGAAAGAGATCTGGGAGATCGATCCGGCCAAGCACAAGGAAGGCTCTGTCACCCACACAATGGGTTGGCCGCTTGGGTCGAACGCAGGTGGCGGGTCGTTCATTTACCACCTCGACAACAACCAGGTCTATGTCGGCTTCGTCGTTCACCTGAACTACGAGAACCCGCACCTTTACCCCTACATGGAATTCCAGCGCTTCAAGCACCACCCGATGGTGGCCGAACTGCTGAGGGGCGGCAAACGCGTGGCCTATGGCGCGCGCGCCATCTCGGAAGGTGGCTACCAGTCGATGCCCAAGATGGTGGCGCCGGGCGTGGCGCTGCTGGGCTGTTCCGTGGGCATGGTCAACGTGCCGCGCATCAAGGGTAACCACAACGCGATGCTGTCCGGCAAGGCTGCGGCGGAAGCCGCCTATGCCGCCATTCAGGACGGGCGCGCGTCGGACGAGCTGACCGCTTATGAGACCGAAGTGCGCGAGGGCGCGATTGGCACCGACCTCAAGAAGGTGCGCAACGTCAAACCGCTCTGGTCTCAGCGCGGGCTTCTGGCCTCGCTCACGGTCGGAGGGTTCGACATGTGGACCAACACGCTGGGCTTCTCGCTTTTGGGCACGATGGGTCACGGCAAGACCGATGCCGAGGCGACAGGCGAAGCCAAGAACTTCAAGCCCATCGACTATCCGAAGCCCGATGGCAAGCTGTCCTTCGACCGACTGACCAACGTATCCTTTGCCGCGACCAATCACGAAGAAAGCCAGCCTGCGCATCTCAAGCTCAAGGACCCGTCGATTCCGGTGTCGGTGAACCTGCCGAAATACGGCGGTCCCTCGGCGCGGTATTGCCCGGCGGGTGTCTATGAATTCGTCAAAGACGAAAAAGGCGATGACAAGTTCGTGATCAACTTCCAGAACTGCGTCCACTGTAAAACCTGCGACATCAAGGACCCGAGCCAGAATATCAACTGGACGGTGCCACAGGGCGGGGACGGTCCCAACTACCCGAACATGTAAGTCACGAAGGCCGGGCCAACGCCCGGCCTTTTGCATTGGTTGCGTGTGTTGGATTGCCACGCTACGCTTTTCTCACTTCGCCTTTTTTCAAGGAGAACCACATGGCGCAATCGGGCATGAAACGACTTCTCGGATCAGCGGCGCTGGCGCTGTGTCTGATGGCCCCCGGTGGTGCCATCGCCAACAGTCTGGCGGGGGATTATCTGGCCGGACGGCAGGCCAGCTTTGACGGGAACATTCAGGCGGCGGCGTCCTATTACGGGCAGGCGGTGATGTTCGATCCCGAGAACCCGGTTCTTCTGGAGCGGGCGGCCTTGGCGGAAATTTCGCTGGGCGATGTCGACCGGGCCGCAGCCCTTTCGACCAAGCTGGTCAATGACGGGCATCGCAGCCAGATCGCGCAGATGGCGCTTGCTGCCCAATCGGCAAAGGCCGAAGACTATGACGCCCTGATCGCGCGGGTGAACGAAGACCGGGGTGTCGGGCCCCTGGTCGATGGTCTCTTGCTGGCGTGGTCACATCTGGGGCGCGGCGACATGACGGCGGCTTTGGTACAGTTCGACGAGCTGTCCAATCAGCAGGGCATGCGCAACTTTGCCCTTTATCACAAAGCTCTTGCGCTTGGATCGGTTGGGGATTTCGAAAGTGCTGCGGCCATTCTCGAAGATGCGGGCACCGGCGGGATGCAGCTCACCCGTCGCGGTGTCATGGCGCATGTCGAAATCCTAAGCCAACTGGATCGCACGGCCGATGCGCTGACGCTGATCGAGACCGCGTTCGGCAAGGATCTCGACCCCGGTCTGACCCTGATGCGCGACGCGCTGCAAGCCGGACAGTCGATCCCGTTCACCCATATACGCGGTCCGCGCGACGGCCTGTCCGAAGTGTTCTACACGTTGGCGGCCGCCTTGGTGAACGAAGCAGATGATGAATTCACCCTGCTCTATACCCGGGTGGCGCAATATCTCCGGCCGGATCACATCGACGCCATCCTGCTGACCGCCAGCCTGCTGGACGACATGGGCCAGTCGGAATTGGCCGTCAAAGCCTATGCCGAGGTTCCCGAGGACCATCCCGCGTATCACGCCGCAGAACTGGGCCGCGCCGCCGCGTTGCGTGACAGCGACAAGGTGGATGCGGCAATCGAAGTGCTGCAACGGTTGGCGAAGACCCATGGCGACCAGCCCATCGTGCATTCGACGCTGGGCGACACCATGCGCCAGCTTGAACGCTACGAGGAAGCGATCGAGGCCTACAATCAGGCGCTGAGCCTGTTCGAGGTGGAAACCCAAAGCCAGTGGTTCCTGCATTACGCCCGCGCCATCTGCTTTGAACGGCTGGACCGCTGGGACGAGGCCGAAGCGGATTTCCGGCGCGCGCTGGAACTGAACCCGGACCAGCCTCAGGTTCTGAACTATCTCGGCTATTCGCTGGTCGAAAAGAAGATCAAGCTGGACGAGGCGCTGGACATGATCGAACGCGCCGCTGCGGCCCGGCCCGACAGTGGCTACATCATCGACAGTCTTGGCTGGGTTCTCTATCGCCTCGGGCGCTATGACGAGGCCGTGGTGCATATGGAACGCGCGGCCGAACTGATGCCGGTCGATCCCATCGTGAACGACCATCTGGGTGACGTGTACTGGGCGGTCGGCCGCAAGACCGAAGCGCGGTTCCAATGGCGGCGTGCGTTGTCTTTTGCCGTCTACGGCACCACCGCTGAAGAGGTGAATGTCGACCGGATCCGGGCCAAGCTCGACGTCGGATTGGATCAGGTTCTGGCCGAAGAAGGCGCACCTCCGCTTCAGGTGGCGAATGACAGCAGCGACTGAATTCGCGCCGGCCAAGATCAATCTCGCATTGCACGTCACCGGCCAGCAATCCAACGGCTACCATCTGCTTGATTCACTCGTGGTCTTTGCGGATGTGGGCGATCATCTGACGGTGCAGCCCGCCGCGCAAACGTCCTTGACCGTGGACGGCCCTTTTGCCGCCGGTGTGCCCGAGGACGCGCGCAACCTTGTCTGGAAGGCGCTTGACCGCGCGGCTGTGACGGCACGCATCACCCTGACGAAAAACCTGCCGCATGGGGCCGGGATCGGGGGCGGTTCATCCGACGCCGCAGCGATCCTGCGTGCGGTGGAGCGCCCCGATCTGGCGCTGGGGCTTGGCGCGGATGTGCCCGTCTGTCTCTCCCGGACACCGCAGCGCATGCAGGGCATCGGCGATGTGCTGAACGATGTGCCCGACTGTCCGAGATTTTGGCTGGTGCTGGTCAATCCCGGCGCGCATGTGCCCACGGTCGAGGTGTTTGGCGCGCTGACCCGCAAGGACAATCCGCCGATGGACCCTGTGCCTCGGGATGGCGACTGGCTGACTTGGCTGGCCGCCCAACGCAACGATCTCCAGGACCCGGCAATCGCCTATGCGCCCGTCGTTTCCAAGGCGCTTGCCGCGCTGGAGGATGCGCAGCTAGCGCGGATGTCCGGCTCGGGATCGACCTGTTTCGGCATCTACCCCGATCAGAATGCCGCCAGTGCCGCGCAGTCGCGCATCTCGCGGGACCACCCGGACTGGTGGGTGGTCGCAACGCAAACCTTTGGTGCCGCGATCAGTTGACCCGCGCCACCACGTAGTCGGCCAGATCGTCCAGCATGTCGCGGATCGGATGCTCGGGCAGTGTCGCGAGTGCGGTGCGCGCCTTGGCGATCCATGCGTTTGCCTCGGCCCGCGTTGCTTCAAGCGTGCCGTGCTTGTTCAAGAGCGCAATCGCGTGCTCAAGATCGCCGTCTTCCTGACGACCCTTTTCGATGGTCCGCTTCCAGAACGCACGCTCTTCGTCGTCGCCCAGGGCCACGGCCTTGATCACCGGCAGCGTCAACTTGCGTTCGCGGAAATCGTCGCCCACGTTTTTGCCCGTCGCATCGGACCCCCAGTAATCCAGAAGGTCATCGACGATCTGGAACGCGATCCCCAAGGCATCGCCATAATCGAACAGCGCCTTCACCTGCGTGTCATCCATGTCGGCAATCACGCCGCCCACTTCGGTCGCTGCCGAAAACAGCGCCGCCGTCTTGCCGCGCACCACTTGCAGGTAGATCGCTTCGGTCGTGCGCAGATCCTGCGCCGCCGTCATCTGCAGCACTTCACCTTCCGCAATTGTCGCCGCCGCATCGGACAGGATGCGCAGCACGCGGATGTTGTTGGTCTCGGTCATCAACTGGAACGACCGTGCGAAGAGGTAGTCGCCCACCAGAACGCTCGACTTGTTGTCCCAGAGCAGGTTCGCGGTGGGCCGTCCCCGCCGCTTTTCGCTTTCGTCCACCACATCGTCATGCAGCAGTGTTGCGGTATGGATGAACTCCACCGTCGCCGCCAGCTTGACGTGGTTGTCGCCCTCGTAGCCACACATGCGCGCAGCGGCCAGCGTCAGCATCGGGCGCAGACGTTTGCCGCCCGCCTCGACAAGATGCGCGGTCACTTCGGGAATGCGCGGCGCATGTTCCGACGCCATGCGGGACCGGATCAGCGCGTTGACCGCCACCATGTCATCAGCCAGCGCTTCTGCCAGCCGATCATGCGGTTTTTGACCTGGTTTATCCAACATCATCACCAATCCTTCAGGAAGGCTCGACAAAGCGGGCCCGGTGTTCCTACATCATGGTCATGGAAGAGCTTTTGCGCACCAATGACATCACACTGATACCGCTCGCCCGAGCCGTGCTTGAGGACGAGGGTATAGACAGCTTTGAATTGGACGTAAACATGAGCATCCTCGAAGGCTCCATCGGCATCTTGCCGCGCCGCCTGATGGTGCGCAGCGACGAGATTGATGACGCAAGACGTGTCTTGCGCGAATATGGGGTCAGGTTTGAGGACTGACCCTTTCGCCGAGGACGAACTGTCCCGCGACGATTTTCTGGGCGGGGCGGTGCGCTTGTGGCAGCCGAAGGACGGCTATCGCGCGGGTGTCGATCCGGTGCTTCTGGCGGCGTCCATTCCAGCGAAAACCGGTGAAACCGTGCTTGAGCTTGGCTGCGGGGGTGGTGCCGCTCTTGCCTGCCTTGCGACCCGCGTGCCCGGCGTCACCTGCACCGGCGTCGAAATGCAGCCCGCCTATGCCGCACTGGCGCAGCGCAATCTTGAGGACAACGGTTTGGCCGGTACGGTTCATTGCGCCGACCTGTCCAGCCTGCCGCCGGATGTGAAAGCCCAGCGATTTGACCACGTGATCGCCAACCCCCCCTATTTCGAGGATTTTCGCGCGGTTGCGGCGCGGTCGCGGGAACGGGCCGTGTCCCGATCCGGTGCGCTGCCTTTGGAAAAATGGGTCAGTGTCGCGTCGAAACGGCTCAAACCCGGTGGCATCGCAACCTTCATCCAGCGCGCCGACCGCCTGCCCGAACTCTTGAGCGCGTTTTTTGCCAGCCTGGGTGCCCTGGAACTCTGGCCGATTCATCCCCGGAGCACCCGGCCTGCACGGCTTGTCCTGCTGCGCGGTCGCAAAGAGCGCAGGGCGGCGTTTGTGTCGCACCCTCCGCTCGTGCTGCACCGCGGCGAAAACCACGAAAAGGATGCCGATTCGTATACCGATACGGTGTCCAAGGTGCTGCGGTCCGCCCATGCCCTGCCGTTTCCCGTGCAAAACCGGCGTCTGGTGGGCCGCGCTGGGCCATAATTCACCAACCATGCGTGTGCAGCGTGACAGAAATGTAAAACTGTGATGCACTGAAGATCCAATCAGTCACAGGAGGACTTCATGAGCTTGACTTCACATCTTCAGGAACTGAAGCGGAAGCACCAAACCCTGTCTGAAGAGGTCGAACAGGCCCAACGCGCCCCGGGTTCGGATGCCCTGATGATCGCGTCTCTGAAAAAGCAGAAACTCCGGCTTAAAGAAGAAATCGAGCGCCTCTCGTAATTGGTGACAGCCCGGGTCTCCCCCCGGGCTTTTTCATGTCTTGAAATCCTGAATCGCTAACACCTCGGATTGCACCAATTCGTGCCCTCCGGGATGCCAGTGCTCGGTCACTTCAGCCCCTTGGGCGCGCAGGTACTCGGTCAGGGAGCGGGTCAAAGGCGCCGGGCAGATCGGATCGCGTTCGCCTGCCGTGATCAGCCAGCGTGTTGCCGCCAACCCGGGTTGCGGGGCAGGGGTCCATGGGATCAACGGGTGCATGGCGATCACATCGGTGAACAGATCAGGGTCTTCGAACGCCACCGCCGCCGCGATATTCGCACCGTTCGAATAGCCAAGCGCGATCACGCGCGTCGCCCCTGTCTCGGAGATCTTGGACCGGATGAAAGCAGCCATCGCCGCGCGCCGTTTTGCCAGATCGTCCATGTCGTAGACACCCTCGCCGGTGCGACGGAAATATCGGTTCATCCCGTGTTCCAACACATCACCGCGGGGCGACACCACATGCGCCCCCGGCCAAAGCTGTTCCGCCAACCCGTGAAACTGGGTCTCGTCCCCGCCCGTGCCATGAAAGGTGAACACCAGGGGCGCGCCGGACGTGCCCTTGGTTTCGCGTGTCATGTAGTCAGTCAACGATCGGCTCCAGGTACTTTTCTTCCAGAACCTTGCGCAGATGTTCATGCTGCGTCGGCAGCTTGAGCGCTTCGCCCAGATGTGCCGTGTCCTCGTCGCGGTCAAAGCCCGGCTCGTTGGTGGCGACTTCGAACAACACCCCACCCGGCGTGCGGAAATAGATCGCGTAGAAGTAGTCGCGGTCGATCACCGGGGTCACCTGATAGCCGGTGTCCATCAGCGCCTTGCGCACTTCCAACTGCTTGTCCCGGTTGTCCACGGAAAACGCGATGTGGTGCACCGAACCGGCCCCCTGATCCGCGCCGGGCGCGTTGACCTGCGTGATGTCGATCACGTTGGCCTCGTTGCCGCCGGGCACGTGAAAGCGGGTCACGTTGTCCTGACGGTCCAGCTCTTCGTACCCCATGTACTTCAGCAGTTCGGCACTGGCCGCCGCATCGCGCAGGCGCATGTCGGCACTGTGAAAGCCGCGGATGGCCGCATCGGCGGGCACACCATTGTTGGTCCACGGGTCGCGGGCATCGTCCTCGGTTTCCACCAACACAAACCCGTCACCGTCCGGCCCGTCAAAGCGCAAGCGGTTTTCGCCGAACGTGGTTTCGGTCTGCATGTTTTTCACGTCAAACGTCGCCAGCCGCTCCTGCCAGTAGGGCAGGCTGCCTTTGGGCACCGAAAAGCCGGTGATCCCCACCTCACCCGTGCCGGGGCGACCACGCCGCGCGTTGGGGAAGGGGAAATAGGTCATCACGGTGCCGGGCGTCCCCGCCTCATCGCCGTAATACAGGTGATACACCTCGGGCGCGTCGAAATTGACCGTCTTCTTGATCCGGCGCAGGCCCAGTGTCTTGGTGAAGAAATCGTTGTTCGATTGTGCCCCGCTGGCGATCGAGGTCACGTGATGAAGTCCGTTGATCTGATTGATCATGTCGGGTCTCCCATTTGTCCGCGTTTCTGTTCGGATCCGTATCTAGCTGCAACTCAGCGCACATAAATACCCGTCAGCGCGCCAATTTTGTGCAAATCCGCACTTAAACCCGGCGCGATGCCAGCGCTGCGATCCCGGCACCGACAGTGATCAGCACCGCAGCGGCCACCAGTTGCCACGACGACTCGGCAAACCCCGCCACGATCAGAACCAGCGTCGACAGCAAGGGCGCGGCATAGCTTGCGACCCCCAGAACCTGAATGTCACCCTTTTTCACGCCGATGTCCCAGACGTAGAACGCCAACCCCACCGGACCTAGCCCCAACGCCACCACCGACACCCAGCCGAACGCACTGCTCGGCCAGACGGTGTTTTCAAAGACCAGATGCGGCGGAATGGACAGGATCGCCGTCAGCACGCAGAACACCGCCACCGCCTCGGTCGGCGTGGTGCCAAGGCGGCGCGAAAGGACGGAATAGCTGCTCCATGTCAGCGCGCAGACCCCGGCAAGGATCAGGCCAGGTGTGGCCGATGCCTCAAAGCTGAACCCGTTGCGCAAAACGATCAGCGCCGCCCCGGCGAAAGACACCAGCGCGCCCACGATATGTCCCATGCGCAACCGCTCCCCCGGCAACAGCCCGGAAAACAGCACGATGAACAAGGGCCAGAGATACGCGATCAACCCCGCTTCGGCGGGCGGAGCAAGGCGCAGCGCCGAATAGTAAAGCGCGTGATAGCCGAACAAGCCCGCCGTTCCGAAGGCGTAGACGGTCCACGGCACCATGCGCAGCACCGCCATCCGCCCCCGCGCGACCACCCAGACAACGCCCACCGCGCCGCCGATGGCAAAGGTCAACGCGTTGAGCAGAAAGGGCGGCACCGGGGCTGATCCGGCGGTGAACAACGCCAGAAGCGCCCAAAGCAGGACGGCGACAAATCCGATGGCTGTGGCGGTGGTGCGGGTCATGTCCTCCGCTAATCCGCGCCGCAGAAAAAGAAAAGGCCCGCGCAGCAGGCGGGCCCTTCCGAAAACCGAAAGCGTGGCTCAGACGAAGAACTGCGCCCCGTTGGCCGAAATGGTCGAGCCGTTGATGAAGCCAGACTGCTCGGAGGCAAGGAACACCACGCAGCGCGCGATTTCCTCGGGTTCGCCCAGACGGCCCGCCGGGATGCCCGCGACGATCTTCTGGCGCACCTCTTCGGGGATCGCCATGACCATTTCCGTGGCGATATAGCCCGGGCAGATCGCGTTTGCGGTGATACCGGCGCGCGCGCCTTCCTGTGCCAGCGACTTGACGATGCCCAGATCGCCCGCCTTGGTCGCGGCATAGTTCACCTGACCGAACTGGCCCTTCTGACCGTTGATCGACGAAATGACGATCACGCGGCCGAACTTGCGCTCGCGCATGCCGGGCCAGACGGGGTGCACGGTGTTGAACACGCCGGTCAGGTTGGTGTCGATCACCTCTTTCCACGCCTCGGGCGTCATCTTGTGGAACGGCGCATCGCGGGTGATGCCCGCGTTGGCGACAACCACGTCGATCGGGCCCAGATCGGCTTCGACCTGCGCGATGCCGGCCTTGGACGACTCGTAATCGGCCACGTTCCATTTGTAGGTCTTGATGCCGGTTTCCGCGGTAAAGGCGGCGGCCTTTTCATCGTTGCCTGCATAGGTCGCTGCGACTTCGTAGCCTTCGGCTTTGAGTGCTTTGGAAATGGCTTCACCGATGCCGCGGCTGCCGCCGGTGACGAGTGCTACACGTGCCATGGGGAGTCTCCTCTTGGGTGGTCTGGCTTTGTAAGGTTGTTATACTTGGGATCGGATATGCGCAACATTATTGCGCAAAGAAATTCCGTGCTTTGGGAAACCCACGAAAAAGGGGCGCTCTTGGCGCCCCTGTTCGTTGCGTTAACCGTGCCGGATCAGCCCCGCTCGACGCAGAGGGCAACGCCCATGCCGCCACCGATGCACAGGGTCGCGAGACCCTTCTTGGCATCGCGGCGCTGCATTTCGAACAGCAGCGTATTCAGAACGCGGGCGCCGGACGCGCCGATCGGGTGACCGATGGCGATCGCGCCACCATTGACGTTCACGATGGCCGGATCCCAGCCCATATCCTTGTTCACCGCACAGGCCTGAGCGGCAAAAGCTTCGTTGGCTTCGACCAGATCCAGGTCGCCAACCGACCAACCGGCTTTCTCCAGCGCCTTGCGCGAGGCATGGATCGGGCCGACGCCCATGATCGCCGGGTCAAGGCCGGCGGTTGCGTACGATGCGATGCGGGCCATCGGCGTGATGCCGCGCTTGGCCGCGTTTTCTTCGCTCATCAGCAGAACGCCCGCTGCGCCGTCATTCAGGCCCGAAGCGTTGGCGGCTGTGACCGAACCGTCCTTGGTGAAGGCGGGGCGCAGTTTCTGCATCGCTTCGATGGTTGCGCCGTGGCGGATGTATTCGTCCTTGTCGACCACGATGTCGCCCTTGCGGGTCTTGATGGTGAAGGCGATCACCTCGTCATCGAACTTGCCCGCTTTCTGCGCGGCTTCGGCCTTGTTCTGCGAAGCGACAGCGAACTCGTCCTGCATCTCGCGGCTGATCTGCCATTTCTCGGCGACGTTTTCGGCGGTCTGGCCCATGTGGTAACCGTTGAACGCGTCCCAAAGGCCATCACGGATCATCGTGTCGATGTAGGACACGTCGCCCATCTTGTGACCGGCGCGCAGATGCGCGGCATGGGGAGACAGCGTCATGTTTTCCTGACCACCGGCGCAGACGACCTCTGCATCGCCCAGCATGATGTGCTGTGCGCCCAGTGCAACGGCCCGCAGGCCCGATCCGCAGACCTGGTTGATGCCCCAGGCCGCGCTTTCCTGCGGCAGACCGGCATTGATATGCGCCTGACGCGCCGGGTTCTGACCCTGTGCCGCGGTAAGGACCTGACCGAGGATCGTCTCGGAAACGGCCTCTTTCTCGATGCCTGCGCGTTCGACCAGCGCGTTCAGCACGGCTGCGCCCAGATCATGTGCCGGTGTGTTTGCGAAAGAACCGCCGAACGAGCCAACGGCTGTCCGAGCGGCGGATGCGATAACGACGTTGGTCATATGTTCCTCCACCAAGGTCATGGTCCAGATGTGATTCCGTGGTGATTATCGCGGAATTGCGACCACGGCCCCAGACCCGTTCTCGCGACCTCCTATCGGAATGGTGGACTGCCGCATACCGGACAGGGTGTCTCAGGGCTTTTGTGCATGACGGAGTTGACGTAGCGTCATTGCATGGGCGTCCGTTCTCAGTGAACCAGACGCTCCGCACCCACCGAACGCCACGGCGGATCGACCGTAGGTGCGCCGAAATAATAACCTTGCAGGAAATCCAGACCCAGATGCGCGAGGGTTTGCGCATCGGCAGAGGATTCAACAAATTCCGCCACCGTGAACATATCGAATTGCTGTGCAATCGCGAGAATGGCTCGGGTGAGCACCTGATTGTCGGTGTCCGTTGCAATGCCACGGATGAATTGACCGTCTATCTTGAGAATGTCGAACTGGAATTCCCGCAGGTAGCGCAGCGCGGTATAACCCGCCCCGAAATCATCAAGTGCAAAACTGATACCCAGACGCTGCAGATCACGCATCGCCTGCACCACAAGTTCCGGCACCAGCATGGCCGAGGCTTCGGTGATTTCGAGGATCAGGCGCTCTGCAGCGGACGGATCACGCGCCATCCCGCGCTCCAGCACCTTGCGCCATTTGGGATAGCCGATCGACCGCGCCGACAGGTTGATCGCCAGACGCAGGCCCGGACTTTGCCCGAGCATGCGCAGCCCGTGTTCCAAAGCAAGGCAATCCAGAAGCCGCCCGCTTTCGCGTTCTTCGATCGCCTCAATAAACTGCCCGGCGGGTATGATGCGTCCGGTCGGATCAACGACCCGGATCAGCCCCTCGTAAAACGCGACCTGATCCTGTTGCCGGGCCTGGACCACGGGCTGATACGCCAGCCGCACCTCGCGGTGCCGGATCGCCTCTTCGACAATGGCGAGGATGTTCAGATCCCGCGTCTGTGCCGCCGCATCCAGCGGCGATGGACCAAGTGTCTTGCGAACGGCACGGTGCGGCATGAAACCCTCATCTCTGGTATTGAGGGCAGTGTCGGACATCCGTCTTAAACAAGGCTTAATGCGGGTGCAGAATTCGTCTGTTGACTCTGTCACGCGCCGCCGTATAAGCGCGGCTTCATTGGTGTTGGTGGCCCCCGTAAGGGGATGCCTGTCATGGGTATCGCACCCAAAAGGACAACGCCCTTCATTGTCGCCCCCCGGGGCGTCGACCCAAGAAGGAGATCAGCCGTGACAAAACGCACGTCTGCCAAGTACAAAATCGACCGCCGGATGGGCGAAAACATCTGGGGCCGTCCGAAATCCCCCGTCAACCGCCGCGAATACGGCCCCGGCCAGCACGGCCAGCGCCGCAAGGGCAAGATGTCCGACTTCGGCCTGCAGCTCCGCGCCAAGCAGAAGCTCAAGGGCTATTACGGCGACCTGACCGAAAAGCAGTTCCGCCGCATCTTCGCCGAAGCCGAACGTCTGCGCGGCGACACCGGTGAGCAACTGATCGGCCTGCTCGAGCGCCGTCTGGACGCCGTCGTCTACCGCGCGAAATTCGTGCCGACGATCTTTGCCGCCCGTCAGTTCGTGAACCACGGCCACGTGACCGTCAACGGCCAGCGCGTGAACATCCCGTCCTACCGCGTCAAGGAAGGCGACGTGATCGAGGTCCGCGACAAGTCCAAGCAGATCGCGGTTGTTCTCGAAGCAACCCAGTTGCCCGAGCGTGATGTGCCCGATTACATCGAAGCCGATCACTCCAAGATGAAGGCGACCTTCGTCCGCACACCGGGTCTCAGCGATGTGCCCTACCCGGTGATGATGGAACCGAACCTCGTCATCGAATACTACGCTCAGAACTGATCCGGGCAAGCGTACGGATCAAACGTACGCTTCGACCGCTCTTTTCGTACGTTTCAAAGCCGTCCCTTGGGGGCGGCTTTTTTCATGGTTAGGGTGCGGAAAAAGAAAAAGGCCGCACGCTTTGTGCAGCCTTTTTTCCAATCAACGTCGCGGACGACCCGATTATAGCCAGTAGAGATCCCGGAACACGTGACGCACGATGTCGTCGCGACGGATGCCTTTGGCGGCCAGTGCTTCGTCCGACAGCGCCTGAAGACGCTCGACTTCGCGGATGCGGGAATTTGCTTCCACGACCTGGCTCATACCGCGAGTCAGGCCATCAAGCAGGCTGTTGAAAAAACCGGGCTTTTCGCCTTGGTAAGAGTGTGTGAGTGCCATGCTGTGCCTCTGCAATGCTCAAAGATTACTCACTCCCATCTAAGTTGTTGAAATCGCGATGAGTACCTCTGGTTTGGAATACCCGCCAAGCCGAAAATGCATAACGCCGCAGCGCAGCATTTCAGAAAAAGCGCCAGGTGTAAAATTTTACCAGTTGATAAAATTTTTGACCCGTGAGAGCGTTCCTCATCTGTTCAAGCTGACTTCGGAGTGTGAAGATGGACGCCAGAGCATTGAAAGAAGGCATAGTTTCGGGCCGTTTGGATGCCGACGCGCTCAGCGCCGGATTTGCCGACCTGCACGCCCCCCTGAGTGATCACGAGGCCCTGGTGGCGGCAGACCGCTGCTACTTCTGCCACGATGCGCCCTGCATCACTGCTTGCCCCACCGACATCGACATCCCGCTCTTCATCCGCCAGATCGCCACTAGAACTCCCGAAGCGGCGGCCAAGACGATCCTGACGCAGAACATCATGGGCGGCATGTGTGCGCGCGTCTGCCCAACCGAAACCCTGTGCGAACAGGCCTGTGTGCGCGAAACCGCCGAAGGAGAGCCGGTCCAGATCGGCCGCCTGCAGCGTTACGCGACCGACACGCTGATGGCGCAGGGGGTGCATCCCTTCTCCCGGGCGGCCTCGACCGGCAAGCGTATTGCCGTTGTCGGGGCCGGTCCGGCAGGTCTGGCCTGTGCGCACCGTCTGGCGATGCACGGGCATGACGTCGTGGTCTTTGACGCGCGACCCAAGGCCGGTGGTCTGAACGAATACGGCATCGCCGCCTACAAGAGCACCGAGGATTTTGCAGCGCGCGAAGTCGACTGGCTCCTGCAGATCGGCGGAATTGAAATCCGCAACAACATGGCGCTGGGCCGTGATGTGGCGATGGCCGACCTTCAGTCGGACTATGACGCGGTGTTCCTCGGCATGGGTCTGGGGGGCGTCAACGCTCTGACGGCACCGGGGGCCGACAAGGAGGGCGTGCTGGATGCGGTGGGATTCATCGCTGATCTGCGTCAATGCGCGGATCTCAGCACTCTGCCCGTCGGCCGTGACGTCGTCGTGATCGGCGGTGGCATGACGGCTGTGGATGCGGCGGTTCAGTCGAAACTGCTGGGCGCGTTGAACGTGACGATCGTCTATCGCCGCGGTCGCGACCGGATGAATGCCAGCGTCTGGGAACAGGAACTTGCCACCGCAAAGGGCGTGCGGATCATCACAAATGCCTCGCCCATCGCGGTGCATGGCAACGGGGCCGTGCGCGAGATCGAGTTCGAATTCACCGATGACGACCTGACACCCACCGGCCAGACTTTCCGGCTTGCCGCCGATCAGGTGTTCAAGGCGATCGGTCAGACGCTGACCGGCGATGACCTGCCTGATCTCGACGGGCGCAAGATTGCCGTGACCGGACCCGGCCGCACCTCGGTCAAAGGCGTCTGGGCCGGGGGCGATTGCGCCGCTGGTGGGGAAGACCTGACTGTGACTGCCGTTGCCGAAGGGCGGGACGCCGCCGAAGACATCCACGCCGCGCTGATGCGCGCCTGATCCGGGAGGATTGAGAATGGCTGACCTGACAACCGACTTCGTGGGCATCAAGAGCCCAAACCCGTTCTGGCTCGCCTCGGCACCGCCGACGGACAAGGAATACAACGTCCGTCGCGCCTTTGAGGCGGGGTGGGGCGGCGTTGTCTGGAAAACGCTGGGCGAGGCGGGGCCACCCATCGTGAACGTCAACGGACCGCGCTACGGCGCGATCTGGGGGGCGGATCGGCGGCTCTTGGGCCTCAACAATATCGAGCTGATCACCGACCGGCCCCTTGAGGTGAATCTGCGCGAGATCAAGGCGGTCAAGCGCGACTACCCCGACCGCGCGATGGTCGTGTCGCTCATGGTGCCTTGCGTCGAGGAGGCGTGGAAGGCGATCCTGCCGCTGGTCGAGGAAACCGGCGCGGATGGGGTCGAACTGAATTTCGGTTGCCCACATGGCATGTCGGAACGCGGCATGGGCAGCGCGGTGGGGCAGGTGCCCGAATATATCGAGATGGTGACGCGCTGGGTGAAGCAGAACACCCGCATGCCCTGCATCGTGAAGCTGACGCCCAACATCACCGACATCCGGAAACCCGCGATGGCGGCGCATGCGGGCGGGGCCGACGCGGTGAGCCTGATCAACACGATCAATTCGATCACCTCGGTCGATCTGGACCTGTTCGCACCGGAGCCGACGATTGACGGCAAAGGTGCGCATGGTGGCTATTGTGGTCCTGCGGTCAAGCCGATTGCGCTCAACATGGTGGCCGAAATCGCGCGCACGCCCGAGATGCGGGGTCTGCCGATTTCAGGTATTGGCGGTGTGACCACTTGGAAAGATGCCGCCGAGTTCATGGCGTTGGGTGCGGGCAATGTGCAGGTCTGCACCGCTGCAATGACCTATGGGTTCAAGATCGTACAGGAGATGAGTTCCGGTCTGTCCCAGTATCTGGATGACAAGGGGCTTGCATCGACTTCGGATTTGATCGGCCGCGCCGTGCCGAATGTCAGCGATTGGCAGCATCTGAACCTGAACTACGTCACCAAGGCCCGGATCAATCAGGACCTGTGCATCTCCTGTGGACGCTGCTTTGCGGCCTGTGAAGACACGTCGCATCAGGCGATTGCCATGTCCGAGGACCGGGTGTTCACGGTCAAGGATGACGAATGCGTGGCCTGCAACCTGTGCGTCAACGTCTGCCCGGTCGAGGACTGTATCACGATGGAACGGCTGGACGTCGGTGTTGTGGACGAGCGGACCGGTCTGCCCGTTGCGGCGGAGCATGGGGATTGGACAACGCATCCGAACAATCCAGCCGTGCGTCAGGCGGCCGAGTAGAGCGCGAGCCGTTTTCTGTACGGGCTTAATAGAATTTTATGGGGTGGCCTGAGAATCTTCGTACGAAGATTCTCAAACGCTCCCATAAAATTCTGGAGGTGCGGGCAATCGGCAAGCCGACTGTCAGCGGCCCGCCCAGTGCCCGGTCGTAACGATCGACTGACCCGCCGTCAGCCGATGCGTGTGATTGGTTGAGAGTGGCACACGATCAGATAATCCGTGCCGACATCGAAAAGCTGAAACCCGCGCGCCTGCACTTCGGCGCGAAGAAGGCTCAACCCGACCTCCCTGTGGATTGCGCCTTTCTTGCGGCGCACAACACCTTTGCGCCGTACCGCATCGGCGCTGAACAATTGGTCTCGCCATGCCGGGTTGTAGGCTGTGGGCGACTCGAAGGGCGTGTTCATCAACATGCCGCCAGTGTCGGCCAGGTATGCTTAACGCTTGGTAAACGCCTCTATGGCGTCAGCACTTTCCGGAACATCATCTCGACAAACTGGTCCGCGCCCCGTGCGCGTTTGTCGTCTCCCGGCAACAGGACCGAAATCTGGGCTTCGAAATCCGCGTAATGCTGGGTGACGGCCCAGATCGAAAAAATGAGATGCGCGGGGTGCATCTCTGCGATCTTGCCGTCCTTCATCCATTTCGCAAGGATCCCGCATTGCCTGTCGAACAGCGGTTTCAGTGTGCGTTCCAGATGCGGAAGCATCCGAGGCGCCCCTTGCACGATCTCGTTTGCGAAGAGGCGCGACTCGCGGGGATAGAGGCGGCTCATTTCCATCTTGCGCCGGATATACCCGAGGATTTCCTCAAGCGGGTCCCCATCCGGGTTCATCGCGTCGAGCGGGCTGAGCCATTCCTCCATCAAGGTATTCAGAAGGTCGATATGGATCGCTTCCTTGCTGTCATAATAGTAAATGAGGTTGGGTTTGTGCATCCCGCAGGCCTCGGCGATCTGGTCGAGCGTGGTGCCGCGGAATCCGTGTGTCGCAAAGAGCCCGAGTGCCGCGTCACGGATGCGTTGACGGTTCTCGGTCTGGATTCGACTTGGCTTTCTGGCGGGTGAGTTCATGGGCGATCTTCCTCATGCATCTTTTACAGGCACGTCCCCTTCGATCAGGGCTGCACAAACCAACTCGGTCAAGAACATACCTTGACAGCTTGGGGGCGCGTTGCAATCGTAACTTTACCAAATGGTAAAAAACTTGCGGTCGGTGATGTGCCATCACGCAAGACAGCCAGCGGCGAGGGGAACGAACATGGCAGCACCCGGAGAAAACCTGCGGATCAATGGCGACCGCCTGTGGGACAGTCTCATGGAGATGGCAAAGATCGGGCCGGGCATCGCGGGCGGCAACAACCGCCAGACGCTTACGGATGAAGATGCCGAAGGCCGCGCCTTGTTTCAGAAATGGTGCGAGGCTGCGGGCTGCACCATGGGTGTGGACGAGATCGGCAACATGTTCGCGCGCCGCGAGGGCACGGACCCGGACGCGCTGCCGGTCTATGTGGGATCGCATCTCGATACCCAGCCGACGGGTGGCAAGTACGATGGTGTGCTGGGTGTTTTAGGGGGACTTGAGGTGATCCGGTCGCTCAATGATCTGGGGATCAAGACCAAGCATCCTATCGTGGTCACGAACTGGACCAATGAGGAAGGCACGCGCTTTGCGCCCGCCATGCTGGCCTCGGGGGTTTTCGCGGGCAAGCATGACCTGCAATGGGCCTATGACCGCGTCGATGCCAAGGGAAAATCCTTCGGCGACGAGTTGGAGCGGATCGGCTGGAAAGGCCCCGAAAAGGTCGGGGACCGCAAGATGCACGCCTTCTTCGAGCTTCATATCGAACAGGGTCCGATCCTCGAAGCCGAGGGCAAGGATATCGGCGTTGTCACCCACGGGCAGGGTCTGCGGTGGATCGAATGCACGGTGACCGGCAAGGAAAGCCATACCGGGTCCACGCCGATGCACATGCGCAAGAACGCGGGGCGGGGCCTCGCGCTGATCACCGAACTGGTGCACGAGATTGCGATGAAGAACCAACCCAATGCGGTGGGGGCCATCGGGCATATCGACGTCTACCCCAACAGCCGCAACATCATTCCGGGCAAGGTTGTGTTCACTGTCGACATGCGGACGCATCTTCTGGACAAGCTGAACGCCATGGTCGACGAATTCATGGAGCGTGCGCCAAAGCTCTGTGAAGAGATTGGCGTGGAATTCGACTGCCACATCGTTGGGCAGTTCGATCCGCCTGCGTTCGATCCCGCCTGTGTGAACGCCATCCGAGATGCGGCGGAACGGCTGGGTTACAGCCACATGGATATTGTGTCGGGGGCCGGGCATGATGCCTGCTGGATCAACGATGTCGCACCCACGGCGATGGTGATGTGCCCCTGTGTCGACGGGCTGTCGCACAACGAGGCGGAAGAGATCTCCAAGGACTGGGCGACGGCGGGCACGGATGTTCTTTTCCATGCAGTTGTCGAGACGGCGGAGATCGTCAGCTAGATCGGGGGCGCTGCCCCCGTCGCGCGATGCGCGACTCCCCCGAAGTATTTTTGAACCAGAGAAGATCAGGACCACGGAGTAAACCATGACCACAGTCATCAAGAACGGAACGGTTGTCACAGCGGACCTGACCTATGAGGCGGATGTCCTGATCGAGAACGGGGTCATCACCGAGATCGGTCCGAACCTGAAGGGCGACAGCGAACTGGATGCAACAGGGTGTTATGTCATGCCGGGCGGGATCGATCCGCATACGCATCTCGAGATGCCGTTCATGGGCACCTATTCCAGCGACAATTTCGAAAGCGGGACGCGGGCTGCGCTGTCGGGGGGCACCACCATGGTGGTGGATTTCGTGCTGCCCGGTCAGGGGCAGGGTCTCGTCGATGCGATGAAGGGCTGGCACAACAAGTCCACGATGGCGAATTGCGATTACTCGTTCCACATGGCGGTGACCTGGTGGGGGGAGCAGGTTTTCAACGAGATGCCCACGGTGATCAATGATCACGGCATCAACACCTTCAAACATTTTATGGCCTATAAAGGCGCGCTCATGGTCAATGACGATGAGCTGTTTGCGTCATTCAACCGCTTGGCGGAACTGGGCGGGATTGCGATGGTCCACGCCGAGAACGGCGATGTGGTGGCGGAACTGACGGCGAAGCTTTTGGCCGAAGGTAATACCGGGCCGGAGGGGCATGCCTATTCGCGGCCGTCTCAGGTGGAGGGCGAAGCCACGAACCGCGCCATCATGATTGCGGATATGGCGGGTGTGCCGCTCTATGTCGTGCACACCTCTTGCGAAGAGGCGCATGAGGCGATCCGGCGGGCCAAGATGCTGGGCAAGCGGGTCTGGGGTGAACCGCTGATCCAGCATCTGACGCTGGACGAAAGCGAGTATTTCAATCCCGATTGGGACCACGCCGCGCGGCGTGTGATGTCGCCGCCCTTCCGCAACAAGCAGCATCAGGACAGTCTCTGGGCCGGTCTGCAATCGGGGACGCTGTCGGTGGTGGCGACGGACCATTGCGCCTTCACGACCGAACAGAAGCGCTATGGCGTTGGCGATTTCTCGAAGATCCCGAACGGTACCGGTGGGCTTGAGGACCGCATGCCGATGCTCTGGACACATGGTGTGGCAACCGGGCGGCTGACGCCGAACGAGTTTGTTGCCGTGACCTCGACCAATATCGCCAAGATCCTGAACTGCTATCCCAAGAAGGGTGCGGTTCTGGTGGGTGCGGATGCCGATCTCGTGGTCTGGGATCCGGAGAAGGAAAAGACGATTTCCGCCAGCACGCAGCAATCGGCCATCGATTACAACGTGTTCGAAGGCCATCACGTCAAAGGTCTGCCACGCTTCACGCTGACGCGCGGCCATTTGGCGGTGGATGACGGTGAAATCCGCACGCAGGAGGGGCATGGCAAATTCGTGAAACGCCCGGGCAACGGGACGGTGAATCGGGCGCTTTCGACCTGGAAAGAACTGACCGCGCCGCGCCCCGTGCAGCGGACAGGTATCCCTGCGACGGGTGTTTGATGCAAAACCAAGCTGAGGCTTCGGTTCTAGACCGGACCGCAACCATGCCGGTGATTTCGGCCAAATCATTGGACCTCACCTTCCAGACCAATGACGGGCCGGTCCATGCCCTGTCTGGTGTCGATCTGGACATCGGCAAAGGAGACTTCGTCAGTTTCATCGGGCCGTCGGGTTGCGGGAAGACCACGTTCCTGCGCTGTATTGCGGCGCTTGAGACGCCGACGGGCGGGACGCTGACGGTCAACGGCATGACGCCGGACGAGGCGCGGCGGGCGCGGGCCTATGGCTATGTGTTCCAGGCGGCGGGGCTTTATCCGTGGCGGACCATCGAGAAGAACATCGCGCTGCCTTTGGAGATCATGGGGTATTCGAAGGCCGAGCAGGACGAGCGGATCGCGCGGGTGCTGGACCTCGTGGAACTGTCGAATTTCGGGAAGAAATATCCATGGCAATTGTCCGGAGGCATGCAGCAGCGGGCGTCGATTGCGCGGGCCTTGGCGTTCGATGCCGATATTCTGCTGATGGATGAGCCGTTCGGGGCGCTGGACGAGATCGTGCGCGATCACCTGAACGAGCAATTGCTCGACCTCTGGGCGCGGACAGAAAAGACCATCGGTTTCGTGACCCATTCGATCCCCGAAGCGGTGTACCTGTCGACCAAGATCGTCGTCATGTCCCCGCGCCCGGGACGGATCACCGATGTGATCGAGAGCCCATTGCCCAAGGAGCGGCCTTTGGACATCCGGGATACACCCGAGTTTCTGGAAATCGCGCATCGGGTGCGCGAGGGGCTGCGGGCGGGGCATGCCTATGATGATTGAGGCGCCTTTTGCAGATCGGCCCTCCGGGGGGAGTTTTCCGGGCAAGATGAAGCGTGGAGGTGCGCATTAGATGCGATCCGTTCTGCCCATCCTCACCGTGCTGATTGGGATCCTTCTGGTCTGGCAGGTGGCTGTCGCTCCGATGAACATTCGCGGGGCGCTGGATGTGGCCGAGCGCGCCGGGGCCGAGGTTGTGCCGACTGACTCTCGCGCGCGGTTCGATACGTCGATCTGGCGGTTGATGGCCAGTAATTCAGAGCATATCGCGCTGGGCTACAGTCTTGAACGGCCTCGCTTGCCGACGCCGACGCAGGTGGGCGCGGAGCTTTGGAAAACCACCGGCGAGATGGCATTGAACGGGCGCGCCATGTCAAAACGGTCGCTGATCTATCACGGCTGGATCACCCTGCAATCGACGCTCTGGGGTTTTGCGCTGGGCACAGTTCTGGGCATGGCGGGGGCGATTGCCATCGTCTACAGCCGTGTTGTGGACATGAGCCTGATGCCTTGGGCCATCATCAGCCAGACCATCCCTATTGTGGCGTTGGCCCCCATGATCATCGTGCTGTCCAGTCAGGTCGGCATCGAAGGAAGGACGGTGCCAAAGGCGATCATTTCGGCGTATCTGTGTTATTTCCCTGTGCTGGTCGGAATGGTCAAAGGGCTGCGGTCGCCCGGTGCGGCGCAGCTTGATCTGCTGAGAACCTATTCGGCGTCGGGGTTGCAGGCTTTCCTGAAGCTGCGCTTGCCCGCATCGATGCCGTATCTCTTCACGTCGCTGAAGATCGGGATTGCGGCGGCGTTGGTGGGGACCATCGTGGGCGAATTGCCGACCGGGGCCATCTCTGGCTTGGGCGCGCGCATCCTGATCGGCGACCAATTCGGCACGCCGCTGGCCATCTGGGCGGCGCTGTTCGCAGCGGCGATCCTTGCGGGCGTATTGGTGACGCTGCTCGATCTGATGCAGCGCGTAACGCTGAAGCGGATGGGGATGCAGGCATGAGCTGGCTGATCTTTGCGCTTGTGTTCTGGATCGGGGCCTGGGCGCTCAACACGTGGCTTGCCAATTCGAAATGGCGGGCGTTGCTTGCGGTTCGGGTTCTGATACCGGTGCTGTTCGGTGTGACGCTGATCGTGCTGTGGGAAGGCATCGTGCGCGGCTTCGGCGTGTCGCCGGTGATCCTGCCCGCGCCGTCGGCCGTGGCACAGACCTTTGCTGCCTCGACGGACATCCTCTGGGAGGATTTCCAGCAGACGGTTCTGAAAGGCGCGCTGTCTGGCTTTGTCATTGGCGTCCTCGCGGCTTTTGCGACGGCAATCCTGATCGACCGGTCGGCTTTTCTGACCCGTGGTCTTCTGCCCATCGGCAATTTCGTGGCCGCCCTGCCCATCGTCGGCATCGCGCCGATCCTCGTCAGTTGGTTCGGGTTCGACTGGCAGTCCAAGGCGGCGGTCGTGGTGGTGATGGTCTTTTTCCCGATCCTCGTGAACACGGTGCAGGGGTTGCGCGAAACCGACGCGATGCAGCGCGATCTGATGCGCACCTATGCTGCCAGTTATTTCGACACTCTGCTCAAGCTGCGCCTGCCTGCGGCCCTTCCTTTCGTGTTCAACGGCCTGAAAATCGCGACAACCCTTGCATTGATCGGGGCAATCGTTGCTGAATATTTCGGGTCACCCACACGGGGGATGGGGTTCAGGATTTCGACCGGTGTCGGCAGCCTGTCGATTGATCTTGTCTGGGCCGAGATTGCGGTTTCGGCAATGGCCGGGACTGCATTCTACGGGCTGGTGGCCTGGATCGAAAAACGTGTGACGTTCTGGCACCCGTCCCATCGCAGACATTGAATAACAACAAACCACAACACGGAGGTTACTACATGAAGACGAAACTACTTGGCGCCCTTGCTGCTGTTGGTCTGGCAGCACCGGCCTGGGCTGCGGATGACGTGACCCTGCAACTCAAATGGGTCACGCAGGCCCAGTTTGCGGGCTATTACGTGGCCCTCGAAAACGGCTATTACGAGGAAGCCGATCTGAACGTCACGATCAAACCGGGCGGCCCGGACATTGCGCCCACGCAGGTGATCGCTGGTGGTGGCGCGGATGTGACCGTCGAATGGATGCCTGCGGCCCTTGCGGCCCGTGAAAAGGGGCTGCCGCTGGTCAACATCGCGCAGCCGTTCAAAAGCTCGGGCATGATGCTGACCTGCTGGAAGGACGCAGGCATCGAAAGCCCCGATGACCTCAAGAACCGCACGTTGGGCGTCTGGTTCTTCGGCAACGAATTCCCGTTCATGTCGTGGATGAGCTCGATGGGGATCTCTACAGACGGCAAGAGCGAGAATGGCGTCGAGGTTCTCAAGCAGGGCTTCAACGTCGATCCGCTGCTGCAGCGTCAGGCGGATTGCATTTCGACCATGACCTACAACGAATACTGGCAGGTCATCGACGCAGGCGTCAGCCCGGATGACCTTGTCACGTTCAAGTACGAGGATCAGGGCGTCGCGACACTTGAGGACGGTCTTTATGTTCTGGAAGACCGCCTCTCCGATCCGGCGTTCGTCGACAAGATGCAGCGCTTTGTTGCGGCGTCCATGAAAGGTTGGAAATGGGCCGAGGAAAACCCGGATGATGCTGCGTTAATCGTTCTCGAATATGACGAGACCGGAGCACAGACCGAAACACATCAGAAGCGCATGATGGGTGAGGTGGCCAAGCTGACGGCAGGGTCCAATGGCACGCTTGATCCAGCCGATTTCGAGCGCACAGTTCAGACATTGCTGGCCGGTGGCTCGGACCCGGTGATCACGGCGCATCCGGGGGATGCGGCTTGGACCCACGCGGTGTCTGACGTTTTGAACTGATCTGCGACGGATCGTGGACACTCGGGAAAGGGCCGCTCTGTGCGGCCCTTTTCTATTGCTATCGCCGCAAGGTGTCGCCGTAACTGATCTTCGGGGTCAACTCGACCACCTTGGGCGTGTCTGCCTCTGGCGAATTCACGCGCTCTGAAATGATCTCGGCTGCCTTGCGCCCGATTTCCGTCCGGCAGGCATCCATCGTCGCAAGCTGGCGCGGCAGCCCTTCCAGCAATTCGACACCGTTGAAGCCTGCGAGCCCGATCTGGTTGGGAATGTCGATGCCCTTTTCAAGAAGCGACAGCAAACCACCTGCAGCGATCATGTCGTTCGAGTAATAGAGGAAGTCGAGATCCGGTTCCCGCGCCAGCATCGCTTCGGTCATCTCCCGACCCTTGGCCAAGGCCGAGCCACCGGAATAGAATTGCTGATCCGCAACTTCGACCCCACCCTTGGCCAAGGCACCGGTGAACCCCTCGAACCGTTTGCGGGCACGGTGATCCAGCGGCATCTTGGTGCCGAGAAACCCGATCCTCTGATAGCCCGCCTTGAGGATCGCTTCGGCCATCTTCCGCCCCGCGCGGCGGTGCGAGATGCCGACCATTGCGTCAATCGGCGTGCCATCGACATCCATGATCTCGACCACGGGAATGCCGCTTGCCTTGAGCATGGCGCGCGAGGCGTCCGTGTGTTCCAGCCCGGCGATGATCACACCCGAGGGACGCCACGACAGCATCTCATAGAGGACGCGTTCCTCTTTTTCGGGCAGATAGTCGGTCACGCCGACCACGGGTTGCAGCTCGGTTTCCTCGAGCACCGCGCTGATCCCAGACATGACTTCGGGAAAGACCATGTTCCGCAGGCTGGGGATGATGACCGCAACAAGGTTCACCCGCTGGCTTGCGAGGGCACCGGCGATCTTGTTCGGTACGTAGCCTAGGGATTTCGCGGCGGACAAGACACGTTCGCGGGTTGCTGTCGACACATCACCGCGATTGCGCAACACACGGCTGACTGTCATTTCCGACACGCCGGATGCTTCGGACACATCACGCAGCGTGAGAGGGCGGGTATCATCACTTGCCAAGGGGGGTCATCCTATTCTGTCATTTCGATGTTACCGCAATCTTTTGTGCTCCAGCAAGCGATTGCGAGTTTTGTTAAAAAATGACGGAAGAGATGACAATCCTTGATTGGATCAGTATGCCTGTTTCGCGTGGTCCCGTGGCTCAACTGGATAGAGCAGCCCCCTCCTAAGGGGCAGGTTGCAGGTTCGAATCCTGCCGGGATCACCAGAAAACGCAATAGTAGCTGCCAAAAAAAGGGTCCCTTCGCGATCTGTGTGGGTTGATGGTGAGCGACGCGTCCGCAGGTATGCCAGATGTTGTAGTCGGGACCTGAGGCGCGTCTGGCACGGAGACCGTATATATCGCAGCGCCAGGCGCGCCTG
>JAUIBL010000066.1 GCA_030428355.1 Alphaproteobacteria bacterium | reverse complement strand
TCGAAACGCATGACATGGTGGCCATGATCGGCGACGGGGTCAACGACGCCCCGGCCATGGCGCGCGCGCATTACGCCATCGCAATGGGTGCCGTTGGTTCGGACGCGGCAATCGAGACGGCGGATATAGCCCTGATGACCGACGATCTCGGCAAGGTGCCTTGGCTGATCGGTCATTCGCGCCGGACAATGTCGATCATTCATCAGAACATCGGTATTTCCTTGGCGACCAAGGGCGTTTTCGTTGTCGCTACCGCGTTCGGACTGGCATCGATGTGGGGCGCGATTGCAGCCGACGTAGGAGTGTCATTGCTGGTGGTGGCCAATGCCCTGCGCCTGCTGAACAGCCAAGAGGCCAAGGCGCCGCCGTCCGGCGGTGAGCAGGTTGGCCCACAGATGGCAAAGGCCGCGCTTGCCCACGGACATTGATCACGCAGCATTTGCAAGGTAACGTAATGTCCATAACAGACCTCACGAAAGAGGCATCGAGCAGTGAAAACCATCCGATTTCCCCGCCGCGCCGTCCTGTTGGGCGGGCTGGTAGCGTTTCTGTCCGGGTGTGCCAGCAAGTTCCGCAGCTATGACGGACCCGAAGTCACCCGTGTTCGGCTTTACAAGGGACAGCGCTTGCTTGTTCTCGACGGAGCCGATCGCGTCTTGCAAACCTATCCGGTCGGGCTGGGTTTCGCTCCTGAGGGTCACAAACAATTCGAGGGGGATGGCCGGACTCCGGAAGGAGTTTACACAATCGACAGGCGAAACCCCAACAGCACCTACCATCTTTCGATTGGCATCTCTTATCCGAACGAGGCCGACATCGCCTTTGCCGAAGCGCAGGGCCTTTCCCCCGGCGGCGACATCTTCATCCATGGTGG
Organism: Alphaproteobacteria bacterium; assembly: GCA_030428355.1. Classification (GTDB taxonomy): domain Bacteria; phylum Pseudomonadota; class Alphaproteobacteria; order Rhodobacterales; family Rhodobacteraceae; genus Marivita. Next base: position 5,346 of record JAUIBL010000066.1, on the reverse strand, counting down.
CCCACGCCCCGGCATCGACCCGACAAATGTCCGCGACTGGACAGCTGGCTGCATCGCGGTCACGGATCGGGAGATCGAGGACATCTATGCAATGGTGAAGGACGGGACACCTATCCACATCTTTGCATGACGGTCTTTCTCATGCGGCGGTAGTGAGCCGTCGCATTGGCGCCATTGCCCAGCTCCACGAAGCCAAGATGAGCGCCAACAGCATCCAGTCCCCGAAGCTCGCGTAGAGTGTCGGCGGTCGCGCGGAGGGCAGGCTAGCGTCGATGATGCCCGTTTCGCCGGTATCGAGCCGCGCAACGATCTCTCCGCTCGCGTCGATGACCGCAGAGATGCCCGTATTCGCGGCTCGGATGACTGGAAGGCCTTCCTCTACGGCGCGCATACGTGCGGAAGCCAGATGCTGCTCGGGTCCGATGCTGGTGCCAAACCAGGCATCGTTTGTCGCGTTGAAAATCCAGTCCGGCCGGAACAGGTCGTCGACCACATGCCCTGGGAAGATGATCTCATAGCAGATCGCCACGGCGACCAGCGGCACACCCGGAAGCGCAAGCGTTCTCGGGCCCGGTCCGGGCGTAAAATCGCCCAGACCCGCCGTGAGCCGCTCGATGGGCAACCAGCCGCGGAATGGCACATATTCGCCGAAGGGCACGAGATGGTGTTTCGCGTATCCGGTCAGGATCTCGCCGGTCTCGTCAAATGCCTGGACCGTGTTGAAATATCGGGTGCCATCCTCGCTCGGTACACGGTCCGGCACACCGGTAAGCAGCACTCTGCCGTCTGGTAGCGCTGCGGCAATGCGGGCCCGTGCCTCCGTATCCTCATCGAGGAAACCCGGAAAGGCGGTTTCCGGCCAGAGAAGCACGTCGAAATCGCCGGGCCGGGTTGAAAGCTCAAGATAGCGCGCGAAGGTCGCCTCGCGGTTCTCGGGAGCCCATTTCTCCTCTTGTGGAATGTTGCCCTGGACGATGCGCAGGTCGACACCGGGTGGCTGTTGTGCATCCGACTGGAGGCGCAGCGTGCCGACAGCCCACATCGTCGCGATTCCGGCCAGCGCCATGAGCGAGATGGTCAATCGTTGCCGCCCGGACGCCATAGCAGCCGCGCCAGGGAGTACCGCGACGAACACGGTGAGAAAGCTTAGCCCATAGCTTCCGACCCAGGCGGCGGTCTGGCGAAGGGCGGCGTAGTCTACAAGTGCGTAACCGGCCAGATTCCAGGGAAACCCTGTCAGAACGTGACCACGCAACCACTCGGCCACGGTCCAGGAGGTCGCGAACAGGAGGCAGGCCAAGAGACTGCCCATGGCTCCGCGCCGCGCGATTTCGGCAAAAAGCGCAGCGGCAATGGCTGGGAAAATCGCGAGACCTGCGGACAATCCCGCGACCGCCGGAATCGCCATCGTCCCAAACCGCTCGGCCTCGACGTAGAAACTTTCCGCGATCCACCAAATCCCGAAACCGAACTGGCCGAGACCAAACGCCCAGCCGACGAGAAAAGCACGCCCGAAGGAGAGATCGCGAAGACCGACAAACAACGCAGAATAGGCAACGGGAACAAGAAGGAGAATCGAGAAAGGCGGGAAGGTTAGAACGGTCAGCGGCCCGGCGGCGAAACCAAGCGTCATCCGCGAGAGCAGACGTTTGCGCAGAGCGAAGCAGTTCAGAATTGCCGGCTTCACGACTTGATCGGACGCCGCGCACTGATCCAGGGTGCGGCGAGCAAGAGCCCCACGCCACTGACGACAAACACATCGGCCATGTTGAAGGCAGGCCAATGCGTTGAGTTGATGTAGAAATCCAGGAAGTCCGTTACAGCCCGATACCGCACACGATCAATGACATTGCCCAGGGCTCCGCCAATGATCGCACCGTAGGCAAGCGTTTCCACCGCATTGTCGGCGCGAAACAGCATAACCCCCAGCCAAACACAGATGGCAAGAGCGAAAGCGATGAGGCTCCACCACGGCGCGCCGCCCAACATCCCGAAAGTCACGCCGTCATTACGATAAAAGACGAGGTTGAATCCCGGAAACACGGGAATTCCGGCGCTTAAAGTGACGGCATTCGCAACGACAATGGCTTTGGTGATCTGATCGATCGCGAACGCAGCAAGTGCTGCGAAGACGCCGATCATCGGAGATACCTTGTTTAGTGACATTGCCTCATCCCAACCAGACATCAAGGAACAGCATCAGAACGAGCCCGACTGCGAGACCGAGCGTCGCCCTGTTCTGATGGCCGCTGCGATGGGTTTCGGGGATGATTTCGTGGCTAATGACGTAGAGCATTGCGCCCGCGGCAAAGGCCAGACCCCATGGAAGCAGCGGTTCCGACAGTGTGATGATGCCGGCCCCGAGCAAACCGCCAATCGGCTCGACCATGCCCGTCAGCGCCGCGATGCCCCAGGCGCGCAGCTTCGGATATCCCTCGCCCAGCAGAGATACAGCGACGGCCAATCCTTCGGGCGCATTCTGAAGCCCGATGCCGATGGCGAGCGGCAGACCGCCCTCCATACCTCCGGATCCGAAGCCGACCCCCACGGCAAGGCCTTCGGGGAAGTTGTGGATCGTGATCGCGATGATGAACAGCCAGACCCGCCGAAGAGACGCCGCTTCGGGCCCTTCGCGTCCCGTCTTGAAGTGCTCGTGCGGCAGCTTTTCGTTCATCAGGGCGACAGCCCCCATGCCCAGAAGAATCGAAACGCATACGATGGCAGCAGGCATCGCGCCGTTTTCGAACATCGGCTCCGCCGCATCCAATGCCGGGATGATCAGCGAAAAGAAAGAAGCGGCGAGCATCACACCGGCAGCGAAGCCGAGCGACAGATCGCGCGCGGCCCGGGACGGGATGCGCCCGAACAGCACGGGAACTGCTCCGACTGCTGTGAGCGATCCGGCGGCGAGACTTCCGAGAAAGCCGAGCATTATCGGAGACAGATTTTCCATGGGCGGGCCAGATTATCCTTCGGCGTAGCTCGAAAAGACTTCCGTCGACCCGTCCTTGCGGATGAGGAAGACATCATAGGCCTCGCGGTCGTCTTCTGGCCCCATGCCGGGCGAGCCATAGGGCATCCCCGGAACAGCGAGGCCGACGGCGTCCGGGCGCTCCTCGAGAAGGCGGCGGATGTCAGCGGCCGGTACATGGCCCTCGATCACGTAGCCGTCAATGAGCGCGGTGTGGCAGGAGACCATGCGCTGCGGCACGCCGTTGTCTAGCTTGAAGCGCACGAGAAGCCCGCCGAACATGTCCTGGCCGGTCGGCACAAACCCGTTCTCTTCGAGATGTTTCATCCACGAGAGGCAGCAGCCGCATCCGTTGGTCTTGCGGACGTCGATCGCCGTTGCCTCTGCGAGGGCCTGGGCCGCTGGGAACAGGGCGAGCGTGATGGCAAGAACTTGTGTCATGCGTTTCATGGGTCAGAGCCTTTCGGTTGTCGTTTTGGCAATCTCGCTGCCGAGGTTTTCATTCAGAAGCGCCCGCGCCTCGGCCAGACGCGAGAGCGCGGCGGTATCATCCGCATCGCTCTCGGCCGCTTCGGCGAGCCGGTCGTCAGAGAGGGGGTCAGTCGGGCGCCCATCCACGAGCACCTCATAGTGCAGGTTCGGACCTGTCGCCGTGCCAGTCGCGCCGACGCGGCCGATCACGTCTCCCGCCGCAACGCGTTGGCCTTGTGCCAGGTCTTCCGGCACGGCGCTCAGATGCGCGTAGCGCGTCATGGTGTCGGAGCCGTGCGAGATTTCGACCACGCGACCATATCCGCCGCGCCAGCCGATGAAATTGACCCGCCCCGGTGCCGTCGCTTGAACCGGTGTCCCACGTGCCGCTGCGAAATCGACGCCGGTGTGCATCCGAACGTTGCCAAAGACCGGATGCGTGCGGCGCCCGAACACCGAGCTGAGGCGCGCACCCTCGACCGGCTGTGCGAAGACGCGCAGCACCTCGCCATCGACGTAGATCGTCGCCTGACCGCTGCCGTCGTCAGGCCATACGATCTCGTAGAGCGAACCGCCGATCTCCAGTGCGGCGAAGGCGAGTTCGGGCTGTCCTATCCTGTCCTCGCCGACCCGCGCCTCACGCCAGAGAAGCCTTAGTGTTTCGCCACCAGCCATCTCGCGGCGGAAATCCACGGTCCCACCCAGCATCTGCGCAAGGTCCACGGAAAAACGGGCGGGTATGCCGGCTTCGTCGAGTGCCGCGAAGATGGAGCTGTCGATCACGGCTTCGCCGGCGAGGGTTACGATCTCCGGATCCGGAGCCACGACCTGTGTGGACAACTGCTCGCCGAAAACCACCTCAATCCGAACCCCGTCCTCGACGGCAAGTGCGACGGTGCGGGGGCTGCCGTCCATGGTCGAAGCAACAGTGACCGAGTGCCCCGGCCGCAGCCGTCGCAGATCGTATTCGGCACCGAGCGCGAGGGCAACTTCCGCTCTGTCAGGTGCCGCAAGACCGGCTTCGGACAGCAAGAAATCGAGCGTCTCGCCGGGTGCAATGTCGCGCGACCACGTCGACAGCGGTGGCTCGATCGCCCGTACCGGCACGTCGGCAACAGCGACCTGCAGAAGGGGCAGCGGGCCGAGGTCGGATGCATCTTCTGCCCATGCCGTCGCGGGCAGCGTCACGGGAATGTCAACGTTCAGGGGGGCTTCAAGACTTTGGGGCATCCAGCTACCTGCCTGGGCAAGTTCCGGCGGCACGGGTTCTTTCGACAAAAGATCGGAGATGGCGATAGCCGCACCCGAAACCGTCCCCGCAATTGCAACACAAGCCGCCAGAGTTCTGAGCCTCATGTCGCCCCCTCCATTTCTTCTGCCAGCGCGCGACGGATCTTCGGCACCGCGAATTCTCTGGCTTCGTGATAGTCGATCATGGTGACGAACCGCCCGGAGGCTGCGAACAGGAAGACGCTCGCGCTGTGGTTCATCGTGTAATCGCCGCTCTCCGTCGGCACCCTTTCGTAGGTGGCGCGGAAGCCGTCCGCGACGCGCGCTATCTGCTCCTCCGGCCCCGTCCAGCCACGGATCGCAGGATGGAAGTAGCCGACATATTCGGCCATCGTTTCGACAGTGTCGCGCTCGGGATCGACCGTGATGAAAACCACGTTCATCTCGTCGGCCTCGTCTCCCAGATCGTCGAGCCATCCCGATATGTCCGAGAGCGTGGTCGGGCAGACATCGGGACAGTAGGTGAAGCCGAAGAACGCCATCGTCGGGCGACCGATCAGGGTTTCTGGCCCGACCCCATTGCCCTCATGATCCGTCAGACGGAAATCCATCTCGGTCAGGGCCACAGGCCGCTGCCCGACAGGTTCGGGTCCACCGGGTCCATCGACCTGCCA
>JAUIBL010000033.1 GCA_030428355.1 Alphaproteobacteria bacterium | reverse complement strand
TCCACGGTATAGATCTCCCCGCCCTCCCTGCCGCTGCAAGAAGGGAAAAGTGGCAGGATTTTACTCCGCCCGCAGCGAGACTATCCCGCCGCTACCGTGGCCTAATTTCGCACCGCCGTTTCCACCCCTCTAGGGCGATCCTAAAGCGACTGTGTGACTCAACGGTGGAGGCCAAATAGGCCCTTGCACATTGGTTATCCCAGCACGGGTGGATATCCGTTCATACCCCTTTCCACGGAGCTGGTTGGCAGGGCCACGGAGGAGTCCTGACAGACTCATACTGAGGCTTCTGGGCTATTCAGATGGTAACCCACTAGGACGGCTTAGACGGCCCTGTACGACTCTCTGAGGACTCCTGAGAGGCATACCCATTCACGGCACCCTGATTAGGATATTCCGTGATCGACCACGAAAGCCCCCATCCGTGGACCGTAGTACAAATCGTAGAACATCGCGGGCCTATTGACCTAGATTCCACGGAACTGGTAGGCCTTGTTTTGCTGATGCACGAAGCTTGTCTGTGCCGAATTTGTGCCTGAACCCGGAACCAAACCCCGTAAGCATTCCTAGACAGCGTCCAGATCGAAACACGGACGAAGAATAGGAACCAACACGGGACATCCTCTCGGGTGCGCCATAAACCCGCGCATTATGCTGACTCGTTTGTATCTCCTGCGACCCTGCTGTCCTAACTGACCTCTGCCTAGCGGGCAGTCAGGACCTGAGCGCCCGGAAAACGGCCATCGCGGCGTCCGAGAGGTCGGCAAGTCGGGCCAGAAGATGCTCTGGTTCCACGGCGGGGAGCTGATCCTCCATCGCATCCAACCGCGCGAGAAGCCGCATCAATCGGCGTTGGTGAATGCCCAAGGCCGCCTGGATCGGATCGGCCACGACACCGGCGAATGTGGACACCACGGAGGCCGACATCACCAGACCCAGCGCCACGGCCGCGATGAACCAGCCCGGCAGATCGTGGGGAAAAACGCTGTACCATGCCCAGCCCAGACCTTCGCCCAGCGGAAACGCGGCGACGGCCATGTCGAAGGCGGCGCGGTCCGAGACAAGCGGCGCCAGCGACAGCACGCCGGGGGTCGCGGCCCGGAACGTCAGGAGACCGATGCCGAGGACCAGAAGCGTCGTCACGATTTCGGCGATGGCGGACCGGGTGCCGACATAGTCCTCGACCAGCCGTGCCTGCGCTGGCGGGATCGCGGGATGGTGCCTTGCCCGGGCGGGCAGGAGGTCATGGATCACCGCATGCTCGACCGCGCGGGAGGCGTCGGATCGCAGAAGAATCCGCCGCGTCGCAAGCCAGCGGCCCGCGCGTTTCAGACGCAGCACCGAGAGCAGCATGGCGGTCAGCCGCACGACCAGAAAGATCGGTGCCAGCCCCACATTGACCGGTGCCCGCAAAAGATCGCGACCAAGAGACGCCCGGTGCAAGCGGCAGGAACCGCGCCACGAGAAATGTCGACCTACAAAGTCCCGGACCAGCTCCGCGTCGCGGTTCCGCGCAGGGGCAGGGGCGGGCATGACGGTCATCTCTTGTCCCTTTCGGATGAACGGTTCAGGCAACGGCGTCGATGGTCTGGTGGTCCGCACAGAGATGGGCACACCGCGGTCCAAGCGCAAGTCGCGTCGCGCAGGCGATTGCAACGAACGCCGCGCCGCCCTAGCTCAGGTCGATGAGCAGTCCGATTTTGTTTCCCGTTGGCCCCATTCTGTTTCTCGACGACATCGCCGATGGGCGGATGGTCCTGTCGGCTTTGGTCATCGCCGCAAAGGGTGCGATGGTGCCGCCGATTGAGACGTCGGATGGGGAGGCGCGGTTCGATCTGTTGGCCGAGTACGACAGGGTGACGGTGTGGCGCGCGCGGTACCGGTTTGGGGCGGATCGGGGTTCGGAATATCGCTGGAACGGCACACGCTACGAGGTGGCCAGCGATCTGACGCGGGACCTTCGCTTTGCCTATGTGTCGTGTAATGGCGAAGAGACCGGCGACATGGAGCGCGAAGGCTCGGAGCGCAACGCGATGTGGGACAGGCTGAGGCAAGAGCATCAGCGCAGGCCTTTCGCGCTGATGCTGTACGGCGGAGATCAGGTCTATGCAGATGAGGTGACGGAAGGCCACGCCCTTAGTCATGATTGGCCGGAGCGCATACCGCGCGATCCCGCGCGGGCCGATCTGGACGACCTTGGGCATCATCTGAGGGAACGGTTTGTCGAACGCTATGTCGCTCTTTATGCCGCACCCGAATTCGCCTGGCTGGCGGCGCGGGTGCCGTCGCTCATGCAATGGGACGACCACGACATCTGCGACGGGTGGGGGTCTCTCAAACGGTCGCGCACCTATTCGCCGGTGGGGCAGACCCTGTTCGCGGTTGCGCGGGACAGTGCCCTTGTCTTTCAGCACGCGGCGACCGATGGCGATTTGCCCGCACGGTTTGCCGATCGCGCGGGGCGGCATCTGGGGTGGGCCGTTCATGGGCCGGAGTTCCGCATTCTTGCGCCGGATCTGCGCAGCGAACGGACACGGCGTCAGATCATGGGGCCTGGCGGCTGGGCGATGCTCGAGGCCGAGGCGGGGCTGCGGGTTCAGGGCCACACCCTGCTGATGTCGAGCGTGCCGCTGTTGGGACCACGGCTGTCGCTGCTCGAGACGATCATGGTGCTGATCCCTCGCATGCAGAAATACGAGGATGATTTGCGCGACCAATGGCAAAGCCGCGCACATCGTGACGAGTGGCGGCGGATGTTGCGTCTGGTGCGTGACCTTGCCCGTCGGGACGGGCACGACATCACGGCAATCTCGGGGGAAATCCATCTTGCGACCCGCGCCGTGATGGAGCTTGGAGACGGGTTGCATCTCAATCAACTGGTGGCGTCCGGTGTCGCGCATCGGGCACCGCCCAAGGCCTGGGCGCGGTTTCTTGGCGTGCTTGCGTGGTTGGGCGAAGACCCGTTGCCCGAACATCCGATCCGTGTCGCCTGCCTGCCGGGGCACACCCGTCGTTATATCGCAGAGCGCAATTCCCTGATCCTCGAGCGCCGGAACCGTCGCTGGTCGGCGCGGTGGGATCTGGAAGACAGCGGATTGACGGACGCGATGGAGATCTGAGTTTCATAGGCGGGGCGTTTAGTGTCGTCCCGGACTCGTGCCTCGACCAATGCCGGGGGGTGTCTTTGATGTGCAAAGGCGCACAGGACATGCGCAGTCATGCGTCACAGAAGAGCGACGGAAATCCGAAGCTGGCCCGTTTAGTCCGTATCCCTTTCACGGACTGGACCACCGCCATGACACACCTTCGAACGCCGCTATCCACCTGGATCCTCTGGGGGATCTTCGCTTTGCCAGGTATCGCCTTCACATATGCGGCCCTGACCTCGGACTCCGCCCGGGTTTTCCATGATCTGCTTCATCCGACCGGCGAGTTTTCGGTGCGTTTCCTGATTGTCGCAATGATGGCCACGCCGCTTGCGATGCTTCTGAAAGGATGGCGCGGGCCGCAATGGCTGAAGAAGAACCGCCGCTATCTGGGGGTTGCGGCCTTTGGTTATGCGGCGCTGCACACCGTCTTTTATCTGATCGACCGGTCCGCGCTTGATCCCGTTCTGTCGGATTTGCCGCGCTTCTATATCTGGACGGGGTGGCTTGCGTTTCTGATCTTTGTGCCTCTGGCGGTGACGTCGAATGACTGGTTCCAGCGCCGCATGGGCACCTGGTGGAAATGGCTGCAGCGCTGGACCTATGCGGCGGCGGTGCTGACCTTGCTGCACTGGGCGGCGCTGCATGACTGGGGTGGCGTGGCTCCGGCGCTGGTGCATTTCCTGCCGCTGACACTGCTCGAGCTGTATCGCGTGTGGTATTGGACCCTGCGCCGTCGTCCGGCAGTTGCTGTCGAGGCGTGATCCCCCGGCACGCTCCCCGGCGAGCCTGATGAGCGGATGTCAGAAGGCGTCCCACAGGGCCTGTCCGACGGGGTCAAGACGCTCGGGCGAACAGAATAGCGAAATCGTCAGGCGGGCGGTCCAGGTTGGGCCGCCCATCCGCACAAGTCGACCGTCGGCCATTTCCTCGACGATAGAGAAGGCCGGAAGCCATGCCACCCCGCTGCCCGCCAGTGCCTGACGTTTCAGGGCCTCGGCAAGCGCATCCACGTAGCGCACATCGAGCATGGTTTCACGCCCGCCGATGGTGCGGTCGACGACGCTTCCCAAAAAGGTATCGGGATCATAGCTGAGATAGGGCACCGGCCTCTGGCCGGGGCCGCCGAGGGTCCAGCCATTGCGCAAGGCAGCGGCTTGTTGGGCGACGGGGATCAGATCCTCGTTGCAGATGTCCTTTCGGGCGAAACGGGTCTCGTCCAAGATCGGTTCGACATGCTGGTGGCGGTAATAGAGCAGGAAATCGCACCCGCCATCGCTGAGCAACTGGCAGCAGGCGGCCATGCTGTCCGAAATCACCCGGACGCGCAGTTCGGGGATGCGGGTTGCGAATTCCGACAGGCGGGGTTGCAGGTAGTTGACCGAGATCGCGTGAAGCGCGGCGATGCGTTGCTGCGGGAGCTTGCTTTGTGCCGCGGCACGGATCGCCTGGCGTGCGTCGGTCAGTTGCACCAGCGTCACCTGCGCGGTGCCCAGAAACTGCCGACCGGCGGGCGTCAGTTGCACCGGGTAGCTGGAGCGGTCGACCAGCGACGCGCCGACCCAGGATTCCAGTGACTTGATCCGGCGACTGAAGGCCGATTGTGTGACGTTCCGTTCTTCCGCGGCACGGGAAAAATTCAGCGTGCGGCCAAGGCAGACAAAATCAATAAGCCAATTGACGTCCATGGCGCCCCCACATCACCCTTGGTCCGGAAGTCTAGTGATCCCCCGAAACCATGCAAGATCGGAATAGATTTTTGAAGCATAAGCATTGGCGCGGCGATGGACCTGTCGCTTACCATCAATCCATCGGCCCTGACTCATCTGGGGCCTGACACAGATGACCGGGGCCTTGAAGCGCCGGCAAGCACCAAGCAGATCAACGGGGATCACCATGAAAAACACCATCGCGACTGCCCTTTCGACGACCCTGCTGGCCGCGGGCTTTGCCCTTCCGGCTGTGGCCGAAACCACCATCCGTCTGTCCACCTACGTGAATGAGATCGACATCCGTCACGAAGGTTTCCAGCATTTCGCCAATCTTGTCGCCGAGCGCACCGGCGGAGAGGTGGAGATCCAGGTCTTCCCCTCATCCACGCTGCACGGCTGGTCCGAGGGCGTCGACGCCCTGCAGGGCGGGGTTTCCGACATAAGCTGGATTCCCGCCGACGAACGGCTGCCCTGTTACCGCGTCACATCGCTTTATCCTGCGATGATCGACCTTGAGAACCAAGTGGCGATGGATGCCGCCTATGCCGATCTGATCCGGGCCGAAGCGGGCGAGGTCGGGTTGGTGCCGCTGTTCAACTCGAACTACTCCTACGACCAGGAATGGTGGTTCGAAGAGCCGATTGCCGATCTTGGCAATCTCGAAGGCCGCCAGGTCCGCTCGATCGGGCCGCTTGTGTCGATGATGATCGAAACCTGGGGCGGTGCGCCTGTGTTCGTGGCCCCGAGCGAGGTGTTCCAATCCGCCGAGCGCGGCGTGGTGGACGGCATCAACATGGGTGTGGCCACCTATTCGAGCTGGCAGCTCTGGGACGTGATGCCCTATATGGTCAACGGCAGCCTGTTCTATGGCAACATCATCTACATGATGAGCGAAAGCGCCTATGACCGTCTGACCCCGGAACAGCAGACCATCGTCATGGAAGCCGCAGCCGAGACCGAAGCCTGGCTTCAGCCGCGTTACGAGGCGTGGGTCGACCAGCGCGTCGGCAATGCCGTGATGGCCGGTGGCGGAGCGGCAGTTTCGCTGTCTGTCGAGGAACGCACGGCCTTGCTGGAAACCGTGCAGGCCAAATGGAACGCCGAGGTCGAAGCGGCCTGTGGCCCGGAACTGGCCGGCAAGATCCTTGATCTGTTCGCGACAAACGCTCCCTGAGGGGCTGTGACCCCGAAGATCGCGGGCCGTCTGTGACGGCCTGCGGTTTCATGATCTGATCGTCTGGACACACTTCCACGGGGACGGGGCCATGTCGCGACTCGACCGATACATCCGACACGTCGAAAGGCTTGTCGTCCTGCTGGCGGCGGCGGGCGCCTGCATCATCATCGTTCAGATGGTCTGGATCAGCTATGGCGTCTTCACGCGATACGCCTTGAACACACCCGACCGGATGGTGACCGAAGCGACGGCGCTGCTGCTGTTCCCTGTGGCCTTTGCCGGGCTTGCCTATGCCCTGCGCGAGGATGCCTATCCCCGGGTCACCATGCTGACCGACCGTCTGCCGGCGCTTGGGCGCAAGATCGTGACGCTGATCAATCTGGCGCTCATGCTAGGTGTCGGGCTGTTCTTTGCAACGGCGGCGGGCAATGCCACGATCCGCGCCTTCAATTCGGGGTCATCGTCCGAGATCCTGCTGTGGCCGCGCTGGATTTTCTGGGCACCCGGCACGCTGTCGCTTGTCGTCTTTGCGATCTATGCGCTGCTGCGACTGGCGCGGGTCGCCCTGACCCCGGCCGAGGAGGTCTGAGCGATGGAATGGTATGAAGTCGGTCTTGGTCTTCTTGGCCTTCTGGTTCTGCTGATCGGCATGGGTCTGCCCATTCCCTTTGCGCTGGCAGCGGCGTCCCTGCCGTTCCTGTGGCAGATTCAGACATTTCAGACCTCGCTTGTGTCTTCGCAGCTCAAGCTGTGGGGCGTCTGGATCAACTATATCCTTCTGGCGGTGCCGCTTTTCGTGTTCCTTGGAGAACTGATCGGCAGATCGAATATCGGACCGCGTCTTTATCAGTTCCTGCATCAGGGTGTACGGGTGCGCGGCTCGGCAGCCTATGGCTCCATCGGGGCCTGTGCGGGGTTCGGCGCGGTGTCGGGGTCGTCCATGGTGGGGTCGCTGACCATCGGCGGGGTGGCGCTGCCGGAAATGCTGCGCCTTGGCTACGGCAAAGAGCTGTCCTCGGGTGTTCTGGCCGCAGGGGGCACCCTGTCGGTGCTGCTGCCGCCCAGTCTCATCCTGCTGTTCTACGGCATCGTGACCGATCAGAGCATCGGCGATTTGTTCATCGCGGGTGTTGTGCCCGGCCTTATCCTTGCAACGCTTTTTTCCATCGTGGTGATGTTCTGGGGGGTAATGCATCCCGACGACATCCCCGACAGTGAACAGGCCGCGCGCATGACCCTCTTCCAGATCGCGGCGACCATCGGGCCGATTGCCCTGATCGGACTTGTCATCACGGTTGCGATTTACGGCGGTATCGCCACGCCGACCGAGGCCGCGGCGGTGGCGGCCCTGTTGACGGTGGCGCTGGCCTTTGGTGTCGGCGACTTGCGATGGGACGGCTTCAAGGAGGCGCTTTTTTCCACCATGCGGACGATGGGCTATCTGGGCCTGCTCCTGTCTGCGGGAACGCTTTTCGGGTTCGTACTGACCTATTATCGGGTTCCGCAGGAGTTCACCGAGCTGTTCCTGAGCTTCGATCTGTCGCCATACACGGTGCTGGCCATCGTCCTTGTCTTCTACATCCTGCTGGGCATGTTCCTCGAGCCCGTGTCGATGACCTTCATAACCCTGCCGACGATTTTCCCACTGATGGCCGCGGCGGGATTCGATCTGATCTGGTTCGGAGTCGTCTATACCGTGACGATGGAAATCGCGGTGCTGACGCCGCCGGTGGGTCTTAACCTTTATGTCATACAGGGGATCAGTCGCGGGCAGGTCAGCATCGGCCAGGTCATTCGCGGCTGCCTTCCGTTCATCGGCGCGCTTGTGGTGCTGATCGGGCTTCTGGTTGTCTTTCCGGAACTTGCGCTCTGGCTGCCGGAGCAGATGAAGTGACCGGAGCGACAGGTGTGACCGTGCAGCGGACCCCGAGTGTCGCCGCGCAAACGCTTCCGGTGGTCATGGTGCATGGCTATCTGGGCGGGTCGGCGCAATGGTCGGATCTGACGACCGCGCTGGGCGACAGGTTCCGAGTGATCACGCTGGATCTGCCGGGGTTCGGACGCGCAAGCGACCACGCCGCCCCGTCGACGATTGCAGGCTTTGCAGAGCATGTGATCGCCGATCTTGACAGACGCGGGATCGAGCGGTGCGTTCTGGTGGGTCATTCGATGGGCGGCATGATCGCGCAGGAGGTGGCGAGCCGGATTCCGCATCGTCTGGACCGGCTGGTTCTTTATGGCACCGGTCCTTTGGGGTCGATGCCCCAGCGGTTCGAGCCTCTCGAGGTGTCGCTGGACAGGTTGCAGCAGGATGGCGTTGCCCAGACCGCGCGGCGCATCGCGGCCACGTGGCTTGTGCAGGGCGAAGCGCATCCCGGTTTCGAAGTGCTGTCGGGGATCGGCGCTCAGGCGGATGGCGAAGCTGCGCGGACATCCCTTCAGGCCATGGCGGGATGGGACGGGCGCGAAAGCCTGTCGCGCTTGACGATGCCGTCGCTTGTGATCTGGGGGGACAGGGATCGGTCCTACCGCTGGCCGCAGGTCGAATACCTGTGGTCGCACCTGTCCAAAGCCTCTTTGGCCGTGATCCCCAACGCATCGCATGCGGCGCATGTCGAAAAGCCCGAGATGTTCCGTCTTATTCTTGAGGATTTCCTGACGGGCTGAAAGTGTGACAGGTCGTCGTCGGATTTTCGGTTGCATTTGATAGTCTGGCCGCTGCTCGACGCGAGCCGTCGGGCCTGTGTCACGACGATCACGTGATCGGAAACAGCCTGTCCTGCGCCCACCTTGTCAACACATCGCAGGCTGACGCGAAATCGGCGAACTCTGTATGTTCGTCGGGATTGTGGCTGCCATTCTCGTTGCGGATGAACAGCATGGCGGACGGGATGCCGAGGCTTGAAAAGGTCGCGCAATCGTGGCCGCCGCCCGATGGCAGGTCACATGCCGTGATGCCACAGTCCCGCGCGGCAGCCATAAGCCCGCGTCTGAGCGAAGCGTCCATCGGTGCGGCGGCGGCTTGAGTGTAGGGGCCAAGGTCGATCCGGACATCCCGCCGTTCGCCGATCTCGCGGGCCTGTTGCTGCACCCAGCGTTCGAACAGGTTCAGAACGGTGTCGTCCTGACTGCGCACATCCAGCGTGAAGGTCAGCAGACCGGGCACCTTGGTGATGCCATGCAGACCGGGATCGGTTGAGAATTCGCCAAGGGTCAGCACCATGTCATCACCTTTGGCCTCGGCCTCGGTCCAATAAGCCTCCATAGCCTGCGCCAGTTCGGCCCCGGCGAGGACCGCATCCCTGCGGCTGCGGCGAGGCACGCCACCGGCATGGGTCGTCTGCCCCTCGATGCGGCAGAAGCGGTGACGGATATTGCCCCGGATCGCAGTGACGATGCCAACCGGGCATTGTGCTTCGACAAGGACAGGGCCTTGTTCGATATGCACTTCGACAAAGGCCCCGATCCGATGCGCCGCAAGCTGCGGGACGCTGTCGCGGATCACCTGCGGATCGAACCCGGCGTCGGTCATGTGATCGGCAAGGCTGCGACCGGTATCGCTGCGCATGACGCGGTCCGGCGCATCGGGCGGTAGAATGCCGAAGGCCGCCCGGCTGCCAAGGTAATGCTCGGGGAACCAGATCATTTCCTCGGCGCGGATGGCCATCAGGGTGACGTCGCATGGGGGCCGCGGACCGGCCAGCAACCGTTCGAGCAGGACCAGCCCGGCGATGACACCCGCCGCGCCATCATAATTGCCGCCATGCGGGACGGAATCCAGATGGGACCCGGTCATCAGAACAGGCGCATCACGGTCTTCGCCGGGAAGGGTGACATACAGATTGCCGATGGCGTCCGTTCGGGTCTCAAGCCCCAGTGCCCTGGCCTCGCGCAGGATCATGGCATGGGCGGCGTCTTCCACCGGGCCAAAGCTTGCCCGTGTCACACCCGGGGGATCAGCGCTCATCGGGTCAAGTTCGGCGAAAAGGCGTGCCGCGCGCTCAAGCGCGATGTCTGCGCCACCGTCCGGGCTCGGCCGCGCCTTTGGTTTAGCGTAGGACATCAGGTGCCTCGCGGCTCAGGTGCTGACCAAAGGGTGTGGCTACGGGTGCGCCGTCTTTCATCGTCGTAACCCCGCGCAACAGCGTGCGCACGGGCCAGCCTGTAACCTCGAACCCTTCCCAAGGGGTGTAATCGCTGCCGTGATGCAGATCGACCTGTCGGATCGGTTTGGTCAGCGTCGGATCCCACAGCGCGATGTCGGCATCGGCCCCCACCATGATCGCGCCCTTGCGGGGGTAAAGCCCGTAAAGCCGTGCATGGTTGGTGGCGGTCAGTGCCGCAAACCGGTCGAGCGACAGCCGACCCTTGACCACACCTTCCGAGAAGAGGATCGGCAGGCGCGTCTCGACACCCGGTATGCCGTTGGGAATATTGCGGAAACTCTGGCGTGCGCCGGGCGCGTCCTTTCCCGCCGTGTCGACAAAGCGAAACGGGCAATGATCTGACGAAAAGAGATCGAACACCCCGGTTTCGATCCCGCGCCAGATGTTGTCCCATTCATCCCGCGTGCGCGGTGGCGGGGAGCAGACGTATTTCGCGCCTTCGAACCCGTCGCGGTCCAGATCATCGGCGGTGAGCGTGATATATTGCGGGCAGGTTTCGGCAAAGACGGTCAACCCGCGTTGGCGCGCGCGCATGATTTCCTCGGTCGCCTCGCCGTTCGAGACATGCACGATCGTGAGCGGCACACCCGCGATCTCGGCCAGCGAAATGGCGCGGTGTGTGGCCTCGCGCTCTACCGGGACTGGACGCGTTGTGGCGTGGTGGTAAGGGCCGGTATCGCCGCTGCGTTCGGCCCGATCGCGCAGGAATTCTATGGCGTCTTCGTTTTCGGCATGGACCATCACCATTGCGCCGTGGGTCTTGGCGACCGACATGACCTCGAGGATTTGCCGGTCCGACAGCGCAAGCCCCTGATAGGTCATGAAGACCTTGAAACTGGTATAACCCGCTTCGATCAGTGCCGGGAGGTCCTGACCCAGAGTGACCGGATCGGTTTCCTTGACGATCAGGTGAAACGCCACATCCGTCAGGCAATTGCCCTCAGCCTTGGCGCGATAGGCGGCGACGGCCTCGCGCAGGGTCTGGCCGTCTTCGGGCAAGCAGAAGGGCAGAACAGTGGTGTTGCCGCCACAGGCCGCCGCGCGGGTGCCGCTGGTGAAATCGTCGGCCATCACGATGCCCGGTCCCGAGGGTTGAGAGATATGCACATGGTTGTCGATCCCGCCGGGCAGGGCGATCAGGCCGGTGGCGTCGATCACTTCGGTCCCGGCGAGGTCATGGCCCAATGTGGCGATTACACCGCCTTTGATGCCAATCTCGCAGTGTGTCGTTCCACTGGCCGAGACAACCCGCGCGCCTTTGATCAACAGATCATGAGTCATGGGCACTCTCCTGCGATGATGGTTGCAAGGGCGGCAGGCAAGCCTTTGGAAGGCTTGGCCGCCGGTCGCGCGACGCGTCGTCCATATGCCGGGGCAAGGCGGACGAGGCTCATCGCCTGCGCGGTCGCGGCGGCGATGGGATCGATCAGCAACCCACTGGCGTCGTCCGAGATTTCCCTGGCCAAGCCTGCAAGGGGGGCACCACCCAGGATCACCACATCCGCCCCGTCGGATGCTGTGGCCTGTTCGACAAGGTCGATCAGGTCCGACCTCAGATCATTTGCCACGGTGTCCACCGAGGCAGGCGCGACCTTGGGGCACCGGACACCGGTGAACCGCGCTTCAAGACCGGTCTGGCGCACGCAATCGGTATACCACCGCGCCATATGCGGAGAGAACGTCACCACCGAAAACCGGTCGCCCAGCATCGCGGCGGTCAGGATCGCCGCTTCGGCCATGCCCACAACGGGGAGGTTGAACAAGTCCCGCGCAGCCACCAGACCGGGATCGCCGAAGGCCGCAATGATGACGGCGTCAACGCTTTCGTGGTGATCCGCAATCATTTCAAGCACATGCGCCCCGGCGATCTGAGCCTCGGCGCGGGACGAGATGTAGGGAAAGCCCTGCGTGGCGGTCAAAGGAACGATCTCGGCGGCGTCGCCCACAAGGTCTCGTGCCACCTGCGCCATTGACCCGGTCATCGCGTCGGTCATGTTCGGGTTGATCATCAGCAGACGCATCAGGCGATGTCCTTGAGCAATGGTTCCACAGCCAGCGCCGCGCCGATCAGGGCACCGTCCTGTCCGGCAGGTGCGATGAGCTGCAGTCCGAGCGGCAAGCCGTTCCGGGTTGTGCCACAGGGCAGCGACAATGCCGGCACGCCGGCGTGGTTGACCTGAGGCGTGAACGCGGCATGGTCGCGGGGGCCAGCCGGTTGTCCGGCGATGGTCTCGGGGGCGGATAAGTCGGCGGGCCAAGCGGGGCAGGGTGTGGTTGGGGTCGCGATGATCCCGTAGCGATCAAGCGCCGCGCGCAGAACCGTGCGCATTTTGTACGAGGTCTGGTGGGCACGGGCGACATCGACACCGCTAAGCGACAACCCCGTTTCGATCTGCTTGCCAATCATTGGATCGAAGATCTCGGGAGTGTCGCGCCAGACATCGCCATAGGCCTGTGCAAGCCCCGCGAATTGCAGCGGCAGGATGTCGTGCCCCATGATCCCGCCCCAGTCGATCTCGGCTGACCGAACCGTGATGCCTGCTTTGGCGAAAGCTTCGATCACCGTGGAAAAGTTCTGCGCGACATCCGGTTCGACCACCTGTCCCGTGCCGAAATCCGGGCTGGCAGCGATGTGGAGCGTGGCCGGTGTCTCGGCCCGGACGCCTGCCACGACCTTCATCGCAAGCGCAATATCCCCCATGTCACGGGCGATGGGGCAGATCACGGAAATGCCCCAGACGGGTTCGGGAAAGCTGGGGCCGTAGGGGATCAGGTCATAGGTCGGCTTCATCCCGCACAGCCCCGTATGCGCCGGGGGACGACGGCTTGACCCGCCTGCATCCGTTCCAAGGGCCAGCGGCACGATCCCCGCTGCCACCGCCGCGACTGACCCGCCGGACGACCCGCCCGGACCCAGTGTCAGGTCGACGGGGTTGCGGGTGATGCCGTGATGCGGGGAATTGGTGGCGCCTTTGCAGGCGAATTCTGAGCACGTGGCGATGCCGAGGATCATCGCTCCGGCGTTGCGCAGACGACGCACGGATTCTGCATCCTCGGGCGCGATGTGATCTGCAAACAGCCGCGATCCCTGCGACACGCGCAGACCTTTGACCCAGATATTGTCCTTGATCAGCACGGGCACCCCGGCCAGCGGCAGGTCTTCTCCGGCAGCAAGGCGCTGTGTCACACGTTCTGCCTCGGCTTCCAACTCTGGGTTTATGTGGCAGATTGCATTGATCGCGGGATTACGCTCTGCCGCGCGGGCCAGCGTTTCTGAGGCTACGGCTCCCGGAGTGACCTCCCCACGGCGCACTGCAGCAGCCAGATCGCGCGCGGTCAGGTCAAGCGCAGTCATGTGGTCTCTCCATGCTGTTCGGCCCAATGGCGGGCAATGTCACGACGGGGCGCGATCCAGACACCGGGCGTGCCCGCGATATGGGCCAGAACCGTCTCCAGCCCGCCGATGCGGGCCGGGCGGCCAATGATGCGCAGATGCAGCCCGATCGACATCATCCGCGCGGCCGTTGCGCCCTCGGCATAGAGCCGGTCGAACCCGGCGATCACGTAGTCGGAAAAGTCCCGCGCCTGCACGAACCCGCCACCGGGGGAAAAGCGCATGTCGTTGGTGTCGAACGCATAGGGCAGGACGACATGGCTACCCTCCATATAGGGAATGTCATCGTCATAGGCGTTGCTGTCATAGGTAAAGCCACTGTGTTCGATCAGCAGCGCGCGGGTGTGGGGCGAGGTGGCGGACCGTGTGTGCCAGCCCACCGGAGCGACGCCAGCAATCTCGGTCAGGGTGGCGTGGGTCTTGGCAATCACCGCACGTTCCCTGTCGGCGTCCCAGCCCGCATGAGTTTCCCAGCGCCAGCCGTGGCAGGACACCTCGTGCCCGCGCGCCACCGCGTCCCGGATCAACCAGGGTGTGCGTTCCGCAGCGCGTCCGCAGGTCGAGAACGTGGCCTTGACGCCAAACTGGTCGAACGCGTCGGCGATCCGCTTGTAGCCCTGTCGCGGACCATAGCCGAAATGGCTTTCCATACAGGGGTCCGGTGCCCCTTTGACCTCTTCGACGGCTTCGTAGCGCGCTTCGTTGCGCTCGTCCCCGTCACCGATAGACAGTTCCGCACCTTCCTCGACGTTCACGACAAAGGACACCGCCAGCCTTGCGTCATCCGGCCAGCAGGGTGCGGGTTCTGCGCCGAAATATCCCTTCAGATCGCGCCTCATCCCTGGATCATCCGGTTCAGGCCCACGGTCCGCGCGCCGACCACCAGGGCGATCACCGCCATCAGGATCAGGCCCGAGGACATGGCCGCAAGCGAAGGGTCTGGCTGTTCCTCGAGATATTGCAGCATCTTGATCGGCAGCGTCTTGTTGCGGGCGTCCGTCAGGAAGATCGAGATCGGGTAATTGTCCATCGACGCCAGAAAGGCGAAGAGCCCTCCGGTCAGGTAGGCGGGGGCGAGGTTGGGCACCAGCACCTTGAGAATGGCCTTGGGGTAGGACAGCCCGAGTGTGCGCGCGGCGTCCACCAGCGAGAAATCGAAGGCCGACATCGACGCGAGCAGCGTGCGCATCACGAAGGGCAGGGTGATCACGATATGGCCCAGCAACAACGACCAATAGGCATCGCGCAGGCCGATCTCGCGGAAGAACTGCAGGAGCGCCACACCGACCACCAGCCCCGGCATCATTAGCGGGGACACGGTGAAGGTGGCGATGGCCTCTCGCCCCCTGAACCGGCCCCGCGTGACCGCCACGGCGGCCAGCGTGCCCAGCACCAGAGAAATGGCGGTCGAGACCAGCGCGAGATTGAGCGAAAGCGTCACCGCCTCCCACAGGCCCGAGCGCTGCTCCAGCGACTGGTACCAGCGCAGCGACCATTCGGGCGGCGGCAGCGTGTAGACCGAGGACGAGGTGAAGGACGCGGCCACGGTTATCACGATGGGCAGCATCAGGAACACCACGCAACACAGACCTATGGTCCAGCTCAGCACCAGAAACAGGCGGTCCGTCCCGGTCATTGCCGCGCCCCCAGACGGTTGGCCAGCCAGCTTGACCCCAGCACGACCGAAATCGCGATGATGAGCAGGATCGAGGAAATCGTGGCGCCCAAAGCCTCGTTCCGAAGGAAAAGGAAAGATCGCGCGGTCAGCATCGACAGGGTTTGCTGGCGTTCACCGACGATCAGCGACGGGATCACGTACATCGACACGGCAAGCGAGAAGACAAAGGCGCATCCCGCCACCACACCCGGCAGGCTGAGCGGTAGGGTCACGTTGAAGAAGCGGAAGACAGGCGTCGCGCCAAGCGAGGCCGCAGCTTCGGGCAGGCGGCTGTCCATCTGGCGCAGGACGGCATAGATCGGCAGCACCATGAAGGGAAGGAACACGTTGGCTGCCCCGATGATCAGCGCGGTTTCGGTAAAGAGCATGCGGATCGGCGCGTCGATCAGGCCCAGCGACATCAGCGTGTCATTCAGCACCCCGCGCGTGCGGAAGATGATCGACCACGCAAAGGCCTTGACCACGACGCCAACCGACATCGGCAGCACCATGGCGACAAGGAAGATCGACAGCCAGATCCCGTTGGCGCGCGACATGGCGATGGCGGTGGGGTAGGCGATTAGCAGAGCAAGGAGTGTCGTCAGCGCGGCGACGCGCAGCGTCCGCCAGAGAACTGACATATTGTACTCATCGCTGAAGAACAGGCGGTATTCCTCGAGCGAGAACTGTCCGTCGATCTGGAACGACTTGAGCAGCAGCATCAGCAGCGGCAGGGCGAAGACCACCGCAAGAAAGGTCAGGCCTGGCAGGGCGAGCAGCCCGATATTCTCCAAGCTGCGCATCAGCGGTGCGCCTCGTAGACCAGCGTGTCTTTGACCGACCAGCCGAATGTCACATCCTGCCCGCGGGTCAGGGTCGTCTGGATGCCGGGTATCTCGCAGAGCAGCCGGTCATCGGTGTGGCTGACCCCGTGCAATTGGGTCTTCGCACCCAGGACCATTGCATCCGCGAGTGTGACGCTGATCGTGTTCTCACCCGCGCCGGGCGAAATCAGTTCGGGCCTGATGCCCACGGTCACGTCGCTGCCGACACCCAGTGTACCCTGCGCGAGGACAAGCCCGTTCGCGGTTTCGATCTGCATCGTCGTGCCATCGGTCTTCTGCACCCGTCCGCGCAGGCGGGTCGAGAGGCCCACGAAATCCATCACGAAGGACGAACGGGGCCGGGCATAAAGCTCGGACGGGGTTGCGAATTGTTCGATCCTGCCCGCGTTCATGACGGCGATGCGGTCCGAGACACCCATCGCCTCTTCCTGATCGTGGGTCACGAAAATCGCGGTCATGCCCCGGTCGCGCAGCAGGGATTTCAGTTCCACCTGCATCGTTTCTCGCAGCTTGCGGTCGAGCGCCGAGAATGGCTCGTCCAGAAGCAACAGCACCGGATCGACCACCAGCGCCCTTGCGACCGCCACGCGCTGTTGCTGACCACCGGAGAGCGCCGACACGGGCCGGTCGGCAAAGTCGCGCATCCGCCCCAGTTGCAACGCCTCGTTGACCTTTGGCGCAATGTCGCTCTTGGGGACGCTCCGCGCGCGCAGTCCGAAGGCGACGTTTTCCGCGACGGTCAGGTGCGGGAAGAGCGCGTAGCTCTGGAACACGACCGAGATATTGCGCCGATGCGGCGGAACCCGCGTGATCGCACGCCCGTCCAGAAGGATGTCGCCCGCATCGGCCTAGGTCAGACCGGCGATGATGCGCAGCAATGTGGTCTTGCCGCAGCCGGAGGGGCCGAGAAGAGACACGAGTTCTCCTCTCGCCACGCGGAAGTCCATATCGGACATCACGGTGGTCCCCTTGAACGCCTTGCCGACCCCGACAACGTCGAGATAGGCGCGTTTGTCCGGCTCCGTCCCTGCGGAGCTCTGCATGGATCAGAGGGCCATCAGCTTGTCGAAGCGTTCGATCCACTCGCGACGGTTCGCGGCGACGAAGGCCCAGTCGGGCGCATAGATCGGCACACCTTCGGGGATGATCGCGCCTGCCGTGACGGTGGTGTTGGCCGGAACGGAGGCCGAGAAATCCGCGAGCGCCGACTGCATGACCGGGCCAAGCATCTCGTTGACATAGGCCTGTGCGAGTTCCGGATTGGGGCCACCTTTGACAAGGCAAATCCCTGACGGCATTGCAAAAATCCCTTCGGACGGCGCGGCGAGGTCGACCGGTACACCTTCGTTCTTGCGGGGCAGGGCATAGGACGAGAAATTGCCTGCGAGCATGGTGATCTCGCCCTGTTCGAGCAGGTTGAAGGCCTGGCTCATGGTTGTGTAGACCGAGAGCAGGTTCGGTTTCAGCTCTTCCAGCTTGGCGAAAGCGGCGTCGATTTCATACTGCGCTTCGGAGAAGGGTTTTCCCGACCCGAGCATCGCTGCGATGAACAGCGTCCACATGCCTTCGGTGTTCTGGAGCGACGGGATGATCACCTGACCCTTGGCCTCGGGCGACCAGAGTTTGGTCCAGGACGGCACCCCGTCCGGTGCGAATTCGGTGTTGTAGGCCACGCCTGCCCAGGGCTGGACGTAGTTGCACCACATGCCGTCCATATGCACCGCGTCGGGGCGCAGGTCGGTCATGTTCGGCACGGCGTCAGCGGTGATTGGGGTCAGAAGGTCTGCCTCGACCGCCTGGATCATCACCGGATCGTCCATCTGGACCACCGACAGGTACGGCGCGTCCTTGTTTGACGCCATCTTTTCGAGGTTCACCGATGACTTTGTGCCCTCGAACAGGATG
Organism: Alphaproteobacteria bacterium; assembly: GCA_030428355.1. Lineage (GTDB taxonomy): Bacteria > Pseudomonadota > Alphaproteobacteria > Rhodobacterales > Rhodobacteraceae > Marivita. The sequence goes on along the minus strand of JAUIBL010000033.1, from coordinate 18,671 downwards.
TCCGCGCCGATGGTCGATTTCATGTGCGGGATGACGATCTCTTCCATCCACGCGGTGTGCGATCCGGCACAGCCGATCACGATTTCCGAGCTCTGCGCCCGCAGGATCGCGGGTGTCGCCAGTGTCCCAAGAGCAGCGTAGGCAGAGCCCTTGAGTACGGATCGGCGGGACAGGACGCCGTTGGTCAATTTCTTCATCTTCAAATCCCCCATCAGGATGTTTTTGTCTTCCCGAAAAATGGCATGCCATTTTTGAGATGTCTTGTTTTTACGGGGATTTTGCACTCTGAGGCACGGCTTTGCCTGATGTTTGGGCGATCGCGCGGGGTGGGGGGAATTAATGGGCTGGATGGAATCAGACGCTGGTCTGATCGGCTTCGCGTCCAAGAACGTCGGCCAGAGTTTGCCCCGTATGCAGGAGGTGAGTCTTCCAGATGTCTGCGGCGGCAGAGGGGTCGCGCGACCGGAACGCCTGCATCAAGGTCTCGTGTTCTCCGACCGCCTGTTCCAGCCTTTTACGGTTCATGATGGCCATGAACCGCCCCCGCCGCGCCCGCGCAATCAGACGGCGATGGGTGTCGATCACGATGGGATTACCACAGCCTGTCACGATGAAATCATGGATCAGGGTATTCGTGTCGAAATAGTCGCTGATCCGGTCCGCGCGGAACTGTTCGAGCATTGCGCCATGCAAATCCTCAAGCTCCTGCAGGCCGGCGGCTGTGATGGTTTCCGCAAGCCGCTCGGCGGCAAGGCTTTCGAGGCTGGAAATCACATCGAACAGATGGACCGCTTCGTCCGGGCCGAAAACCGACACCAAGGCACCGCGATGCAGCGTGATCTCGATCAGCCCATCCGCCTCGAGCAGTTTCAGCGCCTCGCGCACCGGCGTGCGGGAGACGTCCAATTCGGCCGACAAACGCCGTTCGACCAGACGATCCAAAGGCGCAAGCTCGCCCTTCACGATCCTGTCGCGCAGGATGGCAGCCACGCGTTCCGCTGCAGCCGTGGACGTTTCTGAAGAGGTTGGCATAAGAGCGGTGCAACACTTTGGGTTGAGTCTGTCCGCCGGGTCATGCCGGGATCGGTCGCCAAGGTCAATTGCTGCACGTGTCTTTTGGGAAAAGCGATCAGGTCCGGGACGACGACTTGTAGAACGGAGTCCGGTCTGCCGTGTTCTGCAGATAGCCGTCGTAAAACGCCCGGACCATCGGGAACACCGCGTCGCGCAGGTCATGCCGGTGCAGCTCATCCGCGTCGCGTGGTTTGGAGAGCGCCTCGGCGATCTGGGCAAGGATGGCGTCCCGGTCGACTCGTGTGAAACGGCCGTCTTGGTACACGACCTCACCTTCGACAATCACCGTATCGACATCCTTGGATTTTGCCCGGTGGATCAAAGCGACCATCGGCGCGATGTCCGGATCCTGGTAGGGGTAGGTGGCCTTGTCGTAATCCATCACCACCGCATCCATCCGACGCCCCGGCTCCAACCGTCCGATCTGGGTGCCAAAAGCCGTGGTGCGCGCGCCATGTTCGGTCGCCATCCGCAGAACATCGCCAGCCGAGGGCACATCCGCCGGGTTGATGCCGGGAATGCGGTGCTGGTTCAGCACCATGCGCAGTTCCTGCAGCATGTCGCGGTCATCGTTGATCCCGGCTTCGTCGATCCCAATGCCAACGGTCATCTCGCGCTTGATCAGGTCCATCAGCGGCAAGGCGCCCGACCGCAACCGCAGGTTCGATGAGCAGTTGTGACAGATGCAGGTGCCTGTTCCGGCGCAGATCTCGATGTCGTCTTCGGTCATCCAGACGCCATGGCCGATGGTCATATGCGGCCCAAGTAATCCCAGCTTTTCCAGATGACGCACGGCGGTCGTGCCGGTGCGCCGGTAGGCGTATTCCTTTTGGTAGGCTGTTTCGAGCAGGTGAATATGCATGGGCACATTGGCCGCCACGGATTTTTCCTGCAGCGCCAAGAGCCCGTCATCGGTCATCCAATGCAGGTTGGCCGGTGCGAGCTGTACCCGCGCGCGGCGGGAAGTTTTGGCTTCGGTCAAGTGATCGAACAGTGTCAGGAAATCCTCGAACGGCATGGTCAGCCGTTGCAGATGCGCAGCCATGGCTTTGCCGGTTTCGGACGGAAGGCGCGCACAAAACGCCGCATCATCCTCGTAGACAAACCGGTTCTGTTCGCGCACGCCGTAGCAGTAGGACACGCGCATCCCGATGGCGTCATAGGCATCCAGCACGCGACTGGCCGAGCCGATGACACCTTCCAGGCCACCCATGGCCCAGCCCTGAATGTGCTGCACCGTCGTCACACCGGACGAGATCATCTCGAACGCGGAATAGAGCGTGTCGAGATAGGGATCGACCTTGCGGATGGCGAGCCGCGCCGCGAACCACAGCTCGAGCGGCGAGTCCGGCGCGCCGAGTTGGAGTGGCGTCAGCCCGACATGGTGATGCGCGTTGATCAGACCGGGCATGATCAGGTGGTGCGGGTAGGTCACGACCGGCGCGTCGGGGTAGGCGGCGAAGATGTCCGCTTGCGGCCCGACCGCGAGGATCACCCCGTCTTCAAACGCAATGGCGGCATCGTCGAGCGTTTCAATGTCGCCATTGTCAGAGGTGCCGGTGACGATCCATCGCGCAGTGACGACCTGAAAACTCATGACCGTGTGTCAGCCGTTTGCGAAAGCAGTGCTTGAGTGGTGATCCGGTCGCGGATATGCCGGATGGCCTCGACCGTGCCGTCGATGATCGGAACACCGCAGAGTGGTGCGATCCGGGCGGCCAACCCGGCCAGCGGGCCGCCCCCCATGACAATCGCCTGTGCGCCATCGCGCGCGCAGGCACGGCAGAGGTCGAGCAGTTCTTCGAACAAGGCATCGGCGACGTCAGCCGGATCGTCGTGCAGAGCCTCGGGGTGGTACGCGACGCCAATCAGTTGGTGGCCGACGCCGTGCTCGATCGCCTTGTCCCGCAGGGGCGGCGCGACCTCTGGAGCGAAGGTCACGATCGCAAACGGTTTTCCGATCTGACGCACGCTTTCCAAGGCGGCTTCGGCGATCCCGATCACGGGTATGTTGGGCCAAAGGGCACGCACCTGCTCTGACCCGGTATCGCCGAACGAGGCCAGAATGATGGCGTCCGGCAGAGAGGCTTGGCTTTGGATGGTCTCGACCACACCGCGCGCGGCTTCGGCGCCATCCTCGGGCGTGACGATCAATTCAGGACCGAACGCTGCCGACAGGGTCGTCACGTGATCGCCCGGATGCGCAGCACTGAGCGCAGCCTGCGCGATGCGGTCGGTGATGCCCTGCGAGGTGTTCGGATTTATGACCAGAACCCGCATCAGACCAGCACCGACGGCAGCCAGAGCGAAATCGCCGGGAACAGGTTGACGAGGATCAGCGCCACCAGCATCGCCCCGATGAACCAGAGCATCGACGGGATGATCTTGGCGATGGAGATCTTGGCAATCGCACAGGTGATCAGCACAACCGACGCCACCGGCGGAGTCTGCTGTCCGATGCCAAGATTGATCGTGAGGATCAGCCCGAAATGCACCCGGTCGATGCCCAACTGATCGGCCAGCGGCAGGAAGATCGGCACCAGCATAAGGATTGCAGGTGTGCCGTGAATGATCGTGCCAGCGAGCAGGAAGAAGACGTTGATCGCCAGCAGGACCACCCAGTAATTGTCCGAAATCCCAAGGATCGCCTGCGCGATGTCCTGCGGGATACGCTGGTTGGTCAGGTACCAGCCCAGCAGGGTCGAGGTGGCGACGATGAACATCAGCATTGCCGACCGCTTGCCGGCAACGCGCAGCGTGTCGATCAGTGTGCCCAGCTTGACCGAACGGTAGACCAGTGCGGCCAGTACGATTGACCAGAAGGCGGCGATGGCCCCGGCCTCGGTCGCGGTGAAGATGCCGCCAAGGATGCCGACAAGGATCAGGATCGGCAGGGTCAGCGGGATCGCGGCGTCCTTGCCGGTCTCGGCAACCCGCTTGAGCGAGAACTCGCCCTCGGTCGGGTAGCCGCGCTTGACCGAGATGAAATAGGCTGTGGCCATGAGCAGGGCGCAGACCATGATGCCCGGCAGGATGCCCGCCGCGAACAGCTCGGCAATCGAGGCGTTGGCCACATAGGCGTAAAGGATAAGGTTCAGCGACGGCGGCACGATGATCGCCATCGTGGCCGAGGTCGATGTCACAGCAGCGGCGAAGGCGGCGGGATAGCCGCGCTTGCGCATCTGCGGGATCATGACCGATCCGATGGCGGCGGCGTCCGATGTGGCGGTGCCCGAGATTTCGGAAAAGAAGAGCGATGTCAGGATGTTGACATGGGCCAATCCACCCCGGATGTGCCCCACAAGTGACGACGCGAAGGCGATCAGCTTTTCCGCGATCTTGCCCTGGTTCATGATTTCTCCCGCGATCATGAACAGCAAAGCAGCCACCAGCAGGTAGTTGTTCGCGCCGCCGAACGGGATCAAGCCGATGATCTGCGGCACCACTGCGGGATCGAGCAGGATCATCGTCGCCGCCGTGACGCCCAGCACAAAGGCGATGGGCAGTCCTGCGATCAGCAGCACGACAAGCAGGATCAGGATCATCCAACCGGGATCAAGGAACATCATGCGTCGCTTTCGGGAAGAAGGTCATCGGGCGAGACGCGCCCGGTTGCGATGCCGACCAGCCGGACGGCGCAGAAGATCAGGATCAGGACACCCCCCACGGCCATTGTGCCCCGGAACAGGATCATCGGCAGGTCGACCGAAATCAGGGTCCGTGATCCGAAACTCAGGGCCGCGATGCCGCCGTACCAGGCCATCAATGCGCCGAACCCGCCCATCAGGATGAGGTTCATGCCGGTGACGATGCGCTTGAGGATAGGGGACATCACTCGGAGTACGGCGTCGAAGCCAAGATGCTCGTTGGTCCGCGTCAAGTAGGCCGCGCCGATGAAGGTCAGCGCGGCGAGGATGTGTGCGGGCAATTCCTCGCCCCATGACACACTGTCATTGAGAACGAACCGGGCGAAGACCGCCCAGTTCAGCAGGATCAGAAGCAGGCCCGCCATCGCAACCACAAGCGCATCCAGCACGGCTGTCGTCCAGCGGTCGAGGGTGTCGGTGATCTGCAAAAGGCGGTCCATGTGTCGTGCCTCAGTTGATGCCAAGCGCGGCTTTGGTGGCGGCGATCATGTCTTCTCCGATCACGTCCACGAAGGTCGGGCTGACATAAAGCGGGGCGGAAGCGGCCTGGAAGGCGGCGAAGTCGATCTCATTGATCTCCATCTTGTCAGCCAGTGCCGCAATGGTTTCGGCGTCGGTGTTTTCGCCCCATTCAAAGGTCCAGGGAGCCACGTCCTGCGCGACGCTCATGACCGTCTCCTTCAAGGCCGGGTCGAGGCTGGCGAGGAACGGCTCCCCGAAGACAAGGAAGGTCGGCAGGTACACATGGTTCGACAGGGACATATAGCCCTGCACCTCGTAGAGCTTTGCCGTGTCGACGACGTTCGCCGGGTTCTCCTGCCCGTCGATGGTGCCCTGATCGAGCGCGGAATAGACCTCGCCAAAGGACAGCGGCGTGGCGTTTGCGCCCAGCGTGTTGAACATCTCGACGCGCTGTTTGCTGGTGGGAGTGCGGATCTTCAGGCCTTCAAGGTCGGCCGGTACCACGATCGGACGCACCTTGTTGGTGATCTGGCGGAAGCCGTTGTCCCACATCGCGGCCAGAACCATGCCGGTGCCGTCGAACCCGTCGGCCAGCATCTCGCCTGCCGGGCTTGCGGCAAAGGCCTGAACCGCGGCGCGGTCTTCGAACAGGTAGGGCAGATCGAAGATCGCGGTGCGGGTGTTGATCTGGGACACGGCTGATGCCGAAAGGGAAGCGTGGTGCGTGCCAAGTGCCAGACCCTGAAGCACGTCCTCTTCCTTGCCCAGCGTGTTCGACATGAAAATCTGAACGTCGATTTCGCCCGGTGCGGCGGCTTCGACGCGGCTTTCGTATTCCTGAAGGAAGACATGAGCAAAGGACCCTTCGGGCAGCGAAGAGTTGATCTGTAGCACCGCTTCCGCCGAGGCTGCGGCCGGCAGAACGGCGGCGACTGTTGCAAACAAGAAATTCCGGGTCATTGGGCAGATCTCCTATCGAATGAGGTACGTTGAGATAGAGGTTTCATGAAAATCATTTTTCTTTGTGCGAATTTTGAGAACAAATATTTTCACGCATTGCCGAGGGGGAAATTCCCATGTTGCACAAAAAACCGGCGGGATTGCCGGTGGTGCGATCCAATCCTTTGCAGTGTTTTGGTGGTCTTCTGAGGAAAGGCTGCTCAGAGTTCGCCGATTCGGTCGTGAAGGTCTTCGATGTCTGCCATCCGTTTCCGCCCTTCAGAACCTGAGGATTCGAGTGTCCGGGTGGCGATAAGATTGCAGACCGCGATCACGCTGGTGTGGTTCAACAGCGGTCCAGTGGATACGGTGGAGCAGGCAAAGCTCCACCGCACGGGCTGGGCGAGTAGGTCAGCAACATCGCCGATTATGGCGATCTGCATATTCGCGCCTTGTGCCGCATCCAGAAGGGAATATGCCGACCGGGATGCGCGGCGCAGGCCAAGCAGGATCAGCACATCCTGTTCGGAAAAGCTTGCAGCGGTTTCGGCCAGCGTTTCGCCGGGCCTTGGCAGCACACCAACCGATGGCAGAACCTGCCCGATTTGCCAGGCCAGGTAGCTGGCCATCGGGTACCCTGCCCGGTATCCGGCCAGCCAGACCCGCCGCGCTGCAAGCAAGGCTGCGACGACCTCATCGACCGTGCCGATGTCGAGTTCCTCGAATGTCTTGTCGAGGTTCTTGTGCGACTGTTCGAGATATGTGCCCATCGCGTGCTTGGCATCCGCGTCAGCGGCCCCAAACCGCAGCAGGGCCGCGCCGGTCTGGCCGGCATCCCGCACCGCCCGCCGGGCCTCTTCGTAGGAGGCATAGCCGATCTTGCGCACAAAGCGCGACACCGTGGCATTCGACACGCCCGCGAGTTCGGCCACCTCTGATGCCGTGTAGCCAGCCATGTCACCCGGAAAGTTCAGCACCGTTTCGGCAAGCCGTCGCTCGGTCGGGTGCAGATCGGGCATGCAGGCCCTCACCCGCGAAATGAAAGATTGCTGAGCGTTCTTTTTCATGCGTGCAAATTGCTTTGCATGGAAATCAAGGTAAAGCGAAATAATCCAGAAGTCTGGTGTGGCTACCGCGCTGAACCCATACCTGCAATCTGCCCCCGCATGACCGAAAGGAAATCTCCGCTGGCGGGGCGGGTTGCAAGCGGCGAGAAGACCACCGACGTGAGACCCATCACATGTGCTCGATCAAGGGCTGCTGCCGGAGGCGCAGCTTCCCAGATCAAAAGCGACGCGCCGGTCTGGTCGGCAATTGCTTGCAGCTCTGCCCATTGCGCGTCATCCGGCATTGCGCCTGCGTCCCATTCAAGGCTGGTGATGTCCAACCCGTAAGCGCGGGCGAAGTACTGGTAGCGGGGATGCGTGGCAAGGATCGTCTTGCCCTGCAAGGCAATCAGGGCGCTGCGTGTTTCGGCGTCCAAAGCCGCCAGGTCCGCCAGCACGGAGGGGAGAGCAGCGTCGATCTGATCGGAGAGTTCGGGCATGCGCCGTTGCATAGCCGCCGCGAGGGCCTCGGCCTGCTGTGCGGCCTGCGCGAAATCGAGCCACGTGTAGCTGGCCGTTCCGGTGTGGGAATGCTCCCCATCCGCGCCATGGCTGTGCGTGACAGATTGCGTGGCGATGTAGGCGTCAGAGAACCCGGCGGAGGTGTCGACGATGCGCGAGCGTGGCAGCGAGGTGCGCGTGGTCCATGTCGCGAACCCGGCTCCATTCAGGGCGATCAGATCGGCCTGCTGGATTGCCGCGATCTCGGACAGGCCGGGTCGCCAGAAGGACGGATCACGCCCTTCGGGTACCGGGAAAAGGACCTCTACTGCATCCCCGCCCAAGCGTTCGGCCATCCAGGCCAGAGGGTAGTTGACCGTTGCGACCACGGGCCGGTCCTGCGCAAAGGCGGCCCCGGCAACCATCGACAAACAGATGGCAAGGCGCTTGAGCATCAATTGGTTCCCTGCCCATAGGCTATGTCATCGGGCGTGAGCATCCAGTAGTCCGAATGACCCTCGCTGACATCAACCTCGATCATCAGGCCGGTCTCAGCCGCGCCCTCGGGAAGAGGGAACTGTGTCTTGCCGTCGGCACCAACCTCAAGGGTCATCAGCAGCACGTTGTCGGCATCCAGCACACGAATTTCGCCACCTGTTGGAACGCGGCCAGAGGAAAATGTCGTCTCCACTGTCACGGTCTCGCCCGCGACGGAGGCAAAGACCCGCAGGTCATGCGCTGAGACCGGAAGGGCCGCAACGCAAAGAGCGAATGCCAGGGCACGGATCATTGCGCGCCCCAGGGTTCAAAATGCACCCAGATCACTGCGCCCAGTTCGTGCGCCTTTTCCTGGCCCTCGTATTGCATCGGTTCTTCGGCGGTGTTCAGCGCGGCAAAGCCCCACCAACCCGAAGTCGGCACCGCATAGCTGAAGACGCCATCCGCATCCGCCTTGACGGTCTGGGTGATCATCAGGTCCGACGGCGCTACGGCGCTTCCATCCTGATTGTAGTATTCCACCTCGACCTCGGCATAGGGCACAGCCTCGCCATCCAGCTTGACGATGCCCTGGAAGATGTTGCCTTCCCACAGGGCGAAGGGCTTAGACAGGGGAACGATCTCGGTCTTGAGGCCGAGTTCTGCATCCCAGCCTTCGTCATCGCCATAAGCCGAGACATAGGTCTTGGTGAAATGAGTGATGAAGGCGTCTTCCTCCGGTTCCCAATAGGGTTGCGGCGTCATCGCAAAGATATAGGTGCCGGGACGCTCGAGCCGGTATTCCATGGCAAAGCCGGGATGATCCATGACCTGCGTGTCTTCCAGCATGCCCAGCAGATCACTGGTCTCGTCGCCGTGGGTCACGGTGAAGGCCTCGGGGCGTTCGAGCACCATGCCGATGTTTTCGAAGGGATGGGAAAAGGACAGTGTCAGGTCGATGCTGCGCCCGTCCTCCTGGCTGACCATATTGTCGGAGGGGATGATCATGCCGTAATGGGCGGTGGCCGTCGTGGCGAGGGCGGCCAAAGCCGCGGCGGTCATCAGGGTTTTCATCAGGCGATCTCCAATCGAGGTCCGGTTACAAAAGTGTCACAGCGCGAGAATCCACGCTACAAGTTGGTCGCCGTTCCTGGTGACGGCGATCACGAGGGCTGCGGCAAGTCCTGCGGACAGGGTCAAGAGTAGGGCGATTTCCGCAACCGCCAATTGCACGATCACGAAACGGCCAGCACCGAGCCGTTTTGCGGTCTCTATCTCGGACGCGCGCAGGCTCCACGCCAAAAACAGCGACAAAGCGATGGCCCCCAAAGCAGCGATCCCGATCACGAGGGTGACAGTGTCAAGCAGTGTTGCGATGCGGAAAATGCGGTCGACCAGTCCCGCCACGATCTCGGCCGGAACTGTCATCTGCACGGGGTTTTCCGGATCGAGGTATCGCCCGCGCAAAATTGTGCCGGAGCGTGTGTCATAGGGCACGACCAGAACGGCAGAGAGGGGATAGTCGCTGGCGGATCCATGGAAATGGAAGCTGTCGATGTTGTCGGGCGTGATCCGCTGGAACTGGGTGATCGCGGCATTGGCGGTGATGTTGCCCTCGGCATCGGCCGTTACGACGTCCTCATGCCCATGTCCGATGCCCGCAATGACCCAGGACGTTTTGACATCCGTGAAGACCGCTTCGTCGTCGGGTGTTCCGGTGGCTGCCAACACGCCGGTGATCTGCAACTCCAGAGGGTAGACCCCGTCGAGATCAAACAGGTTCTCGGGCGCGGAAACCACGGTATCTCCCGGCCCAAGCCCGAGCCGATCCGCAACCTGTGCGCCCAGCACGGCTTCGCCCAGAAGCGCCACCTGACGCCCTTCGGCGATTGTCAGCCCCCGGAAGTCGAAATAGTCGAGCGATGTCCCGACGATCCGCGCACCATTGGTCTGAAACGCTGTGTGCAACGGGATCGGGAGGGCAAGGCCACTGTCCCAGACGTCGTCTTCGGCGGCGCGGGTGATGGGAAGGGTGCGATCCTCGGAAAAGTAGACGGCCCCCATCACCAGATCGAGCTGGCTGCCCCGCGCGCCCAACACCAGCGGGGTGGCTTCGGCGCGCTGCGTCAGCGCCTGTTCCGATCCGCGCAGCAGTACCTGCGTCACCATTGGTACCGACAGGATCAACGCCCCGACGATAATCAAGACAAGGCTGCGCGCCCAGGTCCAGCGCAGATGGGCAAGGGCCAGAAACAGCGCGTTCATGCCGGTTGCCTCAGGTTGGCGAAGTCGATGACCCGGTCGAACCGCGGCAGCAGGTCATGGTCGTGGGTTACGGCCAGCACGGTTGCACCCATCTCGGACGCGCGGGCAAAAAGAAGGTCGAGGATCGCCTCTTTGGTTTCGGGATCAAGATTGCCTGTCGCCTCATCCGCCAGGATCAGTTGCGGTTGCGTGACCAAGGCCCGGCAGATCGCCACGCGCTGTTGTTCGCCCCCCGAAAGTGCGCCGGGATGGCTCTTCAGGCGATGGGCAACGCCACAGGCTTCGGCAAGCGCTTGGGCCCGATCGCGCACCTCGGGCGTCAGGCGCAAACCCAGTCCCACACGATAGGGGTAGAGAGTGTTCTCGAACGCGGTCAGGTAATCGACCAGCGCGAAGTTCTGAAAGATGAAGCCCACACGCGTCGCGCGAAACCTGCGGCGGCTTGCCTCGTCCAATGCAGACAGATCATGACCGGCGACTGTGACCTGACCCGTGTTGGCCTGAACCAGCCCGGCCACAAGGTTCAACAGGGTCGTCTTGCCCGTCCCGCTGGGCCCGATCACGCCGACACGTTCGCCCTTGTCCACGCTCAGTGTCGGGATGTTGAGGGCAAACCCACCGTGCGGATAGGCGAAGGTCAGATCACGGACCGCGATCAACTGTCTTCCTCCAGCGGGGGGGCGTCGGCATTGCGTTCCAGCGTTCCCGCATCCGTGCGGTCGACATCCGTGAGGTTGAAGCCCGTGATCTTCCACACGCCCGCATGTGACGCCATGACCAGATCGGCGGCATAGGCATTGCCGCGCATGTGCATATGCTCGGAATGGCCGACCACACCAAGTACGCGCCACTTTGCCGAGATGTTGACGATGTCGCCTTGCGGTCGCGCGCTCATGCCGAGAAGGGACACCTCATGGATTTCCTGATCGGGGTTCAGACCACCACCCGCCATCGCACCGACCCGCTCCAGATAAAGCTGCTCCAAGGCTTGTCCGCTTGCCACTTCGGCCAGCCGGTCATAGATCGCGGCTTCTTCGGTTTCGCCGAAAGCCTCGTAAACCTGGGCAAGAATGCCCGGAAGAACAAGCGGGCTTTCCTGCGAAAATTCACGTGCTGTCATACCGTCCGAGGAGAGCGGGCTTTCTTTTTCCGGCGCAAGAAGGGACCACGCCAACAGGCATAGTCCGGAAACGGCCAGCACAGCGGCAACCACGTTTCTCAGCATGTCATGACCGCTCCGCCTGTGCGCCTTCAACGGGGGACCATAGTGCAGACGGGACCATGTGCAAGCGGACGCTTCCCCGGCCAGCGCGGCCTGTTTGCCAAGTAAGTGGCCCTTGGAGTTGAAGACGCTGCTTTGGGAACGGCCTTGGGTCAGTCAGACGGGAACCGGGCAGGGGCCGGATGTCGCGCCGGTGCTGGAAGATGCCTGTTGCTTTTCCGATAAAATCTGTCAGCTTTTAAGCTGCATTGGTGCATGTATCGATGAGCCGGCCGCACGGTTTGTCCAAGTGCCAACAGAGTTAGCGGTGCCGAGGCCTGTTCGCGACACAGCGAAAAGGCCGAAATGATCTCTGAAACCACACGCCTTTTTGTCGAGACGGATGTGACCACGGAAATCGAAAACTATGTTTTCTACGAGATTGCCGCGCTGCTGGTTCTGGCCGCGGGGATTGGGTTTGTCGGGCTTCTCTTGCGGCAACCGCTGATCGTCAGCTTCATTGCCGTTGGTATTCTGGCCGGGCCGTCTGCCCTTGATATTGCGCATTCTGACGAACAGATCGACCTTCTCGCAGAACTTGGCATTGCGGTTCTGCTGTTTCTGGTCGGCCTCAAGCTCGATTTCAATCTGGTCCGCACGCTCGGGCCGGTCGCTTTGGTGACGGGCATCGGTCAGGTCGTATTCACCACCGTTTTCGGATTCCTGATCGGGCTGGCGCTTGGACTCGACGTTCTGACAGCGATTTACGTGGCCATAGCGCTCACATTTTCTTCGACGATCATCATCGTGAAGCTGTTGTCGGACAAGCGCGAAATTGATGCGCTGCATGGACGGATCGCGCTTGGATTCCTTATCGTTCAGGACATCGTCGTCGTGGTCGCGATGATCGCTCTGTCGGCCATCGGTGTTGGTGGCGCGGCGGCGGGTGGGGAGTCTGCCATCTCGGAGGTGTTGTACGTCCTTGGCTATGGCGTCGCTATGCTGGTCTTCGTGTTGCTGTTCATCCGCTATGTCGCCAACCCGCTGGTCGAGCGATTGTCGCAGGCACCGGAACTTCTCGTGTCCTTCGCGATCGGATGGGCCGCTCTACTTGCTGCCATCGGTCACTACCTTGGCTTTGGCAAAGAACTGGGCGGGCTTCTGGCGGGTGTCTCGCTCGCATCCACGCCGTTCCGCGAGGCTATAGCGGCGCGGCTTGCGTCCCTGCGCGATTTCCTGCTGCTGTTCTTCTTCATTGCGCTGGGCGCATCCTTGGATTTGTCGGTTCTGGGGGCAAGCATCGGTCCGGCGATTGTGCTGTCGCTGTTTGTTCTGATCGGCAACCCCCTGATCGTGCTCGCCATCATGGGGGCGATGGGTTACCGCAAACGCACAGGCTTTCTGGCCGGGTTGACGGTTGCGCAGATCAGTGAGTTCTCGCTGATCTTCATGGCGATGGGCGTAGCCATCGGGCATGTGCAGGACGAAGCTTTGGGTCTGGTGACGCTGGTCGGTCTCGTGACCATCGCGGCGTCTACCTACATGATCACCTATTCGCATCGCCTGTACGGGATTTTCGAACCCATCCTCGGCGTTTTCGAACGCAGGCGTCCCGAGGCCGAAGACGCCGGTTCTCACGAAAGCGACCGTGCCCATGATGTGATCCTGTTCGGCCTCGGTCGCTACGGGTTGGGCATCGCCCTTGCCATGCGCGACAGCGGCAAACGCATACTTGGCGTGGATTTCAGTCCGGAAGCCGTGCGTTTCGCCCGGGATCAGGGCTTCGACGTTGTGTTCGGCGACGCAACCGATCCGGAATTCCTGGGCCATCTTCCGCTGGCTAGGGCCGAATGGCTGGTGATGGCGGTGCCGGAACACGACACCGGATTGTCGCATGACGATCCAAGACAGGCCCTTCTGAGGGCGGTGCGGGCTTTGGGCTATACCGGCAAGATCGCAGTTGCCGCACAGCGCGAGGCGACCGCCCAAAATCTGCAGGCCGAGCACGCAGACCTGGTGCTCATGCCCTACCGGGACGCCGCCTTTGCTGCCGCGCGGATGATCATCGGTGTCGCGCCCGCGCCGGAGCACGCGGTCGAGGACCCGGCCGGTCAGAAGGAGTTGCCCGCATGACCACGGAAACACGTGCTCCCACGAGAATTCTTGCCGTTGCCGATGCGAACGATAACGGCATTGCCCTTGAGACGGCCGTGTCGCTTGCGGATGAACATGGTGCGACGCTCGACGTCATGGCCTGTGTCGACCCGCCACACGATCTGTCGATCCTTGCCCGACTGTCGGGCCAGAAACCGGAAGCCCTGATCGAAGAGGCGGTGGAACTGACACGCAAGACCGTGCGCGGGCGACTTGACCAGATCGCTGGGGGCCGAGAGGTCGATCTGTCTGTTTCGGTCGGAAAAGCCTATCTCGAGATCATCCGTCATGTGGCCCGGTCGCATTGCGATTTCGTCGTCAAGGCAGCCGAACCGCTTTCCGGGCTGGACCGGTTCTTTTTTGCCAGCACCGACCAGCATCTGTTGCGCAAATGTCCATGTCCGGTTTGGCTGCAGACGCCCCATGCGCAAACGCATCCCCGCACGGTGCTGGTTGCCGTCGATCTCGATCTCGAAGGTGCGGCTGAACCCCAGACGCTTCGGGCATTGAACCGCCGCGTCATGGAGGCCGCCTGCATGCTTCCTTTCGCGCCCGATGCGGAAATCGTTGTTCTGCATGCCTGGGATGCGATTGGAGAGGGCATCATCTGGGCCTTCTCGAATGGCAACGACATGCGCATCGCCGCTGATCGGTATGTCAACGAAGTGCTTGCCGCGCGGCAGGATGCGATGGACCGATTCCTGACCCAGGTTCGTCAGGAGATCGGCCCGACATCCCGGCTGATCCCCTGTCTCGAACGCGGCTCACCCGAAAAAGTCATTCATGACAAAGCGAAAGCCGTCGGTGCGGATGTTCTTGTCATGGGCACTGTGGCGCGGACCGGGCTGCATGGTGTGATCATCGGCAACACGGCCGAGAACATCATCAACAGCTTGGACTGTGCCGTCCTTGCCGTGAAACCCGATAGCTTTACCAGCCCGCTTCTAGAGACCTGAAAGGCCCGGCTGACCATGTTTCCGAGACCGAGGAGTTTGGCGTTGCGTCCCGCGTCTACTGCGCCCGTCAAACCCTTGAGCCGGAGAGGATTTTCGCGGTCCTGCCCGATCCCTTTCCGGTCTGGCGGCGCGCAGAGGCGGTATGACGCTGGTTCAAGACATCATAAATCGCGCATCAATGAGCGCGCGGAAGGCTGTGCCACAAATATATCGGAAACAATGGCTTAAAGGCTGTCCTTGACGCGGTCCCAGGTGTTTCGGATGTGTTGCGCCATCGCTTCACCAAGTTTCTTTCCGTCCTTCGCTTTCAAAGCGACGATCATCGCCTCGTGATCCTGTACTGCACCCGCCCAGGCATCCGGCTTTTCGTTGCCGATATAGCGGATGCGCTTCAGGCGGGCCTGAATATTGCGCTGCATTTCCTGCAGTGTCGCATTCTTTGAAAGCGCAGTCAGGCGCGAGTGGAACTCTTGGTTCAGCTTGTAGTAGGGCATCCGGTCATTGGCTTTGTAGTAGCCCAGCATGTCTTCGTGCAAAGCGACGAGCTCGTTGATTTCCTGGTCAGAGGCGCGTGCACAAGCCAGTTCGCCCGCCAGTTGCTCCAGATGGCCAAGAACTTCGAGCATCGAGAAAACATCCGAGCGGGTCCATTTTCGCACGACGCTGCCCCGCGAGGGTTTGACGATCACCAGTCCTTCGGCCGCGAGCGTGCGCAGCGCTTCGCGGAAGGGGGTTCGGGAGACGCCCAATTCCTCGATCAGCGTGCTTTCGTCGATTCGACTTCCCGGCTCCAGAATGCCCTCGATGATCAGGTCGCGGACACGGCTGACGACCTGATCGTGCAAAGACCTGTTCGTAATGGCGATCGACGTATTCATGGCTAATCCGCTGATTTCAGGTCTGTCATGGATACCAGTCCGGGACACGAAATCCTAGCTCAGAAATCCATTGCCAATGTATCTTTTATACTTGTATACAAAATACAGAAGCGGAGGGAAGGGAGCCCGCCGCCACCTGGAGGAGAGAGTTCATGACGTATTTCACAACGGGTGCCATCGCTGGCATCCTTGCCGTTTCGGTGTCCTTCACTGCCGCACCCGCCATTGCGGACACCTATATCGTTGCCGTTGGCGCATCGTCCAACAGCCTTCAAGGGCGGAGCGCGGCCAAGTTCGCCGAAGAGCTGCAAGCCAAGCTTGGTGATGCGCACACTGTCGAATTCTATGCAGATGGTCAGTTGGGTGACGAAAAGGAATTGCTGCAGAAGCTGCGCCTCGGCACGGTGCAATTCACCCTTGTGTCTTCGATCATGACAAACGTCGCGCCGGAATTCGCCCTGTTTGACATGCCGTTCCTGGTGCAGGATCGGGAGCATCTGAAAGCCATCGATGCCGAGATCGTGCAGACCGAGTTGGCCCCCAAAGCCGAAGCGGGCGGACTGAAGGTGCTGTCGACCTGGGAGAACGGTTTCCGGCAGATCACCAACAATGTGCGCCCGATCAACACACCGGCCGATCTTGAAGGGTTGAAGATCCGGACGCCGTCATCCGAATGGCGCGTTGCGATGTTCAAGGAATGGGGCGCAAACCCGACGCCGATGTCCTTCTCCGAGGTGTTCGTGGCGCTGCAGACCGGAACGATGGACGGTCAGGAAAACCCGTTGACCAATATCACCGGCGCCAACTTCCAGGAAGTTCAGAAATACCTGAGCATGACCGGCCATGTGTATTCGCCCTCTTATCTGACCACCGGTCTGGATACATGGAATGCGCTTCCGGCCGAGGTATCGGCGGCGGCGTTGGAAGTTGCGGCTTCCGTTCAGGATTGGGCGCTTAGTGAAGGCGAACGGGCCGACAACGAACTTGCCGACAAGGTCGCTGCTGCAGGTGTGGAGATCAACGTGGCCGACAAGGCGGCGTTCATTGCAGCGTCTGCGCCTGTCTACGAGGCATTTGCCGCGCAGGTTGAAGGCGGTGCAGAGCTTGTGAGCCGCGCGCAGGCCCTTGCGAAATAGGCGTCGATCCTGAAGTCCCGGCCGCTGATGGGCGGCCGGGCTGACCTCTGACATCTGGGAGTGAATGATGGTCGCGCTTTTTGAGCGGGTGCTGTTGCGTTGTCTCGAGACAATCTGCCTTGTGCTTCTGGTGACCTTGACCGTTGCCGTCGTCTATTCGGCCACCATGCGCTACTTTGGAGCCTCGCCGTCCTGGTACGACGAAATCGCAAGTGTCCTGCTTGCGTGGCTGACCTATTTCGGCGCGACCTACGCTGTCTTTCTGCGGCAACATATGGGGTTCGGAGGGCTGGTCGCGGCGCTTCCCCGGAACGCGGCGGTCGCAGTCGCTCTTGCCTCCGAACTGGCCGTCATCCTCTTTTTTGCGGTTGTTGCCTGGTACGGAAATGCCGTGCTTGCGGTGGCCAAGTGGGATTCACTGCTCAGCCTGCGCTGGATGACGCTGGACATCGTGCAGTCGGTCATCCCGATTACGGCGATCCTTATGATCATCGGGACGGTTCTGACGCTGCCGCGTGTGCTGCGCAATGCCGCCTCGGGGGTTGATCAGGAACACGCCGAGATCGCACAGGCCATTGCCGATGCAGAGCGTGATGCCGCCTCCATTCAACAGGGAGGCAAAAAAAAATGATTTTGCTCCTGACAACAATCGCGCTGATCACCCTCATCATGGTGAACGTACCGATTGCCGTGGCCATCGGGCTTGTCGCGATGGGCGGGTTCATCCTGACATCGGGATTGGCAGCCCTGAACGATATGGCCATCGCGCTGTACACGGGCGCCACCAAATTCCCGCTGATCGCCATCCCATTGTTCATTCTGGCCGGCAATCTGATGAACACCTCGGGTATCTCGGTTCGGCTGATCAATTTTGTCTCGGCCCTGATCGGGTTCGTGCGCGGTGGTCTTGGGATGGTGAACATCGGGGTCTCCATGGTGTTTGCGGAAATCTCCGGATCGGCCGTCGCGGATGTGGCCGCCACCGGGACCGTGCTGATCCCCGAGATGAAGAAACGCGGCTATTCGCGCACGCTCGCGGCTGCCCTGACCTCGTCATCGGCCTCGCTGGCGATCATCATTCCCCCGTCGATCCCGATGATCCTTTACGGAGCAATCGCCGAGACATCCGTTCTGAAACTCTTCGTTGCGGGTGTCGTGCCGGGTGTTCTGGGGGGCTTTCTGTTGATGGTGGTGACTTACATTCTTGCCATTCGCTATGACCTGCCCCGCGGTGAAGAGTTCGATCTGTGCCGCGTGTGGGTCGCCTTCAAAGAGGTCATCTGGGCTCTGCTGATGCCCGTGATCATTCTGGGCGGTATCTTTTCCGGGCTGGTGACGGCCACGGAAGGCGCTGGTCTGGCGGTTGTGGCAGCATTGGTGATCGGTGTCTTCATCTACCGCGATATGGATGTCTCGCGGCTGCGCAAAGCCATGCTTGAAGGTGTCAGCCAGACGGGTGTGGTGATGCTTCTGGTCGCGACCTCAGCGGCGCTCGGTTTGTTCCTGACACAGGCGCAGGTGCCTCAGCAGCTTGCGGCGCAGATCACCGAGATGACGACAAACCCCTATATCGTGCTTGCATTGCTCAACGTGCTTCTCTTGGTGCTCGGAATGTTCCTGCATGGTGCGGCGGCCATCATTCTCGTGGTGCCCGTGGTGTTGCCGCTGGTCAACGCGGTTGGTATCGACCCGATCCATTTCGGTATCATCGTGACCCTGAACCTTGCCATCGGACAGCAGACGCCGCCCGTGGCATCGGTTCTGATCACGGCATGTTCCATCGCCAAGGCCGGTATCTGGGAAACCTCCCTGTCAACGGCGGAGTAAAATTAGGCCACGGGGCGGCGCAAAACTGGGCCACTTTGGGTTTACGCGGGACGCGGGTGATGAGCGGCGGCCAGTCAGCTGCGCTCTCCATGTAGCTGGCGGGTGACT
>JAUIBL010000032.1 GCA_030428355.1 Alphaproteobacteria bacterium | reverse complement strand
ATGGCAGGCGAATTGCCATGTGCGCGCCAGAAGTCCGGCTTTTTCGACCTCGAACACTTGGGGATCGGTATAGTATCGCGCGTCCAGCGACCGGACGGGGCCTGTTTCATCCTTCATTCCGGCTCCTCTATATAGATGCCAAGCTGATGTCGGCGGCGGTGAAATTGCTCAACCCGATCGACGATCTCGTCGCTGGCCACGGCGATCACGAAGCTCAGCAGCGTCTCAAGCAGCGCGATGGTGGACACGGACGACGGGAAAAACTGCGGCGTGTCGACGGCAACGACAAAGCCATGATGTGCGGCTCGGATGATCGGACTGGCGGGGCTGTCGCTGAGGCCGATGATGGTCAGACCCTGTTCGCGGGCCACCTCGATGGCGGCGACGACTTCGGTGCGGTAGGGGCGCATCGACATGGCGATCAGAACATCGCGCTTGTCGGCCCAGGCCAGATCATCCGTCGGGGTGGATCCTTCGCGCGGTATCGCGTGGAATTGCACCATGCCGGTGGACGCAAGGTAAGTAAAGTTTCGCGCATTGGCGTTGTTCACCCCAACCCCAAGTGTGAAGACCTGACGGCTGGACCAGATCGCCTCGGCCGCGGCTTTAAGGGTGTCCGCGTCGATAACCGCAAAGGTTTCTTCAAGGTTGCGGATCGCGCCTTCGACCATGTCGGCATAAAGTCCGCCCAGATCGCCCGACTTGCGGATGTCCTGCAGCCAACGCGCCCGGTCGGGAAAGCTGACAGCTCCCTTGCGGATCGCCTCGCGAAACGGGGCCCGGAAGTCTTCGTAGCCTTCGAACCCCACCTGCCTTGCCATGCGGACAAAGGTGTTGGGTTTCACATTCGCCGCTTCAGCGATTTCGCGCACAGTCGAAACCCCCACGTCATTGGGGTTTTCAAGTACGTAGCGCGCGGCTTTCTGCGCTTCGGGAGTCAAGGCATCCCACTCTTCGGTGAGGCGCTCTAAAACGTGCGATGATACATTTGTTCCATTCATATTTGACATTGGTACAAACATACACTTAGCCTGTCCACAAGTTTCGCTTCTCCTGAGCAGAGGAATCGACAATGTCGGACAATCAGTTTCCCAGCCACGCCCGCGTGGTCATCGTTGGCGGCGGTGTTATGGGGGTCGGTCTTGCCTACCATCTTGGCCACGAAGGCTGGGGGGCGGATACGGTGCTTTTGGAAAAGGCCGAATTGACAAGCGGCAGCACGTGGCACGCTGCCGGTCAGATCACCCATTCCACCTCGAGTTTCTCATTGGGCAAATGCGTGGATTACAACATCGGCCTGTATTCGGGCAGGTTAGAGCGTGAGACAGGGCAAGCCGTGACATGGCATGGCTGCGGGTCGTTCCGGCTGGCCTATACCGAGGACGAGATGGACTGGCTGCGCCACACGCTTTCGGTTGGCCGATCGCTTGGCTTCAACATCGAACTGGTGGGGCCGGACAGGATTGCCGAACTGCATCCGTTCTACAATCTCGACGGGGTGTTGGGGGCGCTGCACACGCCGGACGATGGCCATGTCGACCCAACGAATGTGACCATGGCGATGGCCGCCGGGGCGCGGGCCAAAGGCGTGCGGATCATCCGCCGCTGTCGCGCCACGAACATCACGCAGCAACCCTCGGGTGAATGGCTGGTGGAGACCGAACAGGGCGCGATCCTCTGTGAACATGTGGTCAATGCTGGCGGCACCTATGCGCGGCAGATGGGGGAATGGTCAGGGCTGCAATTGCCGATGACGTCGATGACGCACCATTATTTCGTCACGGAAGAGGTGCCGGAATTCCGAGACCTTGAGCGCGAGTTGCCAGTGATCCGCGATGACCGCAAGGTGTCAGGCTACATCCGGATGGAGCAGAAAAAGGGCCTGATCGGGATCTACGAGAAAGCCAACCCCAACACGGTTTGGGAGGATCATTGTCCTTGGGAGGCCGAGAACGAGTTGTTCGCCGCCGACTATGACCGTGTCATGCCCTGGCTTGAGGAATCCCTGAACAGGATGCCAATCTTTGCGGAGCTGGGTATCAGCCTTGACGTTCATGGTGCCATCAGCCATCCACCTGATGGCAACCCGCTGATCGGCCCCGCGCCGGGTGTGCGCAACTACTGGTGCTGTTGCGGCACCCAGATCGGCATTGGCTGGGGGCCGGGGCTGACCCGCGAACTCGCGCGCTGGATGGTGCATGGGGCTGCGGACATCTCGATGCGGGACTACGATCCGCGCCGGTTCGGATCTTACGCGAATAAGGAGTGGCAAGTCGTCAAGGCGAAGGAGGACTACTGTCTGCGTCACGAAATCCCTTTCCCGCATTTCAACCGCCTTGCCGGACGTCCCGTCAAACCGTCGCCCTTGTATGACACGCTGAAGTCCAAAGGCGCAGTGTTCGAAGAAGTTTACGGGTTTGAGCGCCCACGCTGGTTTGCACGGGACGGCGTGGCTCAGGAAGACCACTACTCGTTCCGCCGTACCGTCGTGGATGACATGGTCGCAGCCGAGGTCAAGGCGGTGCGCGAGCGGGTCGGGATCATGGATGTCACGGCGTTCACCAAGGTGCTGGTCGAAGGACAGGATGCCTACGCGCTGCTGGACCGGCTGACGGCGAACCGGATGCCGCAAAAGGTCGGGTCGATCACCTTGACCCATATGCTGAACCATCGCGGCCGAATCGAATTGGAAACCACCATCGTTCGGATGACCGAGGACAAGTTCTACCTTGTCTGTGCAGCCTTCTTCGAACAGCGGTTGTTGGACCACCTTGCCGCCCATCGTAACAGCGCAGATGTGACCGTTCGCGCGCTGTCCGACAGCTGGGGCGCGCTGAGCCTGAACGGACCGAAGGCGCGTGATGTGCTGGGGGACTGCACTGACGCGCGGCTTGACAATGCGGCATTCCGCTGGCTGTCGGCGCGACAGATCACGGTAGCCGGACACAGCGTCTGGGCGTTCCGCATGTCCTATGCCGGTGAGCTTGGTTGGGAACTGCACATGCCATTTGCCGGCATGGCGGAGGTCTATAACGCGCTCTGGCAGGCAGGGAAGCCGCACGGTATCGCGGATTACGGCAGCTTCGCGATGAACGTCATGCGGATGGAGAAAGGCTTTAAGGGCGCAGGCGAGCTGACCAACGAGGTCACACTCGCCGAGGCGGATGTGCTGCGCTTTGCGCGGACGGACAAGGAGTATTTGGGCCGCGACAAAACCCTGAACACCGATCTGCCTTGGGTCTGTGCGTATCTCGAGATTGAACCGGACGGCGTCCGCGACGGGCATGGCGGTGAGGCGGTTATGCTCGATGGCACGGTTGTCGGCTCAACAGCCTCGGTCGCTTATGGTCATACGGTCGGCAAGATCCTTGCCTTCGCCTATCTCAAACCCCATGCCGTAATGCCGGGAACCGCTTTGGAGGTCGTGGTTCATGGCGTGCCGCGTCCCGCCTTTGTCCTCGGCGAACCGGCCTATGACCCGCGGAGCCTGTCGCCACGCATGGACGCTGCGCAGGAGGCCGCTGAATGAACTTGCCGAACAAGATGCGCGCTATGGTCACAATGGGCCATGGCGATCTCGATCAAATCGTCCTGCACCACGACTGGCCACGGCCAGAACCTGCTGCCGGCGAGGTCCTGATAAGGGTCGGCGCCTGCGGACTGAACAATACCGATGTGAACACGCGGTCCGGCTGGTACTCCAAGGCGGTGTCCGAACCGACAACTGGCGGGGCGTTTGCAAAGGTCGATGCAGAAGATCCTACATGGGGCGGAGTCCCGATCCAGTTCCCGCGCATCCAGGGGGCGGACGTTTGCGGGCGCATTGTCGCGGTGGGTGAAGGTGTTGATGCTGCCAGAATCGGAGAGCGGGTCATCACCGACAACTGGTTACGGGATCCGGAAGACCCCGCCAACATGGACAAGACAGGGTATTTCGGATCAGAGCGCGACGGTGGATTTGCCGAATACACCACAATTCCGGCCACCAATGCGATCGCGATCCGTTCCGATTACTCTGACGCGGAACTCGCGACATTCTCGTGCTCCTACTCCACAGCCGAAGGCATGCTGACACGGGCCGATGTGGGTTCTTCCGACACCGCTCTGGTCCCTGGTGCGTCTGGCGGGGTCGGTGGCGCACTCGTGCAATTGGCGAAGCGTCGCGGCGCGCGCGTGATCGCACTGGCATCGGAAGCGAAGCATGAAGAAGTCGCCGCCCTCGGAGCAGACCTGGTGCTGCCCCGAGCGCCGGACAATCTACGCAACGCCCTCGGAACCAACAAGGTGACCGTCGTCGCGGATGTGGTGGGCGGCCCCTATTGGCCAAATCTGATCGACGTGCTTGAACGCGGTGGTCGCTACACCTGTTCCGGCGCAATTGCCGGTCCGATCGTCAGTCTGGACCTGCGCACTTTCTATTTGCGTGATCTGACGTTTACCGGGTCAACGGTGATCCCCCCTGAAGTCACAGGGAACCTCGTGCGCTACATCGAGTCCCGGGCGATCCGGCCAGCCCTCGCCGCTACATACCCGCTTGATCAGTTACACGAGGCGCAGGCGGCCTTCATCCGCAAGGAGCACACCGGCAATATCGTGGTGACGCCGTGAGGATTAGCCGCATTCGCATCTACAAGACGCCCCTCCCCTATGTTGGTGGCAGCTACGGCTGGGGAGCAGGCAATGCAATCGAAACGGCGATCGCCTCGGTGGTGGTGATCGACACAGACGCCGGCTTGCAGGGCTGTGGCGAATTCACCCCGTGCGGCGAGAACTACATGGTTGCACACTCCGAGGGCGTGGAGGCGCTGGCGCGGTTGGTCGCACCCAGGTTGTTGGGGCAGGATCCGAGACAGGTCGGAATGATCGAGCAGATCATGGACCACACTGTACAGGGGCATGGCTATGCCAAGGCACCGTTTGATGCCGCTTGCTGGGATATCTTCGGCAAAGCCAGCGATCAGCCTGTCTGGATGCTCTTGGGCGGCAAGCTGACCGACGGCGCGCCGATGTATCGCGTTGCTCCTCAGAACGCCACAAATGAGACCCTCGCTGAAATGCAGCGCTATCGCGATCAGGGATACCGGCAGTTCCAGATCAAGGTGGGCGGCGATTGGGCGACCGACATCGACCGTATCCATCAGGGTGTGGCGCTCTTGCAGAACGGCGAAAAGGCAATGGTCGACGCCAATCAGGGTTGGCGTGCGGACAATGCCATCAGGGTTGCCCGTGCCACCGCTGGTCTCGATTATATCCTTGAACAGCCCTGCCGCACCTACGAGGAATGTCAGCAGGTCCGCCGCGTGGCGCAGCAACCAATGAAGCTGGATGAATGCGTCACTGGCATGGCAATGGCGCAACGGATCGTGGCGGATCGCGGGGCAGAAATCTGTTGCCTGAAGATATCGAACCTTGGCGGATTGACCAAGGCGCGCAAGGTGCGGGACTATCTGGTTGAGAACCGGATCCCCGTTGTCAGCGAAGATACCTGGGGGGGCGAGATCTGCTCTTCGGTTGTCGCGCATTTCGCAGCCTCCACCCCGAGCGAGTATCTGCAGAACACCACCGACCTGATGAACTACAACACACGCTCCACCGGCATCGGCGGACCGGTCGCCCGTGACGGAAAACTCTATGCCCCCGATACGCCCGGGCTGGGCGTGGCACCGGATTTCGAGAGCCTCGGTGCGCCGGTTGCGGAGTATGGTGGATGAAGATCACGCGCCTGTCCCTCTGGCATATCCCGCTGACCAGCCACACCGCCTACTACATGGCCGAAGGCAAGACTTGTGACACGGTTGAAACGGTCGTCGTCGCGGTCGAGACCGATGCAGGGCTGACAGGTTGGGGTGAGGTCTGCCCGATCCCGCACTACCTGCCCGCCTATGCCCGCGGCGTGGCGCCGGCCTTGCAAGAGCTTGCGCCGGTGATCCTTGGTGGCGATCCTGTTGGGGTTGAGGCCTTGATGGCCAGCGCGGATGCCTATCTTCCGGGCCATGTCTATGCCAAATCCGCCTTGGACATCGCCTTGTGGGATATCACTGGGCAGGTTGCCGGTTTGCCACTTCACGCGCTCCTCGGTGGTCGGAGACAGTCGGACCTGCCGCTCTATCACTCGATCACCTGCGTCGCGCCAGACGAGATGGCGCGGATCGCGCGAGAAGCGCAGGCACAGGGGATCACTCAGTTTCAGGCCAAGCTCGGTGCATCCGGTGATTGGCAAACGGATGTTGAACGACTGGTCAAGGTGCGCGAAGCGGTCGGTTCCGGCCCGTTAGTCTATGGAGACTGGAACTGTGGGGCGACGACGCTGGATGCCATCCGCGTCGGGCGTGCGGTGGCCCATTTGGACGTGATGCTGGAACAGCCCTGCGCCACGCTCGAGGATTGCGCGCGTGTGCAAGCGGCCACAGGTCTGCCGATGAAGCTCGACGAATTGGCGCATGATACGGCTTCGAGTCTTTCCGCGCACCACCTCGGAATCATGGATGCGGTCGCGCTCAAGCTGTCGAAGTTCGGCGGGCTTTCAGCCACGCGCCGGGCACGTGATCTCTGCCTGCATCTTGGGGCGAAGATGTGCATTGAATGCACGTGGGGCAGCGATATCGTGACCGCCGCCGCGCTGCATCTGGGGGCGGCAACTCCACCGTCCCGTGTTCTGAATGTCTGCGATCTGTCAAGTTACGTCAGCCCTCGCCTTGCCCCTGATGCGCCAGCTCGAACCGATGGCCACATCGCACCGCCTGATGGTCCGGGCCTTGGCATTATCGTCGATCAAAACCGCCTCGGCTCGCCCGATTTGATACTGGATTAACCTCATGAACCGCATTTACACCCAAGCCGATTGGATCAACCGGGCCCGCGAAGTGCTTCCCGCCGCCGGTTTTGGCAATTTCGACGCCTCCATCGTGATTGCGCGGGGAGAAGGCAGCCGCGTCTGGGACGAAGATGGCAACGAATATGTCGACTACCTGATCGGCTCCGGTCCGATGTTGCTGGGCCATGGTCACCCTGAAGTCATGGAAGCGGTGCTTGAGCAACTGCCAAAGGGCATGACGTTCTTTGCCAATAACGCCAAGGGCATCGAACTGGCCGAAGCCATCGTCGAGGCCGTGCCATGCTGCGAACAGGTCCGGTTCGTCACATCCGGCGGTGAGGCAGATATGTATGCCATCCGTCTTGCCCGAGCCTATACCGGCAAACCGAAGATCCTGAAATTCGAAGGCGGCTATCACGGCATGTCCGCCGAGGCGCAGATGAGCCTTGCCCCGTCGCGCGAGGTCAATTTCCCCACACCCGTGCCCGACAGCGCGGGTATCCCGCAGGGCGTGGCCGACGAGATGCTTATTGCCCCGTTCAATGATCTTCAGGCAGTTGCATCGCTCTTGACTGAACACGATGACGTCGCTGCGATCATTGTCGAACCGCTGCAACGGATCATCCCGGCGAAACCCGGATTCCTTCAAGGCCTACGCGAATTGTGCGATAAACACGGCATTCTGCTGATCTTTGACGAGATCGTGACCGGCTTCCGCCTGGCCTACGGTGGTGCGCAGGAGCGCTACGGGGTCGTTCCCGACATCTGTACCCTCGGCAAAATCATAGGCGGTGGCTTTCCTCTGGCCGCCTTGGGGGCGAGCACCGAGATCATGATGCATTTCGATAAGTCTGTCGTAGGCGCAGAGAAGTGGCTGATGCAGCTTGGAACACTCTCAGGCAATCCGGTCGCCGCGGCTGCAGGGATCAAGACAATGGAAATCCTCAAGCGTCCCGGCCAATATGAGCGGCTGCGCGATCTGGGGCAGAGTTTGATGGATATGCAGTCGGAAGCGCTGAGTCAGCAGGGGATTACACACCAAATCTGCGGTGACCCCACCCTGTTCGATATCTACTTCACCGATGTTGATCCGCTTGATTATCGAACCGCAAAACATTGCGATCCAAAGGTCAATGAGGTCTGGAACAGCAATTTGCGGGCCCAAGCTGTCTTCAAATCGCCAGGAAAACTTTATCCATCGCTGGCTTTGACGATTGATGACCTGGAATTGACTAGGTCAGCTTTCAAGCACGCTGCAAAGGTTGTGACAGAGTATGAAAAGGGGTCGAACTGATCCCCACTTGAGAGAGTTGCTCAGACAGGAATGAATGACTGCAGCGCATTTCAGGCCGGACCTCCATGTGAGAAGATCAAAAGGCAGCATTGGTCCGCTGACCGACGTTTCAACCAACAAAATGCTGCGCAGTGCGCGAATGACCGCAGTGACGGGCCGGGACGCAGCAATTGGGATAGTCGCTGGATGTCGGCTATGGGCCGATCTGGAAGCGCTCCCTCAGCATCGGCAATTGCGAAGTGACCTCAACCTCGCCAGCGTCCTTGGAAATCCGCACGAAGAGGTCGGCGGCTCAAAATTTCCTTGACGCATTCCGCAGACCGACACTGAAGAAATGCCCTACGTGCCTTCGTCACTTTCCGGCTTCGGCTTATTCCCCATCGCCAGAA
This sequence comes from Alphaproteobacteria bacterium, assembly GCA_030428355.1. Lineage (GTDB taxonomy): Bacteria > Pseudomonadota > Alphaproteobacteria > Rhodobacterales > Rhodobacteraceae > Marivita. The sequence goes on along the minus strand of JAUIBL010000032.1, from coordinate 29,312 downwards.
ACCTTGGCTTTCTAGTCTTGGGACATCGCGCAAACATTATGCGATCCCGGCGCAAACGGCGGAAGGCCATGTTCTCCCTCTGAAGTTCCATCATGGTGATCTCGCCACGAGCGAGCCTCTCCTCATCGCGCTGTCGGGAGAGTTCTTTCTAACGCCTCCGCTTCTCCGGATCAAAATGCTTCGGTGTCTTGTCGAAATCCATGACGATCAGCTTTCACAATTCATGCCTGGAATTTCCCTGAGATCCGAATGGGCACGACGAATGCGGGCCAGCGCAGGCCCGGAAGCCCGCCCCTGATATGGTCCTCCACCCTGAGGCAAGGCGATGCTTTCGTTTGACCTGATGTGATCCGCTCAGCCGTTTCCTGCTTTCCTTGATGATGTATCCGTTTGCATATGTGCCCATGGCGCTCCCCTGCGTGATCCATGGGCACGTCACCGATCACGCAGAAATCCACGTTTCAAGAAGCTTGTTTTCCGGTGTATCCGAATAAACGGACCAACGAGTGTTTTCGCTGTTTGGTTTTGACGCGCCCGTTTCGCGTGCGCCCAAAGCCATCATGGTGCATTTGCTGGCCATCGGTGAGCCCAGCGAAAATCAACGACTGTTTTTCGCAGGGCCGAAGTTGCCCGAGGTCATCCGCGATCGAACAACAGTTTGCTTCTGCACGGGAAACAATGCCAAGGCTTGGACGTGGAAACACCGGTGCTGTGGTGCCGCCGATCCGGGGGAATCAGCTTGGCATCAGGGCAGCACCGTTGAGGTCGTTCGCGCCTCAATGCAGACGCGGTCGCCCCTCCAGCATTTCCGCCCGGGTCAGCATGCGCACAACGTCCCGGAGGCTCAGGCGCCGCCCTGTGGCTGCCGGGGCGCGCACGATGGCATCCAGAACCGCATCCTGCGCCTCGTCTGATAGGCCGAGCTTGGCGGCACGTCTGGTGGCGAAGTCCAAAAGCTGAGCCTCCGTCACGTCCGGGATCTCGATCACTGCGCACCGGCTCCGCACAGGTTCAGAAACCAGATCGACGGTGTTCGCCGTCAGGACCCACGACAAATGAGACATGTCGAAGGTCACTCGGAAGTAAGGGCAGTCCCAGGCCTGCGCCGTTGCAGGCTCCAGCAGCGAGAGAAGAGCGTCGGCGAAGGAATAGGTCGGTCCTCGCGTGGACGTCTTTGACGTGGCCTTGCAGATCTCGTCCACGATGATCATCGGGTTCGCAACGGTCTTTGCCAGCATGAGGTCGATCGGGCGTCCCGCCTGCGCCGTTCCCCAGCCACGCTCGAGGCCGACAAGGGCCATGCCCGCGCCGCCCTTGCTCGCGTCGATCTCGGCCATGGGAAGGTGCAGCGCCTCTGCCAAGGCGCGGGCCCAGACGCTCTTTCCGATGCCCGGCGGACCGTTCAGGATCACCGGGCGGATCTTGATCGGGTCACCGCGCTTAGCCGCCAGCCGCAACTCGTGCCAGGCATACTCCGTCGCCCGTGCCATCCACGGCATCTCTTCGTGCAGGGCCGCCGCAACCTCATCCGCCCAGTCTTCGCCACGCGGCATCGTCGCATACATCCCGTGAAGGCCGGGTTTCAGCCGATCGTATTCTTCCCGTTTCAGATGGGACGCACCTGCGGCCCTCACCCTGGCTTTGGCGAGCTTCGAGGCTCGCACAGCAATGCGTCGTGTGTCGAACATGGTCAGGTCGATGCCGCTGGAGAGCGTCTCTGCAAACTCGTCGAAATCGTCCACCTTGAACTCGGAGGACCGCTCATCCTCCCCAATGAGGTCGCGGGCCTGTTTATTCTCGCGGATCGTCCTCAGCACCTCTTTCAGGTGATCGGCAATGATTTTGGGATCGGTCTCGTAAGTCGGGAGGTCAATGATCTTGATGCGCATGTCGTGTCCATGTCCGTAATCTCATTTAGGGATCCACCGACGCCCTCGGGCAACGGGGGTGCGAACGCTCAGAAGCAGCGTCGTATGAGATGTCGGGTTTGGATAAGCGTGATCATGGGCCAACTGAGACGCCCTTTTGCCCCCTCCGTCAACCCCGTCAGCACCAAGCAAAAAGCGCTGCACCAGCCCGGTGCAGCGCTTTTGCAGTTCCGTTTATTTTCAATCACTTAACGATATATGGAAATTATATACCTCGATAATGGAACGTTTTTGGTCCCAAATGGAAACTTATCGGTTGGCTGATCAATAATGAAACCCAACCCCGGCCAATCACCCGCACTTGCTGTGGCCACAGGACCCGCAGGTCATGCACCCTTCGACCATGCGCATGTCGAACTGGCCGCAGCTTGGGCAGGCTTTGCCGCGACCGCCGGGCAGGTTGACCACCTGTGCCTGCGGGTCGGACTTCAGCCCCATGCCCTCGCCCGCAAGGAACCCGATGGCGACCATGTGCTGCTCGATCACGCCACCGATGGCGGCGAGGATCGACGGGATGTACTTGCCGTTCACCCAAGCGCCACCGCGGGGGTCGAACACGGCCTTCAACTCCTCGACCACGAAGGAGACGTCGCCGCCGCGCCGGAAGACTGCCGAGATCATCCGCGTCAGCGCAACCGTCCAGGCGAAATGCTCCATGTTCTTGGAGTTGATAAACACCTCGAACGGACGGCGGTGCCCGCCGACAATGATGTCGTTGATCGTGAGGTAAATCGCGTGTTCGCTGTCCGGCCATTTCAGCTTGTAGGTCGCACCCTCCAATGCCTTCGGGCGGTCCAAAGGCTCGGACATGTAGATCACGTCACCATGCGGCTGTTGCGGTTCTTCATCCGAGGATGTCACCACCTCGGGCGCCTCCGCCTTCTTCTCCTCCGCCACGCTCAAAACCGACCCGGTCACGTCATTCGGACGATACGTCGTGCAGCCTTTGCAGCCGGTCTCGAACGCCTCCATGTAAACGTCCTTGAACGCCTCGAAGGAAATGTCCTCCGGGCAGTTGATCGTCTTCGAGATCGACGAATCCACCCATTTCTGTGCCGCCGCCTGCATCTTCACATGCTCCAGCGGGGCCAGCGTCTGGGCGTTCACGAAATACTCCGGCAGCTCCCGGTCGCCGAACTTCTCGCGCCACATCTGGACAGCGTAATCGACCACCTCTTCCTCGGTCCGCGTGCCATCCTTCTGCAAGACCTTGCGCGTATAGGCATAGGCAAAGACCGGCTCGATCCCCGACGACACGTTCCCGGCGTAGAGCGAGATCGTCCCCGTCGGCGCGATCGAGGTGAGCAGCGCATTGCGGATACCGTGTTCGCGGATCGCATCGCGCACGTCCTCGTCCATCATCTGCATGCTGCCGGCTGCGAGGTACTTCTCCGCATCGAACAGCGGAAACGCGCCCTTCTCCTTCGCCAAGTCGACCGACGCCAGGTACGCGGCGCGGGCAATCGCGTGCAACCAGCGCTCGGTCTGGCGCGCCGCCTCGTCCGAGCCATAGCGCAGACCCAGCATCAGCAGCGCATCCGCCAGCCCGGTCACGCCCAAACCGATACGCCGTTTCGCCTGCGCTTCGGCCCGCTGCGCCTCCAAGGGAAAGCGCGACGCATCCACCACGTTGTCCATCATCCGCACGGCAGTTGCGACCAGTTCGTTAAGCGCGCCTGCGTCCAAAGCCGCCACGTCCTCGAACGGGTCCGTCACCAGCCGGGCAAGGTTGATCGACCCCAGAAGACACGCACCATAAGGCGGCAGCGGCTGTTCTCCGCAGGGGTTCGTCGCGGCGATGGTTTCGACATAGCTCAGGTTGTTGGCCTGATTGATCCGGTCGATGAAGATAACGCCCGGTTCGGCATAGTCGTAAGTCGCGCGCATGATCCGGTTCCACAGATCACGTGCCTGCACCGTGCGGTAGACCTTGCCCTCGAACACCAGATCCCACGCCCCGTCCGTCTTGACCGCCTCCATGAAGGCGTCCGTCACCAGCACCGACAGGTTGAACATGCGCAGCCGCGCCGCATCCGCCTTGGCGCCGATGAACTCTTCCACATCCGGGTGATCGCAGCGCATCGTCGCCATCATCGCACCCCGGCGCGAGCCCGCCGACATGATCGTGCGGCACATCGCGTCCCACACATCCATGAACGACAGCGGCCCCGACGCATCCGCCGCAACCCCTTTCACATCCGCGCCCTTGGGCCGGATCGTGCTGAAATCATAGCCGATACCGCCGCCCTGCTGCATGGTCAGCGCGGCCTCTTTCAGCATCTCGAAAATGCCGCCCATGCTGTCGGGGATCGTGCCCATGACGAAGCAATTAAACAGCGTCACCGACCGCGCCGTGCCAGCGCCCGCGGTTATGCGCCCCGCAGGCAGGTACTTGAAATCCTCCAATGCACCGTAAAACCGTTCTTCCCAGACCGCAGGCTCAGCTTCCACCTCGGCCAAGGACCGCGCGATCCGCCGCCACGTATCCTCGACCGTCCGGTCCAACGGCGTGCCATCCGCCTCTTTCAGACGGTACTTCATATCCCAGATCTGTTCAGCGATCGGCGCGGCAAAACGGGTCATGGCAGCGATTCCCCTCTGATGGAAGACCGACAGGATACCCTGTCAGGGAAAAACAACAATTAGTTTTGATGGGACGAAAAGCCTACCACATTCGGTAGGACTTGGGGAAGACTCTGTGGATAACCCCATGAAAACCCTGTGCAGCCACGTCGCCCCTTGAACCCCCTCCTCCGACGTCTAATCTTCGCTTCAAGGGAGATCCCAATGGCAGGCACCATCCATCTCATCAAACTCTCTGTCGGCTCGGACAGTGTCGAACAGATCGAGGATTGGCAGCAGAACCGTTCGAAGCAGCGGGTCAACGGCCAGTATTTCCACCTCACCCGCATGTGGCCCAAACGCGAGGCGGACTTGCTCAATGGCGGCTCGATCTATTGGGTGGTCAAGGGTCTGGTGCAGGCCCGCCAACGCATCCTCGGGCTGGAAGAGATCACCGGCGACGATGGCATCCGCCGCTGTGGAATCGTTCTTGACCCCGAACTCATCCGCACCGCCACTGCCCCCAAACGCCCGTTCCAGGGCTGGCGCTACCTCAAACCCGAAGACGCTCCCCGCGACCTCGGCACATCGCGCCTCAACGACGACACCCTGCCCCCCGAACTGGCGGGCGCACTGGCTGAAATCGGTGTGCTCTGACCCGACCGCACAGGCCCTCTGCGTTTCTGCACTGGCAGTTTCAGGATCAATGCATAGCTTGGGCGCACCCTCGCAGCGAACAGGACAACCGACATGACCAACAGCTACACGCCTCCCAAAGTCTGGACATGGGACAAGGAAAACGGCGGCAAGTTCGCCAGCACCAACCGCCCCATTGCGGGCGCGACCCATGACAAGGAATTGCCGGTCGGCACCCACCCGTTTCAGCTTTACAGCCTTGCCACCCCGAACGGCCAGAAGGTCACCATCATGTTCGAGGAATTGCTGGCAGCCGGTCACACCGGCGCGGAGTACGATGCGTGGCTGATCAAGATCGGCGATGGCGACCAGTTCGGCTCGGGCTTTGTCGACATCAACCCCAACTCCAAGATCCCCGCCCTGATGGACCGCTCCGGCGACACACCTGTGCGCGTGTTCGAGTCCGCTGCGATCCTGATGCACCTTGCGGAAAAGTTCGACGCCTTCCTCGGCGCACCGGAAAACCGCGCAGAGATGCTGAACTGGCTCTTCTGGCAGATGGGCAGCGCGCCTTATCTGGGCGGCGGTTTCGGCCATTTCTATGCCTATGCGCCCGAACCGATGGAATACCCGATCAACCGCTTTGCCATGGAAACCAAGCGCCAGCTTGACGTGCTTGACCGGCAACTGGCCGACCGCGATTTCATCAGCGGGCCGGATTACACCATCGCCGACATGGCGATCTGGCCGTGGTATGGCGGGTTGGTTCTGGGCCGCCTCTACAACGCCGCCGAATTCCTTGACGTCGAAAGCTACACCAACGTGGTCCGATGGGCCAAAGCCATCGACGCCCGCCCGGCCGTCAAACGCGGCCGCATGGTCAACCGCGCCTTTGGCGACCCCAGCGAACAACTGCACGAACGCCACGATGCGTCTGATTTCGACACAAAGACGCAGGACAAGATCGCAGCCGCCGAATGACCCGCCCCAGCGCGCCGCGACAATCGGCGCGCGGATATTGCCGCATCCCATCGCGGCCTTATCTCAGGCGGCATGAAGGATGAGTTCGACAGCCGCAGCCGCGCCGTCCCCACCGGACGCGCCGCCCGTGCCGCCCGCATGGGCGGGCTGGCCGGGGGTCTTCTGACCTCCGCCGCCGCAGCCGGCGCACGCTCGCTGTTCCAAGGCCGCAAACCGTCGCCCCGCGACATGTTCCTCACCCCGGCAAACGCCCAGCGCCTGACGCGCGAACTGTCACAGATGCGCGGTGCCGCGATGAAGATGGGGCAGCTTCTCTCCCTCGAAGCAGGTGATCTGCTGACCCCCGAACTCGCCGCCGTGCTCCGCCCGTTGCAGGCACAGGCGCATTTCATGCCGCCCGCGCAGCTCAAACAGGTGCTGACCAAGGCCTGGGGCGCAGATTTTACCAAACGGTTCAAAAAATTCGATGTCCGGCCCATCGCCGCCGCCTCCATCGGGCAGGTCCACCGGGCGCAAACCCAGGATGGCCGCGATCTGGCGATCAAGGTTCAATATCCCGGCATCCGCGACAGTATCGACAGCGACCTGCGCAACCTCGCCAGCCTGATGCGCCTCTCGGGCATGATGCCCAAAGGCCTCGACCTCACGCCGCTGTTCGAAGACGCCCGCGCGCAACTGCATGAAGAGGCGGATTACGAACAGGAGGCCCGCAGCCTGCGACAGTTCGGCGATCTGCTGCAAGACGACCCGCACTTCATCATCCCGCAGGTCCATGACGACCTCTCCACCCGCGACATTCTCGCAATGGAGTTCATCCCCTCCGATCCCATCGACACGCTCGAAGACGCAGACCAGACCACCCGCAACCGGATGGCGGAACGCCTGATCGCCCTGATGATGCGCGAGGTGTTCGACTTCCACCTTGTCCAGTCCGACCCCAACTTCGCGAATTTCCGCTGGCAACCCGAGACCGGCAAACTAGTCCTGCTCGATTTCGGCGCAACCCGCCGCCTGACGCCCGACCTCGTGACCCGCGCCCGCGCCATCCTGCGCCCGGCGCTGGACAATGACCTGCCCGGCATCGGTACAGCCCTGCGCGACCTTGGCCTGCTTGCCGACGCCTTGCCGGACAAAACCCGCGCCGAGATCCTGAGCATGGTCGAAACGGCCAACGCCCCGATGCTGCACCCGGACGGGTTTGATTTCGGCGACACAACCCTTGTGTCAGACCTGCGCGACCGGGGCATGGCGCTTGGGCGCGACCGGTCGATCCAGCACATACCCCCGACCGAAGTGCTTTACCTGCAACGCAAGGCCGCTGGCCTCTTCCTGCTCGCCACCCGCCTGCGCGCGCAGGTCACGCTGCGCGACCTGTTCCAGACTTACGCATAACGCGCCCAAACGCGTTGACGCGTTTGGTCACTCCGTCGACGGAGTGACCCGCGCTACAGCCCCAGCCGTTCGATCAGCGCCCGCAGGTCTGCCCACTCCTGATCCGTCACCTCGGCCCTCCTGCTCCGGAACAGCGTCGCCTGACTTTCCAGAACCGGCGGTTCATCGAGGATTTTCAGATGGTTGGCCCGCAACGTCTCCCCGGTCGAGGTGATGTCGGCAATCGCCTCTGCCGTCAGGTTCTTGACCGTGCCTTCGGTCGCCCCCTGGCTGTCCACAAGCTGGTAATCCGCAACCCCGCCCCGACGCAGATAATCCCGCACCAGCCGGTGGTACTTGGTGGCGATCCGCATCCGGAACCCATGCCGCGCGCGAAACGCTGCCGCCGCACCGTCCAGATCATCGAGCGTGTCCACATCGATCCAGCATTGCGGCACCGCCACGATCAGGTTCGCATGGCCAAAACCCAAACGCGCCAGCGGTTCGACCTTCTGATCCCACTGTACCAGCTTTTCCTGAATGAGGTCGTTGCCCGTCACCCCAAGGTGAATGCGCCCCGCCGCCAGTTCGCGCGGGATTTCCCCCGCCGAAAGCAGCACCAGATCAACGCCGTCGACCCCGTCCACTGCACCGGCATATTCGCGCTCCGACCCTGTCCGCGTCAGCGTCACACCGCGCGCGCCGAACCAGTCGAAGGTCTTTTCCATCAGCCGCCCCTTGGACGGCACACCCAGCTTGATCGTCATGGCAGCCCCCCAAGATCAAGCACCAGATCCGGCCGGATCACGCCGCCCACCGCAGGGATCTCGCGCCCCTGCCCCAGCCGCCGGGTCAGTGCGTCGTAACGCCCTCCGGTTGCCACCGGAGGCAGGTCAGGCCGCGCCTCGGAATAGAAGCCAAAAACAAACCCGTCGTAGTATTCCATGGACGTACGCCCGTAGGACGCCTCAAACGGCAGGCTGTCCACATCGACACCGCGCCGGGCCATCGCCTCGCAACGCGCCTCGAACCGGTCGAGCGCGGGGAGCAGGCCCGGCATATCCACCGCAATATCGCGCAGATGTTCAAGCGCGTTCGGGCAGGTTTCCGACACGGACAGCACGGCGGCGATCAGGTCAACGATCTCTGCCGACATCGGTGGTTCCGCCGCATCCGCGCGCAGGGCGTCGATCCGGGTTTCAATCTCGCGTTCGCTGCGCAGTCCGATCATCACGCCCGCGTCCTGCAACGGAGTCTCCGAGGCCAGCAGCGCCGCCCGCGACGGCGGTACGGGCGCAAGCCCGGCAAAGCGTTTGACCAGCGCCGTAAACCGCGCAGGCCGCCAGATATGGCGCATCAAGGCCGCGCGCCGGTCCTCCGTCGTGGCAAGCCCCCGCACCATCGCGATGAGGATGCCGATGTCCCCGGTCGCCGCGCGCAGTCCCAGCGGGGCGAGCACATCGGAAAACCGTCCGAACACATCCGCATCCGCCGCCGCCGCATTGGCGCCGCCGAATTCCTCGTAACCGACCTGCATGTATTCGCTGCGCCGGTCCGGGTGGTCTTCCTGCTTGCGGAACACTTCACCGAAATAGGTGTAGCTGGCCGGCAGACCGTCACCCGCCATGTGGTACTGCACCACCGGCACGGTGAAGTCCGGGCGCAGCATCATCTCGCCGCGTTCCGGATCGGTCGTCACATAGGCCCGCGCGCGGATGTCTTCGCCATAAAGGTCCAGCAGAACCTCTGCTTGCAGCAGGATGTCGGTTTCGAACCGCGCCGCGCCAGCGGCAACAAACCCGTCGCAGATGGATTCAGCCTCGATCCGGACGCGCGACTTCATGGGAATGTCCTGCGCCATCAGGAATAGCTTTCGAGGATCTCGCGCACCTTGGACACAAGCTGATCGCGCGGCACTTCGAACTGGTTCGGGCGGTCCTGCCATTCCTCGAGGCTGGCACTTTCCGCGATCTTGGCCCCAAGGATCAGGTCCTTGATCTGCACCACGCCATTGGCCTTTTCGTCCCCACCTTCAATCACGGCCACGGGCGAATTCCGCTTGTCCGCGTATTTCAGCTGGTTGCCGAAGTTTTTGGGATTGCCCAGATAGACCTCGGCCCGGATGCCCGCGCTGCGCAGTTCCGCCACCATCGCCTGATAATCGCCCATCCGGTCGCGATCCATGACGGTGACCACAACTGGTCCAACGCTCTGGCTGCCGATCCGGCCTTTTTCACGCAACGCGGCCAACAGGCGATCCACACCGATGCTGACCCCCGTGGCGGGGACCGGCTGGCCGATAAAGCGCTTGACCAGATCGTCATAGCGCCCGCCGCCCGCGACCGAACCGAACTGGCGCTTGCGGCCCTTTTCATCAAGGATTTCAAAGGTAAGCTCGGCCTCGAACACCGGGCCGGTGTAATAGCCCAGACCGCGCACAACCGAGGGGTCGATCCGTATTCTATCTGGCCCGTATCCGAGCGAGATCAAAAGACTCGAGATTTCTCGGAGTTCCTCAACACCCTGAAACCCAATTTCTGAGTTTCCGATGATCGATTGGAGATGGTCGAGCACGCGGCTATTCCAGATCTTTAGAGATTCGACATCTCCTGAGATTTCTGGCGTGTCTTTGAATTCAAAAGAAACTGAATACCGGGCCTTGTCGAGTTTCGAACCTCTTTCTTTATCGCCTTCCTCGATTGCTCGCGATGCCTCCAACGCGAGTTTGTCTTGTACCGCTGCAAAGTAGTTGATGAAGGCCAAGACTGGCTGCATCTGTGCTTCGCTCAGCCCCACACCGTCGATATAGGCCCCTGATGCGTCCAACCGCCCTTGGCCCAGAAGCTCGCGTACGCCTGCCTCGCCGACTTTGTCGAACTTGTCGATGGTGCGCAGCACGGCGGCGCGCTGGTCGTCGTCCTGCAGCCCCATAGTCTCGAGGACACCGTTCAGCACTTTCCGGTTGTTCACCCGGATGATGTAGTCGCCGCGCGGGATGCCGACCTGTTCGAGGCAATCGGCAAGCATCGCGCAAATCTCGGCATCCGCCGCAACCGACGCCGACCCAACCGTATCCGCATCGCATTGATAAAACTGGCGATACCGCCCCGGCCCCGGCTTTTCGTTGCGCCAGACCGGCCCCATCGCAAAGCGTCGGTAGGGCAGCGGCAGGTCGTTGCGGTGCTGGGCATAGACCCGCGCCAGAGGGGCCGTCAGATCATAACGCAGCGCCAGCCAATCCCCCTTGTCGCCGTCCTCGTCCTCCTGCCAGGCAAAGACACCCTCGTTGGGGCGATCCACATCCGGCAGGAACTTGCCCAGCGCCTCGACCGTTTCCACTGCCGAGCTTTCCAGCGCGTCGAACCCGTAGCGATGATAGACCCCGGCGATCTGCGCCAGCATTTCGGCGCGTTCGGTCACTTCGGTGCCGAAATAATCGCGGAAGCCCTTGGGCGTCTGCGCCTTGGGCTTGGGGGCATTCTTGTCTTTGGCCATGGTCAATTCCCGATCGGGCTTGCGTGTCGCGCCTCCTCTAAACGCTGGAACCCGAGGGGGCAAGCAGAGCCGCGTCACCGCTATGGGCGAAGAGGTTAACAAATGGGTAAAAGGGCCGGATCGGACCCAATGTTTCGCGCGCGAAACAATAGGTCCGGTTGCGGACCTATTGCCCCTTGCCAAGACCCGCGCCCATGCGCATCTGTTGTATATGGACATCACTGCCCTCGAAGAACGCATCGCACATCTGTTGCGCGTCACGGACGACCTGTCCGACACCGTGGCGCGACAGGCCAAGGAGATCGACCGCCTGACCGCGCGGGTCGAAATGCTGATGCTGCGCGAAGCCGAACGCGAGGCCGAAGGAACCGGCGGCGTTGTGCTGGGCGACGAACGGCCGCCGCATTACTGACCCCGATCAGTTGCTGCGGATGTCGGTTTCCACGACTTCGCCGTCATGCAGCAGGATGGTCTTCCACTCCGGGTTCGACCCGAATGTCTCGTAAACGCTGACAAACGCGGTATTGCGCGCCAGACGCGACATCGACGACCCGCAGGGTTTGCCTTTGCCGACACCGCAGACCCGCGACTTGAGCGTCTCATAGGCCGCATCGGTCGTTGAATAGGGCTGCACCTTCGACGGCAGTCCATAGCGCAATTGTTCATGCGTTTCCGGGCTGCCGAACAGGGCCAGAGCGGCGGTGAACTGCCGGGCGCAGCCATCGTCGAACCCGGTCAGGTAAAAGCTGTGCGGCGCGGTGTTGCCCGGTTGGGAATCGTAAAGCGTATAGACCGATCGTGTGTCCGGATAACGGTCGACCCGCGTGCCAAGCTGACGGTCCGGAACATCACAGACCCGTGCCAGTACGCCATAGGGCAGCACCGTGCCCAAGGGCACGATGCGGAAATCCGGCGCGTCGGGATCCCCGCCGCGGGTTGGCGCGGCATCGGGTCCCGGCTGGCCCGGCAGCGCGGCCAGTTCGACCGGTTCCTCGGCGCGTGCGGATTGCGCGGCACGACTCAGAAAGCCCAGCAGGCCCCGACGCGGCGCAGCCGCCGTTTCGGCCACGGGTCCGGTCTCCGCCCCTTCCGCTGCAGGCGCGTCCGCTGCGATTTGCGCATCCTCGGCCCCGGAAGGGGTCTCGGCCACATCAAGCGGGGTCTCTGCGCCGGTTTCGTCGCCAGCCCTGTCTGTGCCCGTGCCGAACAGACGGCCAAAAAGGCCACGCGGTGCGGCATCGGGGGCCTCTGCGACATCCTCCGCAGCGACATCCTCTGCCGCGACATCGGCATCGCCGCGCAGGGCGGCCCGGATGTCGGCATCGCTGACATCGGCGTCAGCCAGACGCGGCACATCGCGCAGCGGGTCACCGGCACAGCCCGCCAGCATGGCACACACGATCAGGATCGCAGCGAAACGGATCATCACACCCCCCAACACCCTTGGTGCGGCACCCTAGCGACGTGCCAGCGGGCCGTCCAGCACGGCCTCCGCGACACTCTGCCAGCGGCAGATCACAGCTCCTGCACGTCCAGAACGCCGCCCAGCGACTTGATCGCGCCCTTGATTTCGGGCGTCACGGGGAATTCGCGGGTCAGGGCCACATCGACCTCTCCGGGCAGGCCCGGCGCATTGAGGCAGCAGATGCGGATCGGCCCCTTTCCGGCCTTGGGCAACTGGTCCGCCGCACGCATCAGGACCGAGGCCACCTGCGGAACCGCGTCAACCTCGTCGACGAAAATGCGCAGACCCATGCTGACCGTGTCCGCCACGGCGATCTCGACCGGGGCCACCGACCGGCCCAGCAGCTTGAGCTGATCCGCTTCCATCGTCGCCTCGACCGTCACCATCACCTTGGACCCGGTCTCCAGATGATCGCGTGCCGCCTCCAGCGTATCGGAAAACAGCGTCACCTCGTAAGCGCCGGTCGGATCGCTGAGCTGGGCAAAGGCAAACCGGTTGCCGCGCGCGGACTTGCGCTCCTGCCGTCCGGCAACAACCCCGGCCATCTTGGCGACACAGGGCCCATTCTGCGCCTTTGCGATAACGTCATCCAGCGTCATCGCACCCTTGCGCTTGAGCGCGGTCATGTAGTCGTCAAGCGGATGGCCCGACAGGTAGAACCCCACGGCCTTGAACTCTTCCGACAGACGTTCGGCGGGCAGCCAGTCCGTCACGGGTGACAGGCGCGGCTCTGGCAGATCGTCGCCCGCTTCGCCGAACAAGGACACCTGCGCTGACGCGCGTTGTTCGTGGATCGCGGCAGAATAACCGACCAGCGCATCAAGGCTCTCGAAAACGCGGCGGCGGTTGCGATCGAGCTGGTCAAACGCACCGGATCGGGCCAGCATCTCCAGCGGCCGCTTGCCCACGCGTTTCAGATCAACCCGCCGGGCCACGTCGAACAGGGTGACAAATGGTTTCTCGCCACGCGCCTCGGTGATCAGCTTCATTGCATCGACACCGACGTTCTTGAGCGCGCCCAGCGCATAGACCAGCGCCCCGTCCTGCACGTCGAACATCGCCTGAGAGCGGTTCACGCACGGCGGCACCCATGGCAGGCCAAGGCCCTTCTTCACCTCTTCGAAATAGGTGGCCAGCTTGTCGGTCAGATGAATATCGCAATTCATCACCCCGGCCATGAACTCGACCGGGTGGTTGGCCTTCAGCCAGGCGGTCTGGTAACTCACCACCGCATAGGCGGCCGCGTGGGACTTGTTGAAGCCGTAATTGGCGAACTTCTCCAGAAGGTCGAACACTTCCGAGGCTTTCTTGGCCTCGACCCCGTTCTCCGCTGCGCCCTTTTCGAACTTCGGGCGTTCGGCGTCCATCGCCTCCTTGATCTTCTTACCCATCGCGCGGCGCAAAAGGTCCGCGCCGCCAAGGCTGTAGCCCGCCATGACCTGCGCGATCTGCATCACCTGTTCCTGGTAGACGATGATGCCTTGGGTTTCCTCGAGGATATGGTCGATCAGCGGATGCACAGATTCCCGTTCGCGCAGCCCGTTCTTGACCTCGCAATAGGTCGGGATGTTTTCCATCGGGCCGGGACGGTAGAGCGCCACAAGCGCCACGATGTCCTCGATACAGGTGGGCTTCATGCGCTTGAGCGCGTCCATCATGCCCGAACTTTCCACCTGGAACACGGCGACCGTTTTCGCTGCGGCGTAAAGCTTGTAGGTCGCCTCGTCATCCAGCGGGATATGCCCGATGTCGTTCTCGGCCCCCGGCGCGGGTTGGTACAGCTCTGTCCCATTCGCCGCGATGTGCAACGGCCGCCCGGACTTGAAGATCATGTCAAGCGCGTACTGGATGACCGTCAGCGTCTTTAGGCCCAGAAAGTCGAACTTCACCAGACCCGCCTGTTCGACCCATTTCATGTTGAACTGCGTCGCTGGCATGTCCGAGCGCGGATCCTGGTAGAGCGGCACCAGCTCGTCCAAAGGACGGTCTCCGATCACCACACCAGCCGCGTGTGTGGAGGCGTTGCGCAGCAGCCCTTCGACCTGCTGGCCGTAGGTGAGCAACCGGTCCACCACCTCTTCCTCGCGCGCTGCCTCGCGCAGGCGCGGTTCGTCCTTGAGCGCCTTTTCGATGCTGACGGGTTTCACCCCTTCGACCGGAATCATCTTCGACAGGCGGTCCACCTGCCCGTAGGGCATCTGCAACACCCGCCCCACATCGCGCACCGCCGCCTTGGACAGAAGCGCACCAAAGGTGATGATCTGACCCACCCTGTCGGTGCCGTACTTGTCCTGAACGTAGCGGATCACCTCTTCGCGGCGATCCATGCAGAAGTCGATGTCGAAGTCGGGCATCGACACACGTTCCGGGTTCAGGAAGCGTTCGAACAGCAACTGATAGCGCAGCGGATCAAGGTCCGTGATGGTCAGCGCATAAGCCACCAGAGAGCCCGCCCCCGAGCCTCGCCCCGGCCCAACCGGGATGTCGTGATCCTTGGCCCATTTGATGAAGTCGGCCACGATCAGGAAGTAGCCGGGAAAGCCCATGCCTTCGATGATGCCCAGCTCGAATTCGAGCCGCTTCTCGTAGTCCTCGACCGGCGCGGCGTGTGGGATCACCGCAAGCCGGTCCTTCAACCCCTGCCGCGCCTGCCGCTTGAGTTCCTCGACCTCATCATCCGCGAATTTCGGCAGGATCGGGTCGCGGCGATAGGCCATGAAGGCGCAGCGCCTGGCGATTTCGACGGTGTTTTCAATCGCTTCCGGCAGGTCGGCAAAGAGAGTCACCATTTCCTGCGGCGACTTGAAGTAGTGCTGCGGCGTCAGGCGGCGCCGCGGTTCCTGCTGGTCGACATAGGCACCGTCGGCGATACAAATCAGCGCGTCATGCGCCTCGTACATGTCGGATTTCGGGAAATAGACGTCATTGGTCGCCACCAGCGGCAGGCCCATCGCATAGGCCATTTCGACGAAAGGCCGCTCGGTCAGATGTTCACTCTCCGGCAAGCCGTTTTCCCCCGGATGGCGCTGCAATTCGACATAGAGCCGGTCGCCAAAGATCTCGGCCAGCCGGTGCATCACCGCCTCAGCGGCACCGCGATTGCCTTGCTGCAGAACGCGCCCCACCGCGCCATCCGGCCCGCCGGAGAGGCAGATCACGCCTTCGCTGTGCTGCGCCAACTCGTCCAATGTGACATGCGGCAGTTCCCCGTCATGACGCAGGTAGAGGCAGGAATTGAGCTTCATCAGATGCTCGTACCCGGCCTCGGTCTGCGCCAGCAGCACCACCGGCGCAGGCGGTTTGGCCCGTTCGCCCGGCGCGGGTTCGGCCACCCGCAGGTCGACCTGACACCCAATGATCGGCTGGATGCCCGCACCCGCCGCCGACACGGAAAACTCCAGCGCTGCAAAGAGGTTGTTGGTGTCGGTCAACGCCACCGCTGGCATATCTTTCGACGCGCAGAGATCGGGCAGCTTCTTGAGCCGCACCGCCCCTTCCAGCAGCGAATATTCGGAATGCACACGCAGATGAATGAATCGGGGATCAGCCATATCGTGACACTATGCAGTGTGCGGATCGGAGAAAAGCCCAAGACTTGGACGAAGGGCGGGTTTTGTCGCGCGGCAAAATACTTAGCTAATTGGCTATCTTTTTGATTGACCCGTTCAGCGACACGCGCTTACTTAGCCACATGGCTAACCAACTCGATTCCGTTTTCTCTGCCATGGCCGACCCGACCCGCCGGGCGGTGATCGAACGCCTGCTGGATGGCCCCGCCAGCGTGACCGACCTGCACGGCCCGCATGACATGGCGCTGCCGTCGTTCCTGAAACATCTGAACAAACTCGAACAGGCCGGGCTGGTGCGTTCCGAAAAAACCGGCCGCACCCGAACCCTCCACATAGAAGCCGCCCCGATCGCCGCCGCCGAAGACTGGCTTTCCCGACAGCGCAAGCTGTGGGAAGGTCGTCTGGACAGGCTACAGGCGCTGGCCGAAGCTCTTGAAAGGCCCAAGACATGACTGCTCCCATCGCCACTTTTCGACTGACCCGCACCATCGCAGCGTCGCAAGACCGCCTGTGGCACCTGCTGACCGACGCAAAGTCACGCGAGATCTGGGGCGGCCCCTCGGACGACGTTGTGCTGGTTCTGGACACCACCGACCTGCGCGAAGGCGGGAAGGAACGCCACCGCTGCGGACCGGCGGACAATCCCGAGTTTACCGTCGACACACACTGGTATCACATCGACACCCCGACCCGCGCCTGTTTCACCGAAACGGTCACCGCAGGTGGGCAGCGCTTCGGCGTGTCGCTTGTCACCTATGTGCTGGAGCCGGACGGGCCTGTGACAACCCTCACCGTCGATGTCGCCGTCGCGTCCATGACAGGCGAGGACATGCAGGGCGATTTCCATGCAGGCTGGACCAGCGGCCTCGACCGGTTGGAGCGGCTGATCCAGACGGGAAAGCTGCCCTGACGCGGCACACGGGCGAAATACGCGTTTGCCGCCGATTCGGCTGCTGGCACGTATGCAGACCCCCCGCAGTTTCGACGGTGGGACCATTCCGCACGACGCGACGGCGATCCGCAGTCAACGCCTGTGAAACAGGCATTTCCCCTGCGTTGACCATCAAACAGGCACAAAATCTCTTGCCAAACCGCGCAACGCTTGCCTAGCCTGACGAGACAACAGGGATACCCCGCGTGTTTTCTACGCCGCATCGAGGGCGCGCATATAACGGGGCATATTGGTAAGGCGGCAGGTTTTTCACATGGATATCACCTTTCTTCTGAACGGAGAGAGCGTGGAGCTGCGAGACGTGTCCCCCACGGCAACGCTGCTAGATTGGCTGCGCGAAGAGCGCGGCCTCACTGGCACCAAGGAAGGCTGTAACGAAGGCGATTGCGGGGCCTGCACGGTGATGGTCACCGATGGGCGCGGCGCGCGTGCGCTGAACGCCTGCATCCTCTTCCTGCCGCAGCTTGACGGCTCTGCCGTGCGCACGGTCGAAGGCATCAGCGCCCCCGACGGCACCTTGCACCCGGTGCAGCAGGCGATGATCGACCATCACGGATCGCAATGCGGCTTCTGCACGCCCGGTTTCGTCGTGTCGATGGCGGTTGCGCATCTCAACGGCGACCGGAACCACGACGACGCACTGGCGGGCAACCTCTGCCGCTGCACCGGCTACGCCCCGATCATCCGCGCGGCAGAAGCGGCCACCGATCAGCCCGCGCCCGATTGGCTCAAGGACACGCCCCCTGCTTCTCTGGTTCAAAAATACCTTTCGGGGGGTCTGGGGGGCAGACAGCCCCCCAGCCTCTCCGCCCCGGAAACGCTGGACGATCTCGCCGCCGCCTACGCCGCGCGCCCCGACGCGACACTGATCGCAGGGGCCACGGATGTGGGTCTCTGGGTGACCAAATCCCTGCGCGATCTGGAGGACGTGATCTTCCTCAACCGCTGCACCGAGCTGCAACAGATCGAAGAGCACGACGACTCCTTGCGCATCGGTGCAGGCGTCACGATGGACAGGGTCTTGACAGCCGTCAAAGACCTGCACCCGTCCTACGCCGAAATGATCCGCCGCTACGGCTCGGCCCAGGTGCGCGCGGCGGCGACCATCGGCGGCAATATCGCCAATGGCTCACCCATCGGGGACAACCCGCCCGCGCTGATCGCGATGGGGGCCACTCTGCACCTGCGGGCGGGGGACCATCGCCGCGATATGCCATTGGAAGAGTTCTTCATCGACTATGGCAAACAGGACCGCGCCAAGGGCGAATTCGTCGAGGCCGTTACGATCCCGCGCTTGGCACCGGGGCTGAAGGTCTACAAGCTCTCCAAACGCTTCGATCAGGACATCTCGGCCGTCTGCGGCGCGTTCAACATAACCGTGTCGGATGGCAGGGTCACCGACGCCCGCATTGCCTTCGGTGGCATGGCCGGCACCCCGAAACGGGCTAGAGCTGTCGAAGCCGCTCTGACCGGCAAGCCATGGGCCGAGGCCACCATTCGCGCCGCGATGACCAGGATGGCCGAGGATTACACGCCCCTGTCCGACATGCGCGCCTCTGCCGAGTACCGCTTGCGGACGGCCGAAAACATGCTCCTGCGCTACTGGCACGAGGATCAGGGTATCGCGTCGAACGTGTTGGAGGTGTCGGCATGACAGTCGCAAAACCCCTCCCCCACGACGCGGCGCATCTGCATGTGACCGGACAGGCGCGGTATGTGGACGACATCCCGACGCCGAAAGGCACGCTGCATCTGGCTTTCGGGCTGAGCAGTATCGCCGCCGGGCGGATCACCGCGATCAACCTCGACGCGGTGCGCGCCGCGCCGGGTGTGGTGGGTGCCTGGGAAGCCAAGGACCTGCCCAGCGACTGCGATTGTTCGCCCTCGGCCCATGACGAGCCGATGCTGTCGGGCGCCACGATCCACTACCTTGGTCAGCCGATCTTCCTCGTCGCCGCCACCAGCCACTTCGCCGCCCGCAAGGCCGCGCGGCTCGGGCAGATCAGCTATGCGGAACGCGACGCGATCCTGACCATCGACGAGGCACTGGCCGCCGACTCGCGCTTCGAGGACGGCCCGCGCATCTGGGAAAAGGGCGATGCTGGTGAGGCCATCGACACCGCGCCGCGCCAGATCAGCGGCGTGATCGAAATGGGTGGGCAGGAGCATTTCTACCTCGAAGGCCAGTCCGCCATGGCCCTGCCGCAGGAAGGCGGCGACATGGTGGTGCATGCCTCGACCCAGCACCCGACCGAGATTCAGCATAAAGTGGCGCATGCCCTGCACCTGCCGATGCACGCCGTCCGGGTTGAGACACGGCGCATGGGTGGCGGCTTCGGCGGCAAGGAAAGCCAGGGCAACGCGCTTGCCATCGCCTGTGCCGTGGTGGCCTCGTCCACCGGGCGTCCTGCCAAGATGCGCTACGACCGCGACGATGATTTCATGATCACCGGCAAGCGGCATGATTTCCGCATCGCCTACCGTGTGGGTTTCGATGATCGGGGTGTCATCTCGGGCGTCGAGTTCGAGCAGTACACACGCTGCGGCTGGGCGCAGGACCTGTCCCTGCCGGTCGCCGACCGCGCGATGCTGCATGCCGACAACGCCTATCACCTGCCCCAAGTGCGGATCGAAAGCCATCGTTTGAAAACCAACACCCAGAGTGCAACGGCGTTCCGGGGCTTTGGCGGACCGCAGGGGATGCTCGGGATCGAGCGGGTGATGGATCACATCGCCCATGATCTGGGGCTCGACCCGGTCGCGGTGCGGCGGGCGAATTACTATGCGGGAGAGGTCGAGGGGGGCCAGCCCCCCGCGCCTGCGGCGCCCCCCCGGAGTTTACCGGGCAAGATGAAGGAGCAGGACATCGCCTCGCGCGGGTCCGAGGAGATGGCGGAGAACACGGCTGCTGAGGGGGCGGTCGTGGGGCAGACCACGCCTTATGGGCAGGTGGTCGAGGATTTCATCCTGCACGAGTTGACGGATCGGTTGCTGGAGGGCGCAGACTACGAGGCGCGGCGTGCTGCAGTGGCGAAGTGGAACGCGGGCAATGCGGTGATCAAGAAAGGTATCGCCTTTTCGCCGGTGAAGTTCGGGATTTCCTTTACGCTGACGCATCTCAATCAGGCCGGCGCGCTGGTGCATGTGTATCAGGACGGCTCCATCCACATGAACCACGGCGGCACCGAAATGGGACAGGGCCTGTTCCAGAAGGTGGCGCAGGTCGCGGCCGACCGGTTTGGCGTGCCGCTGGAGATGGTCAAGATCACTGCGACGGACACCGGGAAAGTGCCCAACACCTCGGCCACGGCGGCCTCGTCAGGGTCGGACCTCAACGGCATGGCGGTCAAGGCGGCTTGTGACGCGATCCGCGACCGGATGGCGAACCATCTGGCGAGCCTGCATCAATGCGATGCGCGGGATGTGGTCTTTTGGGATGGGCAGGTCAATGTTCAGGGCGAGACCTACAGTTTCGCGAAGGTCGCGCAGATGACCTACGAGGCGCGGATCAGTCTGTCGGCGACCGGCTTCTACCGCACGCCAAAGCTCAGCTGGGACCGGATCAAGGGTAAGGGACGACCGTTCTTCTATTTCGCGTATGGCGCAGCACTCAGCGAAGTGGCGGTGGACACGCTGACCGGCGAGTACCGCATTCTGCGGACCGACCTTCTACATGATGCGGGCGCGTCGCTGAACCCGGCTTTGGATATCGGGCAGGTGGAAGGCGCGTTTGTGCAGGGCGCTGGCTGGCTCACAACCGAGGAACTGGTCTGGGATCAGTCCGGCCGTTTGCGCACGCATGCGCCCTCCACCTACAAGATCCCCGCCTGTTCGGACCGGCCGGACGTGTTCAACGTCGCGCTCTGGGACGGGCGCAACCGCGAGGACACGATCTATCGCTCCAAGGCGGTGGGCGAACCGCCCTTCATGCTGGGCATGTCGGTGTTTCTCGCCCTGTCCGACGCTGTGGCGTCTTGCGGTGACGGCTACCCGGCACTCGACGCACCTGCGACTCCGGAGAGGGTGCTGACTGCCATCGAGAGGGTGCGCGATGGCGTTTGATCTTGAAAGCGTGCGCGCTGCAGTTGCAGAGCACGGACGTGTCGCCCGCGTGGTGATCGCCGAAGTGCAGGGCTCCTCCCCGCGCGAGGTGGGCGCGGCGATGCTGGTCTGGGACGGCGGGCAATCCGGGACCATCGGCGGCGGTGCATTGGAGTATCAGGCGGCGCAACAGGCCTTTGCCCGCGAGGGGTTCAGCCGCCATCCGCTGGGGCCGGAGCTGGGCCAGTGCTGCGGTGGGGCGGTCACTTTGTTGACCGAGGTCTACGATGCCGACAAGATTGCCGCGCTCGAGGTTGAAACCGTCATCGCGCGCGGGCCGGGCGAAATGCCTTTGGCAGTCAAACGCCTGACCACCTGCGCGCGCAATCAGGGCGTGGGCCTGCGCCCGCGGATGGTGCAGGGCTGGTTTGTGGAACCCGTTGCACAGACCGCACAACCTGTTTGGATCTGGGGCGCGGGCCATGTCGGACGGGCGCTGGTGGATGTGCTGCACCCTATCCCGGAATTCGAGATCACCTGGATCGACACCGCGCCCAACCGCTTTCCCGACGCCATCCCCGAACGTGTCAACGCCCTGCCCGCCAGCGACCCGCTGCGTGTTGTCCTACGTGCGCCGCAAGACGCCGCGCATCTGATCCTGACCTATTCCCATGCGCTTGACCTGAGCCTGTGTGATGCGCTGCTGCGCCACGGGTTCGGGTTTGCCGGGCTGATCGGGTCCGACACGAAATGGGCCCGCTTCACATCCCGCCTTCGCAAGATGGGGCACAGTGACGCCCAAATATCTCGCATTTGCTGTCCGATTGGGCAAAAATCCCTTGGAAAGCACCCTCTGGCGATTGCCGTTGGGGTTTCCGCCCAGCTATTGAGCCTTGCAACGACCAAATCAGGTGCCCTTTGCCCGACGACCTCCTTCGCCTCGACGGCCTGACCAAAGCCTATCCCGGAGTCGTCGCCAATGACGACGTGTCCTTCGACATCCGCGAAGGGGAAATCCACGCATTGTTGGGCGAGAACGGTGCGGGCAAGTCGACGCTGGTCAAGATGATCTACGGGCTGGTGAAGCCGGACAAGGGCAGCATGACGCTGCGCGGCAAACCCTACACGCCGTCTGAGCCCAGCGCCGCGCGGCAGGCCGGGGTGGCGATGGTGTTCCAGCATTTTTCGCTGTTCGACGCGCTCGACGTGGCGGAAAACGTAGCGCTGGGGATGGAGAACCCGCCCAAGCCGCGCGATCTGGCCCGGCAAATCCGCGAGGTGTCGGAGACCTATGGCCTGCCGCTCGACCCGTCGCGCACTGTGGGCACGCTGTCGGCGGGCGAACGGCAACGGGTGGAGATCATCCGCTGCCTGTTGCAGGACCCGAAGCTGCTGATCATGGACGAGCCGACATCGGTGCTGACGCCGCAGGAGGTGGAGATCCTGTTCGAGACCCTGCGCAAGCTGAAATCCGAGGGCACGGCGATCCTTTATATCAGCCACAAGCTGGAAGAGATCCGCGCGCTTTGCGATCACGCGACGATCCTGCGTCTGGGCAAGAAGGTGGCGACCTGCACACCGTCCGAGACCACGGCGCGCGCGATGGCCGAAATGATGGTCGGCTCTAGCTTTGCCTCCCCCGCCGCCAAGGCCAAGACGCCCGGAGAGGGACTCTTGCGGGTCGACAACCTGACCATGCCCGCGCCCGGAGCCTTTGGCACGCCCCTGCGCGGCATCAGTTTCGAGCTGCGTGCTGGCGAGGTGCTGGGCTTTGGCGGGGTTGCGGGCAACGGTCAGGACGAATTGCTGCTGGCGCTGTCGGGCGAACGCACCTCCCAGCGCGGCACGATCTGGGTCAAGGGCGCGGATGTGAGCCGCGACGGACCGGTGGAGCGCCGTGCGGTGGGCTTTCTGACCGCGCCCGAAGAGCGGCTGGGCCATGCGGCGGCGCCGAACATGAGCCTGACGGAAAACGCGGTGCTGACGGCGGGGCGGCGGCAGCGGCTGGTGAACAAGGGCTTCATCAACTGGGGCCGCGCCGACGGCTTTGCGCAGGACGTGATCAAACGCTTCGACGTGCGCACGCCGGGCACTCATGTGGCCGCGCGGGCGCTGTCGGGTGGAAACCTGCAGAAATTCGTCATCGGGCGCGAGGTGGCGCAGAACCCGGACATCCTTGTGGTCAATCAACCGACATGGGGTGTCGATGCGGCAGCCGCTGCCGCGATCCGGCAGGCGCTGCTGGATCTGGCGGCGCAGGGTGCGGCGATCCTTGTCGTCAGTCAGGATCTGGACGAGCTGATGGAAATCGCCGACCGCTTCGGCGCGCTGAACGAAGGGCGGCTGTCGGCGCTTCGGCCAGTCGCGGATCTGAGCATCGACGAGATTGGTCTGATGATGGGCGGCGCGCATGACATGGAGGTGGCTCATGTTGCGGAGTGACGCCTTTGCCCGAGCCTTATGCCGCAGGGCGACACCGCGTCGTCACGAAACGACGGCACATTCTCCCGGCGCAATCTTCCCTGTCTCTTCGTGTTTCGGGGTCGCGCATTCCGGCACGGCGCATCACAGGAACCGGGAGGGCGGACAATGATCCGGCTTGAAAAACGCCCGCAGCCCTCCAAGGCGTGGACGGTATTGACGCCGATCCTTGCGGTCATCCTGACAATGATCTTCGGTGGGATCATGTTCGGCCTGATCGGTACCTCGCCGGTCGAGGCGATCCGGACGATCTTCTGGGATCCGCTGTTTCACCCGCAATTTGCCAATTTCTCGCGCCCGCAATTGCTGGTCAAGGCCGGGCCGCTGATCCTGATCGCCATCGGGCTTTCCATCGGGTTCCGGGCGGGCATCTGGAACATCGGGGCCGAGGGGCAGTATATCATTGGCGCAATCTGCGGCGCGGGGGCGGGACTTGCGCTCTATCCGATGGAGTCCGCACTGATCCTGCCGCTGATGGTGGTGGCGGGCGCTTTGGGCGGCTGGGCCTGGGCGATGATCCCGGCGCTTTTGAAGGTGAAGTTCGGGACCAACGAGATCCTTGTGTCCCTGATGCTGGTCTATGTGGCCGAGAACCTTCTGGCGTCGGTCTCCTCTGGCCTGTTGCGCAACCCGGAAGGCATGGGCTTTCCCGGCTCGCGCAACCTGTCGCAATGGTCGTCTTCGCAGAACCTGGAATTGATCCCGAACACCGGCATGCACCTTGGTGTCCTTACAGCCTTCATCGCGGTGATCCTAGCCTATGTGCTGCTGACGCGGCACATTCAGGGCTACAACATCCGCCTGACCGGCGAAGCGCCTCGGGCCGCGAAATTCTCGGGCGTGTCGCCTGCGCGCACCATCCTCTTCTGTCTGGGGCTTGCCGGCGCACTGGCCGGCATGGCAGGGCTGTTCGAGGTCACCGGACCGGCAGGGCAGATCAGCATCGACTTCGGATCGGGCTATGGCTTCACCGCGATCATCGTGGCGTTCCTTGGCCGCTTGCACCCGGTGGGCATTCTGCTGGCGGGGCTGCTGATGGCGCTGACCTATATCGGCGGCGAACTGGCGCAGTTGATGCTGGGTGTGCCCGGCGCGTCGATCCAGCTCTTCCAGGGGATGCTGCTGTTCTTCCTCTTGGGCGTGGATGTTCTGACCAATTATCGCGTCCGGTTCGGCGCGGCGGAGGTGGCGTGATGGACCTGAGCAACATCAATCCCATCCTGCTGGTCGCCTCGATCATGATCTCGGCCACGCCGATCTTGCTGGCCGCGATTGGCGAGATGGTGGTCGAAAAATCCGGCGTTCTGAATCTGGGCGTCGAGGGCATGATGATCACCGGCGCGGTGATCGGCTTCATCATCGCCATCAATACCGGATCGCCCCTGCTGGGCTTTGCCACCGCCGCCATCGCGGGCGCGGTTCTGTCTCTGGCCTTCGGCGTTCTGACACAGATCTTCCTGTCCAATCAGGTTGCCACCGGGCTGGGGCTGACGCTCGTGGGGCTGGGTCTGTCCTCGCTGCTGGGCAAACCCTATGAGGGGCAGAAGACCGTCACCCTGCCCAAGCTCGACATCCCCATCCTGAGCGATCTGCCCGTGGTCGGACGGATGCTCTTCAGCCATGACATCATGGTCTATGTCAGCCTCGGTATCGTCGTCGCCGTCTGGGCCTTCCTCAAACACACCCGTGCCGGGCTGATCCTGCGCGCGGTGGGCGAAAGCCACGAGAGCGCGCATGCCCTCGGCTACAAGGTGATCCGCGTGCGGATGCTGGCGATCATGTTCGGCGGGGCCTGCGCCGGGCTGGGCGGCGCGTATCTCAGCCTTGTGCGAGTGCCGCAATGGACCGAAGGCATGACCGCCGGTGCGGGCTGGATCGCGCTGGCCATCGTGGTCTTTGCAAGCTGGCGCGCAGGCCGCGTTCTGGTCGGTGCCTATCTTTTCGGCGGCATCACGGTGCTGCAACTCAATCTGCAGGCCGCCGGGATGACATGGGGGGTGCAATACTTGTCCATGTCGCCCTATCTGATAACGATCCTCGTGCTTGTTCTGATCTCGTCCAACCGCTCGCGGGGCAGCCACAATGCCCCCGCGAACCTTGGGCAGACCTTCCACGCGACCCGGTAGGAAAACCGGGCGCATCCAACCAAACGGGGCGGGCAACGCCCCACCAACAGGGAGACTATCCATGATCCGCAGAACCCTACTTGCCACCGCAGCGGCGGGCCTGACACTGGCCTTCGGCGCACCTGCCATGGCGCAGGACGTGACCAAGGCGTGTTTCGTCTATGTCGGCCCCATCGGCGACGGTGGCTGGACCTACCAGCACCATCAGGGCGCACTGGCCGTCAAAGAAGCCTATGGCGACAAGGTCGAGATCGCATGGCAGGAAAGCGTGCCGGAAGGGGCTGATGCCGAGCGTGTCATCACCCAGATGGCGCTGTCGGGCTGCAACATCATCTTCACCACGTCCTTTGGCTACATGGACCCGACCAACAACGTCGCGGCCAAGTTCCCGGATGTGAAGTTCGAACATGCCACGGGCTACAAGCGCGAGCATCCGAACGTGTCCACCTACAACGCGCGCTTCTATGAAGGCCGCGCGGTTGTGGGCCATATCGCGGGCAAGATGACCCAGACCAACAAGATCGGCTACATCGCGTCCTTCCCGATCCCCGAAGTGATCATGGGCATCAACTCCTACTTCCACCACGCCAAGCTGGCGAACCCGGATGTGGAGCTGGTCGTGACGTGGGCCTACACATGGTTCGATCCCGCGAAAGAGGCGGATGCCGCGCGCGCCATGCTCGATCAGGGTGTCGACGTGATCACCGCGCACACCGACTCGACCGCACCGCTGGCCGAGATCGCCAAGGAAGGCGGCAAGGCATGGGGCTTTGGTCAGGCCTCCGACATGGCGGCCTTCACCACCAACGATGACGGCACACCCGGCCCGCGCATCGCGTCGATCATCGACGAATGGTCGCCCTACTATGTCAAACGCGTCGGCCAGTTGATGGACGGCACCTATGGGCAGATCGACAGTTGGGCGGGCATGCCGGAAGGCGAAGTCGTGATCGGCCCGATGAACGACGCCATCCCCGACGATGTGAAGGCCGAGGCACAGGCGATGATCGACGCCATCACCGCAGGCGAGTACCACCCGTTCACCGGCCCGATCAACAAGCAGGACGGGAGCGCATGGCTGGCCGAGGGTGAGACCGCAGATGACGGCACCCTTCTGGGCATGAACTTCTACATCGAAGGCATCACCGGCGACATCCCGAACTGATCGGCGACGGCGACCGCCGAACGTCTGGAACCACAAACGCCCGGGGGACACCCCGGGCGTTTTTCTGTGATGCCGCCCCCGCGCCCCGCGTCATCCTCGGGCTCGACCCGAGGATGACGCGGGGCATGGCCCGTAGGCATCGGTACTGGCATGATAAAAGCCCCCCGCCATCGCTGGCGAGGGGCTTTCTCATTCTCTCGGACCGGGCCGAAGCCCGACCAGATCACAGACCCGTGGTCACGTCGATCGTGTTGCCTTCGGCGAGGGTCACGTAGGCTTTCTTCACGTCTTTCCGCTTGCCCAACTGGCCGCGGAATCGCTTGACCTTGCCCTTGGTGATCGTCGTGTTCACCGCCTTGACCGACACACCAAACAGAGCCTCGACGGCCTCTTTGATCTGCGGTTTGTTGGCGTCGATCGCCACTTCGAACACCACGGCCCCGTTTTCGGAGGCCATTGTGGTTTTCTCGGTGATGATCGGCTTGCGGATCACATCGTAATGTTCAGCTTTCGCGCTCATTTCAGACGAGCCTCCAGTGCTTCGACACCCGCCTTCGTGAGCACGAGCGTGTCACGCTTGAGGATGTCATAGACGTTTGCGCCCATCGACGGCAGAACATCGAGACCGTCGATGTTGGCTGCGGCACGGATGAAGTTTTCGTTCACCTCGGCCCCGTCGATGATCAGCGCGCGCTTCCAGCCCAGGTTCTTGACCTGTTTGGCCAGGGACGCTGTCTTGCCATCGGACTCGATGTTCTCGATGATGACCAGCGACCCGTCCTTGACCTTGGCGGACAGAGCGTGCTTGAGGCCCAGTGCACGCACCTTCTTGGGAAGGTCATGCGCGTGGCTGCGCGGTGTCGGGCCCTTGTAGATGCCACCCTTGCGGAAGATCGGTGCTTTGCGCGAGCCGTGACGTGCGCCACCGGTGCCCTTCTGGCGGTAGATCTTCTTTGTCGAGTAGCTGACTTCGGACCGTGTTTTCACCTTGTGCGTGCCAGCTTGCGCCTTGTTGCGCTGCCAGCGGACGACACGGTGCAGGATGTCGGCGCGCGGCTCGAGACCGAAGATCTCGTCGCCCAGCTCGACCGACCCGGCGCTGCCGCCGTCCAGTTTGATCACGTCGAGTTTCATTCGTCGCCTTCCTTCTTCTCGGCCTGAATTTCAGCTTCTGCTTCTTTCAGAGCGGCTTCTTCCGCGGCGGCCTGCTCGGCTGCTGCGGCTTCTGCTGCGGCGGCTTCCTCGGCTGCGGCCTGAGCGGCGGCTTCTTCGGCCAGACGCTTGGCTTCTTCACCGGCCGACCGCAGAGCGGCGGGCAGGATCACGTTTTCCGGCGTCGGCTTCTTCATGGCGTCCTTGACGGTCACCCAACCACCTTTGGAGCCGGGAACGGCGCCTTTGATCATGATGATGCCGCGTTCCGCGTCAGTCTTCACAACCTGAAGGTTCTGGGTCGTCACTTTGACAGCGCCCATGTGACCGGCCATCTTCTTGCCTTTGAAGACCTTGCCCGGATCCTGACACTGACCGGTGGAGCCGTGCGAACGGTGCGAAATCGACACACCGTGCGACGCGCGCAGACCACCGAAGTTGTGCCGCTTCATGGCACCGGCAAAACCCTTACCGATCGAGGTGCCAGAGACATCCACATACTGACCTTCGAAGTAATGGTCAGCGGTGATCTCTTCACCCACGTTGATCAGGTTCTCGGGCGCGACGCGGAATTCTGCGACCTTCCGCTTGGGTTCCACGTTCGCCGCAGCAAAGTGACCGCGCATCGCCTTGGACACGCGCTTTGCCTTGATCGAACCGGTGCCCAGCTGAACTGCCGAGTAGCCGTGCTGTTCAGGTGTGCGCTGAGCGACGACCTGAAGATTGTCGAGTTGGAGGACGGTCACGGGAATCTGCTTTCCGTCTTCCATGAAAAGCCGGGTCATGCCGACTTTCTTGGCGATGATACCAGAGCGCATCACGGGATACCCTCCTTATACCTTGATCTCGACATCCACGCCGGCGGCGAGGTCGAGCTTCATCAGGGCATCAACGGTCTGCGGGGTCGGATCAACGATGTCGAGCAGACGCTTGTGGGTACGGATTTCCCACTGGTCACGCGACTTCTTGTTGACGTGCGGGCCACGCAGAACGGTGAACTTCTCGATCTTGTTCGGCAGCGGGATCGGGCCGCGCACTGTGGCGCCCGTCCGCTTGGCGGTGTTGACGATTTCCTGTGTCGACGCGTCGAGCACACGATAGTCAAACGCCTTGAGCCGAATGCGAATATTTTGGCTTTGCATTGGTCTTAGCCTTTATTGGCGTTGCGGTTGAGAGGATGAGGCAGGACCACCCTGCCCCTTCATCGAACCGAATACGGGACGGCATGACACCGCCCCGCGCAATTTGGGATCGACGAGGTTTACTCGACGATTTTGGACACGACGCCCGAGCCGACGGTGCGGCCGCCTTCGCGGATGGCGAAGCGGAGGCCGTCTTCCATGGCGATCGGGGCGATCAATTCCACGTCGAACTTCAGGTTGTCGCCC
>JAUIBL010000065.1 GCA_030428355.1 Alphaproteobacteria bacterium | reverse complement strand
GACCCATTGCGCTGCATATCAAGGCGCTGCTTTGTGCCTTGGCCTGCGCGTCACTCCACTGTCACACCGCCGCTAAGCCGCGTTTTTGCGTACCAGTGTCGTCGAAATTCTCTGGAGCAAGCCAGCGCTCGAAGCGTTGCTTCAGGCCGGGCCACTCACTGTCGATAATCGAAAACCATGCGGTATCGCGGTTGCGGCCCTTGTAATGTGTCGCTTGGCGGAACGTGCCTTCATAGGTAAAGCCCAGCCGCTCGGCCGCCTTGCGCGATGGTGCGTTGAGCGCATCGCATTTCCATTCGTATCGGCGATAGCCCAACTCATCAAAAGCGCGCCGCATCATCAGAAACTGAAACTCGGTCGCGGCGGAGGTGCGTTGCAGGGCAGGTGAAAGGTTGATGAACCCGACCTCGATGCTGGCGCTGGCCGGGGTGATCCGCAGGTAGCTGGCATGACCCAAGGCGCACCCGTCCACGACAATGGCGTGCATCAAAGGATCGTCTTTCTGGATCGCCTCGTTCACCCATCCCCGGAAGTCGGCAGGATCGTTGTACGGGCCGTTGGGCAAATAGGTCCAGATGCGGTTCTCTTCATCCGCGCGGAATGCGGTGTAAAGATCGCCCGCGTGATCCAGCGAAAGCGGCACCACAGAACAATATCGCCCCACCATGGCGGTGCGCGGAGGCACCTGGCGGGGCGATGTATCGGCAAGAGGTAAGCCGACAGGTTGGCCCAGCGCATTCAGGCGCTGAGCCGTGATCAGGGGATCACTCACGCAAATTCGCGCCCAAGGGCTTCGTCCACGCCCGCGATGATCTGGTTGATGTCGTCTTTCGTGGCGATCAGCGCCGGGCTGAAGCAGAGCGTGTTGTTCATACCGGGCAAAGAACGGTTGGTTGCGCCGATAATGATGCCCTGCTGCATGCAGTCTGCGACCACTTTCTGTACCCGCTTTTCGGCCATCGGCTTGCGGGTTTCGCGGTCTTCGACCAGTTCGGCACCCAGGAAAAGACCTTTGCCGCGCACGTTGCCGATGACAGCGTGCTTGTCGGCCAGCGCGTGAAGCTGGTCTAGCATGTAGTGGCCCATCGCCGTGGTGTTCTCCAGCAGGCCTTCGTCCTCGATGATGCGCATGTTCTCCAGCGCCGCTGCCGGGCCAGCGGTGCAGCCGCCAAAGGTCGAGATGTCGCGGAAGTAGTTCATCGGATCGTCGGCATTGTCCTTGAACATCGAGAACACGTCCTCGGTGGTCACAAGGCAGGCAATCGCCGCATAGCCCGACGCCACACCTTTGGCCATCGTCACCATGTCGGGCTGAACGCCGTAGTGCTGGTAGCCGAACCATGTGCCGGTCCGGCCCACGCCACAGACCACTTCGTCGATATGCAGCAGGATGTCGTACTTGCGGCAAATCTCCTGCACGCGGTCCCAGTAGCCCTGCGGCGGGGTGATTACACCACCACCAGCGGTCACCGGCTCAAGGCAGAGCGCGCCGACTGTGTCCGGGCCTTCGCGCAGGATCACCTGTTCGATCTGGTCAGCGGCCCATTCGCCGTAATTCTCGGTCGGGGCGCCCTGATCGCCTGCGCGGTACTCAAGGCAATGCGGCACGCGCACGAAACCGGGCGTGAACGGCCCGTACTGCGCGTTGCGCTCGTCCTGACCGCCCGCAGACAGACAGCCGATGGTGGTGCCGTGGTAGTCGCGGTCACGGTAGAGGATCTTGTGCTTGTTGCCGCCATAGCGCTTGTGCGCGATCTGGCGGACCATCTTGAACGCCTTCTCGTTCGCCTCGGACCCCGAGTTCGTGTAGTACACACGGGTCATGCCCGGCATCTTCGAGATCAGCTTTTCCGAGAACAGCGCACCGGGGATCGACCCGGCGGAACCGGCAAAATAGTTCAGCTTCAGAAGCTGGTCATAAACCGCCTTGGCGATGCTTTCGCGGCCGTAGCCTACGTTCACCGTCCAGACGCCACCGGACACGGCATCCAGATGCTCTTTGCCCTTCTGGTCCCAGACCCGCATGCCTTTGCCTTCGACGATGATCCGGGGATCGTTGGTCTCGAACGGCTTGTGCTGGATCAGGTGGTGCCACACATGGGCGCGGTCGGCTTCGACCACGTGGCTGAGATCGTTCTGGGTCAATGTACCGTCCATGGGCGTCACCTCGGTTTGAGAATCACAATGGGCCAGACGCGGCTGTCGATCTGGCTGGAAACATCTTGATCAGATCAGCATTGCGACGTTAGGGCCAGAGCCCGCGCACAGATAGGTCCACATTGGCGGACTTGCGCTTGCCATGTTGCCCAAGGTTTCGGCGGTTCAGGACCCGTCTGCTGCCGGTGGTTCGGCGGGCGCACCATTGATCATGCCCATCAGCATCGCGATTTGCGCGTCCAGCCAGGCGCGCAGCTGGTCCACCATGATCACGAAAGACTCCATCGGAGCCTTCAGTTGCGGCACGGCCTCGCCGACTTCGGGTGCGTACACGTACAGGGCAGCGGCTATCGCAAACAGCAGGATGGTATAGAGAAAACCGCGCCCGAAACCGCCGGAGGGTTCGTCATCGTCTTCAAGATCGGCCTGCACACTGCGCACTTCGGTGCGTTCGCTGGAGGCGCGCAGGCTCTGATTGATCTCTTCCACATCCGGCAGCATATCGCGTCGGGATTTCGGACGATCGGCCACAGCAGCTGCGGCGGCCGCAACCGCGGCGGCTTCCGGATTTTCACCACGCAGCTTGCGCATTCTCTCCTGCGCCTGACGGGCGCGCTTCGCCGCCTCGTCTTCTGGCTCCTGCAGGCCCAGATCGGGCTGCTCTTCAAGAGTTCCCGCTTCGGCGCGGCGCGCACGCGCCTCGATCTCGGCCTCTTCACGCAGGATGTCGGCGACTGAAGGGTCAAGCTCGCGGCGCTTGGGTGGCGAGGGTGGTGCAGAATTGCCCGGTGTCGCTTCCTGATTGACCGAAGGACGATCATCGACATCCGCATCAACCTCGGGATGCCAAACCGCATCCTTCGGCGCCTTGGCGGCTGCTTCGAGGGCTTCTGGTGTATTACTGGTGTCGCGCGCCTGAAACCACGTGTTGCCGCAATTGGAACACTGAACATCCCGACCGTCCTCGGGAATGACATCGTCCGGGACTTCGTACTGCGCCCCACAACTTGGACATTTCAGCCGCATTTTGCCTGTTGCCCCTACTCAGCTGGCCGCTACTGCACGACCAGCCCACCACCTTCTTGTTGAAATCGAACAATAAGCGCGGGTTTCCGCATGTAAATGCCCAATGTGACCGTTCCGGCGCATTGAAACCCGCACGATGCTCAGGCACAACAACGCCGAACCAGTGGCAGGGACCGGACCGCCGTGATTGAGTTGGAAAATGTAGCCTATAGTTATGGCGGCGGAGAGTTATTGACGGACATGACCCTGAATGTGGCGCCGGGGTCGTTTCACTTTCTCACCGGCCCGTCCGGATCGGGGAAAACCACCTTCCTCAAGCTCTGCTATGGTGCCTTGCAGGCGACCGCAGGACATGTGCGCCTTTTTGAGCGCGATGTGCGTGGCCTGAGCCGCGATGACGTCGCCATCCTGCGTCGAAAAATCGGGGTGGTGCATCAGGATTGCCAGTTCCTCGACCATTTGCCAGTGACCGAAAACGTCGCGTTGCCGCTGACCGTGTCCGGGCAGGACCCGGATGGCGCGGATGCCAATCTCAAGGAACTGTTGGCGTGGGTCGGACTGACTGGACGGGCCAATGCATTGCCTCCAGAGCTGTCGGGCGGCGAACGCCAGCGCGCTGCATTGGCGCGTGCGGTCATCATGTCGCCGGATGTGATCCTTGCAGATGAACCAACCGGAAACATTGACTGGGAAATGTCGCAACGCCTGCTGACTTTGCTGGTCGAGCTGAACCGCATGGGCAAGACGATCCTCATTGCCACCCATGATCTGGGCCTGATCCGCGCTGCCAAGGCGCAGGTGCAGACGCGGGTTCTGCGGATCTCGAACCGGCGGCTTCAGATGGCGGGGGCAGATCTGTGAATTTTGATCTGCGGACCACGGCCCGGATGCTGCAATTCGACGAACGGGCGGATCGCGTTGTTCCGCCAACCGGGTTCACCGCGCGCCTGACGCTGTTCAGCGCCTTTGCGATGTCGTTCCTCGCGGTCTTTGCCTTGGCCCTGTCGCTGGCAGCGGGCCGGGTTGCGGATCGGTGGGGCAATGAGCTGGCGCAATCCTCGACCATTCGCATCTCGGCCCCGGCGGGCGAGGTCGCCACCCAGACCGAAGCGGCGCTGCGTGTGTTGCGCACCACGCCCGGCATTGTCGATGCCCGCGCTCTGACGCTCGACGAGCAACGCGCCTTGCTCAGCCCGTGGTTCGGAGCCGATCTGCCGATCGACGATCTGCCGCTGCCACAACTGATCGACATCATCGAAACCGAGGATGGTTACGATGCCGCTGGCCTGCGCTTGCGCTTGGCTGCCGAAGCCCCCGCCGCCGTTCTGGACGACCACGCCCGATGGCGGCGTCCGCTGATTGATGCGGCGTCCCGGTTGCGGCTTTTGGGCTGGGCGTCGATCCTGCTGATCGCGACGGCTGCGGCGGCCATGGTGACGCTGGCTGCCAATGCCGCCCTTGCCGCCAACGCACAGGTGATTGCGGTGCTCCGGCTGGTCGGTGCCAAGGATACGTATATCGCAAGCGCTTTTGTGCGGCGTTTTGCGCTGCGGGCGCTGACCGGCGCTGCCTTTGGCACGCTCACGGGGATCATCGCGCTGGTGCTTGTGCCGTCCGGCAGCGAAACCGCAGGGGTGCTCACCGATCTGAGCATTCAGGGCATCGGCTGGGTCTGGGTGGTGCTGATCCCGCCGTTGTCCGGGCTGGTTGCATTCGTCGCCACGCGCTATGCGGCGGGACGTGTGTTGGAGGACTTGGCCTGATGGCATATGCAATCCAGTGGGTGCGCTCGCTGCTGTTCGTGATCTCGGTCTATGTGGCGATTGCCGTGGTTGGTTTGGGTCTGTTCCCGTGGGCCGTTGTGTCACGCAAAGGCGCGCGCACGGGCTGTATGTCGGTCTGCCACTTCGTGCGCTGGGCGGCGCCCTGGATGATCGGACTCAAGACCGAAATCCGCGGCACCCCCCCCGATTACGAATGTATCGTCGCCTCCAAACATCAAAGCTTTCTGGACGTGTTTCTTGTCTTCTCGGCTGTCCCGGCGGGCAAGTTCATCATGAAGCGTATCCTGATGTATTCGCCCATCGTGGGTCAGTACGGGTTGCGCATCGGATGTATCCCGGTGGACCGGGGCAAGCGCGGTGCTGCGATCAAGCAGATGGTCGAAGGGGTGAAAAAGGGTACGGCAACGCCGGGTCAGCTCATCATCTACCCGCAGGGCACCCGCATCGCCCCCGGTGTGAAAGCGCCCTACAAGATCGGAACCGCTGTGCTTTACGAACAGCTTGGCCAGCCTTGCGTGCCGGTTGCGGCGAATGTCGGCCTCTTCTGGCCCAAGCGCGGCATCTATCGCAAACAAGGGACTGCGGTTGTCGAGTTTCTTGAGCCGATCGCGCCGGGCCTGCCGCGTGATGAATTTCTCAAGTTGTTGGAAACGCGGATCGAGAGTGCCTCGAACCGTCTGAACGAAGAGGCCGGATTCCATGCGCCGCATTGAAACCATCGCAGAGCTTGAAGCGCTTTACGACGCGGCCGTTCCGGCATCCTTGTTTAAGGTTGCGGATCATCTGACCCCGAGCTACCGCCGCTGGGTCGAGGCTGCGCGGTTTTGCGTTATCTCGACCGCGGGATCGCGGGGAACCCATGGCACGCCGCGCGGCGACATCGACCCGGTGGTGCGGGTGGCCGACCGTCATACGATCCTGCTGCCTGACTGGCGTGGCAACAACCGGTTGGATGCGCTGCGCGATCTGGTCGAAGACCCGCGCATCGCGTTCCTCTTCATGATCCCCGGCACCAAGACCACGGTGCGGGTCAATGGCCGCGCGTGGATCACGGATGATCCAGAGCTGCGCGCGACATTCCAGAAAAAGAACATCCTGCCCGCCACAGTGATCGTGACCGAAGTGTCCGAGGTCTACACCCAGTGCGCCAAGGCGCTGATGCGCTCGGGCCTGTGGGACGGCGCGCCTTTGCCCGAAGGATTGCCGACAGTTGGCGAGATCCTCGCCGATCAGACCGACGGCGCGCTGGGTGGTGCAGAGTATGACGCCAATTACGAGGTGAACGCCATTCCGCGGATGTGGTGATCAGCGGTGCTGGTCGATCAGCACTGGATTGCCATCGGGGTCGGTCAGCACGATATGCGCGGGGCCGGTGCCTTCGGGGTCGGTTGCCACGTCTAGCGTCAGACCCTTTGATTTCAGATCGGCCTGAATGGCCCGCACATCCATGAAGTCGTCCAAGGGCTGTGCCGACTGATCCCATCCGGGGTTAAAGGTCAGGGTGTTCTTTTCGAGCATACCCTGGAACAGGCCCAACACGGTATCACCGCTTTTGAGCATGAGCCAGCCGGCGTCGGGATCGCCACCCAGCGTTTCGAATCCGATGGCTTCGTAGAAGGTTTTTGAGGCGGTGAGGTCCTTGACCGCGAGGCTGACCGAAAATGCGCCCAGATGCATGTTCTGTCCTTTCCGTTTTCCGACACGTGTGAGTGTAGCACAAAACCGGGCCGTACGCTTGCTTTCCAAAACCTTAACGGATGGTGTCAACGGCGGAGTAAAATTAGGCCACGGGGCGGCGCAAAACTGGGCCACTTTGGGTTTACGCGGGACGCGGGTGATGAGCGGCGGCCAGTCAGCCGCGCTCTCCATGTAGCTGGCGGGTGACT
>JAUIBL010000064.1 GCA_030428355.1 Alphaproteobacteria bacterium | reverse complement strand
TGACCGAACTGGTGATCCCGCTGCATCTGACAGCGCAGACCGGCGGCGCGGACATGCAATTGTCCGGCGAGATGCAGATCGGCATCTGCAAGGATATCTGCATCCCGGCGAACCTGTCGTTCAACGCGACCCTGCCGCCCGATGTCACCCGCCCGGACCCGATGATTGCGGCGGCATTAACCGATCGTCCCTATTCAGCGCGCGAGGCCGGGGTGCGCGGTGTGACCTGCGCCATCGAAGCCGGGGCCGATGGTGCCCTGATCCTTCACGCCCGGATCGATATGCCATCCGCAGGCGGCACAGAGTATGTGGTGGTCGAAGCAGGCAATCCTCATGTCTGGGTCGCCGAACCGGACAGCCGCCGCGACGGTGCGATCCTTCATGCCAGCACCCGGCTGGTGCATGTCGAAGGCCGCAGCTTTGCGCTGGAGCGGTCTGAACTTCGCTTCACCGTGATCGGCGAGTCCCGCGCTGTCGATATTCTGGGCTGTTCGTCCTGACCGTCAGGCCGGACGCCGCAGCCGGAACATCGCCAGCGCCAGTCCCGAGACGAGATAGAGCGCAAGGCAGATTACCGCAGCCCCGGCCACAAACAGCCCGAGGCTGGTCATCAGCGTGATATCCCCCGCAAGCGGAGTGTCGGCCAATGCGTCCTGAAGGGCCTGAGGCAAGGTGCCTGTGACCGCAAATGCCCCCATGGTCGCCGCAAGCCAAGCAACGATCATCGCCGAGGCCAGCGACAGGGCGGCACGAATCCCCCCACGCCGGAACCGCAACCCGCGACGCGCTGTCTGGGTCAGGCGTCCAAGATCGCTCTGAATCGCAATCAGCGACGGGACGATCAGCAGCACGAGGAACATCCCGAAACCAAGCCCGTAGACCAGCGTGATCACCGTCGGTTTCAGGAATTGCGCCTGGCTGGATTGTTCATAGAGCAGTGGCACTAGGCCGAGAACCGTGGTCGCCGTGGTCAGGAACACCGGGCGCAAACGGTCTGCCGCACCGTCGACAATCGACGGAATCAGTCCCCGATCCTGCGCCTTTTCGTCGATTGTCGTCACCAGAACGATGGAATCGTTGATGATGATCCCGGTCATTCCCAAAAGACCGACCACCGTGAACATGCTGAGTGGAACGTCCCACGCCGCATGTCCATAGATCGTCCCGACGAGCCCGAACGGGATCACCGACATGACCACCAATGGTCTGGTCCAGCTGGCAAAGACCCAGGACAGAACAAGGTAGATGGCGAGCAACGCCAAAATCAGGCCAGTGCGCGCATCGTTGAGGAAATCGCCTTCCTGTTCGCTGAGGCCCGACAGGCGGTATTCCACCTGACGTTCGCTGGCGATGGTGGGCAGGATCTCGGTTTCCAGCGCCAGCATGATGTCATTGGCGCGGGCCGGGTCGTCTTCTGAGATGTCGCCGGTGACGGAGATCAGACGAATACCGTTCTCGCGACGAACCGTTGAGAACCCGGTGCGACGTTCGACGCTGACGATATCGGCAAGCTGCACATAGGCCCCTTCGGGCGTGCGCATCTGGGTGCGTTCAAGGAAATCCGCCGTCAGTTCACCTGCAGGCAGTTCGACACGGATCTCGGCGCTGCGGGGGCCGTCGGGATAGGTCGCGGCTTCGATCCCGCCCAGACGGGCGCGCAAGACGCTGCCCAGACCGTCGATGGTAAAGCCCAGCGCCTGCCCTTGTGGCGTCAGTTCAAGGATCAGTTCTTCCTTGTCATAGGCCAGATTGTCTTCGACAGCCGAGACCTCGGGATATTGCAGCAGCGCGTTCTTCAGGTCTTCGGACGCGGCTTTCAGCGTTTCCGCACTTGCACCGTAGAATTGTACATCGAGCGCATCGCTTTCCGGGCCGCTGCCCCAGCTGCGGAAGCTGATGGTTTCGACCATCGGATGACGCGGTACGCTGTCCTGCAATTCGCTGACAAAAGCCTGACTCGAGAACGGGCGCAGATCGGGGTCGATCAGTTCGATGGAGATCCCGCCCAGCTGGTCGGCATCCTTGGTGTCGGCCCCGGCGATCCCGCGCCCGGCATTGCCGCCCACCTCGGCGATCACGTAGTCAATGGGGTTGACGCCGTGGCGCTCTTCAAAGCTTTTCGCGACATCCTCGACCGATTTCTGGAAGATGCGCATCATCTCGAACGTGTCTTCGCGGGTGGCACCGGGGGCCATGGCGAAGTTGCCGGTGACAGAGCTTTGCTCCGGCGAATTGAAGAACCGCCATTGCACGTCGCCCCGGATGAACAATGCGGCCTGAGATGCCAGAAGCACCACCGCACCGGCCAGCACCGCGTACCGCGCCTTGATGACCAGCGCCATTAAGGGGCGGAAGAGCGTTTCGCGCATCCAGCGGAACCCCCGGTTCACCACGCGCGACGGAATATCGTACCAATGTTCCTTGGCGCTGTGGGCGATGGCATGGGCCATGTGGTTCGGCAGGATCAGGAAGCATTCCACAAGCGATGCCGCCAGAACCGCGATCACGGTGAAGGGGATATCGGCGATCAGGTCACCGAACCGGCCTCCGATGGCGACAAGGCCAAAGAACGCGATGATCGTGGTCAGGGTCGCGGCAAAGACCGGAAGCGCCATACGGTGCGCTGCGCGTTCCGCCGCCTCGACCGGAGGAAGACCGGACCGCGCAAGGTGGTCCGCGTGTTCACCCACAACGATGGCATCATCCACGACGATGCCCAAGGTGATGATCAGCGCAAAGAGCGAGATCATGTTGATCGTGATCCCGGACACATACATCAGCGCAATCGCCGCCATCATCGATGCGGGAATACCAGCCGCTACCCAGAACGCCGTGCGTGCGTTCAGGAACAGGAACAGCAGCAGAACCACAAGCAAGAGGCCCGTCAGACCGTTGTCGAGCAGGATGTCCAGACGCCCCGTGATCGCCTCGGCGCGTGTGCGGATCAGATCAACGGTGACACCATCTGGCAACGAGGCTTCGAATTCGGCGGCCACCTCTTCGACCGTGCGCTGGATCGCGATCGCATCGCCCTGATCGCTGCGGTCGACGCGGATGGAAATCGCGGGGTTTTCACCGACGAAATAACTGCGTTCGCGGTCGATCCCTTCGATGATGATCGTGCCGACATCGCCCACCGTCAGGTTCGATCCATCGGGGTTGGAGCGCAGTGCGATATTGGCGATCTGTTCCGCGCTGCGCTTTTCGACCCCGGTGCGGACACGGGTGTTGGCGTTGCCGATGTCACCGGCCGGGTCGGCATCGACCTCTTGCGCGATGGCATCCGCGATCTCGCGCATGGAGATGTCGAACGCGATCAGATTGGCGGAGGGCACCTCGATCACGGTGCGGGGGGCCGAAAGCCCCCGGATGGTGGTGCGCGTGACCCCTTCGGCAAAAAGCCGGGCGCTGAGTTCATCGGAAAACCGCGCGAGTTGATCCACACCGACAGGGCCGGTGATGACTATATCGGTCACCCGGTCGCGCCACGTACCGCGCTGAACCACCGGGTCTTCTGCATCGGCAGGTAATGTCGAGACCGCATCAACGGCCTTTTGCACGTCATCGGCGGCGCGGGACATGTCCCAACCGGGTTCGAATTCCAGCCGGATGCTGGCACGCCCTTCGCGGGATGTCGCCTCAGAGCTTTCCACCCCTTCGACCGACAGGATCGCGGGTTCAAGCACCTGCACAATGCCACGATCCACGTCTTCCGCCCCGGCCCCGTCCCAGACGACCGACACATCCACGTCGTCGACAACCACGTCGGGAAAGAACTGCGCCCGCATGTTGGGGATCGAAAACGCCCCCGCAGCAAGCAAGAGGATCAGCAGCAGGTTCGCCACGGTCCGGTGGCGCACGAAATAGCTGAGGATGCCCCCGGCCTTGCCCGACAGAGTGCGCAACATGGCTTAGCCCCCCATCCGGGATTCGATGCGTTCAACGACCTGCGCGGGCACGGTGCCCTGCGACAGCTGTTGCAGAATGCGCTGCCGTGCCTCTTCGGGCATCCGGGTGTTAGACTGCACAAAGGCCGTCAGACGGGCGCGGCGCTCTTCGGTGAGTTCAACCATTTCAGGCTCTTCGGGTGCGGCCTGTCCGGCGTCACGCAGTGGGCGCACCTTGATGCCTGCACCCAACAGAGGCGTGCGTTCGGCCACGACCTCGCGCCCCTGCAAGCCCCGCGCGCGGACCAGAACGTCATCGCCCTGTCGGCGCAGCAGGTTGACTTCAACGACTTCAAGACGGTCTTCATCCGCGATCACAAGCACTTCGTTCGCGGCATTCAAGGCCGATGCCGGGAGACGCGCGACGTTTTCAAGCGGTGGTTCGGCGATCTGCACGGTTACGAAATCGCCCGGACGGAACCCCGGCGCGCTGTCCAGCGTGGCAAACAATTGCCGCCCGGTCTGACCGTCGCCGACAGCGGCGCCAGCGCGGCTCAGCGTGCCGGTCGCGGTCAGGTTGGTGCCGAACACGTCCAGCACAACGGTCACGCCGGTCTTGGCCAAGGTGCCGTTTTCATCCAGCAACCGTGCAAATTGCTGCGTCGAGACCCGGAACGCCACTTCAAGCGCATCGGCGTCAATCAGGCGGGCCAGTTGTTCGTTGGACGATACCAGACGCCCCTGCACCACGGACACATCCGCCAAGGTGCCCGAGAAATCGGCTGTGATGAGCGTGTCATCCAGACGACGTTGCGCTTCGGCCTCGGCAATCACTGCACGGGACAGGCGTGTGGTGGCTTGATCAATGCGCGCCTCGGCCTGTGCCACCGCCTGCCTGCGGGACAGAACCGCCTGCCGTGCCTGTGCTGCGGCAAGTTCCGCCACTTCGACTGCCGCAGCCGTGCCGACACCACGATCCTGCAGATCGACCTGCCGTTGGTACGCGCGTTCGCGCAGCGTGGCCTGTTCCTCGGCGGCGACCAGTTCGTCGCGGGCAAGGACGATGGCGCGCTCCGCCTCGCGCTGTTCGGCTTCGGCATCAAGGATATCGCTTTGAACCCGCTGCAGAACCGCCTCGGCATCTGTCGGGTCGATCCGGACAAGCATCTGCCCTTCGGTCACGGTGCCGCCTTCGACAAACTCTGGCGCGATTTCCAGAACACGCCCCCCTGCCGCTGCCCGCAATTCCAGCGTGCGGACGCTTTCGATCTGGCCAAACGCGGTGAGGATCGGGGTGACGGTCTCAAACTCCGCCGCAACGACGTTGACGGCGAACACACGTTCCCTCTGCGGGAAGCTGCGCGGTTCCTGCGCCATCCGCTCCTGCACGGCATCGCGCACCTGCACCCCAGCATAAGCCAGAAGTCCAAGCGTCAGCGAAAGTAGAAAAAGCCCTGTCAGGCTACGGCGCAAAAACCGCATGTGCGACAATCCTCATCAACAGTTCTGCCTATCAAGTAGCCAGACCTGAATGTTTTCCAATAACACATCTCTTCGTTTCACGAAGTGAAATGCTATTTCCGTCGCAGATGTTCGTCCAATCGCGGTAAAATCTCGACAAAGTTACAAGGCCGATGCCGATAATCGAGCTGCAGGCTCAGAATTTCGTCCCACGCATCCTTGCAGGCACCGGGGCTTCCCGGCAGTGCAAAGAGGTACGTTCCATTGCGCACACCGCCCGTGGCACGGCTTTGAATGGCGCTCGTGCCGATCTTCTGGAAGGACACCATGGTAAAGACGGTGCCGAATGCGTCGATCTCTTTCTCATAGACATCGCGATGCGCCTCAACGGTCACATCACGCCCGGTCAAACCTGTGCCACCGGTCGAGATCACAACGTCGATGTCGGGCTGATCGCACCACGCGCGCAGCTGCGCCGCGATCTGGTCGCGTTCGTCCTGAACGATCTTGCGATCTGCCACGATATGCCCGGCGCCTTCGATACGACCCACCAGCGTGTCGCCCGAGCGGTCTTCCGCCATGGACCGCGTATCACTGACCGTCAACACGGCGATGCGGATGGGCAGGAAGTCTTTGCTTTCGTCGATACGGCTCATGGATCAGGCTTTCTTGGTCAGACGCGCTTGCAGGTCGAGAAGATCGGCCCATGCCTCGCGCTTGGCAGAGGGGTTGCGCAACAGGTAGGCGGGATGGAACATCGGGATCACCGGCAGGCCCTCGACCTCGTCCCATTGGCCACGCAGGCGGGTGATCCCGCGTTTACCCAGCAAGGCCTGGCATGAGATATTGCCCATGACGACCAGGACTTCGGGTTCTGCCAAGGCGATGTGGCGCTTGAGAAAGGGCAGCATCATCGCGATTTCATCGGGTTTCGGATCGCGGTTCTGCGGCGGGCGCCATGGCAGGACATTGGTGATGTAGACCGCCTGTGCGCCCTCGCGATCGCGTCCCAGATTGATGGCGGCCAGCATCTTGTCGAGCAATTGCCCGGCGCGGCCCACAAAGGGTTTGCCGATCCGGTCCTCGTCGCGCCCCGGCGCTTCGCCCACGATCATCACGCGTGCGCCCGCAACACCATCGCAGAACACAAGGTTGCGCGCGCCTTTCTGAAGTTCGCAATGCGGGTAGGCCGCCATCGCCGCCTGCAACGCTATAAGGTCGGGTGCAGCGCGGGCGGCTGCTTCAGCTTCGGCGACAGGATCGACCTCGGGCGCGGCCTGCACGGGAACGATTGGCGCAGCGACACCCGGGCCAACACCCGCTTTCGGAGGTGGGGCCACCTGCTCGAAACGGTTGATGGGCGTCTCCGAGATCGCCTCGGTCACACCCATCTCAAGCTGCCATTCAAGGGCAGCGCGCGCCGCATGCCAGTCGATTTGCGAATCCATAAGACACTCTATCCCGGCATTCTGTCGCGCAAAAGGGAACACGGTCTTGCCGCGAGACAGTGCAGTTTCTATAAGCAGCCGACCACTCCGAAAAGGCCAGATGATGCGTTTCG
>JAUIBL010000063.1 GCA_030428355.1 Alphaproteobacteria bacterium | reverse complement strand
CATCGCGTGGCGGAGGCCGGGAAAGGCGGGCTGCTTGGGCATCGGTGAGGCTCCATTGTCGTCCCCGTCAGTCTATCTCAAACCGCTCAGCACGCGAGGTTTTTCAGACGTTCCTCTAGCTGTTATCGGATGCCTGCAAAACCATGTTTCAGAGCCGAGCGGCCAGCGTTTAAGAAAGACTTGTTGATGCGCCTTTTTCCGTCTCGGGGCTTGCGCGCGCATCCGGTCTGAGCGCATGGTGCGGCCAAGACGTTCAAGGGGTGACACCATGAAATCAGCCTGGCTCTGTGCCTCGGTCCTGTGTGTGCTGGCCGCGTGCGGTGAAAACGAGCTCGACATCGTGACCTTCGAAGGTGCCCGTTTCGAGGGCGACCTGCGATCGGAACGCAGCGACCGGGCGGCCTTTGTTGCGACGGGTGGTCCCGCTGCCGTCAGCCTTGAAGGATCGAAACAGGCGGCCGTCTATCAGGTCGTGCAGCATTGCATCGCCTATCTGGGCAGTTCCGACGTGGCCTGGGTCAACGGCCCGGATGTGGCGGATGAAGCGCTTGTCGTTCAGGAGGGGCGCGTGGTTCTGACCGGGCGGTGTGTCGAGCCATAAAGCGCCGGAATTCCGATCATTTGCGGTCTGATATTGAATAGCCGCCCCGCGCGACCCCATATAACGAGCAGACAAAACCGGGTGATCCGATGCGACTTTTGACGGCGATACTGATTGCGGCGCTTTCCGTGGGCGGGGTGGCTTCGGCGAAACCGCCGCTGCGCGAGGTGGCCGAGATTGATGATGCGCTGATGCATGTCGCCATCGCGGATGCGATCCGCAAGTCCTGCGACTCGATCAATGCCCGGTTGATCCGCGCCTATTCCGAGCTCAACCGGCTCAAGTCGATTGCGCGCGATCTGGGCTATACCGATGACGAGGTCGAGGCCTACGTGACCTCGAAGGCCGAAAAGGCGCGGATGAAGGACAAGGCCGAGCAGTTCCTGCAGGCGAACGGTGTGCGTCCCGATGACATCCCTGCGCTGTGCCGCTTCGGGCAGGAGCAGATTCAGGCGCAAACGCTGATCGGTCAGTTGCTCAGGTAACGCTCTGACGGGCCTTGGTTTGCGGCATTTTGTGCAGGTGCAGAAAAATGCGCCCCGCGTCGATATTTCACCTGATCTTTTTGCCTGAAGATCTGGCCTAATCCGATAACCCGCGTTAGAAGGCGAACGACGTCAGCCGATCGC
Organism: Alphaproteobacteria bacterium; assembly: GCA_030428355.1. Lineage (GTDB taxonomy): Bacteria > Pseudomonadota > Alphaproteobacteria > Rhodobacterales > Rhodobacteraceae > Marivita. The sequence goes on along the minus strand of JAUIBL010000063.1, from coordinate 5,689 downwards.
CGGTTTGCCACGGCATCGACTGCGCCAGCCAAATGGGAACAAAGGGCTCGGGCATGTCTGACTTGCGCAAGATCATCATTGATGGGAACGAGATCGAGGTGGATGGGGCCATGACCCTGATCCAGGCCTGCGAACAGGCCGGGATCGAGGTGCCGCGCTTCTGCTACCACGAGCGTCTGTCCATCGCAGGCAACTGCCGGATGTGTCTTGTCGAAGTGGTCGGTGGCCCGCCCAAGCCCGCCGCAAGCTGTGCGATGCAGGTCCGCGATCTGCGCCCCGGGCCGGAAGGTCAGCCGCCGGTGGTCAAGACCAACAGCCCGATGGTGAAAAAGGCCCGCGAAGGGGTGATGGAGTTCCTGCTCATCAACCACCCGCTGGATTGCCCGATCTGCGACCAGGGCGGCGAATGCGACCTTCAGGATCAGGCCATGGCCTACGGCGTCGATTTCAGCCGCTTCCGCGAGCCCAAGCGCGCGGTCGAGGATCTGGACCTAGGTCCGCTCGTCGAAACCCATATGACCCGCTGCATTTCCTGCACCCGCTGCGTGCGCTTCACAACCGAGGTTGCAGGGATCACCCAGATGGGTCAGACCGGTCGCGGCGAGGATGCCGAGATCACCAGCTATCTGGGCGAAACGCTCAATTCCAACATGCAGGGCAATATCATCGACCTCTGCCCGGTGGGGGCGTTAGTCTCCAAACCTTATGCTTTCACCGCCCGTCCGTGGGAGCTGACCAAGACCGAATCCATCGACGTGATGGATGCGCTTGGCTCGAACATCCGCGTCGATACCAAGGGTCGCGAAGTGATGCGCTTCCTGCCTCGGAACCATGATGGCGTGAACGAGGAATGGATTTCCGACAAGACGCGCTTTGTCTGGGACGGGTTGCGCCGTCAGCGTCTGGACAAGCCGTATGTTCGGGAAAACGGTAAGCTGCGCCCGGCAAGCTGGGGCGAGGCGTTGAGCAAAGCCGCCGAGGCGATTAAGGGCAAAAAGGTTGCTGGCCTTGTTGGCGATCTGGCCCCGACCGAGGCTGCTTATGCGCTGAAAGCCCTGATCGAGGGGCAGGGCGGCAACGTCGAATGCCGCACCGATGGGGCAAAGCTGCCGGCGGGCAACCGCTCGGGTTATGTCGGCACCGCCGCCATCGAAGACATCGACAGCGCCAAGATGATCCTGCTGATCGGCACCAACCCGCGCGACGAAGCGCCGGTGCTGAACGCGCGCATCCGCAAGGCCTGGGCGGCTGGCGCCAAGGTCGCGCTGATCGGGGAACCGGTCGATCTGACCTATGATTACATCCACCTTGGCACGGGCCGTGATGCGCTGGCCAAGCTGGCCGAGATGGACCATTCCGACAAACACGGCGTGCCGGGTGTGATGATCATCGGGCAGGGCGCGCTGCGCGAGGCCGATGGCGCGGCCGTGCTGGGTACCGCGATGGCGACCGCCGAGGCGGGTCAGTCGAAATTCATGGTTCTGCACACCGCGGCTGGCCGTGTGGGTGCGATGGATGTGGGCTGCACGACCGAAGGCGGGCTTGAGACAGCCATCGACGGGGCCGAGGTGATCTACAACCTTGGCGCTGACGAGGTGGACATCGCCGCCGGACCGTTTGTGATCTATCAGGGCAGCCACGGGGATCGCGGCGCGCACCGTGCCGACATCATCTTGCCTGCCGCTGCCTATACGGAGGAACAGGGTCTCTTCGTCAATACCGAAGGGCGTCCGCAACTGGCGCTGCGGGCCGGGTTTGCTCCGGGTGAGGCCAAGGAAAACTGGGCGATCCTGCGGGCGCTGTCGGCGGAACTGGGCGCGACGCTGCCCTTCGACAGCCTTGCGCAGCTGCGTCAGGCGCTGGTCAAGGACGTGCCGCATCTGGCGATGATCGATCAGGTGCCCGAGAACGACTGGCAGGCCGAGCCTGCGGGTAAGCTAGGCGATGCGGATTTCCGCAATGCCCTTCGGGATTTCTACCTGACCAACCCGATTGCACGGGCCAGCACCCTGATGGCCGAGCTTTCGGCGGGCGTGAAGGCCCGCAGGGACACCAAGATCGCGGCGGAGTGAGGCTGATGCGCCATCTGGCGGTCATAACACCCGTCGCCTTCGCGATGGTGGGTGGCTTGTCGGGCTGCGATGCATCGCAACCCGCCGTGACCCGCTTTTCGCCCGATTACGAAGGTGTGCAGACCACCCTGCTTGACGGCGATCTGGTGAAATTCGACGTGGCGATGCGCGGTGCGCGCGGGCCGTCGGATGTCGAGGATTATGCCGAATGTGCGGCGGCGCAATACGCGCTGATCCGGGGATACGGGTTTGCGCGGCATTTGCGCACAAATGTATACGAAGAGGCTGGCCTCTGGCGAGGAGATGCGGTTTACACCATCTCGCCGGCGCTGCCCCGTGGGCTGCGGACGATCGACGCCGAAGTCGTGACCGCCTCCTGCGTTGAAAACGGAATACCGATGGTTTGAGGACGTGATGGCTGACTTCTTTACCACCCCCCTTGGGATCGGCGTGATCATCGTCGCACAGTGTCTTGCGGTGCTGGGCTTCGTGATGGTGAGCCTTCTCTTCCTCGTCTATGGCGACCGGAAAATCTGGGCCGCAGTTCAAATGCGGCGCGGACCGAACGTCGTGGGGGCTTACGGCCTGCTGCAGACCGTGGCCGACGCGCTGAAATACGTCGTGAAAGAGGTTGTCGTACCTGCGGGGGCCGACAAGCCGGTGTTCATGCTGGCACCGATGACCAGTTTCGTGCTGGCGATGATCGCCTGGGCGGTGATCCCGTTCAACGACACCTGGGTGCTGTCGGACATCAACGTCGCGATCCTGTATGTCTTCGCCGTGTCCTCGCTCGAGGTCTACGGCGTGATCATGGGCGGATGGGCGTCGAATTCGAAATACCCGTTCCTTGGTTCGCTGCGCTCTGCGGCGCAGATGATCTCTTACGAGGTGTCGCTGGGTCTGATCATCATCGGCATCATCATTTCCACAGGGTCGATGAACTTTGGCGACATCGTGCGCGCGCAGGACGGGGATTACGGGTTCTTCTCGTGGTACTGGCTGCCGCATTTCCCGATGGTGTTCCTGTTCTTCATCAGTGCCTTGGCCGAAACCAACCGCCCGCCCTTCGACCTTCCCGAAGCGGAATCCGAACTCGTGGCGGGCTATCAGGTGGAGTACTCGTCGACGCCGTTCCTGCTGTTCATGGCGGGTGAATACATCGCGATCTTCCTGATGTGCGCGCTGACCTCGCTGCTGTTCTTTGGTGGCTGGCTGTCGCCGATCCCGGGTATCCCGGACGGGGCGCTGTGGATGGTGGCGAAGATGGCGTTCTTCTTCTTCCTCTTCGCGATGGTGAAGGCAATCACGCCCCGCTACCGCTATGACCAATTGATGCGTCTGGGGTGGAAAGTGTTCCTGCCGTTCAGCCTTGTGTGGGTTGTGTTCGTGGCCTTCGCGGCGAAATTCGACTGGTTCTGGGGCGCATTTGCGCGCTGGGTTTAAGGAGAGCTGAGATGACGCAGATCGACTACGGACGCGCCGCCAAGTATTTCCTTCTGCAGGATTTCTGGGTCGGCATGAAGCTGGGCCTCAAGTATTTCTTCGCGCCCAAGGCGACGATCAACTACCCGCACGAGAAGGGGCCGCTCAGCCCACGCTTCCGGGGTGAACACGCGCTGCGCCGCTATCCGAATGGCGAAGAGCGGTGCATTGCCTGCAAGCTGTGCGAGGCGATCTGCCCGGCACAGGCGATCACCATCGACGCTGAACCCCGCGACGACGGCTCGCGCCGCACGACGCGCTATGACATCGACATGACCAAGTGCATCTATTGCGGTTTCTGCCAAGAGGCGTGCCCAGTGGACGCAATCGTCGAAGGTCCGAACTTCGAGTTTTCGACCGAGACCCGCGAAGAGCTTTACTACGACAAGGCCAAGCTTTTGGACAACGGCGACCGCTGGGAAGCCGAGATCGCGCGCAACCTCGAACTGGATGCGCCGTACCGATGAGCGATCAGAAAACCCCTTTCGAGTTGATGATGCACCAGGCGCAGGAGATGGCGCGTGCCTTCAACCCTGCGCTCACGTCGTTTGACCCCAAGGGATTCGAAAAGATGTGGCCGACCATGCCGAAGGACGCCATGGAAATGTGGTTCGGCAAGGGCATCAGCAAGGAAGGGCTGGACGCCAAGACGCGTCTGCTTCTGACGATTGCGGGCATGACCATGCAGGGCGCACAGGCGGAAACGCCGTTCCGCATGACCGTGCGCCACGCCACCGAGGCCGGTGCCACGAAAGACGAAATTGCCGAGACCATCGCGCAAATGTCGATGTTCGCCGGTATCCCCGCCATGACCCGCGCGATGGAACTCGCCCGCGAGGTGATGGAAGACGACAAAAAGGATGACGAGACATGAGTGTCTTTGCCTTCTATCTCTTTGCGCTCAGCACGATTGCGGGCGGGCTGTTCACCGTGATCAGCCGCAACCCCGTGCATTCGGTGCTGTGGCTGATCCTCGCCTTCCTGTCCTCGGCCGGGCTTTTTGTGCTTCTGGGGGCGGAGTTCGTGGCGATGCTTCTGGTCATCGTCTACGTGGGCGCGGTTGCCGTGCTCTTCCTCTTCGTCGTGATGATGCTCGACGTGGATTTCGTGGAACTGAAGGCCGAGATGGCGCGCTACATGCCGCTGGCGCTGCTGATCGGGGTGGTGATCCTGATGCAATTTGCGCTGGCTTTCGGCGCGTGGGAATCGAACGCCGCCGCCGAAGGGCTGCGGGCGCAGGTGACGCCGGTGGATCGGCACAACACCGAGGCCCTCGGTTTGATCCTCTATGACCAGTATTTCCTGCTGTTCCAGCTTGCAGGTCTGATCCTGCTGGTCGCGATGATCGGCGCGATCGTGCTGACGCTGCGCCACCGCTCGGACGTGAAACGCCAGAACGTGCTGGCACAGATGTACCGCGATCCGGCCAAGGCGATGGAACTGAAAGACGTGAAACCGGGGCAGGGGCTTTGATCAAAGCAGCGATCATATCGCTTGTGCTTCTTCCCGGAGCAGCCGCGGCGGTAACGCTGCACGACTGCACGCGGACCACGCATGTGTCGCATGGCGGTGAAGCAGACCACCGCGACCTTGGCGAGGGCTGTGTCATGTGGCGTGACTGGTGGAGCCAGGAAGGGACCGCGACCTCCTACTCCATCGTGGATTGCGCACCGGCAAAGGCGCTGACCTTCCGGACGGCGGAAGAAAACATGGGACGGCGCTTGCCGTTCGATCGCACGCGCCGGGCGCTGCAGATCATCGAGCGTCATCAATCGGGCGCGAGGGTTTTTGCGACGCTTGAGCGGATGGCAGAGGATCTCGAGGACGCTGCACGGGATGTTCAGGTGACGATGCTCGATATGGAGCCTTGCGCCTGTGCGGCAGTTTACCCCGAGGCGTGGACTGGGCAAACACGGTTCGCCTTGGAGGCGAGCCAGTAGAGAATGGCGCCCAGGGTTCAGCGGATGTCTGGACGACTGGGCGCACTGACAAAGAAAACGACGGGGCGCACCCCGGAGGGACGTGATGATAGGACTTGAGCATTACCTGACAGTGGCAGCGGTGCTGTTCGTGATCGGGATTTTCGGGCTGTTCCTGAACCGCAAGAACGTGATCATCCTGCTGATGAGCATCGA
>JAUIBL010000062.1 GCA_030428355.1 Alphaproteobacteria bacterium | reverse complement strand
AGACCAGTTGGGCAGAGCTAATCAAAGCAGCGAAGGCCACGTTGCCCTGCTGGAACATCGACACCCAGGTCATCTGGGATCGCTTCCTCGCCTTCAACCGGTCCCGAGGCAACGGCAGGGTGCCGGCCGGCTTCCTGCTTGGCTTCATGCGCCGATGGCGAAATTCGTGGGGAACTCCAACTCGTCCCGCGGTCAAGCCGCCCGCGAGACCAATAACGGATCCCAAAGAGCGCGAATTGCTGAGACAGATGCAAGCCGCACCAACTGCGAACCGCCAGTTCCACGCGTCCGACTTGTGTCGCTTGATCGGACACGCTGCCTACGAAGCGCGGGTACTCGATGTGATCCGCAAGTTTGGGTGCCAGAGGTTTTCAGCGACCTTGGCCGTGCACGGACGAGCGGTGTTGGCGGGAGAAATCTCGAGGTAAGGCTCAATTACGTCAAGTTTGGATCGAGTGACCTGCAAAGTCTTTCATCGATCCATACCTGAGCTCGAGCTTGAATGCCATCAGAGGTCTGAAGGAGGATCTCGCGGCCAGCATGGCTTCTGGAGAGTGTCTATCTCTTTTTTAGATGGCCCTGCCTGGTCAAACCCCGCACAACGCGGTCCGCCATGTTGGCGCAACGTGCACCATCGAAGGGATAGATGGCATCAAAGCCCCCTTTCACCCGGCGCTCCAGATCCTGTCGCAACCAGCGGCGTGCCCGGAACAGCCGGGTTTTGACCGTAATCGGGTTGAGTTCCAGGTCGCGGGCGATCTCTTTCTGCGTCATGCCTTCCGTTTCGCTCAGGACGAACACGAGACGCAATTCGTGGGGCAGACAGTCTACCAGCTCTTCAAGGATCCGTCGAAGCTGCTGACGCCCATGCATGGTCTCGGCGGTTTCAGAGACCATTCCCGGAAAAGGCGTAACGGAAGTCCCATCGTTCTCATTCACCGTATCGTACTCCTCCTCCGGGTGCTTTCGACGCAGTTGCATCAGGGCGGTATTGATCGCAATGCGTGTGATCCAGGTCGAAAAAGCAGAGGTTCCGCGAAAGCTGTCCAGAAGTCGAAACGCTGCGAGATAGGTTTCCTGCACCACATCTTCGGCTTCGGCATCCGTCGCAACGATCCCCCTTGCGACCCTGAACAGCCGAGGGTTGTTGCGCCGGATCAGTTCCCGGACCGCGGGTTCAGAACGTGCAGCCGCAGCCGCCAGCAGGTCGCCCTCGCTGATCGTTTCGTCGATGATCTGGTGTTGATCGACCCGGTGCCGGGACAGATTGGTCATTCGTATTCCTCCCGCAGGATCCGGCCGCGGGCGATGATGTCGTCCACCCGCGGAAATCCTGCAAGCGCCTCGGGCTCAAGATCGTCGCTGTCGCCCGCCGCCCCCTCCCATCCCTGATCGGTTGGCTGACCGACCAAGATCCGGCCAACCATTCCTGCCATTTCATGCGGCAGGCAATAGTAATCGTAGACACCGGAAACCGTCAGCGTGACCTCGAAACTCTCACCGGGCAGCAGGAAGTCGCTGTCCCACGCGACGGCCTGTTCCGGAATACGCCGTTGCCGATCAAAAATGTCCGGATGGTAGGCGGTCGCGGTATGGCTGTTCCCGGGATCTCGGTTCACGAAACGTACGGTCGTGCCCGGGGCCACCGCAAGGCCAACCGGTGCGAACCAGACATGCTCTCCCCGTGCGGTTCCCTTCATCTCAATGGTTTCACCAGGGCCCGCCAATGTGACGCGCGGAAAGCCGAGGGTGGCGATCACGCCACCCCCGACCATAAGAAACTCTCTGCGGCCCGGCGTCATTCCGCAAGCCTCGATTTGGCATCCTCGTCGTGGAACAGCACGACATGGGCATGGGGCCTGTCCACGCCAGGATGCCCGGCGTTGAAGTAGATGTCGACGGATGAAACCGTGTGATTGCCGACCGCCAGCCCGTCATAGGAGGTGCCGCTCTGCAGGTCTTCCAAAGGCGTCATGTAAACCGTGGCCGAGAGATTGCCGTCATGGCCATAGGCCAGGAACGGGCCGGCTGGGAGCGTATCCGGGTCAACGAACAGCGTGCCGAGACCCGGGATGAATTCCGGCAGGGGCAGCGCATCGCTGACCTGGATATAGGGGGCGCCCGGGGGCGACATCTGCAGCACGTCCTCGTCATGGGCAAGGGCATTGCCCGTGGACAAAGTGAGCGCGATCGCGGCGAGAGTGAGAGCGGATTTCATTTTACTTCCTTTCAATGTCTGAGGTGCCACAGTCGTGGGCACCTGTCTCTTTGATGCGCCAGAGTCAGAAAGGTTCGCAGAAATGTTTCGCCGTCAGGTTTTGGCCCGCCTGGTTGTGGCAGGTTCCATGTTATCTTGCTTGGGCAGCCCTGTTCGGATGACCGACCGGAAACGTGCTCTTTCCCAGAATCTCGCCACGCCTATCGACGATCAACCGCAGGGCGCGGCCCTGGTGACGGAATGTCAATCGCCAACGGCCCGCGTCCTCACCCTCTCCCGTCTCGCAAAGAGATGCGATCTGCCTGCCTTGCATCCGGTGACGGGTTTCTTCGACGGACAGGTCAAACGCGTCGGCCAGAACCAGCGCGTCGACGACGAATTGGTTCCCGCGTCGCTCAACTTCGCTCATGTCATGTCTCGCCAATAACCATTCGCCGCCGCCACGGTTGCGAAATGCGTCGCGACCACCTGGCTGACAGCGATAAGGGCATCGGAGTCTTCGGCGTATTCCGGCCGCAACCGGTCGCGCACCTCGGCGTCTGGTTGGGTCAGCTTCACAGCGACGCGTGCAAGCTTTACCGCAAGGTCATAGCCCTCTTCGGGCGTTGCCGTTTTAAGTGTCGGTAGCCAATCTGCCATCGGGTTTTCCTTCCATTTCGAGTGGGTGATGAGGGGGGATGATGCGCCACGCGGCACCATCAGGGTCATCGAACTGTCCGTTCTTGAGCGCCCAAAAGAAGGCGCAAAGACCGATCAGACCGAGTCCGATCGAAAGAGGTATGAGCAGTAGGAGGCTCATTGCCCATCGGCTATCGCCTGACAGGCATGCCAGGTGCCATGACCGAGAACCGGAAAAAGGACGATCAGCCCAACGAGGCCGGTAACCGCCGACAGACCTATTCCGAAGGCGACGACCACACCCCAGGCCAACATGGGGCGCAGGTTCTGCACGGTCATGACAAAGCTCAGCCCCATCGCGGTCAGCGCATCGGACTTACGCGAGACCAGCATAGGAATGGAGAAGGCGCTGATCGCAAAGGCGAAGGCTGCGAACAGCCCGCCCACCAGCGTGCCTGTTGCGATCAGCGCCCATCCCCGGGGCGTCGTCAACACATTGGTCAACGCCTCCTCCGCGCCGGGGAACGGGATAAGGCCAAAAAACAGTGCATAGAGAAGATCTGCCGCCCGGAGCCAGAACAGGATGAGAAGGCCAAGCAGCAGTCCGGCATAGGCCAATTGCCCTCCTGACGACGGCCGGAACACCAGCATGTCGGAAAACGCAACCTGTTGACCCTGCGCCTGCCTGCGGCTCTTCTCGTAGAGTCCGATCGCCAGGAACGGGCCGACAATCAGGAACCCTGAGATCGCGGGCAGCGCGAGATACAAAAGATGGCTTACGTGAAGCGCCCAGAGGACCGCGTAGGACACCAATGTCAGGAATAGCCCATAGGCAAGGCTTGACCAAGGCGCCTGCCGGACATCACGCCATCCTGCCTGCAACCAGTCCGCCGCCGAAGATGCTGGCAGGTCGCGCGCATAGGGTGAGGCAGACCGGTCCGGATTGCGAAGGGTCGGTAGTGGTTCCAGCATCCCGTTCTCCTTTTCAGCAGGACCGCCTGGCCGGCATCGCTCCGGCGGTTTCGCGACAGTCCGGCTGTGATTGCAGGGCTACGGCCAGCAGATGCGCATTCGCACCGAGAAAAAGCAGAACTGCGGCCAGAGCGGCGCTGATCGCCAGCCGTTTTTGTACGGCCGGCTTCATTGCCCGCCCCCTGCTGGCTGGCCAAGCCGGGCCACGTAAAGCGCCAGAAGGTTGATTTCGGCCTCTGACAGTCGGCCATTCCAGGCCGGCATCACCCCGTGGCGGCCGCGTCGGAGCGTTTGCATCACCGTTCCCGGGTTCTGTCCATAGATCACAGCCTCATCCGTGAGGGACGGTGCGCCGATTTCGAGACCGCCTGCCCCTGTCGAACCGTGGCACGAACTGCAATTCTCTGCGAAGACCGTGCCCACGGAGCTTTCGAAATCGACAGCTCCACCGGGCATCTCGGAAACGAATTCGGCCAAGGCTAACCGATCAGACCGCTCCATCCAGTCAAAGGCCGGCATTTCGGCATAGCGGGTGTCAGGATCTTCGGTATTGATGCCGTGGCGAATGGTCGTGGCGATTTCTTCCGTGTCGTCACCCCACAGCCATGTTTCGTCCGACAGGACCGGAAAGCCCGGCCCTCCCTGCCCGTTCGTGCCGTGGCAGGCCGCGCAGTTGTCGGCGAACAGGCGCGCGGCGGCGGGCATTGCGGTCGCCATCAGTGTCGCGTCGGATTGCAGAGCGACGAAATTCTCGCCCTCGAAGCGCGACAGCCAGTCCTGCCGCACCTCGGAAAGATCACGAAAGTCAGAGACCGCTTCTTCACCCTGATTCAGCCCGAGTAAGCCGCGTGTGTAGTCACGTCCGGTCGGCCAGGCGGGTAAGAGAATCCAGGCGATCACCGAATAGAGGAACGTCAGCACCAGCGCCCAGATCACGACCTTCGGGAACGCGGTATTGAGCTCGGTGATTCCGCCCCAGTCGTGCCCAGTCGTGTCATAGCCGGTGACCGGATCGATCTTGCGATTGCCCGTATGCGGATCGGCGCCCAGCAGTTGCCTCGGATCGGTCGGGTTACTCATCTCCGCCCTCCTTTGAAGGCAGCACAGAACGGGCGGCGGCGTCATAGGCCTTGCGCCGGGACGGGCTGTAGGCGCGGATGAGGACAATCAGGAAAAATCCCATCAGCCAGATCAGGCCAACGGTCTTGGACAGATAGACCAGGATGTCATGGGTCATTGGTTGCCCTCCGCGTGGGTTCGATAGGGCGCATCGGTCAATGTACCGAGAGACTGGAGATAGGCGACAAGTGCGTCCATCTCTGTCAGCCGCGACGGATCGCCATCGAAGGCACGGGCCGCAGGCCGCTCGCCATAGCGCCCCAGAAATCCGTCCATCGCGTCGCTGTCGGGGCGGCTTTGCGCCAGCGCATCGGCTTCCGCTGCTGCGATCATACCTTCGTCATAGGGCACCCCCAACCGGGCCAGCGTGGCCAGCGAATCCGACAACAATCCGGTATCGAGTGGGTCCGTCAGCCAGGGATAGGATGGCATAATCGAGGCCGGTACCACGCTGCGCGGGTCGATCAGGTGTGCCACATGCCAGTCATCGGAGTATTTGCCGCCCAGTCGGGCCAGGTCCGGGCCGGTCCGCTTCGATCCCCAGAGCATCGGGTGATCATAGGCACTTTCCGCAGCCAGCGAATAGGGGCCGTAGCGGTCCAGTTCATCGGCCAGGCTGCGCACCATCTGGCTGTGGCAGGCATAGCAACCTTCGCGGATGTAGATCTCGCGCCCGGCCAGTTCCAGCGGGGTGTACGGGCGAAGGTCGTCGGGCATTTCGACGGTTTCGTCGATGGTGAACAGCGGCGCGATTTCCACGATACCGCCGATCGAGGCCGCCACGATGATTGCAGCCACCAGCCCCATCGAGATCTTTTCGAGATTGTAGTGCAGTTTCAGCATCGGGTCACTCCGCCGGCTGCGCGACAAGAGGCCGGTCGGCGGCATGACCTGCTGCTCCGCGCATCGTCGCACGGCAGTTCCAGGCGCAGACCGCCGCTCCGGTCAGGAACAACCCGCCTCCGATGGTGCGCAACAGGTAATAAGGGGCCATCGCCTCGACCGACTGGACAAAGCTGTAGGACAGCGCGCCATTCTCGTCATAGGCGCGCCACATCAGCCCTTGCGTGATGCCGGCGTTCCACATCGACACGACGTAGACGAGCGTGCCCGTGACGGCGAGCCAGAAGTGCCATTCGACGGCGCGCAGTGATGCCATCTCCGTCTTGCCATTGAGTTGCGGCACCAGCGTATAGATCGCGCCGAAGACGATCATGGCGACCCAGCCAAGCGTGCCGGAATGAACGTGGCCCACGGTCCAGTCGGTATAGTGCGACAGTGAGTTGACGGGGCGAATGGCGAGAAACGATCCTTCGAAGGTCGACAGCCCGTAGAACACCGCAGCCACGAACATGAAACGCAGCGTGGCGTCATCGCGCACCTTGTGCCAGGCGCCGTTCAGCGTGGCGATGGCGTTGCCCGCCGAGGCCCAGCTTGGCACCAGCAACATTACCGAAAAGGTCATGCCCAGCGTCTGCGCCCAATAGGGCAGCGCCGTATAGTGCAGGTGGTGCGACCCCACCCAGATGTAGAAGAAGGTGATGCCCCAGAAGCTGACGATGGACAGGCGATAGGACCAGATTGGCCGCCCCGACCGCACGGGCAGGAAGTAATATAGCATTCCGAGGAACCCGGCGGTCAGGAAGAAGGCGACCGCGTTGTGGCCGTACCACCATTGCACCATCGCATCCTGCACACCCGACCAGACCGGAAAGCTTTCAGCTGCCGTCCAGCGCACCGGTAATGCGAGATTGTTGACGATATGCAACATCGCCACGACCAGGATGAAGGCCAGATAATACCAGTTTGCGACGTAGATATGCGGCTCGTTTCGGCGGGAGAGCGTTCGAATGTAGAGCGCGAAATACGTCACCCAGATCACCACCAGCCAAAGGTCCGCGTACCATTCGGCTTCGGCATATTCCTTGGATTGGGTCGAGCCCATCAGATAGCCGGTGACGGCCCAAGCGCAAAACAGGTTGTAGCCGATGAGCACGACCCAGGGACTGACAGAGTCGGCCAGGCGAGCGCGGGAGGTGCGTTGCAAGACGTGGAAAGACGTGGCGATCAGCGCGTTGCCGCCAAAGCCGAAGATAATCCCGGTGGTGTGCACGGGACGCAGTCGACCGAAGCTGGTAGCCGGCCAGGGTGGCGTTGCCTCGGGCCAGTAGAGCAATGCAGCAACCCAGACACCGATACCCATTCCGATTATCGCCCAGATCAGTGTCATCACGATTCCGAACCGGGTTGGCGCATCGTAGTATCGGCGCAGGCGATCCGTCGGAGGCTCCGGGTCATAGAGTGCGCCAGCAAGCAGGAAAGCCAGTCCGATTCCGAGCCCGAGCGCCATGAACCCGTGGGTCGACATGACCCCGTGACGCGCCGATGCAGCCATGGCAAGGCCCATCAGGGCCAGCAGGACCGACAGAAACATTCCAACCCGGCGTTCGGAAACCGACA